>CAYZTM010000016.1:0-73689 GCA_964481425.1 uncultured Flavipsychrobacter sp.
ATCCTTCTTTACGAATTCTACCACATTGTCCTTTTTGCCATGCTCGTATGCCCAGCGGGCTATCAACTGGCGATTGCGCATGTGGGCCTCCTCGAGCTGCTCCCCGGGTTTCAGGCGGGTGAGCTGGGTCATCAGGCCGTTCATCATATAGTTGTCGTAGCCGGCCTTGCCTACTTCAAGAGAGGGCATTACACCCATATCCACCAGCTTCTGATCGTAGATGTAATAGAGCCCCACGAGGTCGGCACGGGCCTCTTCGAGACAAGATGCATAGGTCTTCAGGGTCTTATCGGTTGTTTCCACGCCGTCGTTTATTTTACCCGATGCGTGGCCAATGCACTCATGCATATCGGTATGCAGGTCGGATGCCAGGTTGCCATATTTCTTCATACGCTGCAACACCGTGTCATTAACTGCAAACTCTTCCAAAAAGCCGCTTTTGGCACTCGATACATTGTAGGCATGTATGATGTTGCTGAGCGATACAGACTTGGAACCATGTTCGGCACGTATCCAGTCGGCATTCGGCAGGTTGATACCTATCGGTGTACTTGGGGCAGCATCGCCACTTTCCACTATCACGGTAATGGCCTTTGCCGTTATACCTTTTACGTTCTTCTTTTTATGCTCGTCCATAATGGGCGAATGGTCCTCGAACCACTGGGCCTGGGCTGCAATGGTCTTTATACGTTTGGTCTCCTCCAGGTCCTTTAACGACACGGTGCTTTCGAAGCTGCCTTTTTTGCCAATGGCATCGAGGTACACTTCTATAAAACCATTGACCACATCGATACGGGAGGCTGTATCCTGTACCCAGGCAATGCTGTAATCGTCGAAGGTTTTGAGGTCGCCTGTTTTATAGAACTTCACGAGCAGGTCGAGCGATTTCTTCTGCTGCGTATCTTCCGCTACTGTAGCAGCTTTTTCCAGCCAGTCCACGATCTTCTCAATGGCTGCGCCATACATGCCGCCCACTTTCCATGTCTTCTCTACTATATTGCCATTTTCATCCTTCATCAGCTTGCTGTTCAGTCCCCAGGAAGGTGCATCGCCTTTAGTATCGAATTTAGCATAATATGCTTCCACTTCTTTTTGCGTAACGCCTTCGTAGAAATTGTTCGATGAGTTTTTGATGTTGTCCACATTCGGGCGCAGGTCCACAACCTTGGGTTCGAACTTCGGGTCATACACCATTGGCTTAATGCGTGCAAGGAATGCATCCACGCTTTCGCCGGCGTTTTTAGGTAGCTGAGCCGTATCGCTGTTCTTTAATATTTCTGTAAAATAGTCGTAAGAACATTCAGGGATGAATTTCTCGTTGCTGTAGTGGTGATGGTTGCCGTTGCTGAACCAGAAGCGTCCGCAGTACACCTCGAACTTCTTCCAGTCGTCGCTGTTCTTATCACCCTTATAAGTACCGTATATGGTCTCGATGGTCTTGCGGAGCAGCAGGCCATATTTACTCTTTTGGTCGTAAATGATATCACGGCCACTTAAGGCAGCCTGGTACAGGTAATAAGCAAGCTTTTTTTGCTGAAGGCTCAGCGTATTGAAGCCCGGCACTTCGTAGCGGAGCAGTTGCAGATCGGCAAAGGCCTGCGCCTGTACCTGGAAATTACTATCGTAACCTACGGTCACTTCATTTGCGGTCAGGGTATCGCTGTGTGGAGCGTTCCCGGTACCGTCGTTACATGCGGTCATCATTTGCGAGCCTATTAAAAGTATAGCGGCAATTTTCCACTTATTCATTGCTAATAAAGGTTTGAAAACAGTTTAAAAGTAGGCTATTAAGGGCATAGATTAAAATATTGTTTGGCCCTGCGGTGGGCTGTAGGGTATTTACTTATTTTTGCTCAAGATGAAGCAAATACTGTTAGCTGCATGTATCATTATGCTGGGCTCGTGCCATAGTACAGGGAGCGACAATACCCAAGGACCTAAACTGCTGGCAGTGAACGATGACGACCAGTATAATGCTCCCCCAGCCGGAACTATTGTTACCGCAGACAGCATGGCTGTTACCAATGACCCACTCAACCGTTTCAACTTCAGTGTCATCATTAAGACCAATGAATACAGCAACAGGGGTACCTACGCTATCGAGGCAGCCTACGGGCCAAACACGGCAGAAGGAATGTTTACCATGCCGAGGGGTGGCAGCCATTTGAAGCCCGTGCTGCATAAAGGCAAGGAAGCCTATACCTACATCATAGGATTTGAATACCAGCATAAGTTCTATGATTACTATGTGGTCAGGGGTTCAAAAAATGCCATCGAGATAAAAAATATCAAGGCCTACACTTTTCAATAGCATTCATTTTTCGTCGCTTACAGAAATGATAAAAAAATAATAACTTTTATATAGCGCAGCTATTGCCTAACAATACTATTGTTGTGTAGATTTGTAACAGACATAAGTATAAGTGTATGAATATCCCCGTAGTAAATCTCGCAGACTTCCGTAGCGGCGACCCGCAGCTGAAACAAAAATTCGTAAACGACCTTGGTAAGGCCTATGAAGAAGTAGGTTTTGTAGCAGTCAAAAATCATGGCATACCCGATGAACTGATCGCGCACCTGTACCAATATGTACAGGACTTTTTTGCTATGCCCACTGACACCAAAAAGGAATACGAAATACCTGAACTGGCCGGGCAGCGCGGTTACACCTCCTTCGGACGCGAGCATGCAAAGGGATCTGATGCACCGGACCTTAAAGAATTCTTCCAGTACGGGCAGGACGTGGAAGATGATGACCCAGTGAAAAGTGAATACCCGGATAATGTAACTGTGAAGGAAATACCGCCCTTCACACCCACACTGCATGATGCCTACAAGGCATTCGAAAAATCGGGTACGGCATTGCTACAGGCCATAGCTATATACCTTGGCCTCGATGAGCATTACTTCGATCCGCATGTGCATAATGGCAACTCTATATTGCGCGCCATACATTACCCGCCTATTACGCAAGAGCCTAAATCGGCCATACGGGCAGAACAACATGAGGATATCAACCTCATCACGCTATTGGTGGGCGCATCTGCCGACGGGCTGGAGATACTGAGCAAAGAAGACACATGGGTACCCGTTACTTCACTGCCCGAACAAATAGTAGTGAATGTAGGCGACATGCTACAGCGCCTTACCAATAATAAGCTGAAATCGACCACGCACAGGGTAGTGAACCCGCCCCGGGAAAAATGGGGTACTTCGCGTTTCTCGATACCCTTCTTCCTTCATCCGAAGAGCGAGATGAGCCTCGCCTGCCTGGATAGCTGTATAGATGCGGAACATCCCAAAGCTTACGAAGACTATACTGCCGGTGAATACCTGGATGAGCGGCTGAGGGAGATAGGACTGAAGAAGTAGAATAGCTTCGTTACAATATCCAAGCGGATACAAATTTCTTTGCGTAACTTTATATTGAAACAAGATAAGGTTATATGGCAGGGTATTATTTTCTGCGTATCAAAAAGGATTACGCATCGGCTATAATTGAGGATCTTCGAAAGCTTGATGCGGTTGAGCTGGTTGAACCGGAAGATAGCGACATCCCCGACTGGCAAAAGAAACAGGTAAAAGCCAGACTAAAAGAACTTAAGAAAAATCCGGAGAAGGCAATAAACTGGTCGGGGGCAACAAAAAAGCTAAAAGCCCTTGCTAAATGAAACGATACAATATCCTGTTTTCACCCCACGCTATTAAGGATATCGAGTCAGCCTGTACCTATTACGAACAACAGCAGAGGAATTTAAGTAAACGCTTTGCCCGGCAAGTTGAAAAAGTGCTCCAATCCATTAAAACTAACCCTCTTTACTATGGTGTAAGATATGATAGCATTCGCTGTGCCAGAGTAGATAAATTTCCTTTTCTCATTCATTATACTATTGAAGAAGAGAGCAAAGCGGTAATGGTACTTGCTGTATATAGCACACACCAGGAGCCCTTATGGGATAATTAACCCTTCTGCTGTTTTTTGAACTTATAGCTGGTGCACTCAAAGCCATTATTGAGGTAGAATTGGTGTGCCTCTTTGCGGCGTATGTTGGAGGCTACTTCAAGTAGTTCATAATTTTCTTTACTTATCTGCGCCTCAAGCGTTTGCAATAGCATTTTGCCAATTCCTTTATTTCGAAACGCCCTGTCAACAAATATCTCCTGTATCTCGTACACGAGGCCAAGATGGTGCAGGAGCATTTGCCCGTGGCAGCTTATGTAACCTACTGCCTTATCGCCTTCCATAGCAAGCAGGTAGTGGTAATGCGGGGTAATGATGTTTTGCAGGAACAGGGGCCTGAATAGTTCGAGATCGAATTGTTCATCTTCCAATTCGCAGACAAAGCGGTGAATAGTCTGGAAGTCGTCTTTATTTACTGCTCTTATGTTCACCTGCCTTTTTTATGGAATAGCCTAATATAACTGCTATAAGAATAGTGGGTAAAGCACCAAAAACAGTGACCATAGCAAGCGGTTTAAGTATATAACCGTCCGCTCCGTCGGCCAGGCCAAAAGGGCTGTGTATGCCCTCCAGGAAAAAACCGATCAACGATGCCAGGAAAGTACCCAGCCAAAGTATATAAAAGCTATTGCGGATGCCGATCCAGTAGCAATTGCGTTTGCGGATGAGGATGCACAGGCCCGTGTTTCGCCCAATGAATAAGCCTGCAGCAAGTACAAATACCAGCCCCGCAAGTATGTTGGGCATTATAGCGGGCTCTGAAAACAGCCAGAGATCATCGCCTGTTATCAGTATCATCAACAAGTAGGCGACCGCCAGTGCAATAATAACTGCATAAAGCGTTCTGAGGCCACCTGTTCTTTTTGCGCTTGCTATATCCATGTTATGATAAAAGTAAAAAAAAGTTCCGCCCCGCAAGATGCGGGGCGGAACCATTTTATTGTAATACTGATCTTCGACTAGTTCTTGAACTGGGGAATAAGGTCGTTAGCCAGTTGTATCATTTTATTGATACCGTCTTCAGGCAGGTTACCTTTTTTGAATTCGGCCAGTACGTTGGGCAGCTTCATCTCCATCTGCGAGAGGAAAGCCTCTTCGAATGCTTTTACATTCTTTACAGGCACCTCGCGGATGAGGTTGTTCGTACCCAGGTAGATGATAGCCACCTGCTTTTCCACCGCATATGGTGAGAACTGGGGTTGCTTCAGTATCTCCACGTTACGGCTACCTTTATCGAGTACGATCTTAGTAGCAGCATCAAGGTCACCACCGAATTTTGAGAAGGCCTCCATCTCGCGGTAGAGGGCCTGATCCAGTTTCAGGGTACCGGCCACTTTCTTCATCGACTTGATCTGCGCGTTACCACCCACACGGCTCACGGAGATACCTACGTTGATGGCCGGGCGGATACCTGAGTTGAACAGGTTCGACTCGAGGAATATCTGGCCGTCGGTGATCGAGATAACGTTGGTGGGGATATAAGCCGATACGTCACCAGCCTGTGTTTCGATGATCGGCAGGGCAGTAAGTGAACCACCACCTTTCACGAGGTGTTTGATGCTTTCGGGGAGGTCGTTCATCTGCTTAGCAATGCCATCATTTGAGATGACTTTGGCCGCACGCTCCAGCAAGCGGCTGTGCAGGTAGAACACGTCACCGGGGTAAGCCTCGCGGCCCGGCGGGCGGCGGAGCAGCAATGACACCTCACGATAGGCCACGGCCTGCTTTGAAAGGTCATCATAGATAACCAGTGCGGGACGACCTGTATCGCGATAGAATTCACCTATCGCTGCACCTGCGAAGGGAGCGTAGAACTGCAGCGGGGCCGGATCGGCAGCAGAAGCCGAAACGATAGTAGTATAAGCCATCGCACCGTTATCTTCCAGTGTTTTCATCACACCGGCGACGGTAGATGCTTTCTGGCCTATCGCTACGTAGATACAATATACCGGTTTGCCGGCATCGAAAAATTCTTTCTGATTGATGATGGTATCGATACAGATAGCGGTCTTACCTGTCTGGCGGTCACCGATCACCAGCTCACGCTGTCCGCGACCTACGGGGATCATCGCATCGATGGCCTTGATACCCGTTTGCAGGGGTTCCTTAACCGGCTCACGGTAGATAACACCCGGGGCCTTACGCTCCAGCGGCATTTCGTACAGCTCGCCCTGCAGGGGACCTTTACCGTCGATAGGGTGGCCCAGTGTATTCACTACACGGCCTGCCATACCTTCGCCTACTTTGATAGAGGCGATCTGACCGGTGCGGCGTACTTTGGCGCCTTCCTTAATGCCTTCGCTTTCGCCCATCAATACCACACCTACGTTGTCTTCTTCAAGGTTAAGGGCGATAGCCTTAACACCATTCTCGAACTCAACGAGTTCACCCTGGCGAACACCATTAAGACCGTAAACACGAGCGATACCATCGCCCACCATCAGTACGGTGCCTACTTCTTCAAGACTGGTAGCTGTATCGACGCTGCTCAGTTGCTGGCGTAATATCGCCGATATTTCATCCGGTTTTATCTGAACCATAATATAAAATTTAATCCCTCAGACTCCCCTGAAGGGGAGCATTGGTTTTTATTTTTGTGTTTATAATTTTTAAGAGCTTCAATATCCCATCTCTCTATTTAGAGAGGCAGGAAGGGTTTTACATCTTACTGATGTAACTGTTATCCAGCAGCGAGGTCCTGATATCATTCAGATCGCGACGCACACTGGCATCAAATAGTTTATCTTCCACTTCCAGCACAAAACCACCTATCAGCTCGGGTTTTACTTCTGTCCTGAGGTCGATGGTATTGCCTTCGAGGGCGCGAGCCACCTTTCCGAGTATTGCATCCTTCACTTTATCATTTACAGGCGAAGCAGTAGTGAGTTTTACCACTTTTATGTGGTTCATTTCGTTGTACTGCGCTATAAAGGCCTGTACTATCTCCTGCAGGTATTCCTCACGGCCCTTCTGTGTCATCAGTGTCACGAACATCATAGTGAGGTTATTCACCTGGCCACCAAATATGGCATTGAATACCGCAAGTTTCTTATCGGCCTTCACAACCGGGCTGCGCAGCATCACGGCGAAGTCGCGGCTTTGACGGCATGTTGCATCGAGCAGTTTCAGGTCGTTCAGCACGGCCGCTACACTGTTCTGCTCAACAGCGATGTCCATCAAAGATTTCGCGTAGCGCGATGCAAGACGTGGATTAGGCATATATCAATTCAAAAATCAGAAGTCAAAGGCCCCCAAAAGGCCTTATCATCCGGTAAAAAATTAGTTCAGTTTAATGTCTTGTGACAGCATTTCGGCAAAGTGATTCTGCGCATCGGCAGCAGATAGCTGGGTACGCAGTATCTTTTCTGCTACTTCAACCGCCAGGTTGCCTATCTCGTTCTTCACCTCAGCCATTGCAGCCATCTTCTGCTGGTGTATCTGCTGTTGTGCATCCACCAGTATCTTGTTGGCTTCTACCTTTGCCTGGTCCTTGGCCTCATTCACAATGCGGTCCCTTGTTTCGCGGGCTTCCTTCATCAGGCGCGAGCTTTCTTCACGGGCTTCCGCCATTATCTTCTCGTTCTCAGCCTGCAACTGGCCCATTTCGGCCTTCACGCGCTCGGCGGCAGATACTGCATCGGCAATACCTTTCTCACGTTCGCCCAGTGTTTCCAGTATGGGCTTCCATGCAAACTTGCGCAGGATAAAGAACACTGCGAGGAATGCGATGAGTGTCCAAAAAAATAAGCCGAGTTCCGGGGTCAGCAAATCCATTGTGCTTGTGTTTATTTATTAATTAAAAAGGTCAATATTCAAAGTTAACAAATGACAGAGGTTTAAATAACTGCATCCTCGGCCCTGTGCGTCGGATGCAGTTAAATGTCCTGTACTCTTAGAGTACGATAGCAAGCAGACCTGCGATAACGCCGAACAGCGCAACACCTTCTACGAAGGCAGCTGTAAGGATCATGTTCGCACGGATATCGCTCATTGCTTCCGGCTGGCGTGCAATAGCTTCTACTGCGCCTTTACCGATCTGGCCGATACCAATGCCTGCACCAACAGCAGCTATACCGGCGCCTATCGCACCACCTGCTTTGGCTACATCTGCGGCTAACATAATTGTGTTTAACAACGACATGTGTATATGGATTTTGATTAAAAAACTAAGCTATTATTTCATTTTCGTGACCATGTCCTTCCTCGATGGCCTGCCCCAGGAACACCGCCGTGAGGTTGGCAAAGATGAATGCCTGTATGGCAGCCACCAGCAGCTCGAGCATGAACATGAATACGGAGAAGGCCAGCGAAACCGGCACAAAACCGATACCAACAAATTTGTTCAGCGCACCAAAGATGAAGATCATGGATATAACGCTGAGTATCACGATATGGCCTGCCAGCATGTTGGCAAAAAGACGTATCATGAGGGCTACCGGCTTAATGAGCAAGGAGAGGAACTCGATGATCACCAGCAGGATGTTGATGGGGACGGGTACATTCGGCGGATTCAACAGGTGGCTCCAGAAATGCTTATTACTGTTAGCCATCATTACGATGAAGGATACGATCGCCAGGCAGCAGGTAACGGCAATGTTGCCGGTAAAGTTGGCACCACCCGGAAGCAGGCCCAGTAAGTTATTGATCCAGATAAAGAAAAATATCGTGAGTATGAGGGGCATGAACTTATTGGCCTTATGCCCCAGGTTAGGACGGGCCACCTCATCGCGCATGAAGATGATCACCGCTTCGAGGCCATTTTGCATGCCCGAAGGTGCGGTCATGGTACCGTTGGCCTTGTACTTCTTGGCGGCGGCGGTCATTATCCAAAGCAACAGGATAACGCCGATGATCATAGACACCACATTCTTGGTAAGGGAGAGGTCATATATCCTGCCGCCATCATCGGCAACCAGTTTTTCCTTCATGCCCTTCTCGAGGTGCATACCATTATATGAATTGCTGATCTGTAATTTGCCATCTGCGCTCTCGTGCCACTCCTCGAAATGAGAAGCTGAAAATACCTGCAGGCCATTGGGACCATAAACAATAACAGGAAGCGGAAATGCTACAGGGCTGCCATTCAGGTCGAACAAATGCCACTCGTGTGAATCTGCAATGTGGCCAAAAATTACTTCGGTTGCATTGAAGCCTTTCTTTTCTTCACTTGCCGGCGCCGCTTCTTCTGCTGCATGGGCTTTGGGAGCTGGTCCGAAAGCCATGATTATCAGTGAAAAAACGACGATTAATTTATTAAAATTCATTACTCGACCCTGAAATTTTGCGCAAAGATACGGGTTTGAAATTCAAAAAAAAGAAAGGTGCGTTTTTTTTCGCCGCTATCTTATTTATAGCGCCGTGTACTACTTTTTTTTAGGGATAGCAAAAAAGATGATAAGTGATGCGGCAAGCGCTATTTCGCCAGCCCGCTCAAGAGTTGCAGCCCAGCCTTTGTGACCGATACCGGCCATAAAACCCCATAAATACAAGGCTGCGCTTACAAATATCAGCAGCATATATGGCAATTTATTCCTTTTCATTTATAGATAATTTGTAGCCGGTCGGCGGGCTGTATTATTCTTTATATAATATTATTTTACTATTAATTCCCTTTCCGGCTATTTGTCCATTGCATAAAATTCTGTATCCAAATAGCGAAATTAACGTTGCCGATAGCATTTTAGTAGTATTTTTGCCCTCTAAAATTTTGGACAAAATATTCTTCTATGCAGGAATTTGGTAAGAAAAACCCATTGGCCAATCTCGCTGACCTGGGTTTAAATGTAGCAACCGCACACTGGAACTTATCTCCCCAAGACCTTGTAAATAAGACAGTTGAGCTGGGACAAGGCGTTCTCAACGACACCGGCGCACTCTGCGTAAGCACCGGAAAATTCACCGGCCGCTCCCCGAAAGACAAATTTACCGTTAAAGATGCCAAGACCGAACATAGCGTGGATTGGGGTGATATCAACATTCCCATAGCTCCCGAGGCTTTCGATAAGCTGTATGACAAGGTTTGCGCTTACATGACCGGCAAAGAAGTATGGGTGCGCGACGCCTATGCCTGCGCCGACCCCAAATACCGCCTGAACATCCGCGTAGTAAACGAAACACCCTGGGCCAACCTGTTCTGCAACGACCTCTTCCTGCGCCCTACGGAACAGGAAATAGCCACACAGAACCCCGACTGGCTGATATTGCAGGCCCCCGGCTTTGAAGCCGACCCTGCCGTTGACGGTACCCGCCAGGGCAATTTTACAATAGTGAACTTTACCCGCAAGATCATCCTGATCGGCGGATCGGCCTATACCGGCGAAATGAAGAAAGGCATTTTTGGTGTGCTCAACTATGTATTGCCGCATGAGCATGGCGTACTGAGCATGCACTGCTCGGCCAACGAAGGTAAAGATGGCGATGTGGCCCTATTCTTCGGCCTGAGCGGCACCGGCAAGACCACCCTTAGCGCCGACCCACAACGCGCCCTGATAGGCGACGACGAGCACGGATGGTCGGCCAACACCGTGTTCAACTTCGAAGGTGGCTGCTATGCCAAGTGTATAGACCTGAGCGAAGAAAAAGAACCGCAGATATTCAAAGCCATCAAACCGGGCGCCCTGCTGGAGAACATCAAATTCGTAGCAGGCACTAATACTGTGGACTATGCCGACGGAAGCATCACAGAAAACACCCGTGCCGCTTACCCCATCGACCATATAGACAATGCAAAAGAGCCCTCTTACGGCGGTGCTCCTAAAAATATTTTCTTCCTTACCTGTGATGCCTTCGGCATACTGCCCCCCATCAGCAAGCTGACCAAGGCACAGGCCATGTACCACTTCATCAGCGGTTACACTGCAAAAGTTGCGGGTACCGAAGTTGGCGTTACCGAACCGCAGACCACTTTCTCGGCCTGCTTTGGCCGCGTGTTCCTGCCGCTGCACCCTACCAGGTATGCAGAGCTGCTGGGCAAGAAGCTGGAAGAAGACCATAATGTGCACGTATGGCTCATCAACACAGGCTGGAGCGGCGGCGCCTATGGCACCGGCAGCCGTATGAAGCTGAGCTATACACGCGCCATGATAACTGCAGCCATGAACGGCGAGCTGAACGGCGTAGAATATGAAGCACACCCTACCTTTGGCGTGCTGATGCCTAAGAGCTGCCCCAATGTGCCGGTGGAGATACTGAACCCCCGCAACACATGGACCGATAAAGAAGCCTACGACAAGAAGGCCAATCACCTGGCACAGCTTTTTGTAAAGAACTTCGATAAATATGCATCTGAAGCCAATGAAGAGATACTCTCTGCCGCTCCCGTAGCGATGGCGAATGCGTAATGATAACTAATATAGTAGAGAACGCCCTGCAAAATGCAGGGCGTTCTTGTTTACATAAATTACCTGATAACGACCTATGATATCCGCTGATTTTCACCCTGTATTCCTCAACTTGTCAACCTATCATTTTTCCTTAACTTCACAACCTCATAATAAAAATACCACAGATGAAATACTTACCGATACCGTCGAAGCTTTATGTACAGAACCGTCAGCGCTTTATCAAAAAGATGAAGCCCAACTCGGTGGCCATATTCCCGGGCAACCAGGTGCTGCCCACCAATGGCGACCAGACCTATGTATATGTGCCCAATTCGGATGTGGTATGGCTTTCAGGTATAGTACAGGAAAAAAGTATGGTGATCCTGTATCCCGATAACCCCGACCCAAGCGCAAGGGAGGTATTGGTACTGCTGCGACCCAACGAAGACCTGGAAAAATGGGAAGGTCATAAGTTGCGTAAAGACGAGGCAACTGCCATATCGGGCATAAAGAACATACAGTGGATGGACAGTATAGATGCCATGCTGCAGGTGATGATGCACCATGCCGACCATGTGTACCTGAACAGCGACGAGAACGACAGGCTGGATACCACCCTCTTCCGCCCCGACCTGCTGTATGTGCATGACTTCATGAAGCGCTATCCGCTGCACCATTACGAGCGCTCGGCCCGCATTATGAAAGAGCTGCGCGCCATAAAAACGAAAGAAGAAATAGCCGTAACACAGAAGGCCGTAGATATAACCGAAAAAGCATTCCGCCGCGTGATGCAGTTCATCAGGCCCGGTGTAATGGAGTACGAGATAGAAGCCGAGATAACGCACGAGTTCCTGCGGAACAGGGCCACACGCCACGCCTATGGCTGCATCGTAGCCTCCGGCGACAGGGCGCGCACGCTGCACTACGTAGAGAACAATGGCGAATGCAAGGACGGCGAGCTGATACTGATGGACTTTGGCTCGGAATATGGCAATTATGCATCAGACCTTACGCGTACCATACCGGTGAACGGCAAATTCACCAAGCGCCAGAAGGAGGTATATAATGCCGTGCTGGCCGTGCACAACTATGGCAAGAAAATACTGAAGCCCGGCATCAAATTCCCCGACTATGTGAACAAGATCAATGTGGAGATGGAAAAACAACTGCTGCGCATAGGGCTCATCACCAAGAACGACATCAAGAACCAGGACCCGGCCAACCCTGCCTACCGCAAATACTTCTACCACGGCGTTACGCACCACCTGGGCATAGATGTGCACGACCTGGGCACACGTACCGATGCTGTGAAGGAAGGCATGCTCTTTACCGTAGAGCCCGGCATCTACATAGAAGAAGAGCAGATGGGCATACGTATAGAGAACAATATCTGGATAACCAAGAACGGAAACCAGGACCTCTTTAAGAACATACCCATAACGGTAGAAGAGATAGAAGCCTGTATGAAACGTAAATAATTCTTAAACAAGAACAGACAATGAAAAAGCTCCTTATCCTTATCGGTGCGGCCGTGATGGCCCTGCCTGCGTATGCAAAAAAGAAAAAAGAACCTTTTTTCGACCCGTCCTTCACACTGCGTGCAGGCTTTGGCTATGCCCTGCCTGTGGCCGGCACTGAGACCATGGCCTATGATGCATACATCCAACCAATAAATGGTACCCAATCTTATGATGGCACCTATAATTCATACAACCTGAAGAAAGCATCCTTCGCAGCAGGTTTGGGCGCCGTGATAGCTCCCGGCCTCATGCTCAACCAGCATATTGGTGTAGAAGTAGGTGTGGGTCTGGGCCTGGCAATGAAACAATATAAATTCACTTATACCACTACTGCTCCCAACAACCCGGCAACTGTAAATTTTACTTCGCATGCCGAAATGCCGGTTGTGCTGTTGCCTGCGATCGTGGTGTCCACGGGCGATACCCGCATTTCGGGCTATGCCCGCGCGGGGCTGGCCATACCAGTGGCAGGCAAGATCGTTACCGAGGAGAGCTACTCAGACAAAGTTAATGGTACAGAATCCTCAACCTTCGAAGTAAGGAACCGTATTTCTGTCGGTATTTCGGGAGCGGCGGGCGTACGCTATAAAATGAACCGTGTATTTGGTCTTTGGGCCGAGCTGAACGGCATGTCCCTGTCGCTGATGCCCAAGACAGGGCAGTACACCAGCCTCATACAGAACGGTGCGCAGATCGTGGGCCAGATCAATACCAGCGATACGCATTTCGAGTATGAAAGCAATTATTCGGAGAGAGATAACAATAGCAGCAGCCAACCTACCAAGACCCTTGCATTCTCTTCTGCATTCAGCAACATAGGTTTTAGCGTTGGAGTATCTCTGGGCTTTTAAAAGCTTATCGTAGCCTGTCCTGCGACCGCACCAGCTTGTCGTCTTTGCTGATGCCGCGTATGGCCATGAAGAGAAAGATAACCGCAAGCACAGGCAGTATGGAACCGATCCAATAGCTACCGGTAGTACCTGCAGGATAGCTGCTGTTAATCTTCATCAGCATGGTAGATATGAAGCTCAGGCAGGCGATAATGCTCAAAACGGCAAGTCGCTTCTGGCGTTTGCGGTCCCTGAACATAAAGATGGCCACCAGCGGAAGCACAATGGTTACAAGGGCTATGAGCACAAAGAAGTAATTGTTGTTCACATTGATGGACTTTAGTATGCCGGTGGCATCATCGGGCCTGTACAGGTCGAACATAAAAAGCCCAGAGTTGACCAAAGCTGCGAGGAACAGCCATAATGTTTGAATGCGTTGTATCATGCTTTACCAAAAGTAAAAAGTCAGAATTCAAAAAGCAATTAATTTATAAGTGCCTTGCCAAAGTAAGGTTGCAGGGCTTCGGGTATCTTAATACCTTCCGGAGTTTGGTGATTCTCGAGAATGCAGGCCAAAATGCGGGGCAGGGCCAGAGAGCTACCATTGAGCGAGTGCAGCAATTGGGTCTTACCATTGCTATCCTTATAGCGTATCTTCATCCGGTTGGTCTGGAACACCTCGAAGTTGGAAACGGAACTCACCTCGAGCCAGCGCTCCTGGGCCGCACTGTACACTTCAAAATCGTAAGTAAGTGCAGAGGCAAAACTCATATCGCCGCCACAGAGGCGCAGGATGCGGTATTGCAGCCCAAGTGACTGCACCAGCTGCTCCACATGAGCTACCATTTCTTCCAGCGCCTCGTAGCTTTTCTCGGGCTGTGCCAGCTGCACTATCTCCACCTTATCGAACTGGTGCACGCGGTTGAGGCCACGCACATCCTTGCCGTAAGAACCGGCCTCGCGGCGGAAGCATGGCGTATATGCGGTCATCTTAACAGGCAGTTGCTGCTCTGCAAGTATGGTATCGCGGTGTACATTGGTCACCGGTACTTCGGCTGTGGGGATGAGGAAAAACCCGTCTTCGGTCACATGATACATCTGCCCTTCCTTATCCGGTAACTGGCCTGTGCCATATGCACTGACCTCGTTCACCATATAGGGAGGGTAGTACTCCGTATATCCCGCATCAATATTGTAGTTGAGGAAATAAGTGATCAAAGCACGCTGCAACCTGGCACCCTGCCCAATGTATACAGGGAAACCGCTGCCGGTTATCTTATTACCCAGTTCAAAATCAATAAGCCTGTATTTATCGGCCAGTTCCCAATGGGGCATTTTTTGTGCAGAGAGGTCGGGGGTGCTGCCGCTGCTGCGCACAACTTCGTTTTCTTCAGGGGTCTTACCCACCGGCACACTGTTGTGGGGCAGGTTGGGTAAAAGCACCATCGTATCGTGCAGTTCCTTTTCCAGCTCATTCAGTTTATGGCCGAGTTCTTTCGCTTGTTCTTTATTTTTAGCCACTTCTGCCTTCAACTGTTCCGCCTGCTCTTTTTCACCTTTGGCCATGAGCTGGCCTATATTTTTAGAAGCCGAATTGACCGAAGCTGCCAGCGTGTCATTCTCAGCCTGCACCTGGCGGCGCTGCTCATCCAGTGTAATGATCTTATCTACAAGCTCCAGGTCCTTAAAGTTCTTTTTCTTTAATCCTTCCAGTACCCGTTCCTTATCCTGACGGAATAAATGTATCGGCAACATATCTTATCTAATTGTGCGGCAAATATAGCTGCAAATATGCTATTTTATGCCAGGGTGTACATATGTGCAAGCCTGTAAAGTTTAAGGGAATAAGTACATTTGCATCCACTAATACAGGTGCATATCATGGAATTACCCGAACATCTCTCTATTGAATTTTTACAAAATAATAATGACGGTAAGATACTGCTGTCCGGCGCCGCGCAGCAGCGTATAGCCGTTAACAGGGCCTACCTTGATAATATCCTGAAAAGCAATAATACCTATTACGGCATCAATACGGGTTTTGGCTCGCTGTGTAATGTAAAGGTGGCACCCGAGGCCCTGGCGCAACTACAGGAGAACCTGGTATGCTCGCATGCCTGCGGTATGGGCGATGAGGTGCCC
This sequence comes from uncultured Flavipsychrobacter sp., assembly GCA_964481425.1. Taxonomy (GTDB): domain Bacteria; phylum Bacteroidota; class Bacteroidia; order Chitinophagales; family Chitinophagaceae; genus MKUN01. Next base: position 15,776 of record CAYZTM010000016.1, read on the forward strand.
GAAGAGATAGTGCGGCTAATGCTGCTGCTGAAAGTATATGGCCTCAGCCAGGGCTACAGCGGCGTACGCCCCGAAATAGTACAAAGACTTACTGAATTCTACAATAATGGTGTGCACCCGGTGGTATATGAGCAAGGCTCACTGGGAGCATCCGGCGACCTGGCACCACTGGCACATCTTAGCCTGCCCCTGTTCGGCAAAGGACAGGTAAATTATAAGGGCCGTAAAAGAGATGCCGCCGAAGTATTGAAAGAACTGGGCATGGAGCCCATGCCCCTGGCGGCAAAAGAAGGACTGGCACTGCTGAACGGCACCCAGTTCATGAGCAGCTATGCCGTATGGGCCCTTATGGCCGCAGAGCGGCTGCTGGGATGGGCCGATGCGATCGGGGCGATGAGCGCCGACGGTTTTCTTGCGAAGGATGAGCCTTTCCGCCACCCGATACACCGGGTACGGCCACATAAAGGACAGATAAACACAGCGGCGAGGATACTGGAACTATTACAGGGCAGTGAGCTGCAACAGCAGCCTAAAGAGCAGGTGCAAGACCCCTACTCCTTCCGCTGTATGCCGCAGGTGCATGGGGCCAGTAAAGATGCCGTGGATAATATCAGGCAGGTAGTGGAAACAGAGATCAACTCTGTGACGGATAACCCTATCGTGTTCCATGATGAGGATGCGATCATGAGCGGAGGTAATTTTCACGGCCAGCCACTGGCACTCAATCTCGATTTCCTGGCAATCGCCATGGCAGAAATAGCAAGCATATCTGAACGGCGCACTTACCTGCTCATTAGCGGACAGCGAGGCCTACCGGCATTCCTTGCCCCTGATGCAGGACTGAACAGCGGATTCATGATCGCCCAATACACTGCTGCCTCGATAGTGAGCCAGAACAAACAGCTATGCACGCCTGCAAGTGTTGACAGCATCATCAGCAGCAACGGACAGGAAGACCATGTAAGCATGGGCGCCAATGCTGCAACCAAGCTATACCGTGTGATGAAAAATGTGCAGCGTGTACTTGCCATAGAATTGCTTACCGCTGCACAAGCCATAGACCTGAGAAGACCGCTTAAAAGTTCGGCTACTATAGAAAAGGTCCACTCCCTGCTGCGTAAAGAGGTAAGCATGATGGCGCATGACCGGGTGCTGCATGATGACCTTGTAAAGACCGAGCAATTCCTCAGTACAGGCGTATCGTCCTAATCAGATCCCAGCCTATGTGAAGCGGGAACTTCATGAATATCTTTGTTTTTGTACAGCAGCACCAGGAAGGTGGGCAGCACTATCAGCAATAAAACAAGTGCCGTAAGAAAGCCACCTATCACGGCAATTGCCAGTGGCTGGTGCAGTTGCGCACCCGTGCCTATACCCAAGGCGAGCGGCATTAAAGCTATGATGGCCCCAAGGGCAGTCATTAATTTGGGCCTCAACCTGGTCGATATCGAAAAGATCACAGCATCCTTAACCGATTGGGTCTGTAAGGCTTCCCTAAACTGAAGGAAAGTGAAAATGGCATTCTCCCCGATGATGCCCACGATCATGATAAGACCTGTATAGCTACCTACGTTCAAAGGTGTGTTGGTTAAAAATAAGCCAAGGTAACTGCCGGTAATGCCCAGCACGGCAAGTACAACGATCAAAGCAGCAACGGCAACATTGCGAAATAAGAACAGTATCACAGCAAAGACCAATAATGCCGAAGCAATGAGGATCAATAACAGCTCATGGAAGGATTGTTGTTGCTCGGCATATGAGCCTCCATACACAATATGATAGCCTTTGGGCAATCGTATATCTGCATTCACCTTTTTCCTGATGGCATTGATGGCACTCCCAAGGTCCCGGTTATCCAGCCGGGCCGTAACTGCGCCCATTGACTGGAGGTTCTCCCGTTGGATCTCTGCGTCACCGGTTGCAATTTTTACGGTAGCCAATTCGCCGATAGGTTTTAGTTGGCCGTTCGGTAAAAATATAGGAAGTTGCCTGGTCGCATTTACATCGAGCTGTCTTGCCCCCGGATATATCAAGCGGATGTTGGTGAGCTGTTCATTTTCCAGCACATTGCCCGCCACTATGCCCTGGAGCGCTGTCTGCACCTGTGTTTGAAAATTGGCCGGAGTTATTCCATATTGAGCAAGCAGCTCGTAATGCGGAATGATGCTGACAGAAGGCCCCGCAATGACCACTCCATTAAATACGTCGGCTACGCCACTGATGCCGGAAGCTATATCCGCTATTTCGGTAGAGAGCTCCCGGAGCTTCTGCCGGTTATCGCCAAATATCTTGATCTCGATGGGCTGTACCGAGGTCATCAGGTCACCCAACATATCACCAATAACCTGCCCGAAATCGACCCGTAATGCGGGTTGGGTACTTTCAATGCGTTTCCTTATATCGGCAATTACATCTTCGGTGCTGCGCTTGCGGGATTTCTTCAACTGTATGAGGTAGTCGCCCCTGTTCGGCTCGGTAATGAAAAAGCCCATTTGGGTGCCGGTGCGCCGAGAATACGTTTCCACTTCCGGTATTTTTACAATGATCTTTTCTACTTCGCGAAGCATCCTGTCTGTTTCCTCTAAAGATGTGCCGGGAGGAGAGCTATAATCCAAAACAATGCTGCCCTCGTCCATCTCGGGTAAAAAGCCGGTTTGTAAATGTGGCAGTACGAGCACAATACAAAGAATGAAGGCTACTACGATGCCGAAACTAATGACCGGCCTGTTGATAAAAAATGATACCCATCTCTGTTTCTTTACGGAATGGGCTTGCTCCTGCCTGTTTTTGAAAGGCTTCCTGCTGATGAGTAAATAAATGACCGGCAGCCCTATCCATGTAACGAAAAAGGAGCAAACCAGCGTGATGAGCATGGTATTGGTAAGCACATTGAAGTAAGCACCCGCAACCCCTGTCATCATTACAAAGGGTATGAAAATGACTATGGTACTGATAGAGGAACCTATCATGGCAGGTAATAAATATTTTATTGCTTTCTGCACGAGGCTGGTAGAAGGCTCATCCGGGTGCTCCTCGTGGGTACGGTGTATCTGCTCCATTACCACAATGGCATCATCTATTATCAAGCCGATGGCAGCAGCTATAGCACCAAGGGTCATAATATTAAGCGAGTAACCAACAAGGTACAGGACAACAAGCGTCAGGCAGAGCGTAACGGGAATAGTGACCAAGATGGTAAGACTTGCCTTTACAGATCTCAGGAAGATAATGGCGACAACTATTGCCAATGCCAGTCCTATCCACAGGCTATCCGTCACACTTTTAACCGAGTCTTTTACGAAAGCAGACTGATCATAGTAAGGCCGGATATGAACACCGGCAGGTAACAACTGCGGCAATTGTGCCACTTTTGATTTTACACTATCTGCTACCGTTAGCAGGTTGGCGTTGGGTTGTTTGATAACTGCGATGAGCACAGCATCCCTCCCGTTAGCATTTATCCGCGTGTATTCCGTAGCTTCATGAACAGCGACCCGGCCAATATCACTGAGCAGGATGGCACGCTTGCCGTCGTTGCGCACCACCATGCTTTTTATTTCGTCAATATCGTGCACGGTGGCATCTGTGACGCTCAGGTATAAATAACGGTAGTCCGATAAATAGCCATTCGCTTTTATGAGCCCCGTCTGGCTTAATGTAGTGTTGAGCATCTCCGGGGTTATACCTAAGGCCGACATCTTTTGCCGGTCGAGCATTACCCAGTATTCCTTTTGCCTGCCGCCGATGATCCTTATTTCCGCCACTCCTTCCACCTGCGATAAAAATGGCTTAATGGTATAAGTGGCGAGTAACTTTAACTGGATAGGCGACAAGGTGTTGCTCTCGAGCGTATAGCCCATCACCGGAAGGATAGATGGGTTCATTTTTTCAATAGTGACCTGCGTTCCAGGAGGAAGTGAACCCTTGATCTCATTGATACGAGACTCTATTCTTTGCTGACTGAGATCAATGTCAGCATTCCAGTTCATAAAGGCCGATATCTCGCAACTACCTCTACTGGTGGTACTCCGAACAGTCTGCAGTTCAGGCACCCTTTTTATCGCATCCTCGATCGGCTTTGTTACCGTCACCATCATTCTATCCACCGGCTGTAAGCCCGCATCGGCTATTACCTTGATCTTGGGGAAAGTGATCTCGGGAAATAATGAGGTCTGGAACCGGGTATATACCAATGCACCTGCCATGAGCACAAATGCAAGCAGAACAGTTACGGGGTTTTTGTACCTGACAAAAAAGTTCTTCATGGGCTACCTGTTAGTTACTTTGACCGCTGCCGTGTCCGGCAAGCCAAAATTTCCGCTGGTCAATACAATATCCGAAGGCTCAACTGCACCCGATAATATTTCTACTCGTCCGGATGTTTCCAATCCTTTATTTATAAGCACCTTCACTGCTGTACTGTCATTTATCATTTTCATCACCCAAAAATCAGTTTGGGTATCATCGGCCAATACCGCGGTCTTAGGCACAGAGACAACATCCTGTTTCTCCTTCCTGACAACCTGCACCCTGGCGATGAGGTTTTCCGGTATGTCGCCAGGCGTATCTGTTTTTATTACAAAGGTCTGCGCCTGTGACAGCGAATCGACTGTGGGCAACTCAGAGGCTATATGGCCGTTCATTGTGTTTCCGTCAGGCAGCATGACCCGCACAGAATTTCCTGTTTTTACATAACTGTGTAATTCATAAGGAACGTTCAATAAAAAAGCAAAGCTGCTTTTATCGGTGATAATGGCCAGTTGCTCTCCATCCTGTATATAATCACCTAATTGGTGATCCATTTGTGCTATGTAACCACTTCTTGTTGCCTTTATGTCGTTGAGCCCGCTGAATCCGAAAGAAGGGTCCAGTTTATTAATTGCATTGCCGATGCTTTGTGCTTCTTTGGTCTTTACACGGAATAAAGTTGTTCCCTGTGTTACATATTGGCCTATATGAACATTCACAGCCTGGATGTACCCGGCAGTATTAGCCTTGACGATATTCTTTTGCAGAAAGGTGGCAGTGGCACTAAGGTCTGCATATTCCACCATATCCGATCGTTTGACAGTATCGACCGTAACGGGAGTTTCTATCGCACTTACCTGTTCGTCCGATGCGCTCGTACTACCGGTACACGAGGTCATCGTTGTGGCGGTCAATGACAATGCAGCCAGGCACCTGAAAAAATATCTCATAATGCTTATTGTCTGTTCCAATAGTTGATCTGGTTAATTATCTGCAGGCAAGTGATGTTGTTTTGCGTCAATAAATTATTTGCGGCCAGGTAGTTATTAATGGCAATTACGAGGTCTGATATCTTCACGTCGCCGGTAGTTAAGAATTTTTTATTCACGTTTATCAGCGTTTCAGAATATTTTACCTGTTCATTAATATCATTGATCAGCGACTTTGTACTTGCAAGCTGCTTCTTCAACATCCCGATCTGCTGATCGTACTGCGTCTTGAAAAAATCGCGGTAATTGCCAATAGTGGTTTGCTGCAATACAATTTTTTGAGCTTGCAGCTTGCGCTGATGGCCATCATATATCGGCAGGCTCAGGTTCAGACCTATACCGGCGCCGAAATTCTTTTCCGCCTGGTAGGCCAGGGAGGAGTTGTAACCGGCATTTACATATCCTGCAAGTTTAGGCCTGTAATTGTAATTGAGTAATAATAAGTTGTTGTTTAGAGCAAGACTATCCAATACATATTTTCTATAGAAAACAGAAGCGTCGGCCTCGCCGGGCAGAGATAATTGAATAGAGGGGTAGGTGAGCGCATAGGAAGTAGTATCAAATATCCCGCACAAATAATTGAGCGTTGCCAGGTCTGCCTGGTATTGTATCTGTAATTGCTTTACCTGGAGGTCCTGTTGCTTGACGGTTACCATAAAGGCCAGGTAGTCGCTTTGGCGATATATGTTCGACCTTGTAAGCCGCATTAATATGCTATCCTCATCCACCAGCAGGTGGCGCACGCGATCGTAGAATTCCAGTTGTTTTTGGTCGCCGTAGGCTACTATATATTGTGCTGTTATGGTCCGCTTAAGGTCCTGCTCGGATATTTTCCTTTCATTTTTAGCAGAATCCTGTGCAAGGTGCAAGCCCGAGAGCCTTGCCTGCAAATGTTTCTTCCCGATAAAGGACTGGTTCACATTCACGAGTGCATTGTATGTACCCCCGTTGGTGACAGCAGGATCGTAACCATAACCATTGATCACCGGCGGATAGAAATTATCGCTGGTAAAAGATACCTGGGGCTTATAATTTGCTTTCAGCAGGCTGCTATCTACTTGTGCCGCAGCTACCTGGTTATCCAGGTCTTTAAGTAAGGGGCTGTTTTGCAGTCCTTGCGCTAAAAAATACCCGAGGTCATGCTCTTGTGCAGCTATCCTCGTGGAAAGCAGGGTGACAAGACAAATAAAAAGAAATAGTGCGCATCGCATACCGGATGCAAATCAAGGCCCCAAATCTGTAGAAATTCAGAATTTAGAATGCTATGCGGAAAGAATGCCTGTTACCAATATATGAATAGCTTATGGCATAACCGGCGGCCTCGCAAATACGCTTAACGATGGCCAGCCCAAGCCCGTTGCCCTCCTCCTTTGCCTCGGCAGAACGGAAAAAGCGCTGAAAGACATGTTCCTGCTGCATGGCAGGCAGGTAGGAAGTGTTACTGATCACAAGCTCATTTTCATTTAGCCTTATAGAGATGATTCCGCCAGCAATGTTGTAGCGGACAGCATTATTCAGAATATTGCCTACAAGTATATCCGCCAGGTAAGCATGAAACGTTAGGGATGTCGGGGCAATGTCTGTATCAAGAGAAATCTCTTTCGTATTGACCAGGTCGTCCAGCTCGCCCAGTTTGTTATGTACCACCTCATCGAGCCTGACCTGCTCCGTGAACATGAACTGCCCGTTCTCAATTTTTGTAAGCAAGAGGAGGGATTGGTAAAGCTTAGACAATTTACGCACCGCCTGCTCTATGCCCACCATATGGCCGGCATATTGCCTGAAAACGTTCTCATCCTGCTGTATCAGCTCCAGTTTTGCCCGAATAACCGCCAGAGGCGTTTGCATTTCATGCGCTGCATAAGAAGTAAATTCATTCAGCGACTCAAAATCGGCCTGTACCCTGCGCAGCACATCACTAATGCCTTTATTAAGCTGATCAAACTCATCGATACCTGAAGACCTGAGCGCGAACTCACTTTTCTGGTCTACTTTAAACCTTTTCAGGAAATCCATCGCCTCATAGAAAGGGTGCCAAAGCTTATTCAAAACTGCCCGGTTGATCAGCTGAGAGGAGATAAGCACCAGGGCTATAAGGAGTATGGTCACAACAATGATCACACTCAACAAGCCCTCTGTCTCTTCCAAAGGTTTGCTTACCGTTACCAGGTAATTAATGCCGTTCACCTTCGCAGAGAACGCGATCTGACGGGACCATTCACTTTTTTTTACATACTGTACATAGTCATTAGAAAAATGCTCTTTGACCGGGGTGCTTGCCTGTTGATAGACCGTAAATTGGTCGGGTGTGTTCAATACTTCAGGGAGCTTGCCATGTTTCCGGCTGAAGGTCAGTATCTCTGTTCGTTCGGTTTCGAGCGCTTCATCAAGCTGGTGTAAGAGTATATAGTGGACCATGAAATAAAACAGGCAACTACCCAACAAGAATATTGCGATAGTGGCCGCAACGTTTATCCGGTTATACCTGGTGAATAACTTCATGAGATACCGAATTTGTAACCCATACCATATACACTATGGATGTAATCGCCGCTACCGGCATGGAGCAGCTTTTTGCGCAGGTTTTTGATGTGGGCGTACATAAAATCGAAACTCTGTACCGCCTCCATATCGTCACCCCATAAATATTCCGCGATCAGGGTTTTGGATAGTAACCTGTTCTTGTTGACTATGAAGTAAACAAGAAATTTATACTCCGTCTTGGTGAGCGGTACGGGGATATCGTTGACCATAACTTTTTTCTCTTCGAGGTCAATCGCTATCTCTTCAAATTCAAGCTTGTTGCTCAACAGGTGGTTTTTACGTCGCACTATTGCTGCGATCCTCAGACTTAGTTCTGCAAGGTGGAATGGCTTGGTCAAATAATCGTCTGCTCCGAGGGCAAGGCCTTTTAGCTTATCGTCTAACTGGTTCCTTGCCGATACAATTATTACACCATCCGCTTTATTTTGATCTCTTATTTCCTCAAGCAGCTTTAAACCGTTGCCGTCAGGCAACATTATATCCAGGACCACGCAATCATAGTCATACAGGTCTATCTTTTGTAAAGCATCCCTGTAATTGGTCACAGACTCACAGGTATAGTCGAGCGATCTGAGATACTCGACTATACTGCTGTTCAGCGCCTGTTCGTCCTCTATGATCAATATTTTCATTGCGTTGTTACAAAGTTGCCTTATTTTTTGTCAATCAGCAACAGGAGGATAGGGCTTTGAGGCCCTTTGCTTAATCTTCAACCGCTTTGAGGAATATACCTTTAGAACTGAAGAGCAGGTCCATACCATTTACCTCAGCTTCATAGTTCAATTCACCTGAAGCAAGAATAATTTCTGCAGCCTCTTTTATTTTGGCGTTCTTATAATTGTTACTAACGTACTCCCGAACATTTGCGGGTAGCGCCGAGGTGGCGATCGCAGTTTCCACTTCCATTATCTTACCCGAAGGCGTTACAAGTACGGACCTGTTTTTAAGGCCATCTTTGAAATTTGCCTCGAAGTTGGCCTTCTCCCGTTCCCACTTAAACGCCTTAGCATCCGGAAACTTTTGGCTAACTGCCCTGCTGACCACTGTTGGTACCTTATTCGCTGAAATCTTTTGTGCAGAGGCAGTTGTAACAGATAATATCAGAACTGCCAGGATCATCTTTCTCATTTTCATCGCTTTGTTTATTGCAAACTAAAGATGTGTTTCTGAACATATTCTGAAGGGAAAAGGAGGAGAGTACAAAAATTGTATTTGCGCATGTTCCCTGGCGCTACCAAAGTACTTTGTAATTCCTGTAGCCGAATTCCAGGCCAAACCATTTGAAGGCCAGCTTTTTGAGCTTATCTTTTAAAGAAAGCTTATTGTAGGAGATATCATAATCGAACTGCCAGTTACGCTTTGCAATGCGTCCCTGCATAATGCGGGGATGTGTACCCGTAAATTTTTCAAGCGCATCAATATTTTCGAGGTAGTTGAACTCATCCGCCTTCACAATGTGCTGCTCCACCCATTTATCATCGTGCCAGAGCTTATTAAAGTCTTCCTGTTTCAACTGCATAGCGCGGGGGTCCTTCACCCAGCCATAGTGGTATATGTATGCATCTACCGGCTTTACCCGGAGCTTCTCATTGTCGCCCTTCCTGAAGCCCTGTGCATCGCGATAAGAATAAATGCTTTTGTCATTCCTCACTACGCGTATCTCACGAGCATACCATGAGGCCGAGGTGCCTACGTAATCGTATGAGCCGTAGAAGTGCAGGTATTTGAAGAGCAGGCCATCCACTTCCTTATTGTCCTTCCATTGCAACATAGCCTTCCGGACAGCTTCATGGTATTTTTCGTGCAGCAGCTCATCGCCCTGTATGTAAAAGCACCAATCTGTATCCGGATCTATTGCACGGAAAGATTTATTCGTCTCCTCGGCCAGTACACGTCCTCCCTCGCGAATGGAATCGTCCCAAACCGTTTCCAGAATTTTTATCTTTCCCGGGTCAATGCTTTGTATCAATTCCAGTGTAGCGTCTTCAGACCTTCCAACGGCAACCACAAAATCGTCGCAGAGCGGCAATACGGAACGGATGGCCTCCACGACGGGATAGTCATATTTTATAGCATTCCGTATAAATGTAAAACCTGTGACCTTCATACTATGTTGCCTCAGTTGAGCACTATCTGTTTAAAATGTTCAATGACCGTAGCAATATCAAATTCTGCCAATATGGTCTTTGCATTTCTTTTATATTCTTCCTGCAAAGAGCTATTGTCTTTCAAGTCCATGATCGCTTTGCTCATAGCTGCCACATCGCCTATGGGCACCAAAGTACCGGCCTCACCATACATCAATATCTCCTTTACCCCCGTAGGGCAAGCGGTGGCCACCACGGGCCTTTCGAGCGCCAGGGCCTCTATCAATACCGTAGGAAGCCCCTCGTTCTTTGAGCCAAAGAGAAAAAGCTTAGTATTCTTTATCCAGGGATAAGGCTCGTAGCTAAAGCCTGCAAAAAACACTTTGTTGCCTACTCCTTCTTTAGCAGCAAGGCCGCGAAGCAGCTCTTTATCGGGCCCGTCGCCAACTATTACAAGGGGCTCGGTAATACCCTGTTCTTTCACGCAGGCGGCATAAGCCTTTATTACCGTTGCTACATCCTTTTGCGATTCGTTGAGCCGACCCAGCGAAAGAAAATAATTACCCGCTTCTACTCCTTCCGGTAATGCCAATGGGGCCTGTGCTGCCTCTTTTATCTTTTCCTGGTCGAAAGAATTATACAGCCTGACCGCTTTACCCTTTAACTGCGGATATAGTTTTATAGCTTCTTCTTTCATTTCATCGCAGATCATGATGACCTTATCGTAGTGCATCAGGCGGCGGGCAAGTTTGTCGCGCCTGCTCAAATGGGCATGCTCATGCCAGTAATGTGCCAGGCTAAAATGCGAATAAGCAATGGTCTTTTTGCCCCGGAATAACTTATAGTAGGGCGCCAGGGTGGTATCAAAGTCAATGACCACATCTGCATCCGCCAGCACTTCTTGCAGCCGCTTTTTCCATTGTTTCTTCTGCAGGGGTGATAAGAGCAACTCGTTGTATAGCTTTTCGGGAACGGAGATATTTCCGACTGCTCTTTTTTTCCGCGCAAACGTTAGGGCGGGTTGGTCCACCAGGTAATTTATCTCTACGTATCCGGGTATCCTGCTTTTCAGCACTTCCAGCTCGCCTAAGTCGTAGCCTATCGACAATTTAATCCTGTACTCCGATGAGTCCAGGGCATTGAGCAGGTCTATCAGCACCTTCTCTATGCCACCGGCCAGCAGTACATTTATATGAAATACGATGGTGGTCATTACCGGGAAACGGCTGTAAATGTACTATCATTTAAGCAGGCTTTGTAGCGTATCGAGCGCGGCCTGGTTGCGGGGATAATAAATAGAGCGGGATATATCCATTTTCTCCTTCTGTGTCAAATGGAAATTGAGGGCCGCCGACCTGTCTTTCTCTTCGGGCACATATTCCAGTGTGATGAAGCGCAACTTATTATTAAGGAAAAACGGCGCATAATCTTTCAGGTAGCCATGATTATAGGACTGGAAGATCTCCCACTTATTCTGTATCACGAATACGGGGTCGGATATCATACTGCTCAACGAACGCTGTTCTGCCGGAGGGAACATCTCGCCCTCCCTGGTATCCCGTATCTCGAGGAATATCACGTTACCAGCGTTCTCTTCTATCCAGCGGCGCATGATAAACAGGTAGCGGCTGGCTATCTCGGTGCCAAAATTATCGCGCATGCCTGCATCCATTATATTCATCTCCGGCCGGGACGGTAGCCTGACAACCGGCAATATGAAGGGGAAAGTAGCGTTCATGCGAATGGCAGAGGTAATATGCAGGTTGTACGGGTTCTGCTTTTCAAAAAGTGCGGCAAAATCTATGGCATCTATAGGCGGGTCGGTACTGTCTTTGAGCGAATAAGCCGGGCGGCCCAGGTAGGAAACGGGTTGCGCCGACATCATCAGCTTACGGCCATCGTTGATGATGGTCCCGTTAAAGATCATCTCGGGTATATCCGCATCTGCCTCTTTTTGTTTGAAATCACCGAGGGTCTTATCTATCATTGGCCCCAAATTATTCACCATCTCGTGCTCCATAGCAAAGCCCCGGTCTTTGGTATAGCTATGCCCTTCGATAGATATTTTGTTGAACGGGTTGATAAGATCCACGCTTGCGAAGGAGAATACTATAGCGTTGAGCAGGTCTTTACCCACATTATCCTGGTATTGCTCATCATACGGGTCTTTAATGATACCATCGTTATAGGCACTATGCACGCTACGCCAGTAGGCCCCTCCCATCATGCCGCCCGATGCACCACTTATGAGTACCGTATTGCTGAATAGCTTTTTATTTGTGATGCTATCGGCATATTGCAGGGAGCGGAAGGCCCAATAGGCAGCACGCGAACCACCCCCACTGATGGTTACTACGACCAATGGAGGTTTCGACTCGCCTGCCCTGTTGCGTTTGGTTTTCCATTTATCCAGGCGGGCCTCTTCCTCATGTTTATCCTGCTCGTAGCGCCGGGGATCAAAGAGGCTTTTCAGGTGCTCATAATCATATACAGGTCTTTCATCGGCAGGCGTATGGTAGTTAAGCCCCCAGGCTATACTACGGAGATCGAAGACATGCCTGCCTACCAATGCAGACAGGACAAGGCCGATCACCACCCATCCCAGCACCTCCCAACTACGCAGGAAATACTTTACCGCCCCCACTATACCCATCATGATGGCAAAGAGTATTAAAAAACCTGCTCCTGCAGGTATCCTTAATAGCGGCTGATCCATGAATATGCCGAGGAGGAAGAGCAACACCACGGCAAACACTGTTGCGGCAATGGCATTGCGGTGGTGGCGGCGCAACACCGCATTGAGCATTCGGGGATGATAGCGCTCCAACTCATCACAATGGGCTATCCGGAAGGTCTCGGTTATATAATTATCCACCCGGATAATATCCACTTCATAGTCGAGTGCGTCGTAGGGTATGATATCGCGTATGCGCGAGGGGTTGGTTATAGTGGTGAGTACCGTCTTCAGCAGGTCGCGGCCTACGCGGAAGAAATAAGCAAAGGACAGGAGCACGATGAGCAACAAGCCAAGGTAAAATCCCGCCTGGGTCATGAGTATGAATTTTACGTCGGCATGCTCATAGTACCACTGGAAACGTATGGTCATTACCGAATAAAAAACGAGAAATACGATAGGTATAATGGAGTTGTTGATCACGTAGATCAGGAAGGTCTGCCGGGCAGCACCCATATAGGGTATACGGTGCGCATTGATGATAAAGGTGGTAATGTGCCAGGACATAATGAACACTGCCATGGCCCCGCCCAGGAGCAACATACTGTAAAAGCTAACATTGCCAAAATATTCAGGGGCAAGGAAAAGTGTAGCCGCGCCAAAATGTGAAGCAAAATGACCGGTAAGTGTGGCGATGAGGATGAGCCAGAACAATAAGAGTAACTGGTACTTGCGAAAGTGGAGGATCACTAACTGAACAGGCAGGAAGTAGTACACATGCCTTACCTTATTTCGCAGGGCGCCTTTTGTCATTACCTTAGTAAACTACAAAAAATGTTCCGCTTTTGCAGCACAAAGCCGCCGAAGCGGAAAGATTTAATATTAAAGCCGCTTTTGTATCTTGTTTATCCTAAATGAAAGGTCATGGGCTTTTTCGATAAGTTCAAAGAATGGCAATTCGCCAAAGGTCGGCTCGAGGCGTTCAGCGATGCTGTATTTGCCATAGTCATCACCCTGCTGGTACTGGAACTGAAGATACCCGAGATAGAGGATGCGGGTAATATGCATGAGGTGTGGCTGGCCGTAGTGAAAGTGCTCCCGGCCTTTTATAGCTGGGCCATCAGTTTCTTTTTCGTAGCCATCATGTGGCTGCACCACCACCAGATCATGCATATGGCCAGCCGGAGCGATTATGGCGCTATCTGGATCAATAACCTGCTGCTGTTCTTCATCTGCATGTTGCCCTTCCCAACATCATTAATGGGGCATTATCATATGCCCATCTTTATAGCCCTTTGGGGCGCTACCGTAGCCATGACCAGTGGCATGCTCTCCTGGCTGTATTATTACAATACAAAAAACTACCTGAAGGACAACTATGATAAGAAAGCGGTAATGCGCAATGTAAGGCTTACTTTTTTTGCAGCCCCGCTTATGTACCTTATTGCGGGCCTGCTGGCGTGGATATCGATTTACATCTCTTTCGTTATCTATGGGCTGGTACCCTTCCTGTACCTGCTGCCGCTTGATAAAGAGAAGAAACATGATATGGATAACGACGCAAAGGACTAAACAGCAGCACGTCTTTTTATGACATACAGGTTTACTATTACCGACATCAACAGGAACATAGCCACCATTTGGTGCATCTCAGCCAAAAGCTCAAAAATGCCAAATTTGTTCAGTTGCTGTTGCGGGGCGCTCAATACAGTAACAATGCCCAATATCACCTGCAGCCATACTAATATGAAGGGCCACCAGCGTGTTTTGTTCAGCAGGCTGCCGGGCGCTTTTCTAAGCTGACTTGTAACTGCGCCAAACCATACCATTATTAAGGTAAATACCAGGTAGGCGATCTCCCGATGCATAAAGTGTACGTTTATGGGAAAGCTTACGAGGCTGTGCGTACTTAAGGTATCGGGCAGATAACTACCATTTATATCGGGCCAGGTTGGCGCTACCATAGCCGCACGAAGCCCAGCCATAAAAGCGCCGAATGTGAGCTGCACAAATAAGACAAGCAGCACGATAATGGTATAATTATGCAGCTTTTTACTGGCAAACCTTTTATCCTCCGGCACCAATAACTGCAAGGCAAACCAAAGGGTATAGCAGGCCAGTATCATTGCCGCAATAAAGTGCATAGCCAGTCTTATGTGGTCTACATACAGGTGTGAGTCGTTCAGGCCGCTGGCCACCATGATCCAGCCGATGGCACCCTGCAGCCCCCCCAAAAGGAAGAGCACCACGAAGGGCACTATCATTTTTTTATCGAAATAACGCCTGACCAGGAAATAGATGAAGCCTATCATGAAGACCACGCCCAACATGCGGGCCCAGAAACGATGCAGCCATTCCCAGAAAAAAATAGACTTGAAATCGCTAAGGGTAAAATCGCTGTTCATGTATTTGAACTGGCCTATCTGCTTGTAGCCATTAAAGGCATCTTCCCACTGCTTGTGGTTCAGCGGGGGCAGTATGCCAAAAAGGGGGTCCCATTTCGTTATGGAAAGACCGGAACCGGTGAGCCGCGTAACACCACCTAAAAGTGTCTGGACAATGATCATCAAAACACCGGCAATGAGCCAGTAGGCAACGGCTTTTCTTTTACGCATGTCCCCGTCCATAAGCTAAATTTGTGCCCAAAATTAGCCTTTAAAGGCAATATCTTTGTTCAACTAATTGTTGTACATCATGAAACAAAACGAGCAAAGGCAATAAACATAATTGTGGTTGAAAATCACTAAGTTGGGAAACTATGTGGAAAAAATTCCCCACATTTTCACATATAAATCATAATATTTAAACCCAATATTACCAACGATTTACTATTTTTGAAAAAATAGCTGTATAAAAAAATAAGCGGAATGCCGCTACTGGCGTGGGTTTTACGAAACTGTAGGACATTTATTGGAAATAAATGGTTTACGGGAAACAAAAAAAAGCAGGGCATTGGCCATTTGGTTTGATTATTGCAACCTAATGGGCTAAAATGACCCGTTTTTAACCGTGAAGAGCATTAAAATCACCGCCTTTTTTATTTACACACATAATAAATAAATTTGTCATGAGAAAAGCAGACGTAGTCAGCAGCATTTCAGAGAAAACAGGGATCCCCAAAGTGGACATCCTCGTAGCACTGGAAGCATTTTTTAAAGAAGTGAAAACTTCACTGGTTGAGGGCGAGCCCGTTTACGTGCGTGGTTTCGGCAGCTTTATACTTAAAAAGCGTGCGGCAAAAATAGGCCGTAACATAAAGAAGAATGTAGCAGTGGAAATTCCGGAACACTTTATCCCGGCGTTCAAACCTGCAAAAGAATTCGTACAGGCGGTTAAGGAATCTACTCACGAGCTGGTAGAGCATACCGAAACCGACATGGTTGACTAATAGTGTCATCTCAAAGGTTTTTGCAAGTTCTGATTTGTTACCTTTGCGCAGAAAATAATTATCAGTGCGACCGGTACATTATCTTACACTTGCAGCAGCCATATTGTTAATAGTAATATTATACTGGGGAGGTAATACCATACCTCCGGCCAAGAAGACGGGTAACACCCCGCCCATGGCCGGGATGTCCCCGGGGCCTAACACCATGAAGCCGGCCTCGTTTGATTCCATGTTGTCTGCGGCAAAGAGCCAGTTGGTAACAGGAGCGGCCGATAGCGTCAAAACCATCGAAAAAGAACTGACAGCCATACGCGACTCTAGCGGTATGGCTGTAGTTTTTTACCGCCTGGCCCATTTCTGGAACGACCATAAGCAACTACGTATAGCAGGTTATTATACCTCTTTGAATGCAAAATTGGAGAATTCAGAAAAAAAGCTCAATTTTGCAGGCCAATTCTTCCTCGAAAGGTTAGCGGAAGACAGCACGCAGGATGTGCAGGTTTGGGATGGGATGCAAGCCGTGGACTGTTTTCAGCGTGCATTACAACTGAACCCGGATAATGATACAGCTAAGATAGGACTTGCGAAAGGCTATGTACTGACGGGAGAACCAATGAAGGGTGTAGGGCTGCTGCGGGAAATAGTTCAGAAAAGACCGGATGATGTACCTGCCAACATGGTATTGGGCGAAATGTCGATACAATCGGGGCAGATGGACAAAGCAATATCACGATTTGAAACAGTATTAAAGAAAGAACCATCGAACGTAGATGCGATGGTGTACCTGGCACAAGTATATGAGGCACAGGGAGCAAAGGATAAAGCAATTGAAATGCTGGAACGGGCCAAGAAGACAGTGGATAACCCGATCTTTAGCAGGAATGTTGACGAACACATAAATTCATTAAAATAATTTTTTTAAAAAACTTATTGTATGCCTTGCGGTAAAAAAAGGAAAAGACATAAGATTGCCACTCACAAGCGTAAAAAACGCCTCAGAAAGAACCGTCATAAGAAGAAGAATAAGTAAGCAAGGCCGGTTAGGTTAACATACCAAACCTCCCTGCTCAGGGCGCTTCATGCCCGGCGGTCCCGGTATCCGTATAATATATTTATGGCACACTGTACGATAGTACAGTGATGCCGCGTATATGGGGGTTTGCCATTACCAGGAGGAAAAATATATCCTCAATGGTGTATGTGGGCGCCGGCCGGGAGGGCTGGCAAAAGACGGAACAATGAATAAGGAACTTATTATCAATGCATCCGGCGAGGGCGTAGAAATAGCCCTGCTGGAGGATAAAAAGCTCGTGGAGCTACACTACGAGCACGGGCAGGACAAGTTTGCCGTAGGCGACCTGTACCTGGGCAAGGTAAAAAAACTGATGCCCGGCCTGAATGCAGCTTTTGTGGATGTGGGTTATGAAAAGGATGCTTTTCTGCATTATACCGATCTCAGCCCTTACTTCCGCTCTTTAGTTAAATTCAGCCGCCAATCGATAGACGGGAATACGCCCTGGGGAACTGACTTCGGCAAATTCAAGAACGAGAATGATATACACAAATCGGGCAAGATAACCGAAGTGATGCAGGGCAAGCCCGAGATACTGGTACAAATACTCAAAGAACCGATATCTGCCAAAGGGCCAAGGCTGAGCTGTGAAATATCCCTCCCCGGCCGCTTCGTGGTACTCACTCCATTCAATGATATTGTTGCCATATCCCGCAAAATACATTCGGCCGACGAGCGCAAGCGCCTGCAACGCATCATAGAAAGCATCAAACCAAAGAACTTTGGCGTGATCGTACGGACCGCTGCCGAAGGAAAGAACACTGCAGAACTGCATGGCGATATGCTGGAACTGGCACAAATGTGGCAGTCGATACAAAGCAACCTGAAAGGAGCCAAAGCTCCCTTGCTGATACACAGCGAGCAGGACAAAACGACCTCTATACTACGGGATATGCTGAATGACAGCTTCCAGAAAATAGTTGTGAATGATAAGAAGCTGATGGGCGAAACCAAAGAATATATAGCCCGTATAGCCCCGGAGAAGGAAGAGATCGTAAGCTATCATAATGGCGGGCAGGCCATATTCGACACCTTCGGTATATCTAAACAGGTAAAAGCCTCTTTTGGCAAAACGGTGAACCTGCAGAGCGGCGCCTACCTGATCATTGAGCATACAG
The DNA here is from genome assembly GCA_964481425.1 of uncultured Flavipsychrobacter sp. Lineage (GTDB taxonomy): Bacteria > Bacteroidota > Bacteroidia > Chitinophagales > Chitinophagaceae > MKUN01. Next base: position 33,896 of record CAYZTM010000016.1, read on the forward strand.
AAGCCCTGCACGTAATAGATGTGAACAGCGGTACGCGCAGTGCGGAAGCCGGACAGGAGCAGAATGCGCTGGCCACCAACCTGGAGGCTGTGCAGGAAATAGCAAGGCAGATGCGCCTGCGCGACCTGGGCGGTATCATCATCATCGACTTCATAGACATGAAGCTGGCAGAGCATAAGAAGCAGGTGCTTGATGCCATGGAACTGGCTATGGCCAATGACAGGGCCAGGCACACCGTGTTGTCTATCTCCAAATTCGGGCTGATGCAGATAACCCGCCAAAGGCTGCGCCCCGAGCTGAACATATCAACAGCCGAGATATGCCCGACCTGTAAAGGCACTGGCAAGATAGGCCCGTCGATACTGCTGGCCGATGATATTGAAAAGGACCTGAGCTACCTCATCAACCAGGGACACCGTAAGCTGAAACTTCATGTGCACCCTATCCTGGCAGCTTATCTCAACAAAGGACTTTTCTTCAACTCGATAAAACATAAATGGCAGCGTAAGTATAAAGTGACGATAGAGATAGTGCAGGACAATGATGCGCAGCTTACACAATACCATTTCTACGACATGAAGACGGATGATCTGATAAAACTATGATCATCAAAAGCTTATTGATCGGCTCCCCTCTTCGGGGAGCTTTTTTTATTTTATACTACCTGAAAAGCGACCTCGTTAGAACAAGATGACGTAAATTTATTATACAAAACATTTACGCCATGTATATAAAAGTACTTATTACTACCCTTGCCATCGCATTGTCCCCGATAGGTGTTATAGCAAAAAATGTTTCCCCGCACATGCAACTAAAAATAAACGGTGGAAGATTCATAGAAAATGTCGGGCAGGTAAAAGATCAGAACGGACATACAAGGAACGATATACAATTTGTACTGCATTCCGGGGGTGTAAACATATTTATAGGCAATGGCGCTTTACATTACCAATTCCTAAAAAGCAATGATGAGGACCGGAGCAATAAAGCTTACCGGCTGGATGTGAATATGATAAATGCGAACACGAATGCATTGGTGAGCAAGGAAGATGAATTACCCGGACGATATATTTACCGGCTTCCCGGTCTTGACGGCATTACGGCAAAAACGTATAATAAGATCACTTACCACAACATCTACCGGGGAATAGATTGGGTGCTTTACCTCAGGGATGGGGTACTGGAGTATGAGTTCAGGGTGCATGACGGTGCTGATCCATCAATGATACAGATGGAATATACCGGTGCTAATTCCATTCGTCGCACAACAGGCGGTGGTGTTACCATCAGCACCCCAATGGGAGATGTAAAGGAACATGCACCTTACACCTATACTGCAGATGGGGAGGAAATAAAATCATCTTTCGCCGTGCAGGGAACACGACTAAGTTTTAAACTTGCGGCACATGCAGGGCCCTTTACTATAGACCCAACATTGACATGGGGTACCTACTATGGTGGTAGTAACGAAGACCATAGCCAGGGTGTAACGACAGACCCGAGCGGCAATATATTCATGTGTGGATATACCGCCAGTGCCAATAATATTGCTACTGCCACAGTGCAACAGGCTACAATTGGCGGGGGCACCGATGGGTTCATTGCCAAGTTCAATAGTGCCGGGGTACTGCAATGGTGCACTTACTATGGCGGCAGCAGCGATGACTATCTTTATTCGGTATCCTGCGACCAGTTGGGCAATGTATACGCAAGCGGGCGTACATTGAGCAGCAGCGGTATTGCCACTGCGGTGGCGCACCAGACCACCATGTACGGGCTTAGCGATGCGTTCCTGGTGAAACTGGACAATACCGGGCTGTTGAGGTGGTGTACTTATTATGGTGGTTTCTCGAACGAGTATGGCTATAGTGTAGCCTGCGACGGCGCTTACAATGTTTACCTATGCGGCTCTACCAACAGCGGCAATAATATAGCTACCAACGGTACTCACCAGGCCTTCCAGTTTGGCGGTTACCAGGCATTCCTTGTAAAATTTGATAGTTCAGGAACACGGCAATGGGGCAGCTATTTCGGCGGCACGAATGATGACTATGGCTATGCGGTATGCACCGACGTTGCCAACTACGTGTATATATGCGGCAGGGCTACAAGCACGGACTATATCGCCAGTGCCAATGCCTATCAGCAAAGCCATGCAGGCGGTGGCAATGATGGTTTCCTGGCGAAATTCAATCCTATTGACGGCACCACTTCATGGAGTACGTATTACGGCGATGCGGGTGATGACCAATTGCTGGGAGTAGCCTGCGACGGGGGAGATATGTTGTATGTATGCGGGCGTACAGATGGCACAAGCACCATTGCTACCAACCTTGCCAACCAGAGTAGTTATGGTGGCGGCAACTCGGATGGTTTCCTGGTACAGTTCGACAGTACGGGTGCAAGGCAGTGGGCTACTTATTATGGCGGCAGCGGGGACGATTCTGCCACTGGTGTGGAATGTGACGCAAGCGGGAATGCCTATATTACCGGTGTCACTAACAGCAGTAATAATATTGCAAGTGCCAATACCTACCAAAACACCATCGGGGGCGGACGTGATGCATTCCTTGCAAAATTTACCTACAGCGGCAGCATGGATTGGGGCACCTATTACGGCGGTAGCGGAGATGACCAGGGAAATGGTGTTAGTGCCAACCTTGACGATATATACATTTGCGGCAGTACGGGCAGCAGCTCTGCTATAGCCACCAATAATGCGCACCAGGCTGCCCTGAGCAGCGACCCTGATGGCTTCCTTGCCAAGATGGGAGATTGTGCCACACCACCTGTTCAACCCGGCACCATTACCGGGAACAATACAGTGTGTGAGGGCACAAGCCAAAACTACTTTATTTCACCTGTTGTGGGAGCTACTACCTACACCTGGGCTTTGCCCAACGGCTGGACCGGCAGTAGCACAAGCACCAGTATACTGGCAACAGCAGGCAGCACCAGTGGTAACATAACTGTTACAGCCAATAACGGATGTGGCAGCAGCACCGCGCAAAGCTTCAGCGTGACTGTAAACACTGTACCCCAAGCTGTAATAACACCTGGTGGGCCCACCACATTCTGCCAAGGGGATAGCGTTACACTTAACGCCAATACAGGGAATGGTATCAGCTACAAATGGAGGCGCAATGCCACTATAATACCAGCTGCAACCAGTCCCTCTTATACCGCAACGCTGGCTGGCAGCTATACTGTGGTTGAAAATAATAACTGTGGCGGCGATACGTCAGCAGCGACTACTGTTACTATTAACGCTTTGCCAACTGCCGTCATCACACAAAATGGCGATCAATTGAGCACCGGAAGTTTCACAACCTATCAATGGTATTATAATGGCCAACCTATTAATGGCGCTAACAACCAAAATTATATGGCAACGCAAAACGGGGATTACTATGTATATGTAACGGATGGAAATGGCTGCGGTGCAAATTCGGATACCGTAACAGTGAGCAACTTGTTTATTAATAATATCCAGAATAATGCTTCCCGGTTTACGATAGTGCCTGATCCTAATAACGGGACTTTTATGCTCTATGGAAACACTACTGATACAATACTCCATATCAGCATCCGCGACCTGACAGGACGGGAGATCTTTACCGGGAAGCTTGTAACAGGTAGCAGATGTACCGGCATGATACAACTTTCGGATGAGCTGCCAAACGGACTATATTTTATCAGCATCATGGGGAAAACGAGCCGGGCAGCGCTTAAATTTATGAAAGAATAAACCAGGCATGAAGTTTCTTATTTTAACCGTGCTTTTGTGCCCCGGACTGATAACCCATGCACAGGATTTTCGTACCGACACCATATACTTCAGTAATAAACCCGCAATGCTGTTGAAACAAACACATGTCTTACCGGCCACCTACACTATCGAAACATTTACCAATGAAACACTTATCAGGATATACCCGGGAAGAACTGCTTTGAAAGGTAAACAATACTACATCGTCACTTTCGTAAAAGATGGCAGGCAGGCACTGGTGCCAAAGAAGAACGACATGCCTGCACAACTGTTGCCGGAGCTGAGCAACAATAAAGTATTGGTGGATACCGGTATAAACATCCAGGCAGAGGATGACTTCATAAAAAAACACCCGGTTCCGCAAGGATACCAGGATGTAGAACAAATCTATAATTATTAAGGAGGAGACTATTATTCTTTGGGATCTTCGTCTTTAGATACTTTTTCCCAGATCTCCGGTATGCGCTTGATCCAGTTGAGCTCTTTCATTTTCTCACGAGCTTCCATTACCGGGCTACCGAAGTAAATCTTACCACCCTCGATGCTCGATGCTACGCCGCTCTGTGCATACACGATAGCACCTTTACCTATCCTGAGGTCTTTACTGACACCTACCTGGCCCCAAAGCATCACCTCGTCTTCTATTATTGCCTTACCGCCAACGCCAACCTGCGCAACAAAAAGGCAATTCTTGCCTATCACTGCACCATGGCCTATGTGAATATGATTATCGAGCTTGGTACCTGTACCTATTATGGTATCACCACTCACACCCCTGTCGATAGTGCAGCAAGCTCCTATCTCTACATGGTCTTCAATAATGGCCCTGCCGCAACTTTCCAGCTTATCATGCTGTAACTCACGGTCCCGGCGGGTCTTAAAGTAAAAAGCGTCACCGCCTATAACGGCGTTTCCCTGTATGATGACGTTGTCGCCTATTATCGTATGGTCGTAGATGACAACTCCGGGGTGTATGATACAATTGCGGCCAATCCGCACATGATTCCCTATAAAAACATTGGGCTGCAGATGCGTCCCTTCTCCTATCACGGACGTATCGCTGATCATCTTGTAGGCCGGCTCAAAAGGGAAGAAGTGCTTAACAAGCTTTACATATGCGGTGAAGGGGTCGGGATGCATTAACAGCGTCTTACCCGGAGGGCAATCCGCCTCTCGATTGATGAATATGAAAGTGGCCGCCGAATTGAGACTGATGTTATAGTACTTCTCTATGTCAACAAAAGTGATGTCCCCTTTTCTGACCTTGTGTATCTCATTAATGCCGGTAACCAATTGTGTAGCATCGCCTTTAATAGTTGCCCCGGTAAACTCAGCAATCCATTTGACAGGCAGAGGCTCTTTAAACGTCATCTCGAAATTTAATTTCGGCAAAAGTACGTAAGTTAGCAGAGAGTAGGTAATAGATTGTGAAGGATATATTTACAAACTGTATTCACATATAACATATTGAAATACATAAACCGGAACGGCGAGCTTTTTACCGAGGAAATGATACAGACGGAGCATAAAGCCCTTCGCTATGGCTATGGTTTATTTGAAACAATATTGGTGCAGAACGGCCTCATTATGCTACCTGCATACCACTTAGAACGCCTATTGGCAGGTATGGCACAGCTCGATATCTGTATACCCGAACACTATAATGCCAAATGGCTTGAGGAACAGGTTCTTAAGACAACTACTGCAAATCAGATAAAAACTGATTGTCGGGCCAGGTTACAGGTTACTCCCCGTATTGAGGATTTTGCGGTGACGGGTCCTCAAACGCCTTTTTTTAGCATTGAGTGCATGCCTATTGACCCAAAATTGACAGCGTTTAATGAAAAAGGGCTCAACATAGGCTTTGCAGATGGTCTTCAAAAAAGTCCTGATACGACATCGAACCTGAAAACCTGCAATGCGCTGATCTATGCGCTAGCCGCACGGCAGGCGCTGAAAAATGGCCTGGATGATACATTAATAAAAAATACGCATGGCAGGGTGATAGAAAGCACTATTGCCAACCTCTTCCTGATCAAAAATGAGCGTATATACACCCCTCCGCTCAGCGAGGGCTGCATTGCCGGTGTTATGAGACGATATATTATCGATAAACTTGCACAACATGATATTGCAGTGACCGAAAAGCCTATTACCGGGGAAGATGTTCTTGAAGCCGATGAGCTTTTCCTAACCAATGCTATAAGAAGGATAAAATGGGTAAGCAGCCTGGGAGAAAAACATTACGGCAATAATTATGTACAACACATTGGCCATTTGTTATTTTGCCTTTAGCTTTGATAATCAAAACTTAAATACCTTTTTATGACGAAAAGATATTCTATTACGCTCGTCCTTCTCTTCATGCTGGAATATGGCTACGCGCAACAATTCAGGTATGGCATTGAACTGGGAGGGAATTATAACAAAATGACCGATAATAAGAATGTATTGGCTGCCACCGCAATTCCCAAAGCTACTTTTGGTGGCAGGGTTGGCATTGTGGGCGACTATTCTCTTACGGAACATCTTTATATACAACCAGCAGTATTCTTCGTTATGAAGAGCAATAAGGAAACTGCTGTTACAAGTGCTACTATAAACATACCGATCAGTTCTTTTAACGTAGGTGCAGGCGCAGCACTGTCCATGAAGCAGGAAAGCAGGTTCTATTATGCAGAAGTACCGGTATCGATCCTATACAAATGGGGAGAGACCGGCAGCGGTCGCTTTTTTATTGGTTTAACACCATATGCGGCCTATGGTATCGGCGGCTCACAGACCGTAAAAGAAGACCTTACTGCCAGTGCCGCATTTATACTCAATTACGATACCTCAATAAGGAACACCAGCAGCAAAACATTTGCTGACGATAGCTTCGGCTATCAAAAATTAGATTACGGTTTCAAAGTGTGTGAAGGATACGAGTTTGCAAACGGTCTCTTTTTCAGGGTAGATGTTGGACTGGGACTGGCTAATATCAGTAATTACCCCGGCGCAAAAAGTCATACCATGGGCGCCGGCCTCAGTATTGGGTATCTTATGGGGAACAAGAGAAGAAAATAACTAAATACTAATAAATAGATAATCAATACAATAGACCTATTTAACGCCTGAAAATGCGTACTGGCATGATATTACCTGTTGGTAGCCGAACCAAAAGATCATGTCATGAAAAAGACGATATTATTATTAAGCATGGGTATAGCATCGGCATTTTCCGCAGGTGCGCAGTGGGTAACAGTAGGCCCTGAAGTGGGCATCAATTCTACCAGTTTTGCAGAAAGGTATAACGGTGTGGACGTAAGCGACGGTATGCGGGCCGGGGTAAAGGCCGGCGGTATCGTTGATATCGGTTTTACCCGTCACTTTTCACTGCAGCCGGGCTTGTTCTACAATATGAAAGGTGCGCAGGAGCGATATGTAAGCACAACCACTACCGAAACCGGTACTATCCGCACCGATGAAATAAAGAACGACTTCCGCATCAACTATATTGAAATGCCTATGAACCTTGAATTCAAGGTCGGACAGCCACGCCACGGGCAATTCATTTTTGGTGGTGGCCCATATGTTGCAGTTGCATTGAGCGGTACCATCAGCAATGATAATGGCACAGAGGTGGTATTACCCTCCGGCCGTGTGATCAGTACGCAAGACAATCATAGTTCAAGTGCCTATATTGGCAATACTATTGATGATGATATTACACCATTTGACGGGGGTCTTAATTTCAATCTCGGATACCAGAGTGCAAGAGGCCTTTTTGTAAGGGGTAATATGGGCTTTGGTATTGCGAATATCCTGCCCCAGGGCGATGCTGACAATTATATCAGGAACTGGGGAATGGGTGTATCAGTAGGTTATCTATTCGGTCATTAATACATCCCTTTCCCATAAATAAGGTTGCTATCCGCGGATGGCAACCTTATTGTTTTTTCATAAGCCCCGTATCTGCTAACTTTGCTGCCTTATGAACAAGGGTGTACGAGTGCGTTTTGCCCCAAGTCCTACAGGTGGTCTTCACCTGGGTGGGGTACGTACCATTTTATATAATTACCTGTTTGCGCACCACAACGGTGGAGAATTTATTTTACGCATCGAGGATACCGACCGGAACCGCTATGTAGAAGGGGCGGAGCAATATATTTTCGACTGCCTGCAATGGTGCGGTCTTCTACCTGATGAAAGCCCGCTTAAGGGAGGGCCATATGCGCCCTATCGCCAAAGCGAGCGCAAACACCTGTATTACCAGTATGCCCAGCAACTGGTAGATGCCGGCTATGCCTATTATGCCTTTGATACGGTGGAAGAACTGGACAAAATGCGCCATGACCTGAAATCGGAATACAACCACAACCCGCAATACGATCACAGTACGCGCATGCAAATGCGCAACTCACTCTCTTTAAGTCGCGAGGAAGTTGTGGCATTGCTGAATAAGCAAACACCTTATGTGATCCGCATCAAGATGCCGCATAACAAAACGGTGAGTTTTACCGATATGATACGCGGCGAGATCCACTTCGATACCAATATAGTAGACGATAAGGTATTATTGAAGGCAGATGGTATGCCTACCTATCACCTTGCCGTAGTGGTGGACGACTACCTGATGAAGATAACCCACGCCTTCCGTGGCGAGGAATGGCTGCCGAGTGCACCGGTGCACCTGCTACTTTGGGAATACCTTGGCTGGAAAGACAGTATGCCGCAATGGGCACACCTGCCGTTGATACTAAAGCCGGACGGCAATGGTAAACTGAGTAAGCGTGATGGCGACAGGTTGGGCTTCCCTGTATTTGCAATGGACTGGAAAGACCCAAAGACCAACGAAACCACTACCGGCTTCAAAGAAATAGGCTTTTTACCGGAAGCTTTCATCAACATGCTGGCCTTACTGGGATGGAATGATGGTAGCGGGCAGGAGCTATTTTCACTGGATGAGCTGGTAGAAAAATTTTCTATTGACCGGGTACATAAAGGCGGAGCTAAATTTGACTACGAAAAAGCAAAGTGGTTCAACCACCAGTACATACAGCACTCGGATGATCAGCGGCTGTTGCCTCTTGTAAAGCCTTATTTTGCAAAAGAGGGTATATCGGCCAGTGATGAGGAAATGCTTCGTGTAATAGGATTGGTAAAAGAACGTTGCACTTTATTGCCTGATTTCGTTCAGCAGGGATATTTCTTCTTCCGGACACCCGGCCAGATAGACCTTCCCGCCATACAGGCAAAATGGGATGATAAGAAAAAGCAGTTCTTCGAAAGCTGGCTGGCTGCGCTCAACAGCATAACATGGAGTCACGATGCATTGGAACAAAGTTTCAATGAAACCATGGAAAAACATGGTCTTAAAAAAGGTGACGTGCTGCTGCCCCTGCGCATCATGCTGGTGGGTGGCAAGTTTGGGCCCGGCGTATTCACCATTGCTGAAGTAATAGGGATGGAAGAAACCGGGAAGAGGGTAAGGAATGCCTTATCTATGCTATAGTTTTTTATTCACAAATGGATGGATTGCAATAATTTAATCCGTGGCGCAATATTTTTGTATGCCACAGGGTAATTATGCGATCTATTGTATCTATTCTGTTAGCGGTACTTTCTTTAGTTATCGCCCGCCCATTACGGGCCCAGGAACTGAAGGAGGGCTTAGGAACAGTGATCAAGGCTGTAAAAGTACACTATGACAGTGCCTATATCAGCAAACCCCGGCGTCTTACCGTCCGGTTGTTCGGCGGCAGGAACTACATTACCGAAAAATACATCGACAACAAGCTTGATAAAACACTGAAATACCAGGCAAACACCCCGGTGAATGTTGGCCTGGGTGCAAGTTACAGGGGCCTGGGTGTCAATTTTGGATTCAGGACCGGCCTGGTAAAAAAATATGAGCGCTATGGTAAGACCAAAAGCTTCGACCTGTCCACCCAACTGTTCTTACCCAAGATAGCTGTAGATATATATGCCAGCCATTACAAGGGGTATTACATTACAAACCCGGAAAGCGTGCTGAACACCAACAGTGAAGATGCTGCCTATGTGCGGCCCGACCTACGCACTACTGTAATAGGAATAAACGGTGAGTATATTCTCAATGCAAAAAGATTTTCCTTCTCAAGTCCCTTTTCGCAGACACAACATCAAAAGAAAAGTGCCGGGTCTTTCTTGTTTGGTGCAGGGGCCTTCGCCATACTTGTAAAAGCCGATTCTTCTGTAATACCAACCAATATCGACAACAGCGATTTTTTCAGGGGTGCGCGATTTGACCGCTCAGGCATTTACAGTATCGTGATAAACGGCGGCTATGCATATACCCTGGTCATTCATCAAAACTATTTTGTATCAGGTTCGCTCAACCTGGGTGGAGGCCTTAGTTACACTACACTTAGAGATGCCGCTGTAAATGACCGCGATGGCAAGTTAGGCACCCAACTGAATCTTGCCTTCCGCCTTGGAGCAGGATATAATTCCGACAAGTATTTTGCCGGCATCCAATACATACAGCTTACCACGAGGAATGTTGTGCCTGTTACATCGGCCCGGACCGATCATGGGGCCGGCAGCCTGAAAGTGGTATTTGCCAAGAGATTCAGGTTTAAACAAAAAACGATAGACCATGCTATAAACAGCATTATACAATAACGAAGAAGCCACCGCAGAGGTGGCTTCTTGTTTTATCTTTAGTGAGATTCTTCTCCGGGTCGTAATGGCGTTGTTTGCGGAATGAAATCATTACCATTGCCATCATCCTTATAATCGTAAGCCCAGCGGTGTACTTCGGGTATTTCGCCTTCCCAGTTACCATGACCAGGTCTGATCGGCGTTGTCCATTCAAGTGTAGGTGCGCCCCATGGGTTCTGCACGGTAACCTTGCGGCCACGCCAGATGCTTACAAAGAAATTATAAACGAACAGCAGTTGTGCAAAGAACACCACGATAGCTACTACACTGATGAAGCCGTTCATGCTGATGAATTGCTTGTATGATTGCCATGCACTGTAATCATAATAACGACGTGGCATACCGGCAATACCTTCGTAGTGCATAGGCCAGAAGATAAGGTAGGCACCTGCGAAAGTGATGAAGAAGTGTATGTAACCAAGTGTATTGTTCATAAAGCGACCGAACATCTTCGGGAACCAATGATAGATACCCGCGAACATACCCATGAAGGCTGACACACCCATCACAATATGGAAGTGGGCAACTACGAAATAAGTATCATGCAGGTGGATATCGAGTGCAGAGTTACCGAGGAAGATACCGGTAAGACCGCCTGATATGAACATGGACACGAAACCGATGGCAAATAACATGGGTACGGTAAAGCGTATGTTACCACGCCACATGGTAGTAAGCCAGTTGAACACTTTTACCGCCGATGGTACGGCAATAAGCAGTGTAAGCAGTACGAATATCGAACCGAGGAAAGGGCTCATACCGGTAACGAACATGTGGTGCGCCCATACCAGGAATGCCAGTACGGTGATACCCACAAGCGATATGATCATCGCAAAGTAACCAAAGATCGGTTTTCGGCTGTGGTTGGAAAGTACTTCCGAAGCCATACCCATACCGGGCAGCATAATGATATACACCTCGGGGTGACCCAGGAACCAGAATAAGTGCTGGTAGAGGATAGCAGAACCACCTATGTGCGGCAGTGCTTTACCACCGATGAATATTTCAGAAAGATAGAAGCTGGTACCGAAGTTACGGTCGAATATCAGCAGTACGAAACCTGAGAACAGTACAGGGAACGAAAGGATACCCAGCACAGCAGTGAAGAACAGCGCCCAAATAGTAAGCGGCAGTCGTGTCATGGTCATGCCCTTGGTACGCATGTTGAGTACAGTAGATACGTAATTAAGACCACCCAATAAAGAAGACACAACGAAAAGCGACATACTTATAAGCCATAGGTCCATGCCGACCCCGGAACCAAGCGACGCCTCCTTAAGCGCGCTCAATGGCGGGTACGTCGTCCAGCCACCGGCTGCAGGACCTGTCTGTACAAAAAGAGAAATGAACATTACCACGCTGGCAGCAAAGAAGAACCAGTAAGAAAGCATGTTCATGAAAGGAGATGCCATATCACGCGCACCTACCTGCAGGGGTATAAGAATATTAGCGAAGGTACCGCTCAGACCCGCCGTCAATACGAAGAACACGAGGATGGTACCGTGCATAGTAACCAATGCATAGTAGAATTCCGGTGAAAGCTTACCGCCTTTTGCCCAGTCGCCGAGGAACTTTTCCATTATAGGAAAGGTCTGGTCGGGGAAACCGAGTTGCAAACGGAAGAATACCGAAAATAAAGCCCCGATAATGGCCCATATGATACCCGTGACAAGGAATTGCCTGCCGATGATCTTATGGTCCTGGCTGAATATGTACTTCCAGATAAAGTGTTGCTCATGGTGCTCGTGCCCATGATGTTCAGTGCCTGTTTGAATTCCCTGGGTTACGTTAGGCCCATCAATAATAACTGTACTCATTTTTTCACTTTTGTGGCCAATGGCTTTGGCCGATTACTTCATCGTTACTGCTTTAACACTATCGGTTTTTTGTCCTTCTGAGCTTGCTGCAGGTGCAGCAGGTGCAGCGGGAGCATTATTCATGGCATAATATGATTGCTGCTTGGCCATCCATGCATCGTACTCGGCCTGTGTTTCTACGATCACAGTACCGCGCATAGAATAGTGACCTTTACCGCACATCTGGTCGCATGATATTTCGTAAACGAAATCAGGATTGTGTGTCATTTCCTTCATCTGCGTGGTCGTGAAACGGGGTGTGAACCACATTGAGGTCACAATACCCGGAACTGCGTCCATCTTCATACGGAAGTGAGGCAAACCAACATCATGTATCACATCGCGGGAACCGATGATCAGCTTTACCGGCTTATTGACTACCAGGTGCAGCTCACCATTCTGTGCTATGATATCGTCCAGGTTATCTTTATCGTTCCAGTCGAGGCCAAGTATGTTTGTCGCATCATTGATCTTGCGGAAATCTCTTTTACCCAATACACCGTCTTTACCCGGGTAACGGATGATCCAGTTGAATTGCTTACCTACCACTTCCACTATATTAGCATCCTTAGGCGCTTCAGAAGTAACGTTCAGCCAGTTACGCAGACCGATAGCTACAAGTGCAGCCATTGCGATAGCCGGTATCGTGGTCCAGATTATTTCAAGCTTGTTGTTATGCGGGTAGTAGAAAGCAGTACGCTTTTCTGTTGACTGGTAGCGGAAAGCAAACCAGAAAAGAACGGTCTGCGTTGCAAAGAATACGATACCGGTAACGATCAGGGTAACGGTGAACATCATGTCGTAGTTAACACCCTGCTCAGACGCTGAAGGAGGGAGCAGTTTACCTTCGAACAATTCGTTACACTTCCATATGCCGTACATACCTAAAATGAAGAAGGCGACCAGCAGCCAGGCTATTGTCCTGTTGGTAGCTGCTTTAGATTTAGCTTCTTCACGAAGCACGGCGGCATATTCGCCTGCTTTACCTATCTGGTAGATAATAATGAAAACCAGAATTATCAATAGTATTGTTATAAATCCCGACATGATCAGTTCAGCTTGTATTTACTAGTTTTAAGTTTTAATAAGGTCAATATATCCTGTCTAAAACGTCTTATATCCTAACTACGGTGTATCACCGCTTCCTTCAGCAGCACGTTATTTACCGGCACCAGGGACGACCTGGTCAATGTCCTGGAAACAACAAACATTAATGTGCCGATAAAGCCCGCAAGGATACCTATCTCATACCAATTGATATGCCAGTGATCTTTCATTGGGTTAGGCATAACAATCTGGAAGAAATCGAGCCAGTGACCGAATATGATAACCATGGCCATGAACGTAACCGTAAAGTAGTTGCGTTTACTTGGGGCCGTCATCAGTATCAGTATCGGCATTACGAAGTTAATAATGATGTTGGCATAGAAAATCATGCTGTAAGGGCCTTGCTGACGTATCTTGAAGAAAATGGTTTCCTCAGGTTCGTTTGCGTACCATATCAGCATATACTGATCGAACCAAACATATGTCCAGAAGATACTGAATGCGAACATCCATTTACCCAAGTCATGTATGTGCTCTTTATTCACTATTTCAAGATTCCCCTGGTTTTTCAGATAAACGACCCACAGCAATATCAGAGCCATACCGCTAACAAATACGCTACCGAATGTGTACCAGCTAAACATGGTTGAGAACCAGTGCGACTGTATGCTCATCAACCACAACCATGGTGTAACACTCATTTGAGTAAGCCAATAAACACCCATGAATGCGCCTGACCAGGTTACCATCTGCCAGTATATTTTGGTATTGTTCTTAGCTGCGCTTTCCTGTGCCAGCGAAAGTGAGCGGAATTTCCTGCCAAAGAAAGACCATAGACCGATTGTGAAAAGCGTAAAGCCAACGAACATTCCTGTATTAAGGAAGAAACTCTTCTTCTTTTCTATTGCATCAGGGTGCATCCAGGTATATATCGGGTTTTGTACGCTATTTCCGGTTCCAACATTATAGGTGAATGCAACGGCAAACAAAATGATCGCGGCAATAAGCCCAAACACCCAAACATTGGCGCCAATAGCTTCGGTTACTCTCTTATAGGCCACTATCCATGCTCCCTGTGCAAGCGAGGCTGCTGCCTGTATAAATACGCTCACTGTCGTGATCATCAGGAAGAACACACTGTCTTGCACCAAAGAGGTCCAGAATCGCGATTTATCAAAAACATCGTTACTGCCCAGCAATACCACCGCACCGGCAATAAGGGTAATAATACCAATGGCCATCAATGCCAGACTGGTATTGCGTAATCTTGCCGGTATCTCAAAACGTTCGTTCATTGTAATCTTTTATTAGAAGTACGTTTAAATTTTCTTTTATTAGCCTTTATTGTTTTTATCTCCAGTTGCCGCTTTCTTGCTGGTGTCTGTAGCGCTTTCTTGCGGTGTAGTTGACGCCGGTGCAGTACCAAAGGCAAAAGCATCGCCGCCATTCTGGCTTTGTACCTGTTTAATATAAGCGATCACCTGCCAGCGTTGTTTGATATCCAACTGGCTTGCATAAGAGCCCATTGCATTCTTACCGTATTTGGCAGCAGCAAACATCTGGCCTACGGGCATATGCAGGTACTTGGCATCTTTAAAGTTGGCAGGCATGGCCGCAAATTTCCCGTTCTTATATAATGGCCCCTGGCCGTCCAATTCCGGACCATGGCATATAGCACAGTATATATTGAACAGGCGCTGGCCTTCCTTCAGTTCGTCCTCGTTAAAACGCAGAGACGTGGTAAAGGTCTTATATGCCATAGTATCCCCTTCCTTCAAATGATCGGGAAGCTCGTGACCGAGTGCTATGGTACCCGGTACCGGCAGCCGGCTCGTTTGGCTATCCGCAAAGTTGGGATTGGATGTATAAGCATCGTAGGCACGTGAGTAGGTCATGTCAGGCGCATATATCCTACCCGGGTTGCGGCGTGTGTTACCACTATTGCATGCCGCAAGTCCCAGTCCTACCAGGAGGCTCGCTACTACTATGCTTTGGGTCTTATTCATATTTAGTTGATATTCAAATTCAAATTTCAAAAAGTTGTTAGGCTAATTCGTAGGGTTCTTTTTTATCCCAGCGGCCATACCACCAGCTGTCTTCAGCAACCTGTACGTTAGTTTCTACGGCGCCGGTGCTTTTCAGGAAATCGATCACTTCCTGTTCGCTGGTATGGTCGTTCAGCTCCACTGCCATTACAAAAAGGTCATCGCTCTGGCGCGGGTGAAACACATGTTTCTTAACGCCCGGCATTATCTGGTTGAGATAGCACCATGTCATCACCATGCCAACCGCCGAAAACAGTACCGTCAACTCGAAAGTGATGGGTATGAATGCAGGCAGCGAGAAGTGAGGCTTGCCTCCGAAATTGATAGGCCAGTCGGATGTAAATATCCAGGACATAAAACCTAATGCCGTGCTGGTGCCGCAAAGGCCAAAGATAAAGCCGGCAGTATGCAGGTCTGTTTCCTTCAGGCCCATGGCATGATCAAGACCGTGCACAGGGAAGGGCGTGTATACATCATGCATTTTATAGCCGCTGTTACGTACTTTTTTCACCGCCGGAAACAGTACCTCTTCATCATCGTAAGCCGCTACCGCAAATTTCTTTATAGCCATTTTTATTCAATATTCAATTTACTAATAATCGCGCCTGTTTAGTGAGCGTGCGCCTGCTCGTGAATAAATTCTTCAGTGCTCTGCTCTTCGATAGGCGCCATCCTGTTTTTCTGTCCTTCGCCTGATGTCTTCAATATGTGCTTGATCTCAGCTACCGCAACGATCGGGAAGTATTTAGCGAAAAGGAAATAGCATGTGAAGAACAGGCCGAAGGTGCCCAGATAGAAACCAATCTCGGTCCAGGTAGGCGAATAGTATGACCAGCTACTTGGCAGGTAATCGCGATACAGCGATGTAACGATGATCACGAAACGCTCGAACCACATACCGATGTTCACCACAATAGACATGATGAAGGTAAAGGGTATATTACGGCGCAGCTTTTTGAACCAAAATAACTGCGGGGAAACCACATTGCAGGTCATCATCGCCCAGTAACTCCACCAATACGGGCCGGCAATACGCCATTTGAATTCGCCGATTTCATATTGGTTTGTGCTATAGAAGGCAATAAATAACTCCGAAAGATATGCGCAGCCCACAATTGAACCCGTAAGTACAATTACTTTATTCATTGCCTCAAGGTGACCTACAGTGATATAGTCTTCGAGGTGTAATATTTTACGAGAGAGCACCAGCAGCGTGTTCACCATCGCGAAGCCGGAAAAGATCGCACCGGCAACGAAATATGGCGGGAAGATGGTGGTGTGCCAACCGGGTATCACCGATGTGGCGAAGTCAAAGGATACGATCGTGTGCACCGAAAGTACCAGCGGTGTAGAAAGACCGGCAAGTACCAGTGCCAGGGCTTCGTGGCGCTGCCAGTTCTTTGCAGAACCCGTCCAGCCGAAAGAAGCTACACCGTATAACAGCTTGCGAAGTTTAGTTTTAGCCCTGTCGCGGATAGTTGCGAAGTCAGGAATAAGACCCGAATACCAGAACAGGAGCGACACAGTGAAGTAAGTAGAGATCGCAAACACGTCCCAAAGCAGGGCCGAGTTGAAGTTAGGCCACAGTGGACCGCGCGTGTTAGGATAAGGCAGTACGAAGAAACCATCCCATACACGACCCATGTGAAAGATAGGGAACTGGCCCGCGCACATTACTGCGAATATCGTCATGGCTTCAGCGGCACGGTTAACGCCCGTACGCCAGCCCTGGCGGAAAAGCAAAAGGATCGCAGAGATCAGCGTACCGGCGTGACCGATACCGATCCACCACACGAAGTTGGTGATATCCCAACCCCAGCCAACGGTACGGTTTAGACCCCAGGTTCCTATACCCCAGTAAACTTCCCAACTCACGCAAAAAATACCGTATGCAAGAAGACAAAGTGAGAAAAAGAAACCCACGTACCACATACGCCCCGGCTTGCGCTCAATGGGGCCAATGATATCTTCCGTCACCTGGTGATAATTCTTGTCACCATCTACCAGCGGTTCGCGTACAATCGATTCGTACTTTATATGCATAGCACCTAATTAGAAAAATTTCGTTTAAATATTTGTTGCGTCATCCCTGCCCTTCCGTTCTTCCGACGCGTTTTTCTTTTATTCTTATCGTCCTTAAATATGCTTCTCGGCCAAAACATCATCCTTGCCTTTCGCTACTATCTCATCTGTGTTACGCACCCTTGCCAGGTAGTTCACGTTAGGAAGGGTATGTATATCTTCAAGCACGTAGAACGTACGTTCTTCCTGCTCTTCACGGCGTATCTTATATATCTCGCTTGTTTTGTCGTTCACATTACCGAATGATATGGCATTGGTCGGACAAGCCTGCTGGCAAGCTGTACGTGCTTCACCATCCTTCAACGGACGATTTGCTTTCTTGGCAGCAAGTTTGGCATCCTGCAGGCGCTGTACGCAGAAGCTGCATTTTTCCATCACACCGCGGGCACGTACTGTCACGTCAGGGTTCAGCACCATGCGTGTCAGGTCATCGTTCATATCATCGCGGCGATAATCTTCGTACTGGTTGTCGGCAAAGCAATCTGCACCATTCCAGTCCAACCAGTTGAAGCGACGTACTTTATACGGGCAGTTGTTTGCACAATATTTAGTACCGATACAACGGTTATAGATCATTTGGTTAAGACCTTCACTACTGTGGTTGGTCGCATCTACCGGGCAAACGTTCTCGCAAGGCGCGTTATCGCAATGCTGGCACATCATCGGCTGGAATACGGTCTGTATGCTATCCGGATCGGCCGGGTCGCCTGCAAAGTAGCGGTCTATACGCAGCCAGTGCATTTCATGCACTTTCAGTACATGTTTCTTACCAACTACCGATACGTTATTCTCGGCCTGGCAAGCCATAGTACAGGCGCTGCAACCGATACATGAGTTAAGATCTATCGACATGCCCCAGTGGATGCCGGGATGTTCGTATTGCGGGTACAGTGTACCGTTGATGCGGAAGTTCTTTTCCATTTCCGCAGCGCTCATTTCCTCTACTTTTTCTTCTCCACCTTCCTGCCATGGCAACGGAACAAATTCTTTCAGCTCTTCCTTGCGTTCTTTTATCAGCACCTGGGGGTCTTTGCTGAACTCCCCGAGGGTGTATTCGCGAACCACAGGACGATGCTCGTAGCTATGGTGTGTTTGCGTGATAGCTACATCATATGTTTCATCGGTCTTCTCAATGGTAGCAGCATTGCTGTACTCAAAGGTCTGGCCGTTATAGGTTACATAAGGATAAACGTTCTTACCACCTTTCTTATCGTCGGCAGTATCGCTGCTCGCGGCTGCACGGCCCACTTTAGCATCGCGGCCATAACCTACGGCTACAGCTATCACGTTGTTGTGCATACCCGGCACTACCACGATCGGCAGCATCAGGTCAGGCTGGCCTGCAACTTTTATGCGGGCAACCCTCTTGGCGGTTACTACTTCGTTCTGCGTAGTGATGTCAGCATCCAGCAGTTTGGCCCTTGCCGGCGATACACATACGTAGTTGTCCCAGGTAGCTTTAGTTATGGGGTCGGGCATTTCCTGCAGCCATGGGTTGTTGCTCCATACGCCGCCGTAGCCCATACCTACTTTCTGGTAAACCACCATTTCCACATCAGCCGATTTCTTAGCCTGTATCTTAGCCATTGCATCGGCTACATTGCCCGAGAAGGCAGTGCCGCCCATGGCCATTTCACCTGAAGGCTCTACGATACCTATCTGCAATGCACGGTCAAAATTCTCCTGGCTGCCCAGTTTGGTCATCCAGTAGTTCTTCCAGTAGTCACCATAAGTGGTGGTAGCACCTGCCCATGTAAGCAGGCTGTCCTGGAAGGCACGTGTTTTGAACAACGGTGCGATACCCGGCTGCTGCAGGCTGTAGTAACCGGTCTTCGGTTCAGCGTCACCCCAGCTTTCCAGGTAGTTATGATCCGGTGTTACGAACTTACATTTTTGCGCTGTCTCGTCCATGCGGTCTGCAAACGAAACGGTCAGCGGAACTTTGGCAAGGCCTTCTGCAAATTTCTTACCGTCGTGATAGTCATACACAGGGTTAACACCGTGCATCAACACAGCGCCTACACCACCTGCATTCATTGCATCGGTCAGGGCTGCCATATCGCTATCTATACCTTGCCTGTAATTACTGTTAACGGCCCAGTTGATCGTAGTGCCGTTGGCGCCTATCTTATCGTTGATGGCATTTACCATGGTCTGCACAGCAACATCGTTGCTGCCGCATACCACCATACCATTTCCTTTCTTCAGGTCGGCGGCAGCTTTGGTGATCACCTCGTTGAGCTTCTTGCTCATAGCAGGCTGTGTACCGTTCACAACTGCATTGTACAATGCAACTGCTACTGCGCCCATTTCCGAAGGCTTGCAGGTAGCGCGCTCATCGGCTGTTGCGCCGGTGATGGTATGCATTGCTTCCACCTGGTAGTGCTTAGACATTTTGGGGTTCTTGGCACTCACCTTACGGCCTGCAGCATATTGCCTGGCAAACTCCGCGGGCGACAACCATGTGCCGAGGAAGTCTGCACCTATACTTACTATTGTTTGAGCTTTATCGAAATGGTAAGAAGGCAATGCACGTTTACCGTAGCATGCCTCGTTGGCCAGCAGCATGCCCGAGTAAGATATCGGGTCATATACCACATGTTTCGCATTCGGGTATTTGGCTAAGAACTGGCTGATGATATCTTTTGTAGTAGGGCTGATGATAGAACCTGTCAGCAGGTAAACCGGTTTTGAAGCATTGGCAGCCATCATTTCCTGCACCTGGCGGTCTATGGCTTCGTAAGTGGCTTCCTTGCCGTCGGCATGCGGCTGGCGCATGCGGGTAGTATCATAAAGATTAAGTACAGAAGCCTGCACACGGGCCGTAGTACCACCTCTTGTAACAGAGGAAACCTCGTTACCTTCCACCTTTATGGGCCTGCCATCACGCGTCTTGATCACGATCGCACAGTAGTCGCCATTATCATGGAATGTAGAAGCATAATAGTTGGGTACGCCGGGCACTATATCCTCAGGCTTTATCGCGTAGGGTATCGCTTTACGCACCGGCATTTCGCAGCTTGCTGCCAATGTAGCTGCCAATGTGCTGAAGCCGAGGAACTTCAAAAAGTCGCGGCGGGGAGTGGTCGCGTTGAGCAGGTCTTCGCTCATATCAAACGCCAGGGGTTCACTGAATTCGTTTGCTAACTTTTCCTGGTTAGCAGCAGAGTCCTGCAATTCCTCCAGCCCCTTCCAATATTGTTTCTGACTCATATTGTTCGATCCGGTAGTTTCCGAATTATTTAATTATAAAAATTAACTCAATTATTTACTTTGTTCCTTGCCGTTCCGATTAGCTAATTCCTGCCTGTGATACACCATTAGTAGTGGCAACGCTGACATTCAAGACCGCCTATGTCTTCAACGGTCACGCCTGTGCGCTTGCCTTCCTTGATCTCTTCGTGGTATTTCTGGAATATGGTGTAGTAGTCGTTGTTGGCAAACTGCACCTGTGTCTGGCGGTGGCAGTTGATACACCAGCCCATAGACAGCGGAGCGAACTGGTAAACTTCGTCCATTTCCTGTATCGGGCCATGGCAGCGCTGGCACTGTATCTGGCCAACCTTCACGTGCTGTGAGTGGTTGAAGTAAACATGGTCAGGCAGGTTGTGGATCTTAACCCATTCTATCGGCTTGGCCATGATATTGCCTTGTGCATCGCGTTTGTAATCTTTCTTTACAGGGTCCCAGCCGGCATATTCGTACAGCTTGTGTATCTCTGCTGTACCATCTATATGCTTGCCTTCTGCTGTATAAAGCGGATGATCTTTCTCACCGGTATATTCGTTGATCTGCTTGTGGCAGTTCATACAGATATTGGGAGAAGGTATCATAGCCTGGCGGCTCTTCTCAGCACCTGCGTGGCAATACAAACAGTTGATCTCGTTGATGCCAACGTGTACGGCATGCGAGTAGAAGATAGGCTGGCGTGGCTGGTAGTTCTGTTGGCGGCCCATATTAATGGCGCCATTCACCATCCAGTAACCTGCCGCTATAAATAATACTATAGCAACTACGGCAATAATGGTCTTATTGCGGTAGAGCGGAATTTCTTTTTCGTTAGCTACGCCTTCTTTCTCATTGGCGGCACGGCGCAGCGTGCGGTTGGCGCGCCACAGTATCAGCACCAGCATCAGCAGCGCCAGTGTGATCAGGGTGTACAGCCAGCCATTGCTTTCAGGCTGCGCAGTAGCGCCTCCTGTAGCTGCAGGCGTAGCGGCTGCCGGCGGTTCATAACTGTTTACATAACCGATAATGGCGTCTATCTCATCTTTAGATAACTGCGGGAAGGCGGTCATCTGTGTCTTATTCCACTTATTATACAGGTCGTTGGCAAACTTGTCGCCACTTGCTATAACAGCAGAAGAGTTGTGCACCCAGCCGTAAACCCAGTCTTTGCTCGGCCAGGTTTTATCCACGTTCTTCAACGCAGGACCTGTCGCATCTTTTATTGGGTTGTGGCAACTCGCACAATTAGATTGAAAAAGAGCTTTACCGTCTGGTGCAGCAAGAGCTGAAAAATTGCTCAGGAGTAGAACCGCAAATATAATAAATGCGTTCCGGGCAATTTTCCTGTACATCGGCTTATTAGATTCAGACACAGAAATAAAATTGAAAATTTAACTTACCTTTTTGACAAAGCAGGGCAAAACTACAACACAATGACGAAAGTTTATACACATTTTTCAAAAAATGTTTTTCAATACTGGCGCGGGTTTCAGGGCATTTTTTTCTATGAAAATTTTTATAATGTCACATTTTTGTCATCAAAATTTCTGCTTAAAAACGCCTCTTTCAGTCCCCCCTTTTTGCCAAAAATTTCCCATTATTGAAAACATATTACCCTCATATTGAACCGGTACGGCCACCATCGACGGGTATGCTGGTACCATTTACATAACCCGCGGCAGGTGATGCCAGAAATGCGACCACTGCTGCGATCTCTTCCGGTTTTCCGAACCGCCGTGCAGGTATTTCTTCCAGCATTTCTTTTTCCACATCGTCTTTGGCTGCTCCCGTTTTCGATACTTTATTATTGATTATGGCCTCAAGCCGCCCTGTTGCCGTAGCCCCGGGTAGTACATTATTGACCGTGATGCCGAACCGTCCCAGCTCATTGGCCATGGTCTTTGCCCATGAGGCCACTGCACCCCTTATGGTGTTGGATACGCCCAGGTTCTTCAACGGCACCTTCACCGATGTGGATATGATATTGATGATACGACCATAACCCGCTGCCTTCATGCCCGGCACCACTGCTGTAGCAAGAATATGATTGCAGATAAGGTGTTGCTCAAAAGCGCTGATGAACTGTTCCGGCTTTGCATCCACTGCCGGGCCGGCGGCGGGGCCGCCACTGTTATTCACTAATATATCTATACTGTTGTCCTGCAGGTAGCCGTTCACCACGGCCTCCACCAGGGCGGGTTGGGAAAAATCTGCCACAAGGTAGCTATGCTGCTGCCCTTTAGCCACATCGAGCGTAGCTACTGCACTTTGCAGTTTTTGCTCATCTCTCGATATCAATACACAATTAGCGCCCAGCCCTGCCAGTGCCTGCGCCGATGCCAGGCCAATACCTTGCGTGCTGCCCGCCACGAGGGCGGTCTTGCCTTTCAGATCAGTGGATAACATAGCTCATCATTTGCCTGCGAATGTACGCTATGCAGCGGGCAATTCAGAACAGAAAAGAAAAATGCGGGCACAGTATGCCCGCATTGCTTTATATATATTTATATGGTGGTGTATAGACCTGTTTGTTTGTACTTATGCACTCATCCTATGCTGCACCGGGAAGGCAAGCATACGCAGCGTGTTCTCGATATCACGTTTCACAACGCGGCTGTGGCTCAGGCGCATAGTAGCGTTTAAAAATGTCTTAAGGTCTGCAGCTATAGGATTCTGCAGAATTTTCCTTGCTTTCTCTTGCTTGAAGTATTGAATGGTCCTGCTTTTCATAACCTTATATTTTTCTGTTCAAACTGATAGATACAAACACCGTGCCATATCATTTATTGATCGCCCGGCCGGCACTTTTTCTAAAATTTATCGTTATGTTTAACAAGGTTTTATGATCCTTTAGCATGAGCATACCTTCGCATACAGTCATAATATTACTTAGTTGTGTAGTTATACTCAGCTACCTGTTCAACCTCATTAGTCGTAAAACGAATATTCCCTCTGTTTTATTGCTTATAGCCACCGGCGTGGGCGTGCAGTATTTTATCCGCTACTCGGGGTTCCCGCTCCCCGACGTGAGCAAACTCGTTAAGATACTCGGGGCGGTGGGGCTGATCATGATCATCCTCGAGGCAGCGCTGGACCTTGACGTACACCGGGGGAAGTTCAAACTTATCGGCAACTCGTTCTTTTCCGCACTATTCGTTTTTATTATTTCGGCACTTACTATTGGCTTCCTTATCATGCGCTGGCTGCATGAGCCCTTTACCAAGGCCTTCCTCTATGCCGTGCCGCTCAGCATCATCAGCAGCGCCATCGTGATACCCAGCGCCACTCACTTGCCCGAATTCAAAAAGGAATTCATCATCTATGAATCCTCCTTTTCAGATATCATTGGCATTCTTGTCTTTAATTACATGGTGATGCAGAACCTGTTCAGTCTCAATACTGCTTTCACGTTTGCAGGCAATGTGATACTGGCCGTGCTCATCTCGCTGGCCTCATCCTTACTGCTATTGTATATACTTTCAAAAACAGAAGTTACGATCAAGTTCTTCCTCGTGTTTGCTATACTCTCACTGGTCTATACATCCGGCGAACTGATACACCTGCCCTCGTTGCTGATCGTGCTGGTGTTCGGGCTGGTGCTCAACAACAGCCCGCGCGTTATCAAAGGCCGGATGCTGCGTATCATACCAACCGACAACCTCGAGAGCATCTTGAGCGTAATGAAATCGATCACCGCGGAAACATCCTTCCTGATACGCACTTTCTTCTTTATCATTTTCGGTTATACGATACAGTTACCGGTACTCATTACTCCCAGTGTTTGGGAGATAGGTACGGCTATAGTGCTCATACTGTTACTGGTACGCTTCCTGTACCTGCGCCTCATATTAAGATCCAACCTCTTCCCGGAGCTTTTTTTAATGCCCCGCGGATTGGTGACCATACTACTCTTTTACAGTATCCCTGCCGAAAAAAGCATGAGCAGTTTCAGCGAAGGCATACTGTTCTTCGTCGTGGTCATTACCAGCCTGCTGATGATCATTGGGCTGCTCTTCTTTAATAAGGAGCAGTACAAGTATTACGAACGTGAAGAGAAATTCATTTAGCCTTTCTTTGGGGGCTCAAGCGGTTTGCGCGGCAGCTTACCATCGCGCATGGCCGTATTGTACACAAATGCAGCCATGATGACGGAGGCCTGTTCCAGGTCGCTGCTGTTCACCCGGTCATAACTGTCCATATTGGTGTGGTGCGTACGGGTACCGTACTCCAGCGGGTCTTGTATGAACTGGAAACCGGGTATGCCTATCGCATCGAAGGAGAGGTGGTCCGTGCCACCGGTATTGCGTATCGTTATGGTACCGGCCCCAAGGTCTTTAAAAGGCTCGAACCATGATTCGAATATGGGCCGCACCATGTCGTTCTCCTGCAGGTATATGCCGCGTATCTTGCCAGCTCCATTGTCCAGGTTATAATAAGCAGATACCTTTTCGTATTCCGGTTTGAACTTCATACTGTCCTTATCGCCGAAGTGGTTCTTCACATAGGCATGTGAGCCCAGCAGGCCCTGCTCCTCACCACTCCATAATACTATCCTGATGGTACGGCGTGGCTTCACATCGAGCGCCTTCAGTATGCGCACTGCTTCCATAGCCACAGCCACACCTGTACCATTGTCTGTAGCACCCGTGGCTGCATGCCAGGAGTCCATATGACCGCCAAGCATCACCAGTTCGCTTTTCAGGTTCTTATCGGTACCCGGTATCTCCGCCACTACATTATTCTCTATCGAATCATTGAAATACTTTGTCTTTGTTTCCATTTCCACTTTCACCTGCTTACCTGCATCCAGCAGTCTTATCATGCGGTCCACATGTTCACGGGCCATCTCCAGTTCAGGCAATACAGGTTTGGCATCAAAACCTCTCGGGGCGCCATTGGTCGTAAACACGGTGCCCATAGAGCCACCCCTGCCCACTGTTATCACTGCCAGCGCATGCTCTGACAACAGGAACGAATCGCGCTTGTTGTAAAATGCGATTATCTCGGCCCTGTTATGGTGCGGGTCGGGCTTTTGCGGGTTTATCTCTTCATCATGCAGGCGGGGATCGGCATCCATCTGTTCCAGTTCTTCATCGCTCAGCCTTTTGCCATCCGGCTTAAAGTTCACTTTAGTGTCTTTATTAACGGGGGGCTGCAGTATCACTATCTTCCCGGCCAGCTTGCCTTTGTATTGCTCCATATCTTCCACGGCATCTATCTTCGCACTGGTCACCTCTGCGGTTACCAGGCCATTGGTACCCGGCGTCCATGCTTTGGGTATGGCTATAAGCTGCTGGTAATAAGGCACTGTCATCGCCACATAACATTTCTCCACTTCCCAGCCCCGGCCAAAACTGCCCCAGGGTTCTATCGCCGCATTCACCAGGCCCCAGTCGCTCAGCTGTTGCCGCGTCCATTGCTCTGCACGCTTCATACCGGGTGAACCCGTCAGCCTTGGCCCGTTGACATCTGTTAGCTGGAACAAGGTCTCCATTACTTTGGAGTTGCTGAATCCCTCGTGCCTGATACGCCACATCATCTGCGGATCAGGAGCGTCGTCATGCGATTGTGCCTGTGCAGCAATGGCAAACAGGAGCATAAATGCCGGCAATAACTTTTTCATTGTTATAACATTGTAGCTAACAAGATATAAAGTAGCCCTTTTGTTTGCAAATAATATTCTCTTAATGAAAATTACATTCCTGCGCAGTATTTTTACTGTATGAGTGTCACAGTACTATTTCACAAAGAGAACGGCGTTGGCTTCATTACGCTCAACCGCCCCGACAAATACAACAGCTTCAACCGCGATATGTCCATGTGCCTGCAGGAACATCTTGATGATTGCGAGCGCGATGATGAGATACGCTGCATCTATATTACCGGGGCCGGTAAAGGCTTCTGCGCCGGGCAGGACCTTGCAGAAGCTTCAGACCCATCGAGCGTGGATTTTGAAAAGATAGTGCGGGAACATTACAATCCTGTCATCAGGCGTTTCCGTCATATAGAGAAACCGATAGTTGCCGCAGTGAATGGCGTGGCTGCAGGGGCCGGGGCCAATATTGCTCTTGCCTGCGATATCGTGGTAGCTGCTGCCAGCGCCTCTTTCATACAGGCCTTCAGCAAGATCGGTCTGATACCCGACAGCGCGGGCACTTTCTTCCTGCCCCGCCTTATAGGCATGCAGCGTGCAGCTGCGCTCATGATGACCGCCGACAAAGTAATGGCAGAAGAAGCCGCAGCTATGGGCATGATATACAAATCTTATCCCGACGAGGCCTTCGAGGCCGAAAGCAAAAAGATGGCCTTTTACCTCGCACAGATGCCCACGAAAGGGATCGGCCTTACCAAGCGCCTGCTCAACCACACCTTCGACAATACGCTTGAAGAGCAACTGGAAATGGAGAAAGACATACAGGTACAAGCCGGGCAAACTGAAGATTTCAAAGAAGGGGTACTATCCTTCCTCGAAAAAAGGAAACCGGATTTTAAAGGAAAATAAAACAATACTCCCTCTTGTCACATTCAGAAGAACGTTCAGAAAAAATCTGCCTCAATTGCGGCGCCACGCTTCATGGCCGCTATTGCCATGTATGCGGCCAGGAGAATGTAGAACCTAAAGAAAGCGTGGGCCATATCTTTCGCCACTTTTTCGAGGATGTCACCCACTTCGACGGTAAATTCTTCAGCACACTTAAACTGCTCATTACCAAACCGGGCTTTCTATCTGCGGAATACATTAAGGGGCGCAGGGCTTCCTACCTCAACCCTATCCGGATGTACCTTTTCATCTCTTTTGTTTTCTTCTTTGCCTTGTTCGCTTTCCCCGGCAGCAACACGCAGCCTTTAGTAAAGCAGCCGGTCAAAAAAGAAAAGCTGAACAAAATAAATTACAGCATAAATACGGGCGATGAAAGCCCTGTGAAAATAATAACGGATACCATCAACACCTATGCGAAGAGCAAGAACACGGTAGCAACCCTGGCAGAATACAAAGCACAGCAGGACTCACTACCTCTCGCTGAGCGTGATGGCGCGATAGAACACTTTTTTGCCGTTAAAGCCTTCGCACTATCGGATGCCTTAGCAAGTGGCGACAAGGAATATCTTCACCGGGCAAAGGAAAAATTCTTCCACCTGCTTCCGCAGATGTTCTATGTCATCCTGCCCTTCTTTGCGCTCTTTTTATACCTCTTGTATATCAGACGCAGGAAGGAATATAACTATGTGGCACATGCTATTTTTACCGTCCACTATTATTGCTTTGTATTTATAGCCTGGCTGGCCATGCGCCTGGTTGGTTTTATACCTCTGGCCGGCCGTTTGCTGCAGCTGGCCATCCTTATATATGTGTGGGTGTACCTGTTCCGGGCCATGCGCAAGTTCTACAAACAGGGCGGGGGCAAGACCTTCCTGAAATTCATGCTGCTCGATATTGCCACGGCAGTATTTATGATCCTGCTCTCCATCATATACATCGCCACGGCTATGACCAGCGCTCTTTAGATACTTACTAAATCAAAAGGCCCGGCAATAATTTGCCGGGCCTTTTCAATACCTATATTTTTAGCGTTGGCTACTGATGAAATTATTCAGGTCTTCTTTTGATGAAGAGAAGGTCAGCACATTCCCAATTTTGAAATAGTTGTTCTGATCTATGGTCCTGGAGTAAGCCGCTTTTGCAACATCAAGTTTCGATTCATCAAAGTTGAACAGTTGGCATAGCTGCATTACCTGGTCGGTAGTAAAGTAGTTCCCGCTTATGATACTTTTTGCAGTCGACAGCTTAGTATCATCGAAGCTACTGTTCTTAATGGTTTCTTTGGCCTGTGCAAAGCTGCCCCCATCCATGGCCATCCTGCGCCTGGATTCCCGCCTGTTATCGTTATAGGCATTGTTATTGGCGCTTATCATATTATTCAGCTCTTCTTTGCTTGAGGAGAAAGAGAATACGTTGCTTACCTTATAATAATTTTCCGGGTCCACTGTGCGGGAATAAGCGGCCTTTGCAAAAGCGAGCTTCGCATCTTCGAAGCTGAACACCTTGCACATCTCTATCACCTGGCCGGTGGTCATATAGTTGTTCAGCAATACACTCTTTGCGGTTGATAGCATGGCATCATTGAAATGTGCATTACGCACAGCAGCCTTCGCCTGTTCAAAATCGCCATTGCTCATCGCATAGGGTCTATCCCGGCGGTCATCATGATGGCGATACCTGTCGTGCCTGTCGCGGTCGCGGTCCCGCCCGGGATCATAGGCATCTTTCGAATGCTTCCCATAATGCATCACGTACATGTTCGCGGGGGCCACATACTTTTTAGGTACAGGCGCCATCGAGAAGTAGTTAAGGTCCATCTTACCTCCGGCCCTTTGAATTTTGTAGGTCACATCCATGTAGTTGCCAGTCATGTCGGTCACCTGCAGGTTCTTCACGATGTCGGGTATCCTTTGGTTCTCAAAGATGATCCTTGTACTGTAATACGGTTGGTTCAGGTCCTCGATACGTACATTGGTTTGCGGTTGATCGTTTTGCTGTTCGCCGTTCAGTACCAGGTAGAACCTATCCCCGCTTTCGGAGAATATGGTCAGGTCACCTGCCTGCTGCGCCGTTGCCAATAGAGGGAAAAGAAAGAGCGCTATTAAAATGTATGTGTGTCTCATAAAAAAAGTTTGTGCGAGGCTTAGAGCAAACCTCGCACAAGATAATTCATAAAACGTGCCAGTTTTTAATGGCTGCTTATGTAGTTGTTCAATTCTTCCTTACTTGATGAATAAGTGAAAGCGTTGACCACTTTGAAATAGTTATTGGGATCCACTGTTTTAGGATAAGCGCATTTCGCAAAATCCAGTTTCGATTCTTCGAAGCTGAAGAGGTTGCATATTTGCACTACCTGGTCGGCGGTCAGGCAGTTATGTGCAATGATGCCCTTAGCGGTTGATAACATTGTTTCTGCAAAGCTGGCATCAGCGATGGTTTTTTTGGCCTGTGCAAAATCATTGTTGTTCATCGGGTAGCAGTCTCCTTCGCGGCGCCTGCCCTCATGATGATGCTCTTCAGCATAACTGCCTTCGCTGTAGCCACTGGTGGTAGTTGTGGTGGTAGTAGTGGTTTGGGTCACCGTGCCCGATGCATACGGGTCGCTGACACTTACGCCTACGTTCATGCCGTTCACATTCACATTGGCACCTACGGTATTGCCTACGGTGGTGGTCGTTGTCTGCTGTGTGACAGTAGTACTTCCCGCCGGTGGTGGCGGAGGCGTACCATAATGCATTACATACACATCGGCAGGGGCCACATAATTGGGGGCAGGCGGTATGGCCGAGAAGTAACGGAGCTTCATGCTCCCCTTGTTGTCCTTCTTTATTTTGTAGGTCACATCCATCATCGCATTGGTCGACGGGTCGGCTATAGGAATGTTCTTGCTGATCTCACCAAGGCCCTTGTCTTCGAATATGATCTTCGCGCTGTAGTAAGGTTGGGGCAGGTCCTCTATACGTACATTGGTTTGCGCCACATCGTTCTGGCGCTGACCGTTCAATATGAGGAAGAATTTATCGCCATCTTCTGAAAAGATGGTCAGGTCGCCGGCAGGCTGTGCCATCGACAACAGAGGAAATAACAATAAGAGCAGTAAACTGTATTTCATAAAATTTTAATTGTTGCTGCAAGATTAATACATTTTTACATAAAATATTTAGCCTAAGGTATTTCGAGCAAAAATTCTCTCATAAAAAGTCCCGCGGACGAACCGCGGGACAGAAAACAACAAAAATCCACTATTTGCTCCGTACTTATTAACTGCAGCCTGTGGTAGTGCCGCAATTAGGACACATGTAACAGGTGCCGTTCCTTAAAGTTATATTACCACAGTTGCGGCAGGCAGGCGCATCGGCACTGGTACCCATTAGTTTCTTCACATCTGCGCTGTTTGCTGTGGCCACTGCTTTAGGGGCAGGGTTAACGTTCTTTTGTTTTTGCGTTTGCTGCGGTGCGGTAACCCTTACCTGCGACAGCTCCTGCTGTGCGGCCGTTTCTTCGGCATGCGTCAGGCGGCTGGGGTCGGGTACGTGCACCAGGTCGGTACGGTCGAGGTATTCGTAAGCCAGCAGGCGGAATACATAGTCGAGTACTGAAGTAGCTGTCTTGATGTTCGGGTGTTCTACCACGCCTGATGGCTCAAAGCGGGTGAAGGTGAACTTATCTACAAACTCCTCGAGGGGCACACCATATTGCAGGCCCACCGATACGGCTATGGCAAAGCTGTTCATCAGGCTACGCATGGTAGCGCCTTCCTTGGCCATATCCAGGAATATCTCACCCAGTGTGCCATCGCCATATTCACCGGTGCGTACGAACAATGGCTGGCCACCCACCTTGGCTTTTATAGTATAGCCGCGGCGCTTGGCGGGTAATTGCTTACGCTCTACGATGCGGCTCAGCTCACGTTTCAGTTGCGTATCGGGACTGGCCTGTACGCGTTTGTTCACTTCGTCCAGCAGTTCTTCTACGGTCAGCTTACCGAGGTCAACGATCTGTGAGTCGTTGATGTTCACATTTTCTTCCTTAGTTTCTTCTTTCTTTTTCTTATCGCTCTTGTTGCTCAGCGGCTGGCTCAGCTTAGAACCATCGCGGTACAGGGCGCAGGCTTTAAGGGCCAGTTGCCAGCTCAGCTGGTAGCAATCTTTTATTTCTTCAACAGTAGCCTCATTCGGCAGGTTGATGGTCTTGGATATAGCGCCGCTGATGAATGGCTGCACGGCACCCATCATACGGATGTGGCCATGTGCATGTATGTAACGCTCTCCTTTCCTGCCGCATTTGTTAGCGCAGTCGAACACGGCAAGGTGCTCTTCTTTGAGATATGGCGCACCTTCTACGGTCATAGTACCGCATACATAATCGTTGGCTGCTTCTATTTCGGCATCGCTGAAGCCCAGCTCATGCAAGAGGCTGAAGTCTGCATCGAAATATTGTTCCGGCTTGAAGCCCAAACGCTGCAGGCATTCTTCGCCAAGTGTATAAGCGTTGAACACAAAACCTATCTCGAAAGCGCTCTCTACAGCCGTATCCAGCTTTTTCAGCTCATCAGCTATCAAGCCTTTTTCGCTCAGGCTTTCGTGGTTGATGTAAGGCGCACCTGCAAATGTGCCGTGGCCTTTGGCATACTTCACTATGGCATCTATCTCTGCCGGGTTGTAACCCAGGTTCTTCAATGCAGCAGGTATTGACTGGTTGATTATCTTAAAATAACCACCACCGGAAAGCTTCTTGAATTTCACCAGTGCAAAATCCGGTTCCACACCCGTAGTATCACAATCCATCACCAGGCCAATGGTACCGGTGGGAGCGATAACGGTGGCCTGCGCATTGCGGTAGCCATATTGTTCACCCATCTGTACGGCCTCATCCCACGCCTTGGTAGCGGCCTTCAGCAGGTAGTCTGGGCAATACTTGGCATTGATGCCCATAGGCTTCAGTTCCAGTCCTTCATAAGCATCAGCAGCATCGTATGCGGCTGCGCGGTGGTTGCGCATCACGCGCATCATGTGGTGTTTGTTGTCCTCATAACGCGGGAAAGCGCCAAGAGCCTTTGCCATCTCTGCCGATGTCTTGTAGGCCACACCATTCATGATGGCGGTTATGGCGCCGGCTATCGCGCGGGCCTCTTCACTGTCATAAGGGATACCGCTCACCATCAGCATTGAGCCAAGGTTGGCATAGCCGAGGCCCAGCGTACGATAATCGTAGCTAAGCTGTGCCACTTCAGGCGAAGGGAACTGCGCCATCAGCACAGACACCTCCAACACTACTGTCCAAAGGCGGGTAATGTATTCAAAGCCTGCCACATCGAAAGTATTGTCCTCTTCGTTAAAGAAGCGGCGCAGGTTCATCGATGCCAGGTTACATGCTGTATTATCGAGGAACATGTACTCGGAACAAGGATTGGAAGCCCTTATCTTTCCACCTTCCGGGCAGGTATGCCATTCGTTGATGGTGGTATCGTACTGTGTACCGGGGTCGGCGCAGCGCCATGCTGCGTAAGATATTTTGTCCCATACCTGCCTGGCGGGCACGGTCTTCATCACCTTGCCGGTGCTGCGGGCCGTCATTTCCCAATCTTCATTATTGGTCAGCCTGCGGAAGAATTCGTTGGGTATGCGAACGGAGTTATTCGAGTTTTGCCCGGAAACGGTGCGGTAGGCTTCGCCTTCATAATCGGATGCATAACCTGCGGCTATGAGGGCGGCCACCTTCTTTTCTTCTTCCACCTTCCAGTCTATGAAGTCCATCACTTCCGGGTGGTCGAGGTCAAGGCAAACCATCTTTGCAGCGCGGCGCGTAGTGCCACCGCTCTTGATGGCACCTGCAGCCCTGTCGCCTATTTTCAGGAAGCTCATCAGGCCGCTCGATGTGCCGCCGCCGCTCAGCTTTTCGCCTTCGGCGCGTATATTGGAATAGTTGGTACCTACACCGGAACCGTATTTGAAGATACGGGCTTCGCGCACCCAAAGGTCCATGATGCCGCCTTCGTTCACCAGGTCGTCCTCTACGCTTAATATAAAGCAGGCATGCGGCTGAGGGCGCTCGTATGCATTCTTAGAACGTTCCAGCTTGCCTGTAACAGGATCCACATAATAGTGGCCCTGCGCTTTACCATCTATACCATAGCTATTGAAGAGGCCTGTATTGAACCATTGCGGCGAGTTGGGCGCGCAGCTTTGCAGCAATATGCTGTGTACCAGCTCATCATAAAATACTGTTGCATCGGCAGCCGAGGCGAAGTAGCCATATTTCTCGCCCCATGTCTTCCAGCAGTCTGCCAGGCGATGGGCCACCTGCTTGATAGAGGTCTCGCGGCCCAGGCTGCCATCAGGCTGGGGTACGCCTGCTTTACGAAAATATTTCTGCGCCAGGATGTCCGTGGCTATCTGCGACCAATGCTTCGGAACTTCCACATCGGTCATCTCGAACACTTTCTCTCCGTTGGGGTTACGGATCACAGATGTACGATAGTCGTACTCGAACATATCGAAGGGGCTTACGCCTTCCTTTGTGTATTGGCGATGAAAAGAAAGGCCATTGTTCCTGGTAGTTGTGGCAGTCATGGGCAAAAATATTTTTTCGTTAAAAATTCGGTCTTAAATGCTCTCCCGAGGTGCGGAAAACGAAAGTATCTAAAACCCTAATTTTTTTTTGATAAAGAAATCAACCGCTTGTGGATAATCTACAAAGCTTCAAATTTTAGTAGTTTATTATTATTAATTAACATGGAATATTTTATTTATTTTATTATTCACATAAAACCTGAAAACATTCATGAACGGCTTTCAAAAGTTACGCAAAATATGTATGACCGCAAGGTATTTTTTTGTTAAAAAGCGCCTTGGGCAAGGGTTTGTGGCAAATACCGCAAATTCTATTATTTTTACCCGATAAATAATAGTGAATTATGAATTTTCCTGACACGCTCAGATACACTAAAGACCACGAATGGATAAAGCTGGAAGGCAACGTGGCTACCGTAGGCATAACAGATTTTGCACAGCGTGAGCTGGGCGATATCGTATTTGTTGACATCGACACAGTGGGTAAAAAGCTGGGCTCGAACGAGATCTTCGGTACCGTAGAAGCGGTAAAGACCGTATCGGACCTGTACCTGCCTGTGGCCGGTACCGTTAGCGAAGTGAATGCCGACCTGGAAGGCAATCCTGAATACGTGAACAACGATCCTTACGAGAAGGGCTGGATGATAAAAATGGAAGTGGACAGCGCTGACGAAGTGAACGCACTTATGGATGCAGCAGCTTACCGCGCACTGGTGGGCGAATAGTATGCTGAACCAGTTATTCTCACCGGATTCACCTTATAAAAGACGAGCAAGGTCCTTAGCCATACTGTGGACCTTGCTTATTTTTATCCTTTGCTTCATCCCGGCAAAAGAACTGCCCGAGGTGGACATACCGCTTGCCGACAAGTGGGTACACTTCATACTCTTCGGTGTCTTTACCTTCCTGTGGCTGTGTAGCAAGCCTTCACGCAAGCCCGGCTTCCTGTTGCTCATCTTTGCCGCCGGCATATTTACCGGGTGGGTGGTGGAGGAACTACAGGGCCTGCTGGCCTTCCTCGGGCGCAGCAAAGATGTAATGGACATACTTGCCGACTCCATAGGCGGCCTGCTGGGTGTATTGCTTTTTGCCCTGCTCTCTTATATGAGCGAGCGCCGGAAATAAGCGGCAGTTTGCAGTGGCAGCAGGCAGGTTTCGTTATGCGCTGAACGCAGCATTTATTTTATCACACACTTTTATTGAAGATCAAGGACTTAGCGTGATAAAATATCCCAAAAATATCACAGTTTTATCCCACGACCTGTGTCATTAGTGTGCAGGTTTAACCAATAAATAAAGAACTTCATCCCCTTTGGCAAAAGCCTACGGAACTATGCAAGTTACGCCAGAGCGGAGGCGGTTTCCAAATGAACATATCCACATTTTTGGCGGGGAGGGCCGGTGCTCGCCTCACCCCTTCCCTCTCCTAAGGAGAGGGTGACATGTGAACAAGACTATGGGGCCATCATCATCTTTGTAGCCTTGATAGCCCTTGAGTCCTCTGAAGGGAGAGACTCAAGGGGTGAAGAAAAAGATACAAAAAGTCGTAAATTTGTGTTATATGAATAATGAGAAGAGAAGAAAAAGCGAGGCAAATACGATGAAAAACTTGCTCTGGATGGCAGTTTCATGGATATAATGAAATCAGCCGTGAAGAATAGGGAGAAGAACACAGCTAAAAAGAAGGATTAGCATTGTCTATATTTCGCATTATCCTAACGATTCTTTGGGTAGCTACTGTGATTCCTTACCTATATTTTTTCTATAAAGCTAACCGTATCACTAATAAGGATAGGCAATTAAATAACCTACGTAAGGCCAAACTCATTTTTTTTATAGGAACATTATTTATTGTGATTATTTATATTATTAGTGCAATGTTTTTATTTGGGTAGCACCTACTTGTAAATGGGTATAGTTACCTGATAAAATTCCCAAAAATATCACAGTTTTATCCCACGACCTGTGTCATTAGTGTGCAGGTTTAA
The DNA here is from genome assembly GCA_964481425.1 of uncultured Flavipsychrobacter sp. Classification (GTDB taxonomy): domain Bacteria; phylum Bacteroidota; class Bacteroidia; order Chitinophagales; family Chitinophagaceae; genus MKUN01. The sequence continues at coordinate 69,708 of CAYZTM010000016.1, forward strand.
CCAATAAATAAAGAACTTCATCCCCTTTGGCAAAAGCCTACGGAACTATGCAAGTTACGCCAGAGCGGAGGCGGTTTCCAAATGAACATATCCACATTTTTGGCGCCAGTACCGACCCTGCCATTTCTTAAATATCAATTATCTTCGCTACCATGATCTATCGCAGCAAAGCCCCCTTAAGAATAGGCCTGGCAGGCGGGGGCACCGACGTGAGCCCTTATTGTGATATCTACGGCGGCGCCATACTAAATGCTACCATATCACTGTATGCCTATGCTTCTATAGAACCACTGAATACCAATATGGTGGTGATAGAGGCCATAGACCGTAAAGAGATCGCGAGCTATGCTCTTGAACCTACACTGCCTATTGATGGCAACCTGGACCTGGCGACGGGTGTATATAACCGCATAGTGCGCGAGTACGGCGCTGTGCCTTCAGGCTTCAAACTCACCACCTTTGTAGATGCACCCGCAGGCTCGGGCCTCGGCACCTCCTCTACGTTGATGGTAGCCATACTCGGGGCATTTGCCGAATGGCTGCAACTGCCGCTGGGCGAATATGATGTAGCCAACCTCTCTTACCAGATAGAACGTATAGAGCTGGCCATGGCAGGCGGCAAGCAGGACCAGTATGCCGCTACCTTCGGCGGGGTCAACTTTATGGAATTCTACGATAATGATAAGGTTATCGTGAACCCGCTGCGTGTGAAATCGAAATACCTGCATGAGCTGAGCAATAACCTGCTGCTGTACTTCACTGCCACCAGCAGGTTATCCTCCACCATTATAGAGGCGCAAAGTAAGAACGTAACAGATAAGAAGCAGGAATCGATAGAGGCCATGCACCAACTGAAAGAGCAGGCGCGCATGATGAAAGAGGCCCTGCTGAAAGGCAAGATAGATGATATAGGCGCGATACTGGACTATGGCTTTCGTTACAAAAAGCAAATGGCACAGGGCATATCGAACAGCCGCATGGATGAGATCTATGAAACAGCACTGGCGGCAGGCGCTACCGGTGGTAAGATAAGCGGCGCAGGTGGCGGCGGGTTCATGATGTTCTACTGCCCGGGCAATAATCATTATGCCGTGAAGGAGGCCCTCGGGAAATTCGGCGGTGAGTTCCGCTCCTACCAATTCACCGAGCAGGGATTGTTCACATGGACCATCTGATCTTTTTGAATTTTTACTTTTGAACTAATATGGAGTGTATCGTACTGGCAGGCGGACTGGGCACAAGGCTAAGGGGCACCATTGGCGAAAATGTGCCTAAATGCATGGCCCCCGTGAACGGCCAGCCCTTCCTGCATTACCTCTTCGAATACCTGGCCACACAGGCCTGTGATCGGGTGATACTATCGCTGGGCCATAAACATGAAATGATACTGGACTGGCTGCAAACAGAGCAAAGACCCTTTGGCATAGACTATGTACTGGAGCATGAACCATTAGGCACAGGCGGCGGTATACAGCTTGCCATGAAACAGGCCAAAGGAGAACATGTTGCCGTATTGAACGGCGATACGATGTTCCGCGTAGACCTGCAGCAACAGCTGGATCAGCATCTTGCCCGTGAGGCCGAGGCTACACTGGCACTGAAAGAGATGCACAATTTTGATCGCTATGGTGTAGTGAATACCGGGGCGGACGACCGCATCATTTCTTTCGAAGAAAAGCAACAGCGCGAACGGGGCTATATCAACGGCGGTGTGTACCTCATCAGCCGTAACGCCTTCCTGCTGCGGGAACTGCCCGAAAAATTCTCTTTCGAAAAAGATTATCTTGAAGCGTTCGTTAACCAGCAGCAATTCTATGCCTATGTAAGCGACAGCTATTTTATAGACATCGGGATACCGCAGGATTACGAACAAGCACAGCAGGATTTCAAAACAATATTTTAAATGAACATCGCCATCATAGGACCGGCCCACCCCTTACGCGGCGGCCTTGCCACTTACAATGCAAGGCTGGCCGAGGTATTGCAGGAGCAGGGCCACCGAGTGACGATCTATTCTTTCTCGCTGCAATACCCCGGTTTCCTGTTTCCCGGCACTTCACAGTTCACTGATGAGCCTGCACCCAAAGGCATACGGATCGAGACCGTTATCAATTCCGTCAACCCGCTTAATTGGTTAAAGGTGGGCAGGCAGATCAAAAAGGCAAAGCCCGACCTGGTCATCGTCCGCTACTGGCTGCCCTTCATGGGGCCCTGTTTGGGTACCATCCTCCGCATCGTACGCGGCAATAAGCACAGCCGTATCGTATGCATAGCCGACAATGTGATACCACATGAAAAACGCCCCGGTGATAAAGCATTCACCAAATATTTCCTGAAGCCGGTGGATTCCTTTATTACCATGAGTAAAGATGTGCTCAGGGACCTTAAAACATTAACCGATAAACCGGCGCGTTTTACCGTGCACCCGGTGTATGATAATTTTGAGCCACCCGTAAGCAAAACGGAAGCATGCAAAAAGCTGGGACTCGACCCCGATGGCAGATACATTTTGTTCTTCGGTTTCATCCGCCGTTATAAGGGGCTCGACATTGTACTAAAGACCATGGCCGACAAGCGGATACAGGCAGCAGGCATCAAGCTGATCGTAGCAGGTGAGTTTTACGACGACCGGAATTTTTATGAACAGGTGATCGAAGAATATAAAGTGCAGGACCATATCCGGTTATTCACCGAGTTCATACCCAACAGCGAGGTACGTTATTATTTCAGCGCAGCCGATCTTGTAGTGCAGCCCTACCGCGATGCCACGCAGAGCGGCATCACACAGGTAGCCTATCATTTTGAAAAGCCGATGGTGGTCACCAATGTCGGTGGACTCGCAGAAGTGGTACCCGATGGTAAGGTCGGTTTCGTAACCGAGCCGGAACCAACAGCGATAGCAGATGCCGTGTTACGCTTTTTCGAACCTGATTCCATTCCCGGCCTGCAGGAAAATATTTTACAGGAGAAGCGAAAATATAGCTGGGGTACCTTTGTAGAGGCGTTGATGGATGTAGCGGGGATCAAATCTTAACGTATGCCCAATACCTATTCACAGATATATATACAGGTAGTATTTGCAGTACAAGGCAGGCTGAACCTGGTACCAAAAGAACACAAAGAAGAGCTACATAAATATATTACCGGTATCGTCACAAAAAGAGATGCAAAACTAATAGCCATTAATTGCATGCCGGATCATACACATGTATTCATCGGGTTGAAACCATCAATTTTGTTATCAGACCTTGTCAGGGATATCAAAGCAGGCTCGTCAAAATTCATCAATGATAACAGGTGGATAAAAGGCAAATTCAGTTGGCAGGAAGGTTTTGGGGCCTTTTCATATAGCCACTCGCATATCGATAACGTGATCCATTATATCAATAACCAGGAAGATCATCATAAACGCCAGACATTCAAAGAAGAGTACTTAGCATTTTTGAAAAGGTTCGAGATTGATTATAAGGATGAGTATTTGTTTAAATGGGATGAAGATTGAATTGAATAATCACCGAGGGATAACCTGTTAAACAATCTATGAAAATAATTGCAGGCTCCTTAGCTGCGGCCTATTCTTGCGAATATCCATCAACAATACAGGTCGCTCCAATGGAGCTCTTAATTATTGAAATCAGCATATGGCTATAAACAGGGCGCCCCGAGGGGGCTGAACCTTACGCTGAATAATCCAAACCCCGGAGGGGTGACCTGTTTGTAGCAAAACGTATCATAAAAAATACAAGCTCCGTAGGTGCGGTCTACACTCGCGAATATCCATTAACAATACAGGTCGCTCCGATGGAGCTATCAATTATTGAAATCACAATCCGGCTATAAACAGGGCGCCCCGAAGGGGCTGAGCATGATATCGAATTATGTTAATCCCAGAGGGATGTCCTGTTTATAGCCGCGATACCCCAAAACACACAAGCTCCGTAGGTGCAACCTTAACTCGCGAATACACCATCAACAATACAGG
>CAYZTM010000016.1:73789-96765 GCA_964481425.1 uncultured Flavipsychrobacter sp.
TGTCCTGTTTATAGCCGCGATACCCCAAAACACACAAGCTCCGTAGGTGCAACCTCAACCCGCGAATGTGTACTCAATAGCACAGGTCGCTCCGATGAAGCTCTCATGCTCATGTCATTCATTCTATAAACAGAACGCCCTGAAGGGGCTGCTGTGACTATTAAAAAAGGGTCGCATCGCCACCTTTTTTCCTGCCCAGGTGTTTGTAGGCGCGCTCTGTAGCTTCACGGCCCCGTGGTGTACGAACTATATATCCTTCCTGTATCAGGAAAGGCTCATATACCTCTTCAATAGTACCTGCTTCCTCGCCTACCGATGTGGCAATGTTATTCAGACCCGTTGGCCCGCCTTTGAATTTATCTATCAGGGTAGTAAGTATCTTATTATCCATATCGTCCAGCCCGCTCTCATCCACGTTCAGCGCTTTCAGGCCGTGCTCTACAATGGCTATATCTATTACACCATTACCCAGTACCTGCGCAAAATCGCGCATGCGGCGTAGCAGGCCGTTTGCGATACGGGGTGTGCCACGGCTGCGCTTGGCTATCTCCATAGCCGCATCGCTGGTAATGCGCACATTCAGCAATCCTGCAGCCCGCATCACGATACGTTGCAATACGTCAGCAGTATAATATTCAAGTCTCGATTTGATGCCAAAGCGTGACAACAGCGGAGCCGTCAGCAGGCCCGAACGGGTAGTAGCTCCCACCAAAGTAAAGGGGCTCAGGTTGATCTGTATGGTACGCGCCGCAGGACCTGTATCTATCATGATATCGATCTTGAAATCCTCCATCGCGGCATACAGGTATTCCTCTACAACAGTACTCAGGCGGTGTATCTCGTCTATGAACAGGACATCTCTGTCCTCGAGGCTGGTGAGCAGCCCTGCCAGGTCAGCAGGCTTCTCTATAACCGGGCCCGATGTTTCTTTTATGTTCACGCCCAGCTCATTGGCCACAATACGCGAGAGGGTGGTCTTACCCAGGCCGGGAGGGCCATGAAACAGGATATGGTCGAGCGCCTCACCCCGCAGGTTAGCCGCTTTGATGAAAATGCGCAGGTTCTCCACCAGCTTGGGCTGCCCCGAAAATTCTTCGATGGTCTGCGGCCTGATGCTGTTCTCATATTCCCGCTCCTGCGGGTTCAAATTATCCCCCGGCCGAACATGCGATGGTTCCATTGCCTAAAGATACAATTTGAATTGCCAACCACGGTGATGCACCTGTACAAGAGTAAAAAATATTTCTTCAGGACTTGGCTATATTTGCAGCCAAATAAGGATACAGCATATGGCATCACAAAAACAAAAACTGGCTACAAGACTTATTCATGCAGGCGTACACCCCGACCCTACTACCGGGGCCATCATGACGCCCATCTACCAGACCTCTACTTATGTACAGGCTTCGCCCGGCGATCATAAAGGATATGAATATGCCCGCACACAAAACCCTACCCGCGATGTGTTGCAGGCGGCATTGGCTGACATTGAGAATGGTAAGTATGGCCTTTGTTTTGGCAGCGGCATGGCCGCCACCGATGCAGTAGCCAAGCTGTTGATGCCCGGTGATGAAGTGATCGTATCGAACGACCTGTATGGCGGCACTTACCGCATTTTCACCAAAGTATTCGCTAACTATGGCATCAAATTCCAGTTCATCGATATGCACGATGCGGAGAACATCCGTAAGTATATCACTGACAAAACCAAAATGATATGGGTGGAAACGCCTACCAATCCCCTGCTGAATATCATTGACATCGAGGCCTGTGCAGCCATCAGCAAAGAGCATCAACTCACACTGGTATGTGACAACACATTTGCATCGCCCTACCTGCAGAACCCACTCGATTGGGGAGCAGATATCGTGCTGCACTCGGCTACCAAATACCTGGGCGGCCATTCAGACGTAGTGCATGGCGCACTGGTAATGAATGATGCCACATTGGAAGAACGCCTGCGTTTTATACAGAACAGCTGTGGCGCCGTACCCGGCCCGCACGATTGCTGGCTGGTGCTGCGCGGCATCAAGACCCTGCATGTGCGTATGCAGCGCCATTGCGAGAACGGAGAGGCCATAGCCCGCTACCTGCGCTCGCATCCCAAGGTGGATAAGGTGCGCTGGGTAGGTTTCGAAGACCATCCGAATCATGCCATAGCCAAGAAGCAAATGCGCGGCTTCGGAGGGATGATATCCTTTACTTTGAAAGACGACAATATAGCCGCCGCTACAAAGGTGCTGGAGAAAACACAACTGTTCGCACTGGCTGAATCGCTGGGCGGCGTGGAATCATTGATCGGGCACCCTGCTACGATGACCCATGCATCCATACCCCGCGAGGACAGGATAAAGAACGGGCTTGTGGATTCACTCATCCGTTTGAGCGTGGGTATTGAAGATATGGATGACCTCATTGCCGACCTGGCACAGGCTATCGGATAAGATGATCTTTCTCAATTTGCCACAAACGTTTAGCTTCCTGTAAGGAAATGGTCGACATATTTTCGGCCTTTGATATCCATGCTTTGAACTGGGCAACATTTAGCGGTTTGCCCGGCAAGGTCAATGACCTGTAGCTATTATTCTCGGGAACGTATAAAGAATGCTTTGGTGCCATGCATCCGTTTTTTAAGTATACAGTCCGCCGTTTATCGATACTACCTGGCCGGTGATATAAGATGAATTTTTCGAAGCAAAGAAGCCTACCAGGTCGGCCACCTCTTCGGCAGTACCGAAGCGCTTCATCGGTATCATACCGGACAGCTCTTTTTCATTCAGCTCTTCGGTCATATCCGTCTTGATGAAACCCGGGGCAATGGCATTTACCGTTACATTGCGTTTGGCTATCTCCTGTGCAAGGGCTTTGGTGGCCCCTATCATGCCTGCTTTAGCGGCGGAGTAATTCACCTGCCCCGGCATACCCTTGATACCGCTGAGCGATACCATATTGATGATGCGGCCATAACGGTTCATCAGCATATTGTTAAGCACCTGTTTGGTAACATGGTACATGCCCTGCAGACTGGTATCGAGCACGCTGTCCCATTGTTCATCGCTCATGCTCATCATCAATATATCCTGCCGGATACCGGCATTGTTCACCAATACTTCTATTATCTTATCCGTATTTGCTTCCACCCAGCCACCGAGTACTTTCTTAATATCTTCCTTATCCGCCACGTCAAACATCATGGTAGCTGCCTCAACGCCTTTTTCACGCACCAGCTTAGCCGTTTCTTCAGCAGCTTCGGTATTACCTTTATAGTTCACCAGTATGTTATAGCCCATGTCGGCAAGCTTCAGGCATACTGCCCTGCCTATGCCGCGTGAGCCTCCCGTTACCAGCGCGTATTTGTTCTGCATATCAGCGACCCCCTATATTTTTTTCTTGAATTGACTTACAATATCGGTGTTCATCATCCATGCTTTGAGTTCCTGCAGGTTCTGTGAAGCAGAAAAATCTTCTTTAAAGAATGGGAATATCTCGCGTACACCTTTGTACATCCATTTTGTGGATGATGATAATTTGCCTGCAAGTCCGCGGATGTCCACTGCCTGTGTCAGCGCAGCAGCCTCTACCGCCAGCACCTCATATGCATTCTCTATCACGCGGTTGCACATCATAGCCGCATTGCAGCCCATGCTTACTATATCCTGGTTGTCGTTGTTGTTGGGTATGCTGTGTATGTACATAGGCGTACTCAGCGACTGGTTCTCGGCAACCGTAGAGGTAGCAGGATATTGCATGCCCTGTATGCCGAAGTTCAGGCCCAGTTTGCCCGCGTTGGCAAACGGAGGCAGCTTCTGGTTCAGGTGCGGGTTGAGCAGGAAGTTGAGCTGTCTTTCTGCCAGCATCGATAGTTTGGTTACGGCTATCTTAAGCTTGTCCATTTCCAGGGCCACGTAATCGCCATGGAAATTGCCGCCGTGAAATATATTCTTCGCTTTGCGATCAACTATTGGATTATCGTTTACCGAATTCAGTTCATCTATGATGACCGATTCCGTATTCATTACGGTATCTATTACCGGTCCCAGTATCTGCGGCACACAGCGCAGGGAGTAGTATTCCTGTACTTTATCTTCCAGCACATCCTCCGTCACTTTCTTATCATACAGGTGTTCGTGACGTTTGCGGAGCAGCTTGCTGTCTTCACCCAGTATGCGCATCCATTCAGCAACCAGCCGCTGGCCCTTATGCTGTTTTACATTGTTCAGCTCAGCAGAGAAATGGTCGTCATAGGCCTCCATCATCTCGTTCACCATCAGCGAGAGCAGCATGCTCCATACCACCAGCTTGTGCGCCATGATCACGTTCACACCTCCTATACCTGTCATGGCAGAGGTGCCGTTGAGTATGGCCAGCCCTTCACGTATGTGTATCTCAAGCGGCTTCAGCTTTAGTTTCTTGTACACTTCCTTAGCAGGTACTACCTGCCCTTTGTACCAGAAATTGCCTTCACCTATCAGGCCCAGCGCAAGGTGTGCCAGCTGTACGAGGTCGCCGCTGGCGCCTACACCTCCGTGCGCATATACACAGGGATATGCCTCATTGTTGAGCAGCTCCGTCATTAGTTGCACGGTATCGGGGTGTATGCCCGAGTAGCCCAGCAAGAGGGTATGCAGCCTGGCCAGTAGCATGGCGCGCGTGTGCAGGGGCGATAATAATTGCCCCATGCCCGAGCTGTGGCTACGGATCAGGTTATACTGCAACTGCCTGCGGTCGGTATCGTTGATGCGGTACTGCGCCATAGGCCCAAAACCGGTATTGATACCGTATATCAGCTTGCCTTTCGAAAATTTCTGTAAAAACTCAAAGCTTCCTTTTACATCTTTCATCGCCGTTGCCGAAATACCTACTGCTTTTTGCTGTAGCATGATCTGCTCAAATGTCACCAGGTCCAGGGCTTTGCCTCCGAGGGAAATCATAATCTGCTAAAATACTGTTTTAATAAGGGTGTGCAAAGATAGAAAAGTATGAGGAAGGAATGCAATATATTGACAATATGCATTATACAAGCATTTGAATAAAGGTAAAAATGGGCGGGTATCACCCTCCTACCCATTAAAACAACAGACATTTGATAGCTTAGCACGATTTTAGTATATTCTGTCCCGAATATTGATCCCACTCATTTATCGCAATAATATGACTATAAAGCATATAGAAATAGACAACCTGCAACTGCATGATTATGAACAACTGCTCGATGCCATGAAAGCCTCTTATCCCTCATGGCAGGGCAATTACTGGAGCCTTAAAAGCATTGAGAACCTTATAGCGCGCTTTCCGGAGGGCCAGGTGGTCATCAAGGCCGATGGTGTGGTAGTAGGTTGCGCCCTGTCGATCATCGTTAACTATAAAAAATTCGGCGATGCACATACCTATAAAGATATAACCGGCAATTACACCTTCAGCACCCACGACCCCGATGGCGACGTATTATATGGGATAGAAGTGTTTGTGCACCCACAATACAGGAGCCTGCGACTGGGGAGGCGTTTATACGACGCACGAAAAGAGCTTTGCGAACACCTGAACCTGAAGGCCATCGTATTTGGTGGCCGCATACCCAATTATCATAAATATGCCGACAAGATCTCGCCCAAGGAGTATATCCAGAAAGTGAAACAGAAAGAGATATATGACCCTGTGCTTTCGTTCCAGACGGCCAATGATTTCCATGTAAAAAAGATACTGAAGAACTACATGCCCGAAGATGCGCAAAGCATGGAGTATGCCACCCTGCTGCAATGGGACAACGTATATTATACCAAAGACGAATCGTTCCCTAATAAGACCTACGTACGGCTTGGGTTGATACAGTGGCAGATGCGCCTTTATAACGATATTGACGAGATGTTCCGGCAGGTAGAGTTCTTTATTGACTCCATTGCTGCTTACCATGGTGATTTTGCGCTACTGCCCGAGTTGTTCAACGGGCCCCTGCTTGCGGAATACAATGACATGGGAGAGGCCGAGGCGATGCGTATGCTTGCCGGGCATACTCCGGCCATGAAACAAAAATTCATCAACCTTGCTATAAAGTACAATGTCAACATCATTACAGGCAGCCTGCCCAGCATAGAGGATGGCCGCCTGAAAAATATCGGCTATCTCTGTCACCGTAATGGTGAGGTGGACCAATATGAGAAGATACACATTACCCCCGACGAGGCCAAGTACTGGGGCATAGAGGGCGGTAATTCATTGGAAGTATTTGAGACCGATGCCGGCAGGGTTGGCATACTCATCTGCTACGATGTCGAATTCCCGGAACTAGCCCGCCTGCTTGCCGAGCAAGGTATGCAGCTACTCTTCGTACCCTTCCTTACCGATACGCAAAACGCTTATATGCGCGTGCGGGCCTGCGCACAGGCAAGGGCTATAGAGAACGAATGCTATGTGGCCATAAGTGGTAGCGTGGGTAACCTGCCCAAGGTGCAGAACATGGACATACAGTATTCACAATCGGTAGTGTTCACACCCTGCGATTTTGCTTTCCCTTCAAACGGTATCAAGAGCGAGGCTACAGCCAATACGGAGATGGTACTGATAGCAGATGTGGACCTGAACCTGCTGGACGAACTGCATGCCTATGGCAGCGTGCGCAACCTGAAAGACAGGCGCAAGGATTTTTATGAACTGAAACTGAAGAATGGAGCGTAGCTAATTACTTCTTCTTTACCAGCGAGGTCAGCGGGTTGCGCAGCCTGCCCGCATCTACCAGGTCTACGGTTATATTACCCACCAGTATGGGGCTTTCCACGCGCACGGGCAGGTGGTTGTTATCATCGCCCACCCATACACGCATCTTTTCACCACCACTGAAGATGGTGCCCTCTATCAGCAGGGGCGCTATCTTAATTGTATTAAAGGTGCCATAGTGTGTTTTGATCTGCTCCTTGCCCAGGTACCTGATGTACAGGTTATATACCTTATCGTCGAGGAACATACTGAAGGGTATCTTATCGCCTGGCTTGTATTTATTGTAATCAATATTTCGCGCGTAATAGATCGTGGAGAGCACATCCTGCACACAGGCAGGCACATCATACACACCATGTGTCGAGGTCGCTTTGTTCTTCTTCCTGTCAAAGGTCACATTGTTGTATATCTTGAAATCGTCCTCGTTCACATTGCGTACGAATTTGAGCGGCAGCATGGTCTCCGCATCTATATAGGTTTCGTACACATCCCGCACACGGAAAAACCATTCATACGATTTAAAGGTCTTCCCCTCCCCGGTGATGTGATACACCTTTCGGCCATTCAGGTCTTCCAGTTTCGTAGTGAAATCGGCTGTGCCTGCGCCCACCCAAAGGCTCCACATGTTATAGTATATCTTGAAGGTAAGTTTCTCACCTTCTTTAAAGCTCATGTTCTTAATACCGCAAAAATCATTCTGCGCATAACCTGCAAACGACAAGCACAACAAACAAACAATACTTAAACTTTTCTTTAGCACACTCATAAACGCTACTCCTTTCTTTATATAATAAGCTATCACCTGTATATCCTCCACCTCAGCAGCAATATACTACCTATTACTGCGGGCACTACCAGGTTGATGAACCATAGGCCGGCGCTTGCAGCTACAATGCCTATGGTATTTGCCGAGAACTTGCCAAAAAGGAATACACCTACCTGACTGCGGATACCCAGCTGGGCCAGTGCAATAGAGGGTATCACCGTAATGGCCCAGAAAAAAACACAGGCCATGAAAAAACCCTCGCGCAATGGCATGGATACATTCATCCAGCGTAACAAAATCAAATATTGTGCCGTATAAACCAGGAAGCGCAGCATAGAGATGCCCAATACTGTTAATTGTTCTTCATTCCTAAAGCGCATCAGCAGCTGGCGGTACACATGCAACCTGCGCATCCAGCGGAAACGTTGCAAGAGGGGCAGCCACTTCTCGAACTGCATATAAATGATGCCCAGTAATACCATCAATGCCGCCGAGCCGGCCAGTACCGTTAGGGACAGCGTACCCGGGAAAGCCAAATTGTAATATATAAGCCCGGCCATACCAAAAACAAAGACGGTAATGATCTGCGCAAATATGCCTAATACCGATACACTGATGAGCCTGAAGGTGTTTTTACGCTCCAGGTACACAATACGTCCCGGGTATTCGCCAATGCGATTTGGGGTGACGATACTGAATGCGATACCCGCAAAGTAGCTGGCCAGCGCCTGCCTGTAAGTCGTAGGCTGCGCCGAACCGGCCAGTATCTGCCATTTTTTAGCTTCCAGGCCAATATTTACCGGTAGTAAGATAATTGCCAGCCAGAGCAAATAATCCGGGCCCGTATGCCACCACGCAGTACTATCTACCTTGCCCAGTTGATGCTTCACCTGCAGGTATATACCCCATAGGAGCAATGCGGATATAGCTGCGCCGGGCAGGTATTTGAGCCATATTTTGGTACTTTTGTTCAAATAACATTCATTCTTTGCAGCAATCACCCCGCATCATTCTTGGCATAGACCCCGGCACTCTGGTGATGGGTTATGGGCTTATCGCCATTCACAAAAGTAATATATCGCTTGTGGAAATGGGGGTTTTGCAACTGGCTAAAAGACAAGACCATGCAGAAAGGCTGGAGCTCATCTTCCGGAAGATGGAGAGCCTGATCAAGATGCATGCACCCGTTGCGGTGGCCATCGAGGCGCCCTTCTTTGGCAAGAATGTGCAGAGTATGCTTAAACTGGGGCGTGCACAGGGCGTGGCCATAGCTGCTGCCATGATGCATGGCCTGCAGGCCATAGAATACGCCCCGCGGAAAATAAAACAATCGGTTACCGGGCGCGGCAATGCCACCAAAGAGCAGGTGTGGCAGATGCTGCAGCATACCCTGAAATTTGATGAAGATCCCCGCTTTATGGATGCCACCGATGCTGTGGCCGTAGCGCTTTGCCACCATTACCAGGACCGCCTGCCCAAAAGTGATGGCAGTGTGAGCATAAAATTGCCAAAAGCTAAAAAAACAAGTACCTGGGAAGCCTTTATTATGTCCAATCCTGGAAGGATAGTAAAAAAGCGCTGAAAAGAAGGAATTTTAATATTTCTTTAAATAAATCGCTATTTAAAAGATAGGCCTGAAAAAAAGGATTGCGTATCTTGCAGGAACATCATTGCGGAGGATATGTGTTCAGGCTTTGTGCCGCATAAAACATAGCGTACTCTGGATAAGAGCACACACAAATATCGAAAAACATCAGCCGGTTCTCACTTATTGCCAACCCGCAAGCCGGTGAATATTGCTATATCATATAGCATGTATGTCCTTATCCCCCATAGCGAATACCGCACCAATAACTATATAAAATCATTTAATTATGGCTTCTTATAAAGCAAAATTATTGCTGGTAGAGGACGACCCTACTTTGAGCTACGTCATGAAAGATAGCCTGGGCAATGCCGGCTTCGACGTGGTTCACTGCCCCGACAGCGAAAGCGGCTGGCAGCAGTTCATGAAACACAACTTCGACGTGTGCCTGCTGGATGTGGTACTGCCTAAAAAGGATGGTATGCACCTGGCCAAACAAATACGCGAAAAGAACGAGACCATCCCCATACTGATGCTCACATCCAAATCGATGGATGATGATAAACTGGCCGGTTTCCAAAGCGGGGCCGACGACTACATCACCAAGCCCTTCAACATGCAGGAGTTATTGCTCCGCCTCGACGTATTCCTCAGGCGTACCAAAAAGAAGGAGGACAATACGCCAACAGAATTCAAACTTGGCAACCTTGATTTCGATTATACCAACCTGGTACTGCGCGGCGGCCCCAAAGAACACCAGCTTACCCAGCGCGAAGCCGACCTGATCCGCTACCTGTGCCTCAATGCCAACCGTGTGCTGAAGCGCGACGAGATACTGATGAATGTATGGGGCAAGGAAGATTATTTCCTTGGCCGAAGCATGGACGTATTCATCACAAAGGTGCGTAAGTATATAAAGGAACAGCCCGGTGTAGAACTGCAAACCATACACGGCATCGGTTTCAAATTCGTTTACAACAACTAAACACGAATAAGTATTCATAAGAATGGCCCGCTAAACAGCGGGCCATTTCTATATGCATTTCTCTCTTCTCTCTTTCGTTTATGTAAGCAGGTCCTTACTCGTCCCTGAAAACATTGTTGACATCTTCAAAGTGTGGGCATTTTTGGGCATTCGGCTTATCCTTTTTAAGGATACCGCGCGCAAACAGTGACACTTCGTAGCCGCCCGCACCATTGGTGGCAGGCTTCAATGAAGAAGTATTGATATCATAAGATACCGCTATCGAATAAGTGCGGTAATCCACTTTCAAGGTTGGGATGTAAGCATCATTCAACCTGTAGAACAGGCCTGCGTAGAGGGAAAAGCTCTTCGCCTGCTCTGCCACGGAATGCCAGCCGAGGAAGCCCCCGCCTATCCATTCCTGGTAAGGTTTCTGGTTCGAATAGTTGACATGAACCGTAAGCGAATATTGTCTTGTGAAGTTGGCCTTGAAACCCAGGTTGCCCTGCCACTTCATGGTATTGCGCGCAAAGCCGTTTATATCAGCAAAAGCCTGCTTAGGCTGCAATACGTGAAAAGCTGATGCACCAATGTAATAGTTAATGGCGTTATTCGGCCCCATGGAACTATTGAAGCTGATACCTGCACCAAGGTCGAAATTATTTAGCGAGGTAACGGTAATGTTCTCACCAGAGGGATTGGAGGAGCTGTAATTCCCATTCACATACTGGCTGCTGAAGGTCATCTTATTAATGTCAACAGAACGCTGTATGTAGCCTGCCGCAAAACCTAAGGACAGATAAGAATTATGATCGTCTTCCATCGACTTATTGTAATTCACTGCAGGGTATATCTGCATGCTGTTGAAGTCGATGCTACCGGCCTTATCGTAGGAAAAAGCAGCACCGAAGCTTACATAATCGCCCACTTCGCTATTCACAGCTATGCGCGTCTCCGCGGTGGCATATACAGTGTTGAAGGGTACCGATATATTGCCCCATTGCGTGCGGTAGTTCACACCGGCTTTAAAGTCGCCGCTGAAGATACCGGTCAGGCCGGGGTTGCGCAGTATGGCATTTTCGTAGAACTGCGAAAAGTGTATGTCCTGCGCCTGAACACTAAGCGTGGCCAGCAACAGGCAAATACTACTTAGTAAAAGTTTTTTCATCACAATATCTTTTTTACAGGTTCTTCATTTCGTTTTATCGCACTATCGAGATATCTCCTTTATAATCCATTACCTCGCCCGTAGTAGCGCATACTGCCGAGATGATGTACACATAAACGTCCGGCTTCAGCTGTGTACCCTTATAGGTACCGTCCCAGCCATTCGAAGGATCGTCAATAGGTATATCATGACGCTCGAACAACAGCTCGCCCCAACGGTCAAATACGCTCAACCGTTTTACTACCGATATGCCCTTACCACTCGGGTAGAACCTATCATTCAGGCCGTCGCCATTGGGGGTAAAGGTATTGGGTATGAATACCTGGCTCTTATCGCATTTCACTTTTATCGTAACGCTGTCCGTAGCTTCACATCCTTTCGGATTGGTAGCTATCACCACAAAGGTTGTTGTATTGATCACTGCCACTTTCGGGGCCGGGCAATCGGTACAATCAAATCCATCGGTCGGTGTCCATTCGAAATGTGTTGCATTCTCAGCGTTCGAGTTCAAGGTTACCACTGTGCCTGATACCACTGTCATATCATCACCCAATTCAACGGTCGGTAAGGGGAACACACTTACGGTTGCAAAAGCAGTATCGGGATGACACTGCCCCTGGCCTATGATCACCATATAGGTCGTGGTCGTATCCGGGTTCGCAGTTGGTGTGGCCGACTGGTTATCACTCAAGCCTGTGGCCGGCAGCCAGAGATAGCTGGTACCGCCGTTCGCGCTCAACTGTGTCGAGGAGCCTTTACATATACTGTCACCAAGGCTGGCCGTTGTCTGCGCCCTTGGTATTATCGTTACATCCAGCGTAGTGGTATCCACGCAGCCATGGCTGTCAATACCTACTATCGTATAGGTTATCGCGTTCGTGGGCGTTACAAA
Source organism: uncultured Flavipsychrobacter sp. (assembly GCA_964481425.1). GTDB lineage: Bacteria > Bacteroidota > Bacteroidia > Chitinophagales > Chitinophagaceae > MKUN01. The sequence continues at coordinate 85,876 of CAYZTM010000016.1, forward strand.
GGGATCTGCGCAATTGCTGCAGGAGAGGTAATCGGTCGGTATCCAGTTGTAGGTAGCCGCACCGGTAACATGCAGTTGCAATGACTCATCCTGGCAGACCGCCTGTGCAGTACCGGCGTCTATTACCGGCAGCGGGTTCACGGTTACCGTTACCTTGGCCGTATCCGTACAGCCATTTGCACCGGTACCCACCAGCGAGTAAACGGTCGTGGTAGTTGGCGCAGCTACCGGCGTATCGCATGTGCTGCAGGATAAGCTCGATGCCGGCGACCATAAATAGCTCAGGCCACCGGTGGCAGTTATCCGTGTCGATTTACCAAAGCATATTTCCTTATCGGGACCTGCGCTAACCGTCGGTTGTGGCAACAGGTTCACCGTAACCGAAGCTGTGTCGCTACAACCCGTAGCGCCCACTACACCTGTCACGATGTAGGTTGTCGTTGTATCCGGGTTGGCAACCGGGTTGTTGCAATTGGTACAGGACAATCCCGTGGCCGGCGACCAGGAATAGGTCTGTGCACCACTTGCAGTCAGTTGAGCTCCTGCACCGGGGCATATGTCCTGGTCGGGGCTTGTATTCATTACAGGTAATGTATTTACCGTTACCAGTACCGTGTCAGCTTTCGTACAGCCGTTGGTATCGGTGCCTGTTACTACATACCACGTAGTGCCTGTCGGTGTCGCATTTGGCGAATCACATGGCAGGCAGCTCAGTGTCGGATCATTGTTCCACAGGTAGCTGGTAGCGCCGGTGGCATGCAAAGTGGTGGTTTCACCAAGACAAACCGCCTGGTCCGGCCCTGCATTTACAGGTGGCGGCGGGTTCACCGTAACCGTATTGGTTATGGTATCCGAGCAGCCGAACATTGTCGTTGCTACCATGCTTACGGTGTACACACCCGGCGCTGCGTAAAAATGTGATGGGTTATGACCGGTACCTGTAGTGTTATCGCCGAAGTTCCAATCTATTGAGTTAACACCGGTGATCGTGCCCCAGGTAGTGTCGGAGAATTGCACAGTGCCCGAAGCACAAAGCACACTCGGCGTAAGGGACATTGATGCATTTATGCCATCTACTTTTATGGTATCCGTGCCCTGTATGGCCACGTTACAGTTGCCGCCATCACTCAGTATGATGACAGGAATATACATACCCGGTTGTGTATAGGTATAGGTTATCGACGTGTTGTTATTTGTTTCGGTATAGCCGTTATTCATGTCCCAGGTAACCTGCACGGTATTCTGGTAATTGGTAGTAAGCGTAACGGTGAGCGGCTCGCAACCATTCAGCGGCGGATAGTTCAGTGTACCTGTTGGCCCGTTTATCGTCACTGTCTTGGTGGTCGAGTCCATACAGCCTGTAGCGCTGGTCACCACCAGCTGTACCGTATACACACCGGGATAGGTATAAACCGTGCTAGGGTTGGCCAGTACCGAAGAACTGGCATTACCAAAGGTCCACAGGAAGGTGCTGGCATTTTGCGAAGTGTTGGTAAAGTTATCTATCAGCGGCGGGCAGGATGCAAATGAATCGCTCATAATAAAGCTCGCCGAGAAGTCATACACATGTATATAGTTGGTCCGTGTAAGCGTATCCAGGCAGCCGCCGCCGTCTGTCACTATCAGGCGTACCGTATAATAACCGCCCGTTGCATAAGAGTGGTCAGGGTTAGTGGCTGTGGAGGTGGTATTGTCACCAAAATCCCACTGGTAGGTCAGGGTGGCATTACCCGTCGATGCGTTATTGAAATGCACATTCTGCCCGGGGCATACCAGGGTATCCGGGCTGGTAAAGGCAGCCGTTGGTTTATTTACGTGGATATAGTTGTTCTTCTTGAAGGAGTCCATACAGCCATTCTGGTCTGTAACCACAAGGGTGACGCTGTAGGTGCCGGGATTGTAATAGATATGCGAGGGCGTCAGGTTGTTGCCGCCCAGCGTAGTGTTATCACCAAAGCGCCATAACCTTGTCGTGATGGGCAGCGGCGAAGTGCTTTGGTCGGTAAAGTTCACCGTCAGCGCAGCACAGCCTGTTGTCGGCGTACCCATGAAATCTGCTATAGGCCCACCTACGGTAATATAGCTCTGGTTAACGATAGAATCTTTACAACCCCTGCTATCGGTTACTACAAGCTTTACGGTGTAAACACCCGATGAAATATAAGTGTGTGTCGGGTTGGTGGCGGTCGATGTGGTATTATCGCCAAAATCCCATTTGTAAGAGCTGCCACCCTGCGAGGTGTTGGTAAATACAACGGCCTGGTTGCGGCAGATATTGGTCGGCACGCCCGTAAAGCTGGGCACCAGCGGGAACAAGACGATGGTGTAGGTCTGCACATCGGTACAGCCCGAAGCAGTGTTCGTTACCGTCAGCGTAACATTATACGTACCATAAGTAGCATAAGTATGCGTGGGGCTAACGGCATTCGACAATGGCGTAGCATCACCGAAATCCCATGAGTTGATATCATTGCCCAGTGATGTATTGGTGAAAGTTACCGTTAACCTGTTGGCGCAACTGTAGGCAAAAGTGAAATCGGCATGCGGCAGGTTCACAATAATATAGTTGAACTGCATTGTATCGGTGCAACCCCCATTGTAGGCTATCAGCGTAACCGTATATTGGCCCGGGTCGCCATAAGTATGTGTCGGATTGGTCGCAGTGCTTGTGCCGCCATCACCGAACTTCCAGAGATAACTTGTCGCATTCGTCGACAGGTTGGTAAAGGTCACGCTCTGGTTCGGGCATATCACTATCGGGTTCTCTGTAAAGTTGGCCGTAGGATGCGGGCTGGCTGTTACCACCTTGGTAGCAGTGCCGGTACAGCCCGTTGTGGTCACGAAGGTATAAGTGATGGTATAGGTACCCGCAGTAGTGTAGGTATGTGTGGGGCTGGCAATGACCGTATTGATGGGGCTGCCGTCGCCGTAATCCCAGGAGAAAGTACTTACCACGTTAGGGTTATTCAGCGTCGCACTCATCGATACGGTGAGGGGTGTGCAGCCTGTAGTAGGCGTTGCATTGATGGTAGCCGTGGCCTGCGTTATCTTCACATAGTTCACACGCGTCAGGCTGTCCTTACAGCCCGCTGCACTTGTAGCCACCAATTTCACAGTGAAATTACCGTATGAAGTGTAGGTATGCACATGTGTGGGATTGGCATTGGTACTGGTACTGGCATCGCCATAGCTCCAGAAATAGCTGGTAGCGCCCGTTGTGGTGTTAGTGAATGTAACGTCCAATGGCGGCATACAAGCCGTGAGCGGCGTACCCGTAAAGTTCACCACGGGCTTGGCCTCTACAGTTATCGTTTGGTACGATGTATCGGCACAGCTGCCGTTATTGGCTATAAGCCTTACGGTATAGGTACCGGCAGTATTATAACTATGGCTCGGGTTAGTGGCGTTCGATGTCGTATTGTCGCCGAAGTTCCAGTTGTACGATGTAGCTCCCGTAGAGTTATTGGTGAACGTTACAGCCGTTCCCGCGCATACCGAGTTGACACTGGGTGTAAATGCGGATACTATGTCCAGTATATGTACGTAGGCAGTGCGTACCATGGTATCGGTACAGCCCGCGGCATTGGTAGCTATCAGCGTGACCGTATAGGTACCCGGCGCGGTATAGGTATGGCTCGGGTTGGTCGCTATCGAGGTAGTGTTATCACCAAAACTCCAGAGGTAACTGGTCGCATTGGTCGAGGAATTCGTGAAGGATATGGTAGCCGGGGCACTGCAGGCATCCGGGTTAGGGCTGGTAAAGTTTGCAACAGGGGCCTCAACCAGCTGTATATAGGCCGGTTTGGTCAGCGATTTCTGGCAGCCCGATGCATTGGTGATCACAAGGGTCACCGTATAGTTTCCTATCAGGGTATAAGTATGGCTGGGGTTTTGTAAAGTTGAGGTATTACCATCACCGAAATCCCAATAGTAACTCACATTCCCCGGTATGTTCGGGTTGGAAAGATCGGTGAATTGCACTGTCTTGGGCGGGCAGGACACACCCGAGTCAACCCCAATGAAGTTGACCGTCGGGCTGGGCAGTACATTGATGTAATTGACCAGTGTCTTGGTATCGGTACCATTGGCATTACTCACGGTAAGCGTTATGGTGTACATACCCGGCGTTATGTATGTGGTCGACGGGTTCTGTAATGTCGAGGTGGTATTATTACCCAGGTCCCAGGACCAGCTTGTGGGATTGCCTGTACTCAGGTCGGTGAACTGCACCACTATCGGTGCACAACCAGACAATGGGCTGGCGCTGAAATTGGCAACCGGCGCCGCTGCATGTACTTGTAGCGAGAGGCTGATAGAAACAATAGTAAATAATAGCTTGTAGATATTTCTCATACGCAATATATTGGGCAGCTACTAGCCGCTCTTTTATACCTGTTCAACGCTTTTTCCGTTCTGCTTTGCCAGAACGAAAGAAACGATATTCAAATTAAGTTTCCCGATGTGTTTAATTACCTGTTTACAAATAATTAAACTCCATCAAGTACATGATGAAATTGTTAGGTAGTGTAAGCAACAGCGGCTTATTTGGCAACGGCTATTTAAAACCTCTACCTGCTGTTTATAATATATTGCGTGAATTGAATTACAAATCTATAAAATTAAGTTTAGCAATGCGTTAAAATATTGTAAAAACAAGTATTAACTTTTGCTAAACAAGCTCTCTGATACCCTTAACAGCGGATAGTTTCCCAAATTATGCCATATTTATATAAAAAGCAAGCTATACATTTCCAAACCGGCTACAATTATATCAAAATTTATAATAAGCTGCTGGCAGAGCAGGAATGGTATAGAGAGCGATGAACATACATGGGAGTATTGGTTCACTGTCACGGACGATGACTTCTGATACCCTATTTCCCGGACTTTTCGCCGCTGCATGATATGCTCAAACCTCGCTGGCCCGAAAAGATCAGGGCCGGTGAATACCCACGACAGCGCCGTCTAACTATTCAGCTTCCCCTTATACATCTGCACCGCATTCTCCAGGCCATAATAAAGCGCATCACTTACCAGGGCATGGCCTATCGATACCTCCAGCAGGCCGGGAATGTTTTGGGCAAAGTATTTGAGGTTGTGCAGGTCCAGGTCGTGGCCTGCGTTAAGGCCCAGGCCTTTTTCATTGGCCACTTTTGCTGCCTTTACGTATTCGGCTACGGCTGCTTCTTTATTGATGTGAAAATTTTTAGCGTAAGCCTCGGTATATAGTTCCACCCTGTCCGTGCCTGTGTTTGCGGCCCCCACTACCATTTCTTCCAGCGGGTCCACAAATATAGATACCCGGATACCCGCCTTCTTAAAGACGGCTATGATCTCTCTTAAATAATCTCTTTTCTTTATCGTGTCCCAGCCGTGGTTCGATGTCAGTTGCCCCGGTGCATCGGGTACCAATGTTACCTGTGTGGGCAGGGTCTCCAGCACAAGGGCAACGAATTTGTCCTCCACAGGGTTGCCTTCTATATTGAATTCGGTAGTGATGATGGGCTTTATCTCGCGCACATCGCTATAGCGTATATGCCTTTCATCGGGGCGGGGATGCACGGTTATGCCATCGGCGCCGAAGAGCTGGCAGTCAATGGCCGCCTGCAACACGCTGGGATTATCGCCCCCCCTGCTGTTGCGCAGCGTAGCTATCTTATTGATGTTCACGGAAAGTTTTGTCGGCATTATCGGGTATTTGTCCGCAAAGGTAGCGAAGCGGCTGTTTTATTATTCTTAATGTTTCCGTTCCTTATCTTATTTTGCAATAAGCCATGCGGTCCCTTTGCAGGAAATATGTTCAAGCTCTTATTGCACTTATCGCAATAGTATTGGTACATGGTTGCAGCAGCCCGTCAAAAAGAGCCGATGACAAGCGCGTATTCCGGCTCAACTATTCCAGCGGCACACTCGAATCCATAGATCCCGCCTTCGCCAGGAACCTATACAATATGTGGACCGACCATATGGTCTATAATACCCTGGTGGAGAGCAATGAGCAGCTGCATCTTGTGCCATCGCTGGCGAGGCGATGGGATGTAAGCCCCGATGGCCTTACCTATACTTTTCACCTGCGCGGCGATGTGTTCTTCCAGGATGCGCCGCAGTTCCCCGGTGGGCATGGCCGCAGGATGACCGCACAGGATGTGGTCTATAGCTTCAACCGCATCATCGACCCCTCCGTCGCTTCCAGCGGGGCATGGATATTCAATGACCGCGTGGCTGCACATGGGCCATTCGCAGCAACAGACGACACTACGCTACAGGTAAGGCTAAGAGCGCCCTTCCGGCCCCTGCCGCAGATACTCTCCATGCCTTATTGCAGTATAGTGCCCAAAGAAGTAGTGGATTACTGGGGCAAGGATTTTTCGCGTCATCCCTGCGGTACAGGGCCGTTTCAATTCCACTACTGGGACGAGGGCAATGTACTGGTGCTGCATAAAAATCCGCATTATTGGGAACGCGACAGCATAGGCAGGCGTTTGCCGTATATGGATGCGGTGCAGGTATCTTTTGCCGACAGCAAGGCCACTGAGTTCTTCCTTTTCCTGCAACACCGGCTCGACTTTGTGAATGGCATCGACGGCTCTTTTAAAGACCTGGTACTCCATAAGGATGGCACAGTAAAGAAAGAATATGCTGCAAAGCTGCAACTGCAAAAAGCCACTTACCTCAATACCGAGTACATCGGCTTTCTTACCGATACTGCTAATGAACTGATGCAGGCTGTGCCTACGCGCAATGTATTGGTACGCCGGGCCATCAACTACGCCATCGATAAAAAGAAGATCGTTACCTATTTCCGCAATGGCATCGGCCTGCCTGCTTTATCGGGCTTCATCCCCGCCGGTATGCCGGGCTACGACAGCAGCCATAGCTTCGGCTACCACTACGACCCAAAAAGATCATTGCAACTACTGGCCAAGGCAGGTTATCCAAACGGAAAGGGACTTGGTACCCTGACCATCCTTAGCCCCGACAACTGGAGCGATGTGGTCAATTTCATCGCCACCCAATTACAGGAGGTAGGCATAAAAACCAAAGTGGAGATCATGCAGCCCAATATACTCAGGCAGCAGATGAGCCGCTCGCAGGCTGTAGCCTTCCGCGCACAGTGGATAGCCGACTACCCGGATGCGGAGACCTACCTTGCCTTCTTCTACGGGCCCTTCCCGGCCCCGCCCAATTATACCCGCTTCAACAACGCCACCTTCAACAAATGGTATGATGAAAGCATGAATGCGCCCGACAGCCTGCGCTGGCAGCTATACCGCCGCATGGACAGCCTGGTCATTTCGCAGGCGCCGGTCATCCCATTGTTTTACGATGAGATGCTCCACTTCCTGCAACCCGACATCTCAGGCTTCAGCAGCAACCCCATGAACCTCATAGATATAAAGCGGGTGAGGAAAATGTAAAAAAATGTTTTTGCTGCGAGGAAATTTAAGATCGCTCCAATTACGAAAAATAATCCATGTAAAAAACCGTGAAAACACGGTTTTTTTAACAAAACATATAAGGTAGCTTGCATTTATAAAATAAATGCCTATGAATGTAGATCGCCCTCTAACCAAATACCTAAAATGAGGAGAGCCTTTGCATGATATGTAAACGCTACCTGACTGCAAGCAAGCGCAGTATAACAGCCTGGAAATTCTATTGACTATTCATATTACCGCATTGTAGCTTGTTCATTGTTCTAATCATTGTTTTATAGGCGGCTTATAAATTCATTAATCTAAAATCAACGATTTATGATCACACAAATGAAAAGTTTTAAAAAAACACGGGTACTGTGGATGTTAGCTACTTGTTTGCTCCTATCGCTAAGCGGTTACGGACAGTACAATCTCATTTACCCTAACATCTTCACACCCGAGATCACGGTGGCCAACCCTGCAAACGATGTCGTTTGGCTAAACAACTCTGTTTTCAATATGGGTGGCACCAATACATTCTATGCCGAGGTATGGGATGAAGGTGGTGGCAACGGATGTTTTTTAAATATACAGGATGCCAACGGCAATACACCTGTAACTAATTACCAATTGGCGGCCACGCTACCAGGCGTGGCGAGCCATCCTGATGTTGTCTTAGGTGGCGACGGTACACATTGCTATGTAGCTGCCGTATATACACAGACCTATCTGGGCTTTACCAACATACGCCTTGAGGTATATACTGTAAGCGTAGTGCTCGGTACGATCACCCTCAACACATGCACCACTTGGAACTACCCAATAACCAATGCTACCGCCAATCATGTGGGTGATGCCCATATTGATGTGGCCAATGTACTGAACGGCACTACCGTTAAGGCTGATTTATTGGCAATTGCATGGGAAGAAACTAGTGGCTGTGGAGTAACACTCAGCTACGGCGCAAAAGCCCGCGCTACCACTTTTACCGCACTTACAGGTACTGGATGCGGTAGCCCTACCTTTATTTCTTCCGCTTGTTTAAATAGCACAGCTTTTCCCGCAACACGTGGACAACAGGTAGATATTGCTGTGCGTTACGATGGCAGTGCAGCGCAATATCATGCAGCCGTTACCTATCTCGATGACAACCTTGGTAATGTATATGTGGGTGATTGGAACATCACGACGAACACTGTGACTACGGGAGCAGTGTTTGACAATCCGGGCACAGGCAATGCGCAATATCCAAGGATAGACATAACCGATGAGCCCAATCCCTTTACGCCCTGCATGCAGGCAGAGGTGGTATATAGGTACAAGGATGTGGGTAGCGGCATTTGGAATGTAATGTCGCTCAATAATATTCTTACAGCCGGCACCGACGAAGAGGCGACCAGCTTTTACAATACCGGCCTTGTAGGTACTGCGCTTACCGATAATACCAACCCGGTGGTAGCCTGCGGCTCTGCCAACAACACTAATGCCACCAACAATAATTTTTACTCCATTGCCTATGCCAACCCTCCTGCCGGGGGCGGGCTCGATGAGGTTTTTGTACAAAACATAGACTGGCAGACCGGGCTGATCACCGATGCCAATGTTCCTGGCAACAGGGATTACTATATTGTAAATAACAACAACACTATAGATGGTCCGGTAGCCATAGCATCAGACTGGATCGACGATCCCAGTACCTCGTCACTTATGCTGGCTGATGAGATCTTTGTATGCTGGGTAAACAGGAGCGGACTCACGCCCACAATAGACTGCAAGATCACCAATGCGATACCACCATCATTTAAACCAACGAGCACAGCTAAGGTGGGGGCTGACTATAATATCGGTACTACAGTTTACCCCAATCCTGCGGACGATAAGTTATACATCGCACAAAGCGGGAAGACCGCAATCAGCTACTCCGTTTGTGACATATTGGGTAGGGTGCAATTAAAGGGGCAGATCAGGAACAAAATACAGGAAGTGGACATTAGGACCCTTGCTAAAGGCCTCTATCTCGTGAATACATCTTACGACGACGGAAGCGTGGATGGCTTTAAGATAGTAAAAGAATAAGAAATTGGTAGATGCATCACCGTAGCTCCTGACAAATAAAATGACGAAACGAAGGAGGGCATAATCCTAAATATGCACTTCTTCGTTTTCAAGAATAAATAGTATTTGAATTAAAATTTATTTTAACTTTATAGAAACCTTTGGATTGTTTCCTGTAAAAAATCATTACCTATGAGAAAAATATTATTTTTTCTTTCGTTGATAGCTGCTACACATGTCCAAGCGCAGTACAGTACTACCCGCAATAGCAGTAATGTAGCCTACCGAAATAGCTATCAAAGACCTATTTGCGGCGCTGCAAATACTTTTGAGATAAGGGCAGGCAGGATATATTGCTGGGGCAGCAATTCGGTAGGGCAGCTGGGAATTGGCAATGCCGTAGACCAGTACTTGCCTGTACAAATGGGTACTGATAGTAACTGGATTTCCGTAGCCAATGGGGAAACAGGGGGACATGTTCTCGCCATAAGGTCGGATGGCACTTTATGGGCATGGGGCTATAACGACAATGGCCAATTAGGTATTGGCAATACTATTACACAGCAAACACCTGTGCAGGTAGGTAACGACCACGACTGGATGAAGGTAAACAGGGGTGGCTACAATAGTATCGCGCTCAAGACTAATGGTACCTTGTGGGTTTGGGGATGGAATGTACATGGCGAACTTGGTCTGGGCGATACGAACCGCAGGCTGCTCCCTACACAACTGGGTACAGACAATGATTGGGTGAGTATTACGGCTGGGGCCTCTACTTGTTATGCGATCAAGTCGAATGGCACTTTATGGGCATGGGGCTTGAACACCTATGGGCAACTTGGCTTGGGCGACACTCTGAACCGCCTAAGCCCAGTGCAGGTAGGCACGGATAACAAATGGATGAGCATTGCCAATAATTCCGAGGAAGCGCTGGCACTTAAGGCCGACGGAACATTATGGGTCTGGGGTGCAAATTCAGCGGGTGTTTTGGGTCTTGGCGACACTACAAGGAGGCTCGTTCCGGTACAAAACGGTATAGCAAGAGATTGGGTAAAAATGGCATCCGGCTTTCAAACCATAGGCTTGAAGGTGGACGGTAGTTCCTGGGGCTGGGGTGCAAACGGTGTAGGCGAACTGGGTATCGGCACGATAGGGGGTATTTACAACAGTCCTTTTTCGCTCAATGCTGCCAGCTACTGGACCGACGTTGCAGTGGGTACACAGGGGCATACCGTATTCCTAAAGTCGGATGGCAGTTTTTGGGTGACCGGCTTTAATATGTGGGGACAACTGGGGCTCGGCAATGCCTACCCGGTATACGATACCCTACAGGCTTCCAGCACCCCTGCTACCGAATGGGTAAGCGGCAGCACAGGCAGCAGCCACAGCGCCGCTATATTCAGCGATGGCAGCCTAT
>CAYZTM010000017.1:0-80562 GCA_964481425.1 uncultured Flavipsychrobacter sp.
AGGGCAGATGCATATTCCTATATCCCATTGCCCTCCCCCATAATTCTTTTGCCATTGCATGCTCCCGGATGCACTTAGTTTTACAACCCAACAATCACTAATGCCATTATTTCCTGAAACATCACCGTCATTTGACGAAGTCGTCCCTGTAACCATATAGCCTCCATCAGCTGTTTGTGTTATCGCCTGCGGCTCATCATCAGCACTACCCCCCAGGCACTTTTGCCACTGTATACCCCCTGTATCGTCCAGTTTTACCACCCAAAAATCGGCACCGCCATGATTGCCACTAACATCCCCATCGTTAGATTGCGTACTACCAGCCAGAACATAGCCACCATCAGAAGTTAAGTTAATAATAGCATCGCGGTCAGCACCCGTCCCGCCATAACATTTTTGCCATTCAATATTGCCAGTTTCATCCAATTTCACCACCCATAAGTCTATATCTCCATGAAAGCCTGAAATTTCTCCATCGCTTGATAAAGTATGTCCCGCAATAATATATCCGCCGTCCAGAGTTTGTCTAACAGTGCTACCCCAATCTGTTTGGCTGCCACCCAGGCATTTTTGCCATTGTATATCAGGAGCATGCTGGGCAAAAAGAGCAGGGCAGCTAAATGTGAGCAGAAGTGTTGTGTATATGCATCTCATAGTAGTAGAAAAAGTTATATTACCTTAGATAAAGTTAAGTATTGTATCCGTAAATATTGATAGTTTGGAGATTTGATTGACCGCCCACATTCCAACACAGAACTTTGGGGAAATAAAGACCGGCGATGCTCCGGATATCCGCTTTATTTAGTCCGCTCGGCCCAGTCTCAGACTACGTCGTCACGGAACCCAATCCCTGCTCGGCGTAGACTCTGTCTACGTCGCATCGGTAGCCAATCTCCAGATTGGCGAACCAGCTCACTTTCCGATACAGAAAGTAACTTTTCAATACTGACGGGGCTTTCAGCAGATTGGGGTACAAATAAGGGACAAAACCCGTTAATTTGTCAACTATGGACGTATTAAGGGAGGATTTGCAAAAGTATTTGCCAAACCTATTTGGCCTATTGTATATAGAACCAGATTGGGATAGCCTTAGCCAAAAAATCAATAATAAAGGTATTGCGCAAACTGGTTCTTACCTCGATTCACATTTGTATGAACTAATTGCAGGAGCAAAGGTTAATGACCTAAATGCCTTAGTTATTTTGGAATATTTTGACATTGTTTTTAGAGAAATTTGTACCCTTCCCGAACATGCTCGTAAGCAATTGAATCAAAAGGCACTTGAAATCCTACGCACCCTTACCCCTGACTTTAAAAACTATATCGGTGAATTAGCGGTTTTAGACGGGATATTAAAGACAGGTCAATTCAGGCTATTACAAGCTGAAGCATCTCTGGGAAACGGAAAGTCTGCTGAATACTACATTGAAAATATCGAACAGACGGAAACTTACTATGTGGAGGTAGTTAATATTCACTTGACCGAATCACATGGTAATTTACGAAAGACACTGCGCCGAAAAATCGTACACAAAATCAACGATAAACGTAAAAAAGTAGATATCGAAATAATTGTAGTTCCCGTTATCTGGGCAAGTCGTGCTATGCTAAAAAAGCTCCACGATGCTTACAACCAATCCTTCACAATTAAACATGCGTATGAACCCTTTGCATTTAGCGTAGAACCTAATGCTATAACAGGCGTTGGAGAGCATCGATTTCATAGGATATCAAATCTTTTCAATAAGCTGGAACAAAAAAAGCCGTCCTGAGAACAGGACAGCCCCTATAAACCCTATCACTATGAAGTTATGAAATTACCAAAGTCCGGCAATTTTTCAAAGCCCAGGCTGTCCCTATTCTGCTTCCAAATCAATGTTATTTTCCAAAAGGTTCAATAGCCCGGCATTGGGAGCATAGGAGGATAATATAAGCTCATTATCAACGTGCAGCCAATCAAAATACTCAGGGTGGTATATCCACTCCCCGATATTCTTTACTGCCTTTGTCCCGGCTGGTTCCCGTTTGCTGCCGGCAGGCAGGTTAAAGCCAAAACGTTCAAATATCCTTAGCCCCTTCATAGCCTCCAGTATATTGTCCAGAGCCGAGGCATAGATATGTGGCTGGGTCTTCATTTTGGCTTTCTTATCCACATCTGGCATGGTGAATATCTTACTGCCGTACTTTATTATTTCTATCAGGGCAGTATCTAAATTGTAAACAGCTTTTATTTTTTGGCAGTATGGTTGAGACCAAACAATTCCATTCTTTTCTTTCCATAAGGCCAACCACTCCTTTACAAGTATCTCAGCCATTTCCTTGTCCTCCACTATCAGGTGAAAGTGTACGTTGTAAGTATATCTCTGGGGGTTGAAATTGCATTCTAAGGACTTTACTCCCATAAGCTTCTTCCCGTTCCCCCGCTGGGCTTTCTTTTTGTATTTGCCATGTATCCGGTCAAAGCCTCGCATAAAAGCCTTCATAGTATCCCGTAATATCTTTTTAGGAACGGCCTTAGCTGTTAGGGTTACAAAATAGGGCTGTTCCCATTGGCTTATCACCGGGTAATACCTGTTTATTATATCAGCTTTGCGGATACTGCCGCAAATAGTGCAAAACCTGTTCTTACAGTATTTGCCATGCAACCGGCCTTCATGGGTATATACCTTATTTAGGCAGTGATAAGTGTTCCAAAGGGATTTTATATTCCCGGTCTTTCCCTTCTTTTCCGCAATCTTAATAAGGGCTAAAACCAAATTCAACGTCAGGAACTTCTTTTTTGCCCTCCCCTTAATTGACTTATCGCTTATCAGCTCAGACCCTTGCCCGGCAATGATTACAGCGGATTCAGGAAAATATCTTGTCCCGCTTTGTGCTAATGTATCAAGAGAGCTTCCCCCGGCGGTTTTAGAATGCCTGTTTTTCATTCTATTTCCGCCTTTTGTTTATGTAGCTCTGGGCTTCCGCCTCTATTTCGCTCTTGGTCTTTTTACGCCCTTCTTTCACCCATTGCAGCAATTCCTGCTTTGAGAAGTACAGCCGCTTCCCTCGCTTGCTTACAGGTATTTCAGAGCGGCTTACCAGTCCGTATATGGTAGGTACGGACAGATTTAGCAGTTCTCCCGCTTGCTTTACTGTTAATAGCTGGTCAGTTTCAGGCTGCTCTAAGGGCTGGGCTACCGAAAAATAGGCTTCTAATTCCTGCCTGAATAGTTGCTTTATCTCCGGGATAGATAGCTGTGTAAATACTACGTTTTCCATTGTACTGTGTTATTACAGTACGAAATTGGAGCATAACTAAGGGGGTGGGTGGGGGTGGTGGGTTACCCTAAATTTACGGTTGGGACTTACTTATTTCATTTGTTATCATTTTGGCTATCTCATTTAGCCCTAAATCTTCAAAGTACTTCCGGATAAACTGCAAGTCAGCATTCAATGTGCTATTGTCCAAACTAAACGGATTACTGACTTTCTTATATATGGTGGTGTTTTGAATTTTCTTTGCCCCGGTTTCCTTTCCTGTCAAGAATTGGATAAACCTTGCTTTTACTGTTTTATCTACGTTTTTGACCTTACAATACTCCAATAGATAATGAACTGCCAACACCTGCCTTGCGGTTGTAAATTCAGCATTATTGACCTCGTCTTTTATTTCCTCAGGCTCTTGTTCCTTTTCTTCGGCAGACTTCTTTATTTGATTAAATAGATGCTCCGCTATTGCAATACGCCTTTCCCAACTTTCATTATAACTACACCTGCCTTTATTTGAGCACTCCTTTTCTAAATGATATTCGTAAACCTTCTTACCAAATTCTATCCCTTTCTCAATAGCCTTAACAATGTAGTTTTCGGGAATAGTTTGCAGGAACTTCGCCCAATCGGCCTGCCATGTGTTATACTCAGTATCCTTATAAAAATGCTGCTTTTCAAAACGCCAAATAATTGCCTTCTGTATAACGTAACGTGGCAAATCTCCAAAGTCAATCTCAATTTTACTCAGATACTGACTTTCGGGAAAGTTACCTTCAGTTTTTGAAATCTTTGCCTCCCCCTCTATTCTCTTTACCCAATCCTGCTTACTATTGTCGTTTGCACAAAATTCCTTTTCAGGCTTGGGGACATCGGGAAACATACCCAAAAACTCCCGCTCCACAAGCTTCAATATTGTGTCATGTTTTGCATCTAAATTACTTACAGGGTATCCGCCAAACCAGTACAATATCATTCCTAACAAGAGATATAGCTGCTCCTCATTTAAGGGAAGGGCTTTTAAGCTCTTAATGAAATCAAAGGGCTTATCTAAATATCCAGTTAACTCGTCTTTTTGCTTAAACAGTAGATTAAAAAAATCTGTGGGTGTAAATAGGGTAGCATATTCCTTCTCAATAAAATCGTTTGTGGCAAAAACAGCTTTCTGATTAGGTATATTATCGGCGTTAAAGTACCAATTCAAATCACGGTCATAAGAATTAGAATTATCAGCTTCAACCTCCTCTAGCAATTTTTCAGCATCTTTAATAAATGCACCTTTGAAAAGCTGGCCTGTATAGTCAGCCCCGTCCTTATATTTCCATTCGTAATAAAAAGCTATTTGCTTCTTTATAACATCAATCTTTTCGGGTTTACTTTTCCCAGCTAACTCCTTTTTTAGGTCTTCTATGCTGTATCGCTTTTCATTCATCCTATTCACTCATTTCATTAATAATCTTCATTGTTTCAACGCTTACCATACATACCTTTTTTAGCAGGTCAATAACCTGGGCTTTGTAGTCGGCAAAATGGTAAGTATTGAATTTCTCAGCTATGGTCGGGTCTTTAGGTTTGCTCTCCTTATACTGGTCAAGTATCCACTCCAAAGCACTTCTATTGCCCAGCTTATAATCCCATGCTTCTTTTGGTATCCCCGTAAGGCTGGTATTTTCATCTATGGCTATTGTCCCGGCCTCTTTATCGACCTTCAATTTCGTTTTAGGGCTTTCTACATTGTTTACGGTTACCTCTTTAAGGTTGTATGGCTTTGCAGTTTCATAGTTAATATGCAAATCCATCAATTCTTTGCCCCATTCTGCCCACTTAAAAAAGTCCTTATAAAATGGTATTCGGGGGAAATCCCTTTTCAGATTTAAGGCATATTTTTCTCGATACGCTGGGTAATTTAATACGGCGTAGGAATAGTGAAAGATATCTTTCTTTGTAATTGGCCTGTCCTTTACTCTGTACTTTTTTATGAACTGTTCTAAGCCCCATTCTGTAATATTATCTTTCCTTTTACCGCTTTTATCGTAACGATATAAAGGCAGACATTGTGTTTTTTCCAGAAAGTCCAAACTTGGATAAGATGCGACAGCAAGCGATTGAAACGGCTTGCTGGAATTGTTACCAGAGATACATATCGCTTGATTTGAACTGGCAAATATTGAATCAGTAAGGCCGTGTTCGTCTATAAAAACCTCCGAATGATAAAGATACGTTGGCGTATATGGCCTATAGTTGAATTTGATAATTCGCTTATAACTAAACGGTTCTCGCAATCCTTTTTCATATCGTTGCTTCAAATTTCGCGACCACTTTATCGCTGTATCAAAAGAAGCGGCTTTGCTATTCTTATTATAAAAATTAGCAAAAAAACTCATTTTCGATTTTAACGCATCTTCGTTAAAATCAATTACCCATTCATCCCTATTTGTTGAAATTCCAGTTGAGTAAATCTCAAACACTGCCTTATTACCTTTTCCCTGCTTAACATTTTTATCGGCTAATGGTAATAACTTATCGAAATCTGTATCCGCTATATTTACCCAATTGTTCTTTTTATCGGGGACAATACGCTCAAAAGAAATGTCTTTTAACGGATTTTCGACAAGCCATTGCAATTTTTGTTCTTTGCGCCAAAAATCATCCATGCTTATATATCGTATGTCGCAAATTTTATTTTCCTTCTTAGCCTTATGTACTAAGAACATTATTGCCACCCCGGTCTGTATGCCAAATATATTGTGTGCAGTGCCGCTTATTTTAGGGTTTACTCTTACATCGCTTTTGGTATCTACTATATAGGCATAATCAAAATCGTTCTGAACGCATTTTCTAAAGCCATCAAAGGTGCGGCTGTCAATAAATGAACGGTTGGTTATGAAAGCTATGATACCATTGTTATCCAGCCTGTCAAAAGCCCAACGGTAAAACCGGGCATACATATCATACACTTTGGTTTTCTGGGCAGTGCTGTAATGTATAAAGCTCTCCTTTATCCGCTTGTCTATCTCCGGGTACTCCCTGTTCTTATTGTTCTCATTTTCATTAAGCTGGTTGGCATTATACGGTGGGTTGCCTATCACTACCGATATTTTACGCCCGTTCTGCCTTGTAATACGTTTGCTGTTTTCCTCTGTTATCTGCTCAAATACATTCAGTTGCTTGCCTGCAAAGCCAAAACCCATATTGTCGAGCGTATCCACAAAGCAGAGGTTCTCAAACTCCTTATACTGCCCGGTACGCTGCTTATAGGTATATTCAATATTCAGGTTCGATATGTAGTAAGGTAATATAGCAACCTCGTTAGCGTGCATTTCCTCCCGGTATTTATACTCCAGCTTTTCCTTTCGTATATAGTCTATGATATCGCAAATAAAAGTTCCCGTTCCTGTGGCCGGGTCGAGTATTTCCACCCCTTTATCTTCCAATAGCTTGTTGAAATGCTTGTGCAATAAATAGTCGGTACTCTGTACCATAAAGCGCACCACCTCATTAGGCGTATATACCACCCCCAGCCTGTCGGCTGCCTTCGGGTTATAGCTTTTGTAAAAGGTTTCATATACCACCTTTAGGAACTTTTGCTTTTCATGGTGGTCTGCTATGCCTGCCGCTGCCGCGTTTATAGCCTGATAGTAATGCTGTATAGAACTTAATGCTGTCCTGCGTATCTGTCCCGTAAAAAAGGTATGTATCACCTTCTCCAGTTCATGTGCAATATTGTTTTCCCGGTGAAACTGTGTTTCGTCAAATATGGTATTGAATATATCCTCTGTAAGTATATGCTGTATTATCATTTCCCGCACATCGTCCATTGTTACGTCCGGGTTAATACTATCATGGCATAATTTCAGGAACTTCTTTGCAGCCCTTACAAATTCTTTGTTCTCTTTTTCCTGTTCGTCTATTATGCTCCTTATGGTTTCCGTTACTATCGGTATATGCTGCTTAAAAAGCTCTATAGCTTTGCGGAAATTAGTCACCTCCGGCCTCTCAAAACTTATGAACCTGACAATAAGCTTGTCCAGAGCTTCCACATCTCTCATAGCTACCCGTAGCACCTCGGCTCCGTTCTGTATCAGTACAGCCGTTTGGCTGTCCTCAAATAGTATATTGTCTTTAGGATATCCCTTGTCAAACTTCTTTTTTATTTCATCGTCTATTATATCGGCCTCGTCTTTGCTTTCCCAATATCCCCAATCCTGTACCAATGTATCTTTCAGCGTACCGTCCGGGGTTACGTTTTTGCCATTCGTCCCTTTAATAGTTACCTCCGGCACTATCATAAGCCCTTTGGCTTTGGCATACTCATTTAGCAGGTTGTAAAACGCATTGCGGATAGCGGTTTCCTTCTTTGTCCCTCCAAAGCGGATTATTTTTTCAACTTCGGCAAGGTATTGTGTTATAGCAAATTGGCTCATAAGTGTCTTTATTTTGCATTCCCAACCGGATTATATATCCCAATTAGTACCTGCTCTAAAATCAATGTTTTCCTTTCAATAGATAGTTTTTCTGTTTCGCTTTGGATAAGCTTGTCAACTTTCTCAAAGTCATAAAATACAGACTTTATTGGCGAAGTTTGCGAAAATAGTAGCTGATGTAAACGGCTATTCCCGGAGGAGGATTTTTGAAACTCCCTTCTAAAACGTTCCGCATAGTTCCCCCATAATCCACCCGCACAAGTGATACCAACATAAATTATTTCACCGTTTACATGGTGAATGTAAAGCCCGGATTTATTTGCATATTCTCCCAATTGGGCTTTCAACCAGCTTTCCTTTTCTCCAGCCACCCCCACAATTATTCCGGCGGAAATAATCTCCTCTTTATCGGGTATACTAACTTTCAGTTCCATGTATTGTTCGGCCTAATTAAAAATCGTCTTCTATCTGCTGGCAAGTAATAATTCTTGTAAGTAAAATATCAAATTCATCCTGATTTGAATATAGATGTTTGAACTTTTTTAATTGGGCGATGAGTTTCGGAATATCTGCATCGTTTTCAACCATTATGTATTTTACATCGCTAAATGAAAGAGGAAGATTAACCCTACTGTCTTTAATGTGGGGTTTAGTTGGGTAATCTTTTTGCAATTGGTCGTACTCATCTTGCCGGTACATTTGCTGGTATGTTTCTGGAAGTAGCGGAGTGCATCTCCATTCCCTCTCCTTATAAAATTCGTAATCCCCTCTATTTACGTCATCTCGCTTTAGAATACCTCTATGATTTTTTATTGCTTGCAATACACTTAATAAGCCAATGTTTAAATCATTAAACCCCTCTTCCCCATAAAGGCTTGCATAATTGCTCAAAACATATCTATGTATTTTAAAAATCCCTTCATTAGGAACAGACAGATTTTCTAAATAAAAAACAGGGTTAAAACCGTGAAGGGTCGCAAAATCTTTTGAAACGCCAACCGCAAAACTGCCATATTTACCAATATGTTCCGTTACCTGTGAAAGGGGTATATCGCAAAACGAAATTATCGGTACTGCATAAGAATGAATTGCCCCGTTTGTAATAATTTCCTCTTTACAATAAGACGGGTAAAAGCCTCCCTCTAAAATCTGGAATAGCTTATCTAAAGTGTCTGTATAATGAAATAGGGATTGTGAATTAAATACCATAATAATGGATTTTGTGATTTAGATATCTACATCATACCCATCTACGAAAATAGCTCAATATACTTTGTAAAGGCAAATATCCTGTTACGCTTAAAACCAGTCAATTCATGCAAAATATCCAACCTAATAAAATCAGCAATTAATCTATTAGCCGTAGCTATGTTTATTTCTAACAATGCGCTTGTATCGGCAGCATCAATAATTGGATTCTTAAAAAGCAACATTAAAAACCTTGCAGCCAAAGCCGACTTTTTTCCCAGCGTTATAATCTTTTGGCTTTCTATACCTTGCTTTAGGCTAATGATTGCCTTAAAGGTATTAATAGAGTTTTCAGCAGTTTCATGTACCCCTACCAAAAAGAATTTTAACCATTGGATAAGGTTATTCTTTGTTCTTACATTCGTAAGATTGTCGTAGTATAGGCTTTTATTGTGCTCAAAAAAAGCAGAAAGATATAATGAAGGTTTTTGCAGCACACCTGCATTAACTAAGTAAAGAACAATCAATAACCTGCCTAACCTTCCATTGCCATCTAAGAAAGGGTGGATAGTTTCAAATTGGTAATGTGCAATACCTGCTTTAATTAGTGGCGGTAACTTCGATTGATTGTTGATGAACTTTTCCAAATCAGCCATCAGGTCATCTACTTTGCCGGGGTGGGGCGGAATAAATGTGGCATCTTTAATAGAGGCTCCACCTATCCAGTTTTGGCTTGTCCTGTACTCACCCGGTTGTTTATGCTTGCCCCGTACTCCCTGCATTAAGACACGGTGGGTTTCCTTTAAAAGCCTATTGCTGATAGGTAGGCTCTCCAAATTGCTGATTGCTGCATTTATGGCCTTAATATAGTTTTGAACTTCCGACCAGTCATCTCTTTTTTCAGGGTCAATATCCTGCTCTTTCATCAGTGCCTCTTCCACATGGGTTTGTGTGCCTTCAATTTTACTGCTTAATGTAGCCTCCTTTGTAATGTGCATTTTTATAAAAAAGTCCACATCAGGTATTAATGTACCAAAGGCGTTTAGCTCACCTATTTTCCTGTCTGCTTTACTCAAAAGCTCCAGAACCTCGTTATTATCTATATTCCAATCAGAATCAATTACATTGGGTAAAAAGCTCTGATATTCATATTGCCTTTCCCATTGACCTGATTTAAACTTCGATAATATTATGTCCATATTTTGTGCTATTATTTCCTGCTAATATAACTATTTATATTTGCAGGAAAGTCATTTTCTGCAAATAAGCTTATTTATATTTGCAGATTAAAGCCTCTTAAAACCCCCTCATTTCATATACAGCATTTACTATATCACATATCCAGCTTTATTTTATCAGCCGCTTCCCTTTTGGTTTGGTCAATGATTTTTGCATAAACCTGGGTTGTTTTAAGTTCTCTATGTCCCAACATCTTTGACACTGTGTATATGTCCGTACCATTGCTAAGTTGCAAGGTGGCGTATGTATGCCTAAAGCAATGGAAAGTTATATCCTTGTCTATACCCGCCTTAGCTACCCATTTTGTCAGGTTTGCATTCATATAAGCCGAATATACCAATCCATCAAATACTTTGTCATTTGCCCCCTTTCTTTGCCCTATTAAACTATATGCCTGTTCAGAAATGGGTAACACCTCAAAGCCCTTAGTTTTTTTCTGCCTGAACCGGATAAAATACTCGTTATTGCTTTCCTGTATTTCGCCCCAAATCAATTTCTCTATATCAGAGAACCGCAATCCGGTTAATGCTGAAAATAGTCCGGCCTGCTTTAGCAAGGGTATATTACATTCAGTTTTTGCAAGCTTGTTCAATTCCTCCATAGTTAAGAATTGCCTTTCAGTTTCCGCTTGTTTTATGGGTTCTATCCTCGCATTAAGGTCGGTATCCAGATAGCCGTCCTTATACGCTTGTTTAAGGGCTGCCTTAAACTTATTGAAATACGATACCGCCGAATTTTGCGAAAGGGTTGTTTGCTTGCTCCTTTTGCTGGGTGCGGTTAACAGGTATTCTTTGAACTCATTACATACATGTTCATTTAGGGCTGCAAAAGCTAAACTGCCGCCTGTAAAATCCTGAATGTAGTTTAATGCAGAACTCCAGTTATCAGAATTGCTGCCATTCCGCTTATTCGCCAATCTTTCAAAGTAAGCCACAAAATCAGCCTTTTGCTTTCCGTCCGATAGAAAGCCATACTGCCCTTTCTGTATTTCTAATTGCCGCTTTGCCTTTATGTTTTCAGCAAGCTCCAGCGTTTCTTTATTATGCTTTTTATCCACCGGGCTTTTGGCCTTGTCATATACATACAAGCCCAGAAACTCCCGCCTTGTGGGCTTTCCCGTTGCTGAATTACTTATGGGTGGATAGAAGTCCAGATACAGGCTTTGCCTTGCCCCTGATATGGTTTTTTGCCTTAGTGTTACTTTAGTAGCCATTATGCAAATAGTTTGTCAATTTCAGAACGTTTAATAACAGTACGCTTGCCAATCTTTAATGCCTTAATATCATTCCTTTTAATACTCCTCCAGATTGTCCAACGGCTAATCCCCAGCAACTCACAAACATCTGTTATACTTAAAAACTCCTTAGCCTTTAAATCCTCAATAGGCTTTGATTTGATTTGCTGGGTTTCCACTACCACCGCTTCAATTTTAGCCGCCCTCTGCCGGGCTTTATAGTGCATCTTAGCACAATGGTCGGAGCAGGTTTTTGAGGTTGTTTTCTTAGCCTCAAACTCCTTTCCGCAATGCTGGCAAATCTTATTGATACGAATGTTTGAACTCATTTGTTGCTATTTGTTGCAAGTCGGTGCAATATGTTGCTATATGTTGCACTAATTCACCAAATGGGCTTTCAGGTACAATTAAGGTACAATAGACCGCAATAAGGTACAGCTAAGGTACAAAAAGGTACAAAACAAAGCAAAGTATTGATTAATATTAATTAAGGAGGGAAATTGCTGAAATGCTTGTTAGATAAGGTATTTACAGGGATATTATTGCATTACTGTTTCTTTATTTATGATTAGTTACTTTCCGATACAGAACTTCGAGAAAATATAATCCAGCTTATCCTCAGTAGTGATCTCCCCGGTTATCTCCCCTAAGTAATACAGGCAGCGGCGTATATCCAGCGCTATGAGGTCGCCGGGTATATTATTGTCCATACCGTTCTTTATGTCCTGCAGCGATCTTACCACTTCCTGCAGTGCTGCATAGTGCCGTGCATTCGTCACTATGGTGCCTTCCTGTTTTACCTGCCCCAGCACTACCAGGTCAAACAAACGCTGCTTTAGTTCCTCTATGTTTTCCTTGTTCTTCGCCGATATGTACAAAGGCTCCTCCCCATATCCTTTTCTTGCAGCGTCCATACCTGTAGCATCCACCTTATTGCCCACCAGCAGGTACTTTACCCCTGCCTCCTCAAACTCTCCTTTTTGAATGTTGACTTTTGAATGTTCCCCTGAGTTCACATCAAACAGGTACACCACTATATCTGCCCTGCTCATAGCATCTTTACTGCGTTGCACTCCTATTTGTTCCACAAGGTCGGCAGTATGCTCTCTTATGCCCGCCGTATCCACTATCCGGAACAGGATGCCGTTTATATTCAGCGCCTCTTCTATCGTGTCCCTCGTGGTGCCTGCTATCTCGCTCACTATCGCCCGTTCTTCATTCAGCAGGGCATTCAGCAGGGTACTCTTTCCGGCATTCGGCCGGCCCACTATCGCCACATTCACCCCTTTCTTTATCACGTTGCCCAGCCTGAAGGAATCCACCAATTGCCCTGCCCTTTTACTGAGGCGTTCTACAAGGGTGTATAACTGTGTCCTGTCGGCAAACTCCACATCCTCCTGGCTAAAGTCCAGCTCCAGTTCTATCAATGCGCTGAACTTGATCAGCTCTTCCCGCATCTCCCTTAGCTCATCGCTAAAGCCGCCGCGCAGGGTATGCATAGCCGCCTGCTGGGCCGCTTTGCTATGGCTGGCTATCAGGTCGGCCACAGCCTCAGCCTGTGCCAGGTCCAGCTTACCGTTCAGGAAGGCCCTTTGCGTGAACTCACCCGGTTTAGCGGGTACAGCGCCTTGCTGTACACACAGGTTGGTCACCTGCTCCAGCACATATTGCGAGCCATGGCAGCTTATCTCTACTATATCTTCTCCTGTATAGCTTTTGGGGGCCTTGTACAGGCTCACTACCACCTCATCTATCACCGTATCTCCATCCGCTATCCTGCCAAAATGCAGCGTATGCGATGCCTGCCTGGTGAGATCTTTTCCCCTGAATATTTTATGCACAATATCTATGGCATCAGTACCGCTCAGTCGTATCACGCCTATCGCGCCCTCACCCGGTGGTGTGGCCAGTGCCACTATCGTTTCGTTTATCGAATACATTGTCCTCCTGACCTCCCTAAAGGAGGGATATGATTGTTTTGCATTCAAAAATACTGCAAAACAAAACCTTAACCGAAACTCATTATTTTTATCGCAAAATGTTCCTCCCTTCAGGGAGGTCAGGAGGGTTTTCTTATGCGTGCAGTCATTCAAAGGGTTTCTTCGGCAAGTGTTACCATAGAGGGCAATGTAAAAGCCGAAATCAAAACAGGCTTTCTTGTCTTATTGGGCATTGAGACCATAGACAGCAAAGAAGATGCCGACTGGCTCTGTAAAAAAATAGTGGCCCTCCGTGTCTTCAGCGATGAGGCAGGATTAATGAACAGGGATATAAAAGAAGCAGGCGGCGATATACTACTCATCAGCCAGTTCACCCTGCATGCTGCTTACAAAAAAGGCAACCGGCCATCTTTCATTCGTGCCGCAAGGCCTGAGCAGGCCATCCCGCTTTATGAATATTGCATGGAACAACTGGGCCTGCTTATGGAGAAAGAAATTAAGAGCGGCAGCTTCGGTGCCGATATGAAAGTGGCCCTTGTAAATGATGGCCCCGTTACCATTATTATGGATACGCAGAACAAGGAATAAGTTATTCTATCTTTACAGCCTTGATGTTTGATGACACATATTTCATGCGTGAAGCCTTAAAACTGGCACGTACTGCCTACGAAGCAGGGGAGATACCAGTGGGTGCCATTGTAGTATGGGATAACAAAATAATTGCCCGCGGCCACAACCAGGTGGAGCAACTGAACGACAGTACCGCCCATGCCGAAATGATAGCCCTTACCGCAGCCTTCAACCAGTTGGGCAGCAAGTACCTGCCCGAAGCAACGGTATATGTAACAGTAGAGCCATGTCTTATGTGCTGCGGCGCTATGTATTGGTCCAAGGTAAGCCGCATTGTCTTCGGCACCGCCGATGTAAAGAACGGTTATAAAAAGACCACGGGCGAGAACTGGCCTTTCCACCCTAAGGCGACCCTCAGCACAGGCATACTGGCCGATGAATGCGCCCAACTGATGCGCGATTTTTTTGCGGAAAGAAGATGATATGTACACCTGGCACAAAGCACTCGATATTACAGAACTGGAAGAGAACAAGCCCCGGGAACTGGCCGTTGGGGAAAAACGCGTTGGCATCCTGAAGCGTAATGATGTGGTATATGCCTTTGCTGCCCTCTGCCCCCATAGCGGCGCAGTACTATGCGATGGCTGGATAGATGCAAGGGGCCATATCGTTTGCCCGCTGCATAGCTATCGCTTCAATCCGGCCAACGGGTACAATAGCAGCGGCGAAGGCTATAAGCTAAAGACCTACCCCGTGGAAATAAGAGGTAGCGAAATTTTTGTAGGAATCCTATCTTAGCATTTATGCAGCATCCCCCGTATTTAAAACAGGGCTCAGTGATCGGCATCACTTGTCCTGCCAGCTACCAGCCAATGGATAAGATCGATCATGCTATCCATGTGTTGGGACAATGGGGCTTTACGGTAAAGCAAGGGCAAATACTGGGTGTCGACAAAGGCATCTATTTCTCCGGCAGCGATGAGGAACGCCTTGCCGATCTGCAAGCCATGCTCGATGATCCCGGTATCGATGCCATATTGATGGGCCGCGGTGGCTACGGCCTCAGCCGCATCATCGACCGTATCGACTTTACTGCATTTAAAAACAAACCCAAATGGATCTGTGGCTTCAGCGACATAACCGTTCTTCATAACCACATCCATGCCACGCTCAATGTGGCTACCCTGCACAGCCCTATGTGCGGCGCTTTTAAACCCGGCAATGAAGACAGCCCGCACATACGCAACTTCTACGATGCTGTCACCGGGGGGGCACTGGCATACGAGGTACATCCTTCAGCATATAACAGGGCAGGTACGGCCATAGGTACGCTTACCGGTGGCAATCTTTGCCTTTTAGCTCACCTTACAGGCTCAGCTTCCGAAGTGGACACCACAGGCAAGCTATTGTTCATTGAAGACACAGGTGAATACCTGTACAACATAGACCGTATGCTGATGAACCTGAAACGGGCAGGCAAGCTAAGTGGCCTTGCCGGGCTTATAGTGGGGCATTTCGATAACATGAAGGATACTGCACGCCCCTTTGGCCAATGCGTTGAAGAGATCATCAATGATAAAGTAAAGGAATACGACTACCCCGTCTGCTTCAATTTCCCCTGTGGCCACGAAGAGATAAATTACACATTGACACTCGGCATGCCGCACAAACTCAGTGTAAGTGATGCAGGCAGCCGCCTTGAACTATTGCCTTTAGCATAGTTTCCGCATCAGGCTCAGGCCACCCTCCAGGTTATACAGGTTATCAAAGCCCAATGGCTCCAGCCTTTGTATGGCGATAGCGCTGCGCATCCCCTTTTCGCAGTAAACTACCACCGGTGCGCCTTTCGATATCTCCTCCTTCCTGCTGATGATCTCACCAAGGGGTATATGCTGGCCTCCTATATTATAGGCCGCACGTTCCCATTGCTCGCGCACATCCACCAGCAGGAAATACCTGTTGTCCTCTGTCCACTTCTTCAGCTCCGCTACACTTAATTGTTTCATGATATCCTGTTGGTCTATTCCGATGTCAGCGACTGCCAGAGCATATCTTTCAGTTCATTGATGCCCTGCCGCGTTATCGAAGAGATGAAGATGTGCGGTATGTCTTTAGGCAGGGTCTCCGCAATAGCTTCCTTCAGCTCATCATCCAGCATATCGCTTTTGCTTACGGCCACCAGCATCTTTTTATGCAGCAGTTCAGGGTTGTATTGTTCCAGTTCATTGTACAATATCCCGAACTCCTTAGCATGATCGTTGCTATCTGCCGGTATCAGGAAGAGCAGTACCGAGTTGCGCTCTATATGTCTCAGGAAGCGGTGACCAAGACCCTTGCCTTCTGCAGCACCTTCTATGATGCCCGGCAGGTCGGCCATGCAGAACGATTTATTGTCCCGGTATTCCACCATGCCCAGCTGAGGCACCAGTGTGGTAAAGGCATAGTTGGCTATCTTGGGCTTGGCCGCACTCATTACCGATAGCAATGTCGACTTGCCCGCATTGGGAAAACCTACTAATCCTACGTCCGCCAGTATCTTAAGTTCCAGGTATTTCCAGCCTTCAATACCCTGTTCCCCCGGCTGCGCATAGTCAGGCGCCTGGTTCGTTGCCGATTTGAAATTGCTGTTACCAAGCCCGCCACGACCGCCGGGTATCCATATCACCTCCTGCCCGTCCTTCAATACCTCGGCTTCCGTCTCACCGGTCTCTTCGTCTTTGGCTATAGTGCCCAGCGGCACTTCTATGATCACATCCTTACCGTCCCTGCCGGTGCAGTTGTTCTTGCTCCCGTTCTCACCGTTCTCAGCCAGCACGTTCTTGTAATAGCGCAGGTGCAGCAGCGTCCATAGCTGTGCATTGCCCCTAAGGATGATATGGCCGCCACGGCCGCCATCGCCCCCATCAGGTCCCGCCTTAGGATTGAATTTAGTGCGTGCGAAATGCGCACTGCCTGCACCGCCCTTACCCGAGCGGCAAAAGATCCGTATATAATCTACAAAGTTGCCTTTCTCCACTATGCAGGTAGCAAGTATTTATCTATCTCTTTTGAAAGTATTTTGAAGGTATCTTCTATACCAAGGTCACCTTTTATACGTTCCAGTTTGCCTAGCGCGTCATAATAGTCGGCCACCGGTGCCGTCTTTGCGTGGTATTCCTTTATACGTTTCGATATCACCTCTTCGTTATCGTCACTGCGGTCCGATGTGGCGGCACGGCCAAGCATACGGCGTACCAGTTCATCTTCGGGCACCTCCAGCGAGAGTACCAGGTGTATCTGCGTGTTCTTAAATTCCAGCAGTTTATCCAGCGCCTCGGCCTGTGCCTTCGTACGCGGAAAGCCGTCGAAAATGATACCACGCACACCGGGGTTCTCATCTATCTTACCGCTTATCATTCCTATCACCACTTCATCGGGCACCAGGAAACCCTGGTCCATGTACTTCTGTGCTTCTATGCCAAGTGGGGTTTGCCTGCTCACTTCATCACGCAGCAGGTCTCCTGTCGAGATATGCTGTAGCTTATAATCTCTTACAATGTTGGCAGACTGTGTACCCTTCCCGCTACCGGGAGGGCCAAACAATATCAGGTTAAACATAAATATCTTAAATAGTTACAGGTGCAAAAATAGTTATCCCTGCGAATTAGTAGTAAAAAGATGGAAAACAATAGCCTTATTTTTCATATACGTGCGCATATAGCATGCAGTGCATTCCCATACATTGCAACATTACGCGGCATACATACCGCTATGAATCATAGCGGCGGCTACCAGCAAAAAGCATTAACAACGATAGCAAGAACATCCTTATCATTTCCTCTATATTATGCTACACAATTTAGGATATTAAAAACATGTTAACACACATTAAACTCTTTATTTATCCACATGTTTTCCAGCTTATCCTATTATCATGTATCTCCTCATAAAAACGTTGCCACCGCCCGTTTTATTTTGAGCCAAATAATAATTGCTTTATTTCCTCCCCTGCTTCCTTATACTCTCCCGGCTGCATACCATCTATGTTCACGCCCCCAATGCTGTAACGTATCAATCGTAATGTAGGGTAGTTTACCGCCGCTGTCATCTTTCTTACCTGCCGGTTCTTACCTTCCGTCAATCCAAGTGATATCCACGAGGTAGGAATATTTTTACGAAAACGTATCGGTGGTATCCGTTCAGGTACCTCTGGTTCTTCATCCATCATGCGGGCAACAGCAGGTCGTGTTCGGTACATTTTGCCATCAACGTTTATCGATACGCCACGCTCAAGTTTTTTGATAGCTTCATTATTTACCTGCCCTTCCACTTGTACATAATAGGTCCGCTTGTGAGCAAACGAAGGATCGAGCAAACGCGAGGTAAGCGTCTTGTCATCGGTCAGTATAAGCAGCCCTTCGCTGTCAAAATCAAGTCGTCCTACGGGATAAATATTTTTCGGTAAATCAGGAAAATAATGCGCGAGAGTGGTTTTTTCTCCTTCCGGCGAGAATTGACAAAGTACCTGGTATGGCTTGTAAAAAATGAAGTAGCGCACAATAACTTTTTTTCAACGTCCCCTGAAAGCCGCGCCTGTAAAGGCTTACAAGAGGGCATAAAAAAAGCCCGGCTGGTGTTGTGGACCGCCGGACTTGTATAAAGGATGGGTTAGCAAGTACAATCCTTACACAATATTAAAAAGAATTTTTTCTACTAAAAAAAATTCTTTAAAGTTTTTTTTGAAGATGTTGAAAAGATGTTGACAAACACACAGCCCTGTTTCGCATCATCTGCATCATTGTTCTTTGAAAAAAGAAAGAAATTGTTATCGTCTTGTACTGCATTATTGGTTCGGCACTGCATGTTGTCCTACCAGTCTTTCTCTGTTTTCACCGGTACTCCTTTTGCCTTCTGCATTTTGTCCTGCAGCTTTTTTTCATCCTGTTGCAATGCATTCAGTATACGGTCAGCCTCATCTTTCGATAGCTTACTTGGTTGCGGCTGGGCATGTTGCTGATCCTGCTGGTCCTTGTTTTGCTGATCTTTATTTTGCTGGTCCTTGTTCTGTTGGTCTTTATTATCCTTGTTCTGCTGGTCTTTGTTTTGCTGATCTTTATTATCCTTATTGTCTTTGTTTTGCTGGTCCTTATTCTTTTGGTCTTTGTCCTGGTTCTTATCCTTGTTCTTGTCTTTATTCTTGTCGTTGTTCTGCTGCTGTTTCTTCATCATCTCTCTGGCGTAAGACAGGTTGTACTTCGCATCTGCATCCTGCGGGTTGTTCCTCAGGGCTTGCTTATATGCATCTATGGCATCCTCCCATTTTTGTTGGGCCATGTACGTATTGCCTATATTATAGTTCGCCCCGGCTTTACCACCTTTATCGTTGGTTTTCTTGGCGGTAGCACTCAGCACTTTACGGGCGGCGTCAAATTGTTTTTGCTGGTACAGGCTGTTGCCGAGGTTAAACAGGCCGGGCACATAATTCGGGTTCTTCTGCAAAGCTTTCTGGTAGTCGGCTGCGGCCTCTTTGTACTTCCTTTGCTCATACAGCTTGTTCCCGTCCCGTACATACCTGTTGGTCTGTGCATGAGCACCCAGACACAGCATAGTGGCCACCGTGGTCAATATGTAGTATACCTGTCTCATGTTGTCTCAGTCTTCTTTTTAAGGCCTGCACCGGGCAACAACCATTCTATGAACAATAAGATAAAGCCTGCCAAAAGGAAATACTGAAAGTAGCTGGTGAAGTCGGTGAATACCACTGAGCCCAGGCTTTTCTGTTCCATGTTGGCCATAGCATCCACCAGCTTTTCGGCCGCATCGTCGGTATTGCGCAGCAAGGTATAGGTACCGTGTCCTGCATTGGCCAGCGATCGCAATTCGTCTTCATTCAGCTTGCTCACCACGGGCGCCCCGTTCTCGTCCAGCTTTACCGATTTCGTGTCCGGGTCATACAGCGTAGTACCCTGTGGCGAACCGATACCCACCGTATGTATGGTAACGCCCTGCTCTGCTGCCTCCTTCGCTTTAGCTAATGCCTGCTCATCATGGTCCTCGCCATCCGATATGATCACCAGCGATTTGTATTTCTTTTCTTTTTGAGAGAAAGACTGCATCGCCATATCAATGGCATCGCCTATTACTGTTCCCTGTGTTGGTATCAGGCTCGGGCTCACATTGCTCAGCATCATCTTCAGCGCGCTGTAATCTATGGTCAGCGGCACCTGCAGGTATGCCCGCCCTGCAAATACGATAAGGCCTACCCTGTCATTCTGCATCTTGTCGGTCATCCGCATGATCAGTTGCTTCGCCTTGGTTAGCCTGTCCGGCTGCACATCACGTGCCAGCATACTCTTGCTCACATCCAGTGCTATCATTACATCCACGCCTTTGCGTTGCACCTTCTCGGTCTTGTCGCCCGATTGCAGATTTGCCCAGCCAATACCGATAAGCGAAAAAGCGATCACCAGCAGGATGAACTTAAGCGTATTCCGGCCCTGTATCATGCCGCGCAGTTGCCCGGCTACCAATTCGGCGTCTCCCAGCTTTTTCAGTTTATTCCTACGCCAGTACAGCAGCCATACGAACAGTACGATGAATACAGGCACAAGTGCCAGCGAGAACAAATAAGATATGTGCTGAAAGCGAAGCATTTTCTCTGTGGTATCCGCAAATTTAAACTTGCAGCAATTTATTTTTTTATTACTAAAGCTTTTTTTCTTTTTTTTAACAGCGGGGCCGATCACTTATAGCTTAAATATTTTCTTATATCAGCTTACTACTTATTGAAATCAGGCTTATCTTCAATGTCCTAAATTTCACATCAATGTCCAGCCGCAGAAATTTCTTAAGACTTTCAGCATTAGGCGCTGCTGCTACGCTCGCCGGCAAAAAAGTTTTGGGCGCACCGGCCCCCGATTATTATTACGATACGGTAAGGGATGAGCCCATTGTCATTTCCACCTGGAATTTTGGAAAGGATGCGAATGCTGCAGCATGGGATATATTGAGCAAAGGGGGATATGCGCTCGACGCCGTGGAAGCAGGCGTAAAGGTACCGGAGGGCAACCCAAACATTACTACCGTAGGACTTGGTGGTACACCCGACCGGGATGGAAGGGTCACGCTCGATTCCTGTATCATGGACGACAAACACCGCTGCGGTTCGGTTATGTGTCTCGAGCATATCGTGCATGCCGTCTCCGTGGCTCGTATGGTAATGGAACGTTCACCACATATAGTATTGGCAGGTGATGGCGCTTTGCAGTTCGCACTCGAGAATGGCTTTAAAAAGGAGAACCTTTTAACACCTGGATCTAAAAAAGCATGGCTTAAATGGTTAAAGACCTCGGAATACAAGCCGGTGAACAACATCGAGAATGAGCTGCACCATCATAAAAAAGCGCCTATGCCCGGCAGCAAGACCAATCACGATACCATCGGCATGCTGGCTATGGACGTCAATGGCAGCTTAAGCGGCGCATGTACTACCAGCGGCCTTGGATATAAAATGCACGGCCGCGTAGGCGATTCACCCATTATTGGTGCAGGTCTCTTCGTAGATAATGAAATTGGCGCCGCTACGGCTACCGGCGTGGGCGAAGAAGTGATACGCGTAGTGGGCACACACCTCATTGTTGAGCTCATGCGTATGGGCCATAGTCCCGAAAAAGCATGCAAAAAAGCAGTGGAGCGCATCATCCGTTACAACCCGGAACAGGCAAAGAAGATACAGGTGGGTTTCCTCGCTATGAACAAGTATGGCGAATATGGGGCCTATTCCTTACAGCCCGGCTTCACTTTTTCAGTTCGCAACAGGGACACCGATACTACCTTCCATGCTCCCAGCATTTATGATAAGTAATCCATGCAGCGTCCTCCCTTGCTCGAAGTTTGTGCTTACAATACCATCTCCTGCATCATTGCCGAAAAAGTGGGTGCCGGTCGTATCGAACTTTGTGCAGGGGCATCTGTAGGAGGTACTACACCCACAGCAGAAACGATCGCCGAAGTGAAAGCCAAAGTTTCTATTCCTGTCTATGCGATGATACGCCCGCGCGGAGGAGACTTCCTGTACAATAGCGACGAGATCGTGCAGATGTTCCGCGACATAGATACCTGCAAACAGTTGGGCTGTGAGGGCATCGCTACTGGTGCCCACCTCGCCGATGGCAATATCGACACAGGCCTTTTAACAAAACTGGTAGAGCGGGCTTATCCCATGAAGGTCACTTGCCACCGCGTTTTCGATCGCTGTCCCGACCCATTCAAAGCGCTCGAAGATATCGTTGCAGCAGGCTGCGAACGCATACTTACCTCCGGGCAGGAAGATACCGCCCTGGAGGGGATGTCTCTTATTTCCCAATTGATAGAAGCAGCGGCCGGGCGTATCGTCATTATGCCGGGCAGCGGCATACGCTCGGGTAATATCCGGGCATTGATGGAAAATACAGCAGCAACAGAATACCATACCTCTGCCCGTCTTGATGACGACATTGCCGATGAAGCGGAGCTTCAAAAGATCATTCAACTGCTGAACAATGCTTAAACAAAAGTCCCGCCATAAGGCAGGACTTAGTTTTTCACTTAATTGGATATAGAGGCAGGCTTATTTACTGATCTTGAAGATAAGGTTGCCTTCGTTAGTGTTTATATGCAGCATATAGATACCCTTGCTCAGCGAAGCCGCAGGTATGCGGATAGCCTCGTTTTCGGCAAACCGGTGTGTATAGATCACAGCTCCGTTAATGGCGCTGAGGCTAACGTTCTTCGCGCCCTGCACATTATTCATACCCGCAACATTTATCATATCGCTCACAGGGTTCGGGAATACTACAGCGCTCTTAAGAGTTGCCGGCGCACTGCCTACTGAGGTTGCCATAATATAATGGCCCTCGAACAAATGTTGGTGCTCCTGGAACTCAATATTGGTTACTGAATCCTGTACGGCACTGAGCGATACGATCAGCGGGGGATTTTGCTTACCACCCACATCACCAAACAATTTATAATCACCATAGGGCAGGTTGCTGAAACCGAAATGTCCTGCAGCATCTGTGTAGGTGTATGCTATCGCCTGGTCATTGATATCGGTCAGTATCAATATTTTGTTAGGCAGCGGATCACCCACTGCGGTCGATTTATTGGCGCCTTGTGTCACATCTCCCCCTATAAAGGCAGGGCCGCCCGGGTTGATACCTGCCACAAGCTGGATATTTACACCATTAACGGGCAGCGGGTTCGGAAGACCCGACGCGCCCGACCATACCAGCGATGAAGTATAATAGGTAGGCAGGTAGTTACCATAATTTGCATTAGCAGGTAGCAAACCCGCCTTTACCATAAATTTCGGGGCCCAGTAATTGGGATAACTAAGGCTGTAATGGCCCACACTATCTGTATAAGCGCTATCGATGGCTGTAAGAGTGGTATCATTGGTCATTGAATCCACCGACATCTCTATCAGGTACACGATCGCATCCGGCTCACCTATTGCCACATTGCTGGCAGTAATGGTACCGGCTATTGTGGTCGGGGGCAGTGCAACGGAGCAGATACTGAAATCCTGTACAATATTACCGCCGGTATAGGTTACCGTATCTTCCACCACATTGTTATTGCAATCATAAATGTAGATGTGGAATAAAGTACCATTTGCGGGTATATTACCCAGTAAAATGGTATAGTCTCCATTCGCATTACTGATGTCCTGCCCCCAAAATATCTGCTGGTTGGGTACGGAATCTGTATACACAGATACGGTCTTGTTACTCAAGGGTTGTTGGCTCAGGTCTGTCACGTTGCCGCTTACAGTTACCTGCGCAAAACCGGCACCACATAGCAGTACCAGGAGAGTTATTAAGGAAATTTTCTTCATAATACTTTTTTTCGTTCAATAAGAGTTAAGCTCATTTGTTATATACTGACGGCTTTAGGAGCTCATTCGTTAGGTATTCATTATTATTTAACGTTTTTTCCTGTTACTAAAGAACTTGTAACCGGCACTTATCCGCACATATGGCTGGGTATAGGTGCCTCGCACATCCTTGTTGGGCACATAACCCATCTTCGAAAGTCCCTGCTGTACCGACACGTCTATCATCAACTTATCGTGTATCGTATAGCTGGCCCCTAACATATAGCCGGTCCGCAATTTCATAGTGCTCGCATTTTCATAATCAGCATTGCTATATTGTATATAAGCAATACCCGGATAATGGAATACACTGTTTGCTTCGGGGATATCTGGCGGGGTTGTATTGGCATTGAAACTATCGCGATAAATATAATTACCTGTCTGCGAATAGGTTTGTACATCCTTATTGATCTTAACAACGGTATTCGTATAATTCACAAGGAAACCTCCGTATACCGACAGGTTTTTGCTGGCTTTATACTTCAACAGCAAAGGCAATTCGATTTCAGCATACGATTTCGTTTCTATGTGGTGGCCTACTGATATCGAATCATGTGTTTCCTCATAAGAATAGTTACGCACCCTAAGTGAATCCATGGTATAAATTGTATCAGAGATCAACTTATAATGAGGATCATCAGTAACCGTATAATAAGTACCGGCACTACCCAGGTTACTGGTATGCGAGTTGCGTGCTATTTTGATCGCCGGCTGCAGGGCTATCCCAAACCTGCCAATGTTATACTGTATGTACGGTGCGATCACATATTTGTTAGCCGCAAAATGGTTGAACCCTATTTCATAACCCAGCTTGATGCCTTCCTCCACCTCTGTCAGGCGTACCTTCTTCTTTTCAGTCTGCTTATTCTGTTCGGTCAGGCTATTCAGGAAGTCCATCGATGACTGTGGCTTCGCCGCAGCATTTTTATAGCTAGTATTTTTTGCACTTGCTACCTGTCCGGTTGTTGCTGCAGGGCTCACCTGGGTATTAGCATTCATAGGGTTGGTGGCAGTTGCAGCCTGCTGCGCGGTATTGCTTTGGCCATTATTATTCGCCGTAGCAGCACCTGCGGCCAGGCTTCCGGCATTATTGTTATTACCTGTGGTATTGTTTGGTTGCTTAGCTGCTATTTGTTCATGCCCCTCTCCATTTCCGGTGGGTTTAGCTGCAACTTCATTTTTGTTTATACTGTTACCTGCAGCAATCTCACCCTTTGTCAATGCCTTTGGAACATTATCACTACCCTCATTGGCCGCAGTTTCGTTTTTCTCGGTCTTACTTGCAGTATTGTTAATGGCGGCATGGCCAAGTTCATTCTTTTCTGCTGCTATGCTATGTTCGTTGATATTTTCCGCTCCTGCTTTATTGGCTATGGCAATATTGCTTTTCTTAAGCGTATTCGTATACTTATTTGCCATGGTAGGCATACCATTATTTCTGACAGTTGTATTTGCTTTTGCTCCGGCTGAAATCGCAGTTATAGCTTCTTTGTTATCCTTCCCTGCCTTCTTCACAGCCTTCTGGTTAAACTTACCTGCTACCAAAATTTGGCTGTGGCGATTTGTCATTTCATTCCCCGTTCCTTCATCCTTGCTTTGCTCGCTTACCTTAATATGGGTATTATTACGATTATGCATTTCGGCAACTTTTGGCGCCTTGGCAGCATATGCTCTTATATTACCCTGCTTCATACTGCTATGCAGTGGCTGATTTGCTGTCTCGCCCTTACTTGCTGCATATATTTTATCTGCCTTATTTTTTGTTCTAGCTGCATAGTGCTTCGTATTATTGCCTGTTACAGTATTACCCTGCATATGCGCCGTTGGCTTGCCTTGCCCGGCTGCACTCACCCCATTATCCTGTTGGGTATTATTGGCCGCTATAGTATTACCTGGTTGTAGGGCGTTACTGTTACTCACCTTATGGTCCGTAGAGCTAGCTCCTGCCTCACCTTGCCCTACTGTCGTTCCGTTCCCATTCCCTGCCTGTACAGTATTTGTTGTAGCTACGGTATTTTGTTGCATTGCAGATGCCTGTTTTGCAATGCTCACATCATTACCGTTTGCAGTATTACCTGTAGTAGTGATTTCTGTTCCGTTCGCAGCAGCGTTACCATTATTCTGGTCGTCTTGCGCTTTGTTCGTGTTATTTTCATGGCTTGCGGCTACAGCATTGCCGACTGCCATATCATTATCCTGTTCCTGCATATTCCCTGCCATTGCCTGGGCAGCGGGCTGCTTCACATCTCCCGGGTTCGCAAATTTCCTGTACCCGAGGAATACCAGTACGGCCACGGCGCACAATACCACGCCATACCGTAACCACTTGTAGTACGATACTACACTACCCGGAGTAGCTGTGCTGTCCAGCTTTTGCTCCATGGCTTTCCATGCAAACGAAGGTGGGGCCTCTGTATGGCCCTCCATCCGCTCACGGAAAAAGTCATCAATATGTTTTTTCTGTTCAGGCATCA
The DNA here is from genome assembly GCA_964481425.1 of uncultured Flavipsychrobacter sp. GTDB lineage: Bacteria > Bacteroidota > Bacteroidia > Chitinophagales > Chitinophagaceae > MKUN01. Next base: position 26,214 of record CAYZTM010000017.1, read on the forward strand.
CTTTATCATGTTTATTTTTTCTTTCAGGCTTTTCCTGGCCATATTCAGGTACCACCTGCTGTTATTTTCAGTTATGTTCAATAAGTTTCCTATCTCTTTATGCGGCAGGCTTTCAAATACATGCAGGTTGAAAACCGCTTTCTGCATCTCGGGCAAGCCATGTATCAACCCCAGCAATTCCTTGTACGCTATTCCCTGCACTGCATTACTGTCTATATACGCGTTATGTTCCTGCAGCTCGCCGCTTACCGTCTGTTTGTCTTTTACGTACTTTCTTATATGGTCCGTTATCGTATTGATAGCGATACGTCTCATCCAGCCCTCTATCGCTCCCTCGAACGAGTATTGCTCCAGCTTGGTGAATACCTTCAGGAATACATCATTAAGTATCTCACATGCCGACTGTTCATTGTATTCATATCGTTTTATTATCACATATATAAACGGTGAATACCTGTCATATAACTTCTTTTGCGCCAAACGGTTTTGGGCAATACAATCCCGTACAAGGCTGCTAAGCTCAGTAGCGTCCCCTGTTCCCCGGTTGGTATTGCCTGCAATTTTATACTGCTCTGTCACGCGTGCGCTCGTAAAATTTATGTCATATAACATGGGGTCTATCCTACTCGTAAGACGAAGTCGGAGCTTCCTATGTTAGACAACATAATAAATATTTTAATGCTCCATGTAAAGGTACCTCAAAACCGAAATGAATTAGCTTTTTATATTTGTTGCAAACATCTTTTCTCACAAAATCCGCTTATAGCTGATGGCCTATCGTTTGAAGCTGAATAATCTTACTGTTTTCATCGCTTTGTGGCTTATTCTCTTTGCCCTGTACCTCCCGGCGGCAAGGGCTGGCTTCGTAATGGATTTCACGGGTTGGCTTTACAATATCACACATGACAGCTTCTACGATTATATCACTATGAAGCATTGGCACATGAAAAGCCTCTACCAATTTTGGATGCTAACAGTTTATGTTTTTTATAAAGTGTTTGGCGCCAACCCCTGGGCCTGGCATATACTATTTATTACCATGCAGGCTCTTGTAGGCCTTTTGCTCTTCGTTTTCTCAGAAGGATTGTTCCGGGATACAGGGCTGAAAAATCCACAGATCATTGCAGGAGGCGGTGTATTACTTTTTTCTATCTGCCCGCATATTTCAGAGGTGGTAGTTTGGGAGCCTACATTTCATTACCAGCAAGCAACATCTTTATTGCTGCTTATACTGATAATGGTACAGGCATATCTACGGCGCCAAAAAAGCAAATACATCCTTTGCGCTATCCTTTTGTATACACTATCCCTCTTTTCCCTTGAGTATTTTTATCTCACACCGCTATTTGTATTAGCTCTTGGCATATTTTACCGGCTGGCCCTGAATCATGACAAAAAAAAGATACGCCACCTCTTTACTTATACTGTTATTCCTTTCATCGTACTTTGCATTGCCCGCAACTTTCTTTTCAGGCTGGTTTACCACAATTGGGTATCTCGTCTCGGCGATTCTGCTATTTCTACAGCAATCGCCCGGCCTGATCTCAACACTTTGATACTAAAATTTCTGGCCAAACCTCTTGAATTTATCTTTCATATTGTCCTTCTTGGCCGATACTATCCAGAAACTATTAGGCGCAATGTGTACGCTGCATGTGAATCATTGACAGGGATTATCACCTTTTACGTACTGGTGTGCATAATTGGCCTCCGGTTTATTCTCCGCTTCAAAAAATTTGAAAAACGCACGCAGCTTGCTATCATTCTTTTTGCCTTTGCCGCCCTTGCTGTCACTATTGTGATACCCATGCATTTCCCGCAAATACAATTGATAGCCTATGACAGGTATACCTACCTGATAACAGCATTCACCTACATGCTCATTGCACTATCCCTAAGTTATATACCCCGTAGACAAGTTGGTCTAATTATTTTTGCTGTAATAGCCTTGATCAATATCCGTTACACGATCAAGATCAACAGGTATTGGAAGCAATGCGCCCATGTCGACAATGAATTATTGGATACATTTCCAGGCAGTAGCAATAAAATAACAATACTACTCGACCAACCTGAAAACATGCATGGTGCCCCTATGGTACAAGCCACGCACCAAGGTGAGTTCAAGCTAATGTATAACCTCCTCAAAACTGATAGCCTGACAGGAATCATAATGGATGCTGTATCCTTTAACATGGAAACACCTGAAGACGGAGCACATATCATGGTCATTAACGACAGCATGCTTCATGTTACTGCAAACCAATGGGGCACATGGTGGTGGTTCGATGGCCTTAACGCAACTGACCGCGAAAACGAATACTTTAAGATCCATATTATGGACGGCCACTGGTATGAGCTTACACTAAGAAAACCCCCAAGCCAATACAGGTTATTGTACCAGACTGGCGGCACATGGAAACAGGTGGACTGGAGTAAGTTGGGGCAGGACCAATACTAAAGCTCCAGGCTCACATCACTCCATACCGGATACCCCACACAGGTCAGCACCAGGCCCTTCTCTATATCCTTATCGGTCAGCACTTCATTTACAGACATCCATACCTTACCGCTCCTGCATCTTGCAGCGCAGCTACCACAGCGTCCCACTTCGCAACTATAGGGTATCTGTATGCCCTTCTTCCGTGCAGCCTGCAATATGGTCTCGGGATATTGGCAATCCAGTTCAAACACGTCCGCGCCTATGCGTAGCCGTACCTCATGCATATCCTTATCAGGCGGCTCAGCCTTCCGTACCGGCACGTGCACCTCAAAATTTTCCTTCTTTATCTGCGTCGTGCTTATCCCATGTTCTTCAAGGGCCCATATCACCATCCGCATATAGTCAAATGGCCCGCAGGTATAAAACAACATTTTACCCTTTTCAGCCTGGCCATACTCGTCCACCAGTTGCGGTAGCAATGCTTTATTAAGCCTTGCCCTCGACAAACTGAACGAATTGCTGTACAAAAATTCTATCTGTAGTCTGCCGGTATGTTCTTTCTGAAGGGCAATAAGTTTATCATGATACACAACATCTTCCTTCCTTCTGTTGCTATAGATCAGTACCACCCTTTGTTTGTGCTTATAAAGCAGTGTTTTCAGGATGGAATACACCGGTACTATCCCGATACCTGCCGCAATCAGGAACACTTGTTCATATTCAGCCGTATCTTCCGGCAGCACAAAAAGCCCGGCAGCACCCGTAATGTACAGCACATCTCCTGCTTTGGCATCATCTATGAGGTAACGCGTAAATATCCCATTGTCCACGCGCTTCACTGTTATGGATAATGGCTCATTCATATCCGGGCTACCCGATATCGAGAACGACCTCCGCTCTTCTTTATGGTGATGCTGAAATGCGAATGTGAGGAATTGGCCCGCCTTATAGCTTATGGGCTTCCCATCACCGGGCGTTAATACAAAGGTCTTCACACCGGGCGCTTCATCAACAATAGCACTTATCCTTAGGGCCCTGTATATATTTTTTGCTGGCTGTATTAGCTGCATGTAACGGAGATTATTGCTGCAAAGCAGCGTAGTATTACTCGAGCACCCCTTCCTTTATCTCATTCCAAAGGGCCCTGTAACAGGTTGCAGCATAGCCCGTAGGAGCAAATTTTTCCACAGGGGCCTGGTAAATTCCCATCTTCTCAATGTCCGACAGGTTGGGGATATAATACTCAAAGAATCGCTTGTCTTTATACAATTGCCGCATCACTTCATTGTGCATGTTCTTCCTTACGTCCACCATGGTAAAGAAGCACATGAGCTTATCCAGTTCTGCTTTGTCCTGGAAATAGGTCTTCACCAGTTCATAGGTACGCACCGATAAGGTGGTAGGTATTACCGGCATCAGCACGGCATCCGATGCAAAGAATATATTGTCTGCCAGCAACGAGAACCCCGGGGGGCAATCTATGAAAACAAAATCGTAAGGTATCTCCAGTCGGCGCAGCACATTCCTGATTTGCTTTTTCGATGCGTTCTGCCCATCCAGTATCAGTTCCATCTTACGTACCGAATGGTCGGCAGGTATAATATCAAGCCCTTCATATTCAGTAATGCATATTGCTTCCTGTAAGGGATGGGCATGCTCTATTATTTTTTTGATGCTTACCTTATCCCTCGGTTCTGCCTTATAATAATAACTCGCAGCGCCTTGAGGGTCAAGGTCCCATATCAGCGTCCTGAAACCGTCTTTTGCAGCCATGTAGGCAAAGTTGACGCAGGAGGCCGTTTTGCCCACCCCACCTTTCAGGTTATACAACGATGCTATGAACATATCCTTGGCGCTATTATTTGATACAGTACAATAAAACTAATGATTTAGCGCCTCTTTTGCAATGTTAATTATCACGCCGGTCCTTCACTGGTACCATTCGTCACTCTTTATCATCCTTCTCCGCTGCACCTTTACCACCAACGTTGAATATACGGTAGGCCATATCCACACCTGCTGCTTCTGCCCTTCTTGTATCATAAGAGCAGGTCTGCCTGGGCACTATATAGTCACCGTTTTTGTCCAGCACATAGTATTCTATCCGCCTTTTCTCGCCCTGTCCCCTGAATATCAGGTACGCCGATAAGGCCGGCACACTACTATTACTCACCCAATTCACATTACAGTCTTTCAGCCTGTCCACCACCTTTTTGTCCACCTCGCCACTCACATTCAGTTGCATATTGGGCTCAAGCCCCGTGTAGGGTACAAGCTGGGGGTATATCGTACACAGCCTGTACATCCAGTCGTTATAGGCAGCATCATCTTTGCGCTCCCTGGCACACCCAGCCTCTGCCTCGTACACCCTTGCAAGGAACAGCCGCTCGTATTGCTGGTCTATATCCGGGTCCTGCAATATGCCGTCCAGTTCTTTTCTGGCCTCTTTGTAATGGCCCTGTTTCATCTCCAGCTTGGCAATGAATAGCTTGAAGTATTTACGTATGTACTTCCTGTTGTCGGTCTGTGCTTCTTTCCTGAATTTATCCAGAAAGAACTGGGTACTGAAGTCCTTTATCAGGTACCATATCTCATCCCAGCTCACTGTGCTCTCTGTCGAGAACAGCTTATAGATCACACGGTCACGCTCGGGGTTCTGGGCAAACTGGTTGATGATGAGGAACTGCTGCATATACTTTTGCCCCAGCAACTTCGACATATTGCCCAATACTACCGGGTTATACCACCAGTTCCGGTTCTCAAATTCCTGCATCTGCCAGCTCGCCTGCAGGTTCATCAGTTTATCCAGTTGCACACTGAAGTCATAAATGCTTTGTCCCAGGGTAGTACCAATGTGCACCTCCTTGAACTCCGCAGCCTTGTTGATGTATCGTTCCGCTTCTTTTATCTGCCCGTCATAGTGCATACAGCGGGCCAGCGCTATATTGTACCAGCCAAAGCCCGGCGTCGATCCCGCAGCCATTATCATGCCCTTCATCAGTTCTATACCGCTCTTGGGCTGTCCTTTGTATATATCCAGTATCGAGGTATAATAGGCCCACTCCTGCAGCCGTTTGTCCCCGTTATCCTGTGCCGACGCTATTTTGTACTCCTTCTCCGCCTCCCTGAAATCCCCGCATATCGAACGGAAGGTAGCATAGTTGTTATGCGGGAACAAGGGCGTATTACGCATCAGGTCAAAGTAATGCATCGCCGAGTCTATATTGAACGAGTAACTGTACAAGATGCACTTGTAATGATATACCGACAACCTGTCTGCCTTTTCATAACCCGGCTGAAAGATATGTTGGTTCAGTACCGCATCTCTGTTTATCTTCCTCATTTGCGAGTCAAGATAGCGGTTGGCAAGGCGTTCATTTTCGGCTATTGAGTTCTTAAGGAATTTATACTTGTCACTGGTATAAAAACGGTTACGGTGCACCGTCCAGCCGAGAAAGTTGTAGGCATCCATGTAATATTCCCGCTGGAAGTTCCATTTCAGTACCCTGCGCAGCAGGGCATACACCTTATCCGGCTGCTCCATATTGCTATAACACTGCACCAGGTACTGCGCTATCATCGTATAGTCTATCTGGAATTTATACGCGGGGTAGTAAGTAAGCAGGTCCGATGTCCTCGTGCCCAATTGTTTCTTATAATCCCTTTCTATCAGGTCCAGCGCATGCTCCAGTGGTGCGGTAGCATTCTTGTAACCAAGGTAGTCTGCCGCATGGTTGTATTTATAGGCCCCTTCGAAAAACCAGCCTACATAATAGCTGCTGTCTATTCTTTTGAACTCGCGCGACCTCGGCAATGCATCCTCACTGTTGGGCGATACGCCTATACGCTTCGCATCTATCTCATAGCGCTGCGATAGTTTCGCCGCCGGGTGCACCTGCATCTGCAGTACCTGCGGTTGCTGTTGTCCCTGCTGCTGACCTTGCTGTGCCCGCACACTATACCAAAACAATAGCATCGCTATCGTCAATAATATGGTCGGTCTTTTACTGCTGTAAAAACACATCAGCCCTTTCCTTCTCCTTATTTATAAAGTTTCAGCCGGGCCAGGCGCTCAGCTTCTTTGTTGATGATACTGTTCAGCGCTTTCTCGCGCCCGTCCTTGTTGCGGTATATCAGGCGGTGGTCCAGCACGGCATAGGCTATATCTTTTACATCATCCTCTATCACGAAATTACGTCCCCTCACCAGTGCATAGGCCCTCAGGCAACGCAGGAATGCTATCCCGCTCCTGGTCGATGCCCCCAGCACTATATCCGGGTGCTCGCGGGTGCCACGCACTATATGGCTTACGCCTTGTACTATCTCATCGTGCACGTACACCTGCTTTGCAGCTTCCTGCAGGCTCAGCAGGTCCTGCATGCTCAGCACCTGCTCCATCTGCACCAGGTTTCGGGCTATTTCAAGGTACTCGCGGTATATATTCACCTCGGTCTGTTCATCCACGTAGCCGAATATGATCTTCATGAAAAAACGGTCCAGTTGCGCCGCAGGCAGCGGGTAGGTACCTTCCATCTCTATCGGGTTCTGCGTGGCGATAGTGAAGAACAAACGCTCCAGTTTCAGCGTCGTATCACCCACCGTTATCTGTTGCTCAGCCATAGCTTCCAGCAGGGCGCTTTGCACCTTGGGCGAGGCCCGGTTTATTTCATCTGCAAGCAACACATTGCAGAACAGCGGCCCTTTCTTGAATACGAATTCTTTGTTCCGGTCGTCGAAGATATGGGTACCGATCAGGTCCATCGGCAACAGGTCGGGGGTGAACTGGATACGCTTAAAGATCACATGTTCCTCGCCCCGCTCACCACTGATGCATTGTGCCAGCGTACGGGCCAGTACTGTTTTACCGGTACCCGGGTTGTCTTCCATCAGTATATGGCCGCCTGCCAGCAGGCAGGTGATCACCAGCTCTATCTTATCCCGCTTACCGCGTATCACGCGCTCCACCTCTTCTATCAGCTGGGGTATCCGGGTCGTCACATCCCTTTCTTCGCTATTTTCAGGTATTTGCTGTTCTTCCGGAAGGTTTTCCATCATAGGATATAAACTTTGTACAATTTTAATGATTTATCAATTGGCTTAGGGTATGCCCCTGATAATTTTTTGTGAAAAGTCCTTGTCTGCAACTACGAAGATCTGCTTATGAAATACAGCACGCATCTTTAGCGTCTTCCCCCGGCACGCATCTTCCTGCGCCTGCTAATATAATACAGCAAGGGCACCAGTAGCAATATTGCCTCCCATAAGGTAGCAGGCCAGCCCGGTTTATTCAGCTCTTTATACGATAGCCTGATGGTCTCGCAAAGCTCCAGGGTGCAGGCTACCAGTATTACCAGCTTTATCCTTATCAGTGTTCGTGCCGATATACGATGATGATGCTCCGCGTGGGCAATGGTCACATTCATTCCCCTTTCCGGGCTTCTGCCGATAAGGCTGATGATCATATACAGGAATATGCCTATTGCCGGTAGCAGGAAAAAGTACGACTTGCTGATGTATTGGTCCACATACCCCGCTGCATTCAGCCGCACAGGTATCGCGTCGGGCAGCAGTATATAGCTGATATTACAAGCGATGAAAAGCAATATAAGCAACACCAGGTTAGTGCGCTCCATCAGCTTTTCCACCTTGCCAGGCAATATCCATATTTCCTGCACCTTTTCGTCCCACATACATTGTTACGTTTATCATTTGCTATGCAGCCGTATCACGGGTACTATCATTTCCTCCAGCGATATGCCGCCGTGTTGAAATGTGTTCCTGTAGTAATTTACGTAATGATTATAATTATTAGGGTAGCATAGGAAAATATCCTCCTTCGCAAATATGAAGGTTGAACTCACATTAGGCCTTGGCAAGCCGGCTTCCCTCGGGTCGCGGAAGGCCAGCACATCCTTGTCCTCATACTGCAGGTTCCTCCCATGCTTATAGCGCAGGTTGGTTGTGGTGTGCCTGTCACCAATACATTTGCTTGGCTGCTTTACCCTTACCGTTCCATGGTCGGTGGTAATGAACACCTGGATGTCCTTATCGGCTATCTTACGCAGGGCACGGTATAGCGGCGAGTGTTCGAACCAGCTAACCGTAAGCGAGCGGTACGATACTTCATCCCCAGCCAGCTCTTTCAGCACTTCCATTTCCGTCCGTGCATGCGATAGCATGTCCACAAAGTTGTACACCACCACGGTCAGGTCATTGTTGAGGCAGTTGTGTATATTGTCTTCGAAGCTTTTGCCATCTTCGTTATTGGTTATTTTTATGTATTGCCATTTCAGGCCGTCCAGTTTCAGGTCTTTCAGCTGCCCCCCCAGGAACTTTTCTTCGAATAGGTTCTTACCCCCTTCTTCATCATCGTTCTTCCACTCATTCGGGTAGCGCTTTTCTATATCCACCGGTAGCATTCCGGCAAAGAGGGCATTACGGCTGTATTGCGTAGCTGTGGGCAGGATACTGTAAAACGAATCTTCCTCTATTGTTTTGAACGACTCGTTCACAATGGGTTGCAGCACTTTCCATTGGTCATACCTCAGGTTATCGATCACCAGCAGGAACGATGGTTTGCCCTTTTCAAGGAAGGGCGCCACCTTTTTCTTGATCAGGTTATGTGAGAAAAGGGGAGCTGAATCCGGGTTCTTGATCCACTTGCCGTAGTTCTTCGATACGTACTTGCTGAATTCTGTATTGGCCTCCGACTTCTGGCTTTGCAATACCTCCATCATTTCCGAGCTGTCACTGCGGGCCATCTCCAGCTCCCAGTACACCAGCTTCTTATATAGTTCCTTCCACTCCTCGTGGTCGGGGTTCGAGCTCAGTGCCATGAACAGGTTACGAAATTCCTGCTGGTAAGCAGTCGTCGTCCTTTCCGATACCAGCCTTTTGGTATCCATTATCTTCTTCAGCGATAGCAGCACCTGGTTTGGGTTCACCGGTTTTATCAGGTAGTCGCTTATCTGCGAGCCTATGGCCTCTTCCATTATATATTCAGCCTCGTTCTTGGTCACCATCACCACCGGCAGTTGCGGATGGGTCTCTTTTATTTTGGCCAGCGTTTCCAGCCCCGTCATGCCGGGCATGCTCTCGTCCAGCAGCACCACGTCCATGTCCTTTTCTTTCAGCAGTTCCAGCGCATCATGCCCGTTCGATATAGGCGTCACCTCGTAGCCCTTATTGGTCAGGAAAAGGATCTGCGATTTCAGCGATTCTATCTCATCGTCCACCCATAATATTTCACCTTGTGTGCTCATAATTCTTAGATTTCTTGTTTTATACAATTACAACTTACGCTAATTTGATGGAAATTCCTTGCCGCCATCAGGCGGCCTCTATCTATTTAACGCAAGTTTTGCAAGTATAGTTTGCCCTTTGTTAAGTATTCCAGAAAAATTGTGCCCCTGCTGCTGAGCTTGGGCATTATATACCTGCACTATCTCTCAAAATCACTATTTTTCACTATTAATTACAATCGCTCACACATCACATTTTTTAGCTTTTGGCTTTTCAATTGAATATCCGCCCTGCTTTAGCTTCAGATTGCCCGCGCATGCTCGAACTTGTTCGTGAACTGGCAGCATATGAACATGCTCCCGATGAAGTAACTATCAGCATGCAGCATTTTACCGAAAGTGGCTTTGGTTCCACCCCCGCCTGGTGGGCCATAGTGGCCGAAGCAGATGGGCAGGTGGTCGGCTTTGCGCTCTGGTACATCCGTTTCTCCACATGGAAAGGCCAGCGCATGTACCTTGAGGACATCATCGTTACAGAGGCCTGGCGCGGCAAGGGTATTGGTTCTATGCTGATGGATGAACTCCTCCGGATAGCCCGCGAAAAGAACTTTGTAGGTATCAGCTGGCAGGTGCTCGATTGGAACGAACCTGCTATAAACTTCTACAAACGTTACAATGCCACTTTTGATGGAGAATGGCTGAATGCTGCCATTGGTTTTAATCCGTCCTGAAATCGTGGTTCATATACCCCGGGCAGCGGTACACCTTTAGCTGGAAGGAAACATTGATCATGAACATCAGGTACTGGTCGCGGGTGCTGGTGTTGCCGCGCTGCTTACCCGGCCTGCCCAGCGGATCATTAGGCGTTATTTCTGTCGAGCGGTCCTGCAGGTAATAAGCCGGGGGCTGCTGCACGCTCGGGTCTTTGGCAAAATATTGCGAGCCTACGTAGTACGAGCTTACATCGTCCAGGTAGTCGGTCATGGTCAGCCTGTCTGCTATCTCGAAGCCCACATTGGTGCCCGGGTTCATCCACCATTTTATTCCTGCCCCTACCGGGAAGCATACACTTACCGGCTGGTATTTGTGGCTGTTGAAGCCCACATTCTGCCCCTCGGTACCCAAAGGCCTCAGGTAATATCTTTTACCGTTAAAACTTGTGTATGGATTATAATAGAATACACCAACCCCACCCGTAAGGTAAGGCGTGAAACGGCTGCCAAAATCACCGGTCGAGAAACGTACAAAGTTGAATTCGCCCTGCACACAAAACTCCAGCACATCGCTCTTAAAGTTCAGGTTACGCCTTTGCTGAAAGGGGTCTTTCGAATATTTATCATCATAGCCCACCTTCGCATAGTTCAGCGTGGTCTTGAGAGCAATGTACGGGTTCAGGTGAAAGCGGATGAAACCGCCGCCAGCAGGCCGTACATACTTAAAGCCATAGTTCGTATTCAGGTCACCGAAGTACTCCGAGCCGCCCAGCGATACGCCATACTCCCTGCCGCTGTAGAAATATTGCGCACCGGCACGCCCGGCGCCCGCGAATATCAATATCAGTAGCATTATTTTGGTCTGTCTGCTCATTATGGCCATGAATAAATGTAACGGCAAATGTAGTTTTTTATTGTTTTCAAAAGTTTAGTTCCGTCGGTCTATGCCCCAATACAGTTTTTGGCGTATGGTTTTCAGGAAGTTATGCTCATCCGGGCGCACCAGCGATATAGTAAATTGTTCTTTTTTAACCGCCAGTTGCACGCCACTGGTTATGGTCTCTGTCCGCGAGTCAAGGGTGCATAAAAACTGTTCCGTTCTGCCCTCCACCTCGAAGGAGATCACATTGTCATCCGGCACCACTATCGAGCGGGTGTTCAGGTTATGCGGGGCCACCGGCGTTATCACAAAGCTCGAGGTTTGCGGGAACACCACCGGCCCGTTGCAGCTCAGCGAGTACCCTGTCGATCCTGTAGGTGTGGCCACTATCAGGCCATCGGCCCAGTAGGTATTCAGGAACTCACCGTTCAGGTAGGTATGTATCTTGATCATCGACGAGGAGTCCTTCCTGTGCAGGGTGAACTCATTGAGCGCAAACGGCGCCCCGTCGAACAAGGGTATGCTGCTGTCGAGGTGCAATAATGTGCGTTTCTCCAGTGTGTAAGAGCCCCGCACCAGTGAGAGTATGGCTGCCTCCACCTCCTCCTCGGGTATGGCTGCCAAAAAGCCCAGCCGCCCTAAGTTGATACCGATCAACGGTATATTACTGCTGCCCACAAAACACACAGTGTCCAGCAGCGTACCATCCCCACCCAGGCTGAAAAGCATATCGGTATGTAGCGGCAGGTCTTTCTTACCGGTAAATAGCTGCGGGGCCTGCTCCAGCGATATATGAGGTGCTATGCGTTCGTAGAAGTCCTTGTAAAATACCATCTGCAGGTTATGGTCCTTCAGCATCTGCACGATATGTTTCAGCACAGGTATATCCTGCTCCTCGAACGTGCGGTTATATATGGCTACTAACATAGGCAGATGTTTGCGCAAATTTCGCGTAAAATAAACCATTTTCCCTCATTTGCCCGGTATAATGACCTCCATCATACTGATGGCAAGCCTATATCTCATCATTATGTCGTAATTTCATCTATTATACCTGTATGCGTTCACGTATCGTTGTAGCATTATTATTGGTGGCAACTTTTGCATCGCTGTACCTGCTTAACTCCTGTAAGCATTCGCCCTTCCCTGCCCCAGCAGCTGCGGGCAATGGCAACTATCCCGATAGCATCGCTTCCATCTTCATTACCAAATGCGCCATCACCGGCTGCCACGATGCATCCGGCTATGTGAATGCGGCCAACCTCCGCCTCGATACATGGGAGAACCTCTTTAAAGGCTCATCGAGCGGGGCTGAAGTGATACCCTACAACCCCAAATACAGCTCATTGCTCTATTTCATCAACACCGATTCTACCCGTGGCCTCGTGGTGCCTCCTACCATGCCTTATAACTATCCGCCCCTCTCCGACCAGGAGTACAATACCATACAGAACTGGATCGCGGCTGGTGCACCGGATAAGGACGGCAATATACCCTTCGCCTCCAACCCCGATACGCGGCAGAAGATATACCTCACCCAGCAGGGCTGTGACCTGATGGCCGTGATAGATGGAGCATCGGGTGTTATCATGCGGATATTTCCCATTGGCATATCGGGGAGTACCGAGGCGCCACACTCCGTACACTTCACACAAGATGGCAGGTATGCCTACGTATCATACGCCGCAGGCACCGCCACCCAGAAGATAGATGCCAATACAGATACCGTCATCGCTACCATCAACCTGCCGGACAATGGCGGCATTGTTAACATCAGCCCCGATGGCGAGCATGTCATGGTATCCACTTACATCGCCAATGGCCAGCTGTACGATAACAACTTCAACAACCTGAGCTACACCGGTACCGGGCCCAACACCTTCAACTACCCGCACGGTATCGCCTCCACACCCAACTGGGACACCTTCTATGTCACCTCGCAATATGGCAACGTGGTGTACCGCTACGTGCCCGGCAAGATACCGCCCATCATCAAGCTGCCGCTGGATACCACGCAACCTACAGTGGTGGGCACAGGGGGCCTCTACTCCGACCCGCACGAGATCATCATGACGCCCGACCACTCCAAATTCTTCGTCAGCTGCCAGAATACCAACGAGGTGCGCGTGCTGGATGCGCATACCTATAAAGTATTGGCCGTGATACCTGTGGGCGCAGTGCCGCAGGAGTTTGCCATAGCACCATCGAAGCATGAACTGTTCGTGAGCTGTATTTATGATGAGGCCAATCCCAACCCGGGCTGCAAGGGCTCGGTGTATGTGATAGACTACAACAGCCTGCAACTGGTGGGCGGCCCCATCTACGGCGACTTCTACGAGCCGCATGGCATTGCCGTAGATGAGCAGAACAACAACCTCTACGTGGTGAGCAGTAATGTGACCACCACCGGGCCGCCGCCGCACCATGTATCGGAGTGTGGCTCTACTGCCGGCTGGTACAGCATCTACGACCTGACCACGCTGCAGCCCCGCAACCACTTCCGCTACCAGACCACCAATGCCCCCTACTCCGCCGACACACGGTTCAGGTGAGCACAGATGCTTATCAACTTATCGCGGCGATCAACTAAATTTGCGCCATGCTCAGCATATCCCTGCACGGTATCCGCATCCACGCGCCCATCGGTATGTACCCGGAGGAGCGCATACATGGCAATGACTTCGAGATAGATGTGGATATATATATGCCGGTGAACAAGGCACTGCCCTGGCCCTTCGTGGACTACAGTATGATACAGCATACCGTAAGCACCATCTTCGCGCAGCCGGGGGAGATACTCGAGGCCTTCGTTCGGGAGATACATGAAAGCCTGGCCCAACAGGTGCCCACTGCCGAAAGGGTCAGGGTGTGTATCCGGAAGATGAACCCACCGCTGCCGGGCGATGTACGCTATGCGCAGGTTTGCTACGAAGCTTAAATAAATGCGGGGAATGCGACTATGTGATGGAATGTGTTGAACCCGTAAGATAAAAAACACATTGTTCCACTCCATCACATTTACCCTACTCACCGATCCGCATTGCCGTATTCCATCACATTGCTCACATTAACTAAATCGTGTTAATTATTTAATAGCTTTTCCAGCGCAGTATCGTAGGCGTCTTTCCAGTCGCTGATGTAGCCCCAGGTCTCGTGATCGATCTTGATGGCGCCATCGGCACTTACGATACCTACCTTACTGTAGGGTATGCCTTTCAGCTCGGCCTCGAACATAGCCTTTACCGCAGGATTGACACTTACCACTACACGGCTCTGCGCCTCGCCAAAGAGGAAGGCATCTTTGCGGATGTCCTTGTCCGTCTCGATGCTGAAGCCGAGGTTGCAGGTCATGCCACTCTCGAGCAGGGTGGTGAACAGGCCGCCTTCCGAAATATCGTGGGCGGAGTTGATGAGCTTTTCGCTGATGAGGTTGATGACCGTTTCCTGCAATGCCGCTTCTTCTTCCATATTGAAGTGCGGTGCGGGGCTGTGGCTGATGCCCACTATGTGGTGCAGGTATTCGCTGCAGTTGATATCATTACGGTTGACGCCCAACACATAAATGAGGTCGCCGGCATGCTTGAAGTTGAGGGTCATTTTCTGCTCCAGCGTATCGAGCACGCCTACCATACCTATTGTCGGTGTGGGGTACACGGGGCCATCCTCGCTCTGGTTATAGAAGCTCACGTTACCACCCGTAACCGGTGTACCTAATTTGGTACAGGCCGTGGTCATCCCTTTGATGGCATGCACGAACTGGTAATATACCTCGGGGTTGTAAGGGTTGCCAAAGTTGAGGCAGTTGGTAATGGCCACGGGTATGCCGCCGCTGCATACTATGTTGCGGGCCGCTTCGCTCACAGCTATCATACCCCCTTTATAAGGATCGGCCCATACGTAGCGGCTGTTGCAATCGGTAGTTACGGCAAGGCCTTTTTTGCTATCATGCACGCGCACAACGGCTGCATCGCTTGGCGCATTGGTATGTGTGTTGCCCGTCATTACCATGCTGTCGTACTGCTCCCATATCCAGCGCTTGCTGGCAATGTTGGGGAGCTGCACCAACTGGTAGGCCACATCCTTAAGGTCGGCAGGAACGGGCACTGTGTCGGGGTTGAACTTATTGATCTCCGCAAAGTATTTGGGTTCGCTGTACTCGCGCTCGTACACGGACGCACCGCCACCCAGCACCATGCTTTCGGCAGGCACATCGGCCACCAGCTCATCGTGCATGTAGTACTTCAGGTTCTTGTCTTTGGTCACCTCGCCTATCTGCACGCAGTGGATATCCCACTTGTCGAATATCTTCTGCACATCGGCCTCGCGACCTTTCTTCACTACGATCAGCATACGCTCCTGGCTCTCGCTCAGCAGCATCTCCCAGGGCTTCATATTGTCCTGGCGGCAGGGCACTTTGTCGAGGTGGATGATCATGCCATGCTCACCCTTGGCGCTCATCTCACTGGTGCTGCAGGTGATGCCCGCGGCACCCATATCCTGCATGCCGATAACGGCGCCGGTAGGTATTACCTCGAGGCAGGCCTCAAGCAGTTTCTTTTCTTCGAAGGGGTCGCCTACCTGCACGGCGGGCAGTTGCTCGGCACTGCTCTCGCTGATATCGGCACTGGCGAATGATGCGCCGCCTATGCCATCCTTACCGGTGGAGGCGCCTACTATGAACACGGGGTTGCCCTCGCCATAGGATGTGGCGCTGACGGTTTGCCCGGCCTTTACCACGCCCACGCTCATGGCGTTGACGAGTGGATTGGTCTGGTAACAGCTCTCGTAATATACCTCGCCGGCCACGGTGGGCACGCCGAAGCAGTTGCCGTAGTGACCGATACCTTTTACCACGCCTTTGAGCAACCACTTGGTCTTAGGGTTGTCCATCTTGCCGAAGCGCAAAGAGTTGAGGGAGGCTATGGGCCTTGCCCCCATGGTGAAGATATCGCGGTGTATGCCGCCTACGCCGGTGGCCGCACCCTGGAAGGGCTCGATGGCCGAAGGGTGGTTGTGGCTCTCGATCTTGAAGACGCAGCCGAGGCCATCGCCTATATCCACGAGGCCGGCGTTCTCCTCACCGGCTTTTACCAGCAGGCGCTCGCCCTCGCGGGGCAGGGTCTTGAGCCATTTTATGGAGTTCTTGTAGCTGCAATGCTCGCTCCACATTACGGAGTACATGGCTACTTCGTTGAAATTGGGCGTGCGGCCCAATACTTCGCATATTTTCTGGAATTCATCTTCGCGGAGGCCCAGCTTAACGGCCTGCTCGACAGTTGCTTGCATGGCGCAAAAGTAGTTTTTTTTTTGACCTCAACCCCTGCCCTTCTCCATAAATGGAGAAGGGTGACGGCGCGAGGATGTAGTTTTTTCACGAAAAATATTTTATCCCATGTTTTTATTGGTTATCAATGCTTTAGCATCATAAAATTTCCCATTTCTTTCCCATTTTTTGCGCACTTTTTACTCATTTTTTACCCGTTTTTTACCCGGTGGGATGAGCCCGGCGGCCTCCTACGTTGCGCTATTCGCGAAACTTCGGCGGACGAGGCCCTCCTTCGCTGCCTCTTTCGCTACGGCTACAGCGGCTAAGAAAAAAAGCTTCGGCGGACAAAGCAAGATACGAAACGGAGGGAGGGGGTTCCAAATAAGGATATCCACATTTTGGCCTTGATGAAGCGTGGGGCAAATGTTGCCGGACGGAGTCCTTCGCTTTATAAATATGATTTAAGTCGCCCTGCCGGAAGACTTAAACCAGTTGGGGGTCTATTCTCTTTTTAATAGTTTCAATTTGTACAAATATCGATTGTAAATGGGTTTAAGATTAAGAGATGTGTGTTGCTTTAACCATTCGAAAACATCTATTTCCTCATGTCCTTGCTCCTTCTCGAATAGAGAATTTACCTTTAACGCAACACTTCTAGATACGCCGGCCGCAATAAGTTTCATTACTACTCCGTTGGTAGTGCCTAGTTCTAACATACCTGGTAACGCTAAAGAAAATTTATATTCTTCGTGTTGCTGGGGAGTCATAAGACGTTCTAAAATATCGTTTAGCAATTTCATGTATTTCACCAGAACATGGGAGACTATAACATTATTAATACGCGCCAAATCATTTATTACTCTGTTAATATCCACTTCGCTGTCAGGATCGAACGGGTAGTCCTCAGATGAATTTTTCGCCCTCCAAGCGATATCCGATTTTATTATTTGGCTATACGGTTCCCCCGCAAGCCACTTTACCCCATACAAACACATCTGCGGTATTGTGCGAGAAACGTTGTGTACTCGCGATGCTTCAAACTTAATTTCAAAAATTGAATCAAGCTTCTTCATAATTACTACCCACTGCCAGTACAAATTACGTTTCCTTAAAGGTATCCCTTCTACCTCTATTTTTGATATTGGCGTTGCCAAATTACCATTTACGTGTATCACCCACGACTCAATGCCTTCTTCAATAATTTGTCGATACAAAACATCTTGCAATAGTGGATCTATTGAGGGATTATCCTTACAAACACTTGGTGGTATTTGCACTTCTTTCAAACTCAATTCAACGCCTTCAACAATAAGCGTGCCTCTTTCAATGCTGACTTCTTTAGACGCTATATAGTCTTTAAAATCCTCCTTGTCAGACAGATATTTCTGGCGAAACAATATGATTGCATTTTTCTCCAGTTCTAGTTTTCGTTCTATTTGTACGCTTGTTTTAGCTAAATTTTCAACAACGCTTTCAAACTTAGTAGTCAACGCTTTGCTAGTTGCAGGCACAACCTCCTTTTCAAATTTTCCATCAAAATATTGCCTTGCCCAATCATACCGAGCGGCTCTTTCTATGCAATAAATTGTTCCATATAGCGATTCTCCCAGTCGTCCGGCGCGGCCAATCAAATTGCCAAACTCGAAGGGAGTAAGATTGTCATCCTTTTTATCCGGCAGTATTATAAAAAGATTGCGCGCTGGCAAATTAACACCTTCTATCAAAGTCGATGTACAAAAGAGCTTGCTAAGTTTCCCATCTTTAAAGCAATCCTCAACCTCCTTCCGTACCATTTCTGGCAAACGGCCATGGTGAAACGCAACGCCTCTTTTTAGGCACTTAATTAGATGATATTTAGGGTGTATTTCCTCTCCCAAATAATCAATTAACTCTAAAACGCGCCTATCTAAAAATACTTCCCCCTTGACTGTTTTGGCAAAATGTCGTGCCCAACTCTCGGCTAGATTTGTTTTCGGAGCATAAATAATTGTATGTTCTTCTTTGGCAAAACGTCCTATTAATCCAGCAATCCCACTTCCAATATTATTATTTAGTGCTTTCTCAAGATCATACCCAATATTGATGCTAAATTTTTCTATTCCACTATTATTCGAAAGTAATTGTACGGATATATTTTTTTTATCAGTTGCTCTAATAACGCTCCTGACCTGAATTACAGGAGACACAGTGGTTTTAACGATTGCTGATGTTTCTCTAAATATCTCATTAAAGAGTCGAAAAGGATTGTCTAGATTAGGTCCTGCAGCTACAATCTGTGATTCTGGAAACGTAATTCCCAGTAGGCTGACTATATATTCGAGTAAAGTTCCACGCCCACCCTCGTCCTCTACATTTTGTATCTCGTCAATAAAAATTAGTCTGAATCTGAATTTCACACTACTGGCATGCTTCAAAAGCCGCAAGCAGCGTTCCGGGGTTAGGACAAAAACGGCATTTGTTTCCAAATCGGGTTCTAAAAAGGTTGTATAAACGTTTGCCAATTCACCCAATTCAATTCTGAATTCTTCACTTACTTGGTTTATCAAAGCTCTGGAAGGTACTATGTAAAGACACCATTGAACCTCTTTTGCATTTAAGATCACGTTCTTGATGTACTTTTTTACGATGAATGACTTTCCAGCAGACGTAGGGGCAGAAATTGAAATCCTGTGTTTTGCATTGAGATCATTCCAAAGCATTTTTTGGAACCTCGTGACAAGGAGCGTTTCCATGCCAAGTTCAATTCTTTTTATTTCTTGTTGAGCTGCAAGTTCAAAACTCAAGAGTGCATCGTAGTTGTATATCCTTACATCTGAATTTGCATTCCCAGCTTTACCCGACCTCTTAAACAAATTTGTTGCTGTCAAATTCCCAACTCGGGACATTAAAAGATAACAAAGACGTTCGATATCAACATTTTCTCCTTCTCTCAAATAAAGTAGAGACGTGAACAACTGCACTTTTGCTTGATGAGGTTCGGATTCGCTGCTTGCTAAAATAGACGCCAACCATACCGCTTTTTTTAAATCTTCAAGTGGTAGTTCTTGAGGCAAGAGATTAGGTTCGTTATTTTCAATAAATTGATTGTACAGCAACTTATCAATAACGGTATTTAAAACAGTATGCTGAAAAACTCGGTCATAGATTGTAGGGAAGCTCATGGTATCTCTTTAAGATTTAGATTTTGGTTTAGATCTGGGCTTGGGCCTATATTCTGCGTTATGTATCCTTGCGTACATTGCATTTCTAAATGCGCTGACGTTGTTAAAAGGAATCATGAAGAAGTGTAAATGAACAGCCTTTATTTCTGGGTAATTATTTAGTTTCTCATTGATTTCATCGATCATTTGATCCCCAAATATTTTTAGCTTTTCCACTAACATGGCTTCAAGCTCCTGTTTTGTCATGCACTGTTGCTCGCATCTATTTATTACACCACTGTTATACATTATCAAGATCGGATGCACTAAATTTTGTTCTTGAAAATCTCGTGTTGTTGGATCTAACCTGTTGTATAATTCGTCTACGTCGATATCATCAGGGGACATGTTGTCAAGAGCAACAACCCATTCAGCCTCCCTAAAAAGATGAGATGTTTCAGGAGCATGCATCCTGTAAATTGATTTAAAGGCATCTTCCAATCCAAGACGAAAATTCTTAACAACTTTTGATTCTCCCACTAAATACGATGGAGTAACCCCTTGTTTAGTCCGATAGTTACCAAGAAATACACCATCTCCTCCCTTCACCTGATCATTCATGCTACTAAGAGCGCGAACTTTATGAGCTACCATTTTGCAATCCAAGAATGCCTCCACTAAAGCGAAGAGAAGCAATTCACCATATTTCCCATCTTTTTCCGGATTTACATTGCCGAAATATTGAGTGGAATGAAATGAAATATCCATGGAATTGGAAAACTCGCCCATTCTTTTTTTACCTAAAACAAATTCTGGCATTAACCTATGTAACTTCGTCACGAGTGCATCTGCCGTCACTTGTGTACCCGATGAGCTCACTGAATGGAGACAAACCGTAATTTTGTCCTTTGATTCTGTGAATTGATGATTTAATACATTGGTATACCAACTTTTATCAATACTAATTGCTTTACTCCAGTCCATTTACATATTTTTCTACAGGAATATTCTAAAAATAAAAAATATTCGATTAATGAAAAATTTATACCATACGCTTACAGACTAAAAATGTGGATATCTAAATTTGGAAAGCCCTCAACCCATAACCAACATCACCACCAGCCCCAGGAAGCAGAGCAATAGCACAGCTATAAAAAATACCCTTTCGCCATAGGTGAACGGCCTCATACGTAATAGAATTGGTAACCACAAAATACGGCATGCGGGAGGGGAAGAAAAGAGTGAAAACACCCATTTTTTTGGAGGGCCTCTCAACGCGTCTGACCGCAGAGAGCGGTGCTGACCCTATGGGGGGCTTGCCGGGCGCGAGGGAGCTACATCAAGTCAATTCCGGTTGCAAACCGGCAGGAATGTATAGACGCAAGTTGGCTATGCAGGGGGCGGCGCAGCAAAACTTGCGCCAGTGGTGTGAAGAATAATGGATATTCCTTTCTACATTTATGTACGTTCGGTATGGCCAATATGAAACAGTTTCGCATTAGGGTATTGTTGCTCCTGCTCTGCTGCAGCTCCTGCACCTTCAACAAGCTGTTCTACCAGCCGGAGCGCATGCCCAAGCCACCCGTGAGCTTCCAGCTAAGGAACAGGGAAAAGCATGATACGGTATATG
This sequence comes from uncultured Flavipsychrobacter sp., assembly GCA_964481425.1. Classification (GTDB taxonomy): domain Bacteria; phylum Bacteroidota; class Bacteroidia; order Chitinophagales; family Chitinophagaceae; genus MKUN01. The sequence goes on from CAYZTM010000017.1 coordinate 47,527, forward strand.
TAAACATAGCGGACAGTAATTACCAGCCTGTATTCCGCAATGCACAACATGGGCCATATGACCCGGGCTATACCCTGGAGAGTGTGTTCTTCAGGAGCGGCGATGGCAACCGGCTGAACGGCTGGTGGCTGAAACCGGGGCGGGTGCAACCGAATGGTATAACACTGCTGTTCCTGCATGGCAACGGGGGCAATGTGCTTTCGCAGTTTGCGGGTGCAGTGCCTTTTGTGCAGCGGGGCTTCAAGGTATTGCTCATAGACTATAGCGGCTATGGCTACTCTGAAGGGCATTCGACAAGAAAAAATTTCCTTACAGACGGCAACTCGGCACTGAGCTACCTGCTGGGGCGGCCCGATGTGCGCGGCGATAAGATAGTGATCTATGGGCAGTCGCTGGGCGGGCACCTCTCGGCCACGGTGGCGGCGCAAAACGAGGCGCGTATAGACGGGCTGGTGATGGAGGGTGCGCCCTCCTCGCACAAGGACATTGCGGCCTATATGTCGCGGCCCTTCGGCTTCACGGCACGCTTGCTGGTGAAGGAGGGATACTCAGCCAGGGCATCGATAGCGCAATACCACAAGCCACTGCTGCTGATACACAGCAGCGAGGACAGGACGGTGCCTTTCTTCCTGAGCCATAAGATATACGAACGGGCCAATGCGCCTAAGGAACTCTACGAGATAAAACATGGCCACATCATGGGCCCGGAGTACTACGCGGACAGCATAGCGGCAAAAATCGTGAGGATGGTAAGGGGGTAGTTGCTATGCTAAGGGTAACAATTTAGAGCATTCATTACTCTTTCAGCTGATCAAGCAGCGACTGTATCTTCTCATTATATTCATTTATCTTGTCAGCATAGGCTGTGTCGTTTTCCTCCACCTGCTTATAGCCTAGTTCATATACATCGGCCCGCAGCAAGCTATATTGCTTCAACAAGCGATTACGGTGCTGAATACCATCAGGCAGGTCAAGAGCCAGCATCTTATCAGCAAGCTTTTGATTCTGCGCCCAATATTTCATGCCCTCTGCAAGGTAGTGCAGTACAGTATCTCTGGAGGCACTATCATCCAGGCTATATACTTTCAGAGCCTTCTCCTCATTCTCACTGAATTTTTCCACGGTCTTTTGGTATTCTGTTGCAGGGTCGGGCAAAGTAATAAAAGTAAAAACGGTGAGTGCGACTACGGCAGTGGTCATCAAGCCGATATTTTTTACCGGGCTTCTTGCTTCCTTTCCCTTCCTGAGCTCGAAGTAAAAGGTATACCCAATCAACAAGCCGCTAAGCAAGCCTCCTATATGTCCGGCATTGTCGATATTTCCCTTCATCCCGGCAACAAGATTATAGCCTACAAAAATGAGTATACTTTGCAGCATAGCTTTGCGGGCACTCTTCTCTATAAGATTGGTGGTTAGCATGGCAAGGAATACCCCGTATATACCAAATATGGCCCCGGATGCACCTACCGATACTGTGAAAGGATGTATGGCAATACTCAAAAGACCAGAGCAAATACCGCTAAGAAGGTAGGCAGCAGCAAACCGGGTTTTGCCAAGCAATGGCTCAAGTAATACGCCAATGTAGAGCAGTGCGTACATATTCATCAGCAGATGAATGACACCAGCATGCACGAACATACTTGTAAACATGCGCCACCACCCCCCATGTATAGTGTATGGTCGAAAGTCACCACCCCACTGCAGCAAGTCGCCCGTGGTAGGAGCAATAAAACTGACCCCGGCAATGCACATAATGATAAAAACGAACACATTGATGTCGATGATCAAGGGAGTAATAAAGAAATTTTTGTTGGGTATAAATATTCCCCAGAAGCCCCCGAGACCTCCCCCATGCAGGTACTTGCTATATGCGTCCGGATCGTCGGGGCTAAGCCGAAGCGTCAGCTCCCTGCATTTTTCCGTCAATTCATCGGGACTGAGACTGCTCTTCACTTCACTAAATGCTACGCGAAACTCGTCGATATTCTTTTTGTTCTTGCCCAGGCTAATGAGCCTGCCGCCAAAGGCTTTGCTTGTAATAGTTGCCCTATCGCCCTCTATACTAATATTCAACACTTCACTATCACCATTGCGGCGCACCCTGGAATAATAGACCACATGATGCAAGCTGATATATGCCGGTTCCAAACCAAGCTTCTGTATTGCGTCACAAGCTATTGCTAAAAACTGGTCTGCATTAAGTCCATCAAGCAAGATGGCTACGCTGTGGGTTTTAGAAAAGAAATGGCTCATCGGTATGATGTATTTATTTGTAAAGATTCAAGGATGTTGCCAAGATAATCAATTTCCATTTTGCGCATAAACGCATAAAAAAGGAGGACGGACACTACATGGAGGATAGATGACATCATACCCGTTTCAGCCAGCCGGTAACGCTCATGCGGGCGCGGGTGGCGGGCAGCACTTCGTGCTCCAGCTCATCGCTGCGGAAAAAGACGGCCCTGCCGGATGAGGGCAGTATCTGCTGTGAGCCCTGGCCCTGGTAAACCTGGAGTTGCCCGCCATCGGTATCGAGCCAGTCGCTATTAAGATAAGAGACGAGTGAATACTTGCGGGCGGCATCGTTGCGGAACTGGTCTTTATGGCGTTTGTAAAAACTACCCGCCTCGTAATAGGCATAATGAAACTCGCAGGCATTGATGCCGGTGTAGCAAGTACGGTTGAGGTAATCAATAAACTGATCGATCATATCGAGGAACTCGAGTTGGTCGGTATCGCGGTTCTTTTTATCGAGCCAGTATATCTTATCGCCACGCAGGTCTTGTTTGGGGTCTTTTAGGGTGGTACGGTTGCCCACATTGGCCTGCTGCATGAGGCCCTCTGCATACAGGCGTGCGAGGTTTTGCTGCAACTTTTGCGCCAGTGGCGCAGCAAGGAAAGCATCGGATATACCGATCTTATTGGTGACAAAACTCTCTGTCAGTTCTTCGAAACGGGCGAGCATAAGCGCGCAAATGTACACCAATAATTGACATGTATAACTTACAGGGAATAAATAAAAAAGAAAAGTTAAGGGGCGATTTAGTAAGCCAGCTAAAAAGCGAAGAAAAGCCGTTTTGTAGTTTCGACGATCAATGATGGTGTCTGAACACAAGGCGGTTGAACAACCAGGCAAACATGAACATGTACGCTGTTGACATAAGCAGATTGAAGACCATGAGCAGGCGGAGCAGTATGCCACCGCTGCGTACATAAATAGCATCGACCGAAAGGGCACCGATAAAAATAGTAAGCAGTAGCCATAGGGGTAAAATAACCTGAGGCGCATCAAGCCGCAACGACATTGCATTGAAAGTATATGCCATAAGGGCAATAAATACTGTAGAGGCTGCAGGAAAGAGCAGGCAGCACTTGTAAAACCAGCCTTGCGTACGGCGGCCAAGATCAAAAAGGTGAAGCACCACAATGAGCATTACCACGAAGCCCATGGGCATAAGCACACAGTATTCGCCGATATAGACAATGCTCCTCAAGGGGATGGCAAGCATGAGGCTTGTTTTGTTGTTAGACCAAAGCTAGGGGCAGAGGTTTAAACATTGTTGTGAAAATTAGTATAGCTACCTGACTAGTGTTACATCGCCCTTACGAAATATCTCATCGCCTTTGAGGCAGCGCAGCTTAACGAAATAATAATAGGTCCCGGCATCACAAATACGACCATTATAAGTACCGTCCCAGCTATGGCCAATAGTGGAAGTATAAAAAACAGGCTGCCCCCAGCGGTTGTATATCTCCATATGGAAAGATAAGAGCTCGCCGCAGAGCACATTAAAGCGGTCGTTCCTGCCATCGCCATTCGGACTAAAGGCTGTGGGTATGGAAACGATACAATTACAATCGTGCTGCTGAATACGGAAAGTGTCTATAACATCGGGGCAGTGCCCGGTGGCCCTGACCCAATAGAGGCCTGAAGCATCGGCATTCAAAACGGCCGTAGTATCCCCATTGCTCCAGAGATAGGTACTGTAACCGGGCGGCGCCTGTAACAGTAACGGATCGCTGCTGATGCAGGTAGTAGTATCCACCATATCGCTTTGCTGCCTGTTGCGTGGTGGTACAGGGTTACCTAAGCCTACCTGGAAGTGCATGTCGGGATCGGTGGAAAAGCTGAGATCTGTGATATTGCATGCTGTGCCTTTTGCATCGGGGTCGTTGATGCGTATCATAAGGTTTTCGTTGGCATGTGAGGTATATAGTTTCCCATCCGGGCCAAGGCGCAGGCTACCATAAGAGCCGCTATCACCTATTGCTGTGGCCGACGCATTAACTGCATCCATATCGGGCAGCAGCGAGAGATCATACTGCAATATATGCCCCATAAAAGGGGTGACATAAAGTTTATTACCGGTGGGGGAAAAACCAATGCCATAACCGTTAGGCAAAAGCGAATCAAGTGCACGGGCATCACTGACATGGCCCGTGGCTTTATCGAAAGAAAAGAGCTCAACATGCCCCCAGGACGAACAGGTAGCCAGCAGGCGTTCATCGGGCGATATCTTTAATTCACCGGCCATGTAGCTATTCGAGTCAGGATCGGTCAAAGTAGTGGCATAGGAAACAACGGGCAGGGTATCAAGCCCTGTAACCCCGATCTTATAAGCCAGGAACCGGCCAGAGCCATAGCTATGTGTCAGCAACCAGTTGTAACAGCCCGCACCGGCAACCGCGTAGGCCTTTTCAGTAACATGCGACAACAGTTTGATGTTCTTTATGCTGCTATCCACGTCGCCCAAGCCATTATTGAGGCGCATGTCAATAAGGTTATACCGGAGATAACCCGGATAAATGCCTGATGCGACTGACTCAATACAGTCTGTAGTAAATAAATAGAACCTGCTGGTATCGTCGATAAATGGTACTATGGTTACACCCTGCGTAGCAGAGCCGTAATTCACTGCCCAGCCCCCTGTATTCCCCAAAAGGCCATCGCCATGAGGCATAAGGCTACCGTTACGGTCCCATACATGATTACCATCGCTGTAAAAGAGCAGTTGGCCATTTGCATTGCAGGCGGAGGCAGCACCTTCGCTGGTCTGCATATGGGTCCGTAACAATACTGGTATACCGGTACTGAAATCGAGACCGCAATTGATACCAAAGGCCCATATATTGTTTTGTGCCTGAGCATACAGAGTGGCAGGGAGCAGTATTATAAATACGACACAGATATGTTTCATGAAGGAGGTAAGCAAGGCTACCGAAATAAACGAAGCAAGAGCATATTTATTTTACGATGCTCCTGTTATTAGTAAGCTATTCCACGATGAACTTACCTGAGCTGCCTTGCATGTTGTAGAAGTACATACCGGCCGGATATTGGCTGATGCTGATATCGCCGGAGCCGTTGACACTGTACTGATGCAGCAGGGTGCCGGCAGCGGTATAGATACGAAGGGTCGCTGTGCCCATGATGCCACTGTATCGTATAGTGCCTGTGCCCGTTACAGGATTCGGATATACACTTATAAGTGGCGTATTGGAGGTTACGCTGTTAACGGAAAGCAGGCTGGCCATACAATCGGTATTGGCATATAAAGGATTGTGGTAACGCCAATCGCCATCGTGCATGAAACAAATGAGATCAGTACCGCAATCGCAGGTGGGCTGCAGCAGGGCTGAACCGAGGAGGCCGCCCAGGGAGATATTGCCTATACCTTCTACCCATGAACCATAAAGCCAGAAACTGCTATCGTAGGTCTGGAAGTTGATGCGCCTGTGGTACACACCGGATATGTCAATAGAGTCTATAGAACTGACGATGCCCGCAGAGCCGGGATCGGTATCAACTGTATCGCCGGGTTGTACCATAAAGTTGTAAAGCAAGCGTTCGTGGCCGGTGGCATAATCATAAAAATAGACGCGCCTCAGGCTGTCTTCACGCAGCCCGCCAACGCGCTCAGAGGGCTGAAATATAGTGTCGGCTGATTGATACAGTTCGTGATAGGTCAATGTATTGATGACAGTATCCCTGTTCGCCAGGCCGTAATAATAATAAGAGGGAGTGGTATCCCCATTGCCATGGCGTTGTGACCAGATGGTATTATTTGTCGGGAAAGGTATGTAGGCCTGCGCATGAACAGAGACCGAAGCCAGCAGCAATATCCAAACAGTAATTATCTTTTTCATATATCGATAAGTTTAAACGTTGTTTTGTAATGGTTATCAGTAGTATTGACGTAGAAGGGACGTATAACGTTAGACAAAAAAGAAAAATTAACAAGACGAGAAAAACCAGCTTACTTTTTCAATGCGGCCTGTATCTTGCCATAGAAGTTGGTCTTTCCGTTGGGGTCGCGCTTAGCATAGTAGATGCTGCCGAACTTAACGTAGATGACCTTGCCATCCTTGCCAATGAGCACACCGGTAGGCATACCATTGTGGAAGTTCATCTTATCGAGGGTTCTTATGTCTTTTGCTTTAGCGAGGGGAAACTGCAGGTTATATTTTTGTGCAGCGGCCTGTATCTTTTCTTTATCCTCAGCGTTGATGCCTATAAGGCGGAAGTTAGGGTCGTTCTTGTGCTCGCTCCATATGAAATTGATAATGGGAAAATCGTTATGGCAAGTACCGCAATCGGCATACCAGAAATAGAGGAGGGTGACTTTACCCTTAATGGATGCATTGCCGATCTTCTTATCATCCATGCCCGTCAGCTCGAAAGGCATATAGCGGGTACCTGTGTAGCTGCAATTGACGGAATCGAGATAGCTGATAGGTATGAACTTCTGGGCCCCTGCGCCGAGGGGACCTATCAACAACAAAGCAATAAACAATACAAACTTCAGGCGCATTACAGCGTAGTTAAAAAGTAATTTACGATAAAGCGGGGAAACAGCCAAAGCTTATACGTTAAACCTGAAGTGCAGCACATCGCCATCCTGCACCACGTATTCTTTGCCTTCTATACGCAGGCGACCGTTCTCGCGGCAGGCAGCCTCGCTGCCATATTTCACATAGTCGTCGTAAGCGATCGTCTCGGCCTTGATGAAGCCTTTCTCGAAATCGGTATGGATAACACCTGCTGCCTGCGGCGCCTTCCAGCCACGGTGAATGGTCCAGGCACGTACTTCCTGCACACCGGCGGTGAAGTAGGTGATGAGGTTGAGCAACTGGTAAGTGGCACGGATCAGGCGGTTAAGGCCGGGTTCGGTCAGGCCATATTCTTCGAGGAATACAGCCTTATCTTCTTCGTTTTCCATCTCCGATATCTGGGCCTCGATGTTGTTGTTCATCACGATAACACCGGCACCTTCTTCGGTAGCGGCCTTTACCAGCGCTTCAGAATATTTATTACCGGTCTGTATGGCGGCCTCATCTATATTGGCAACGTACAGCACGGGCTTTTGCGTTAAAAGGAAGAGGTCGGCAATGGCTTCGAAGTCCTCACCTTCAAGCTGCAGGCCGCGTATGTTCTTGCCCTGGAACAGGTGGTCCTTGCACTGCAGCAATACATCGAGCACACGTTTTGCCTTGGGGTCATTCTTCGCTATTTTCTCGGTACGCTGTATCTTCTTCTCCACGCTCTCCAGGTCTTTTAGCTGCAGTTCGGTATCTATTATTTCCTTATCGCCTATCGGGTTTATCTCACCTTCTTCACGAAGAATATTCTCATCCTCGAAGCAACGGATAACATGCACTATGGCATCTACCTCGCGGATATTGGCCAGGAACTTATTACCGAGGCCCTCACCCTGGCTGGCGCCTTTCACCAGGCCTGCGATATCTACGAACTCTATGGTGGTAGGCACTACCCTGTTGGGCTGCACCAGCTCCGTAAGCTTGGCCAGGCGCTCATCCGGCACATCCACCTGGCCCACATTGGGCTCAATGGTACAGAAGCGATAGTTAGAGGCCTGGGCCTTTGCACTATTGCTTACTGCGTTAAAAAGGGTCGATTTACCTACGTTGGGGAGTCCTACTATGCCTGCTTGTAAAGCCATTATTCTTTGAAAATTTGGCGCAAAAGTAGGGAAATTAATGAGGTAATGTGTGCTTGTCGGTGAAAAGCGGTACTGAGGCTATCCCAGGGGGTAGCCGGGTTTGGCTTTTAGCAAGGCATCAGCCATCAGCCTGCCCACTTTTTCTTTCAGTGCCGGAACATCAGCCAGTGTGAGGCCATCAACAGGTACAGGGTCGAGGTAAACAGCACGATTGCGCCCGGGCCATACGGCCCACCAATGGTTGTAATTCCAGCGATCGACCGTATCGGGGAAGACGATGGGGAAGATGGGCGTTTGTGCATTGATGGCGAGGCGAAAAGCACCGTCGAAGATATTTTTGAGCGGTTCTGCGGTCTCATTAAAGGTACCTTCAGGGAAAACCAATACGGAACTCTCATACTTCACGGCGCGCCACATGAGGCGCATGCTGCGGGCACGGTTGTGGGCGCTATCCCGCTTTACCATGATGACGATCTGCTTGTAAATGAAGCCCAACAAGGGCATCGATGACATCTCAGCCTTGCCCAGCGCACGAAAGTACCAGGGTATGGCAGAGAAGACCACGACAGTGTCCATATAAGATATATGATTCGCTACCACCACATATCTTCTTTTGGGTGGCTTGGGCCCCTGTATGCGCATGGGCATGCCTATAAGCCATAACCAGAACTGCGACCAGTGCCTGATGATGCGCCATATACTGCGCCTTGCCCAGTAATTATTAGGAATGCTAACGGCAACGAATAAGGGAAAAAGCAGCAAGAGGCATACTACAAATGACAGTATGACCCAGGCCGAGTACAAGGGTTGCAATACTTTGCGCACCATGAGCTATGCAGACATGCCGGGTAATAATGGCCTTGCTACCTCGCGGCCGGGCCATGGGATAGTGGCCAGGATAATGATCATGGCCACGAGTGTGTACCAAAACAGGCGTTTGAACTTAGCGCCGTCGGCGATGTCTTTTTTAGTAGCGCTATAGCCAATGTGTACCAGTACAATTGCTACCAGCATGCCCACGGCATGCTCTACCGCAAAGAAGCGGTTATAGTTGCTGGCCATGGCTGAGCCGCCAGTGAGTACGCTCCACCAGCCATTCATGAAGTATAAAATAAAGCCAAGCAGCAGCTGTATATCGCAGCTTATCATCAGGAAAAGGGCTGTTCGTTTGTCGCCTTTGGCAAATGGCTTTTTACCGTTCATGCCACCGAGGCCCTTTATAAGGGTGAGCAATGCAAACAATATTATCAGCCACCTCATTACGCTGTGCAGATCAAGAAGCCCTTTTTGCATAATATGAAAATTTGTAAGCTAAGGTAAGGGGTAATGTCAAAATTCAAAAGTCAAATACCAAAAAAGGGATCACAAAGTCTCGTTAGCAGCATGGGCTTCCCGAAAAGATCGGCTTACCAGTTCATCCTGTTACGCAAGCTACGTACCTGCTCCATATGATGACGGCCATGCCATGCATATAAAGCCGCAATTTCCCACAGTGGGATGTCCCTCTTGTGCTCCGGATGGTAAAAAGTACGTTGCCAATCTGCATCGCTCATGCCTTGCATCAATGCATCCCAGCGGCGGTGCAGGGCATGCAGCAAGGTAACCGAAACATTGACCGGGGTGGAAAAATTATCGGGCAATTCAGCCCAGCGGGCTTCCATGTATGGTTTTACCTGCGGGTTATCTTCTGTAATGGCGAGCTTGAAACGCATATATGCATTCATGTGGCTATCGGCCAGGTGATGTACTACCTGGTTGACCGTCCAGCCACCGGGGCGATAGGCCGTTTGCAATTGCTGTTCATCAAGGTTCTCGATCACTACATCCATCCATGAGGGGAGTGCCGCTATGAGGGTCATCCATTCACGGAGCAATTCCGGGCTATATGCCGCGGGCTTTTGATATTTCCCTATGGGATACTTGAGTAGTTCGAGATCATCAGTCATTTTGAACCAAAATTTGTTAGCTATGAAAGTAAAAAAATGTCCCGCAATTTACAGTGGGGGACATTAATTCTATTTAGTTAAGTGGAAGCCTCAGGAGATTTCTCTCTTCGTTCGAAATGACGAACTCTATGGCACTTCCACTACATTGAGTATTTCGTTCAGTATGTGTTCGCTGGTAATGTTCTCTGCTTCAGCCTCGTAGGTGATGCCGATGCGGTGCCGCATCACATCGTGGCAGATGGCACGGATATCTTCAGGTATCACATAACCCCGGCGCTTGATAAAGGCATAAGCCTTTGCTGCAAGGGCCAGGCTAATGCTGGCGCGTGGTGAAGCACCATAGCTGATGAGGGGCTTCAATTTATTGAGCTTATATTCTTCAGGGAAACGGGTAGCGAAAACTATATCCAGTATGTACTGCTCTATCTTTTCGTCCATATACACCTCGCGCACCAGGTGGCGGGCCTTAAGAATATCTTCGGGCGTTACTACGGGGTTGATCTTTGTCATTCCCTGCGGATTGAGGTTGTAGCGAATGATATTGCGCTCCTCTTCCTTTTTAGGATATGATATAACCACCTTGAGCATGAAACGGTCCACCTGTGCTTCGGGCAGCTCGTAGGTACCTTCCTGCTCAATGGGGTTTTGCGTGGCCAGTACCAGGAAAGGCTCTTCTAACTTATAAGTGTTGTCGCCTATGGTCACCTGCCTTTCCTGCATAGCCTCGAGCAGGGCGCTCTGCACTTTTGCAGGGGCACGGTTTATTTCGTCCGCCAGTATGAAGTTGGCGAATATGGGGCCTTTACGCACAGCAAACTCGTGCGCCTGCGGATTGTACACCATGGTACCCAATACGTCGGCAGGAAGCAGATCGGGGGTGAACTGTATGCGGGCAAAACGTGCATGTATGGCCGATGCCAGCGACTTAATAGCAAGCGTCTTTGCCAGCCCCGGTACACCTTCGAGCAATACGTGGCCATTGGCCAGCAGGCCAATGAGCAAACGTTCCACCATATGCTTCTGGCCTACCACGGTCTTGTTGAGTTCCATATTCAGCAGGTCGATAAAAGCACTCTGCTGGTGGATGCGTTCATTCAGTTCGCGGATGTCGGGTGAGGAAGAAGTTATTTCCATAATTCGTTCAAAGATTCAGTAATGAGTTCAAAAGTAAAGAGTCGGGAGCAAAAAGAAATTATAGCAATATACTTTTAACTTTTTTTAAAACCTACGCCAATATGAGCGGGAAGGTGATGGTGTCGGGAACTTGCTTAATTTTGCTTAAAATACAGATAGGAATAATGGATAATATAGAAGAACGCTGGAAAGAGACCGAAGAAATGCTGCAGCAGCGCTTTGGCAAAGTACCCGATATGGAGGGCATTTTGTTCCTGATCGGGGTCAATGAGTTGGGGCATGTACCCTCAAGGAAGTTCAGCAAGGAACAAAAACAAGACCTGATGCATGTAGCAGTATGCACCCTGCTGAGCCAGGTTGGCTATTACGAATTTGAAGGCCGTGACCAGGACGGATGGCCGCATTTCAAAGAAGTGGAAAAAGTACCGCTCACCGGAATGGCAGAACAGGAAGAATTACTAAAGGCCTGTATCATAGAATACTTTGCCTGAGGACGCTATAAAGCACACCACCAGATATTGCGGCTGGCCATTTTGCCCCAGCGTGCAAAACTTTCTGAAAGGGCGCCTACCATTTCAGCCTGTGTGGCCTTTTTTCCCTTCTCTTCTATCGAAAAATCACTGTCTTTGGGCTGGATGAGTTCTACTTTTTGGGCAACCCATGTAGTGTAAAGGCGGGGAACTGCAAGCTCCAGTATCATACCCGGCAGGCCGCTAAACATTTCCGGGCCGCCGCTTACCATAATATCCTCGGTGTAGAAAGCAACCACATAGACCGAATCGCAGATGATGCTCACGGCTTTGCGGCACTTGTAGCTGGCGATGGTGCGCACCTCGTCCTCTATCTTCCACTTCAGTACCCTCATACTGTCCCCAATGAGAAATTTCTGATCGTAAACCTGTTTATTTGCTGTCACCTTATGTGCGTTCAGATCGGTCAATACCACGTTTTCAGCAGCGGGCCCGCCGCCAAACATTTTGAATTGCTGTTCAGACTCCCGCCCGGGCTTATATATTACCTTGTTGGTATTGAAGTACAAATCGAAATAGGAAAGGCTGAACTTAGGCACCTTAGATTTGAATGACTCAATCCACGAAGCATTCTGCTCATCCTGGGCCATGTCATCCAACTGGCGATGTACATTCACTTTGCGCTCATACTCTATCTTGCCGTAGGTTGTGAACTGGGCGTGTGCTGATAAGGCAGTGAAGAGCACTAATATCGTTATGACTATTTTCCCTTTCATTTACATTTTTTATCCCCTGAATCTCATTTTGGGCCCATCATCCGGAGGTGGTGTGCCTGCTGCTGTTTTCGTAAAGTTCCAGATCAGGCTGAGTAAACCATATCGACGGATGGTGTTGTAACTGTTCTCGTAGATATAGCTGCTTTGAGCATACCGGCTGAAGCCTTTGTTCTGATCAAGAATATCGAATGCAGACAGGCGGAGCTCCAACTGGCTCTTTTTCAGGAATTTTTTGCTCACATAAGCGTTCCAGCGAAACACATTGTTATTGGTATTGAATACGCTTGTCTTCTGGCGCAGGTACCAATTGATATCCGTACCGATCTCAAATTTCAACGGCAACTGTACGGAGCCATCAAAATCTACCTGCCCGGACCAATAGCTGGCCACATTGGTGCTGATCGTAGCCTTATTGTCATTGTATACCACCTGTGGCGAGAATGAGAACTCAAACTTGTCAGGTTTATCGTAATCTAAACGGGGGCCAAATGTGTAGGAATTATTGCTACTGACATTCGGTTGCCCATTGACGAATGTGTTGGAGTGTGCCAAATTCACACTTGTCCATATGCCCGCGCGCATCTGCGTTTTAGGAATCCGCAGGCCATAGCCTCCATAGCCCGATACAAAATAATTCCCATTGACATTCCGGTACTGGTAAAGTCTCCGCCCCCCGTAGAGTACCGAATCAACACGGGTTATTGCATTCTGTACCAGGCTGTAGGTTGCATTAAGCCAAAGGTAACTGCCGCTAAGCACCTTATAGCTGTTATAGCTGGCGGTGAAGCTATGCCTGAATTCCTGTTTCAGATCAGGGTTGCCTATGGCAATGTTGTTGGGATCGGTATTATCCAGTAAAGGTTGTATCTGCGACAGAGATGGTTGCCGCGTATTACCATAGTACCTGAAATTGAAGCGCGATTGGTTCTCGAATTTGTAAGTAAAATCGGCTTTAGGAAAGAAATTCAGGTAGCTATAAGTAGATGACGTATCGTTCCTCAGGTCTTTTTGCTCAATACTGGCATAGGATAGCGAACCGCCAAATGAAAAGACCATCTTCTTGTAATCGAAACGCAAAGCCATACCTCCGGAATTCGTAAGCACATTGTACGCATAATTACTACTGTAGACCGAATTGGTATCGGTATAGCTTCCGTCAGTACTGTTGGTATCGATTGTTGTTCTTGCCGCTTTATTGTTGTCAAGCTTCAGGCCGTAACTGGCATCAATATAGGCCACCTTGGACAGAGGTTCAGTGTACTCAATTTTAGTACCCACAGACAAAGCTACATTGTCGTTCACCTTTTGCTGGTTTACTGTGGCTGTAGTATCATAAGAATTGCCTGCACTATCCGTATATCGGTAAGTGTTGGATGAGCGCAGGAAGCTATTGCTATTACTTACTTTATAACTCTCCGGCAGGTCCACAGATATGGTCCTACCCTTCTTTTTAAAGCGTTTACGCCAGAATATATCCGCACTCTCACTTTTCGAGTTAGCATCGCCGTTGATGTTCCGATAGCCGTCGTTCATCGGGTCGCCGGAAACAGTATGCGATTCGTTGGTATAGTTGGTATTGCTTTTCGTATCGGCGTAGTTTCCTCCGAGGGTCAGTTTCAGATTGGATGAACTGTCGATCTTCCATTCATAGGTTCCGCCAAGATTGTGGCGCATACCCATTTTTGAAGATGTCTTTGATTCTGTAGTGGTATAGGAGGAGCCGGGGATAATATAGTCGGTAGTAGTGTTGCCTACAGCATCGATATTCTGATTGGCATAGCGATAGTTGGCATTTACATGGTGTTTGTCCTCTTTCCATTTGTCTGCAAAGTGGGCACCCGCCGTCCAAACCGTAGGCAAGCCCTCACCATTGTAAGTACCATCCCAGCTTATGTTATCATTATCATCGCTGCTGTAGAAGCTGGTTACCGAGCCATCTGAAGATACATCGGTACTGACATTGCTAACACCATATTTATCTGCATCGCCCCATCCCAAACCTACCCTGGCCGTATTGGACATTACCCCAAACACCGATACCTGCCGTTTGCCTTTGAAGTCGTTGATCATGGCCTGGTTCTCATAGTAGCCATTACCTTTTTCATCGCCGCCGCCACCTGCTACCACCTTGCCAAAGTACCCTTTCTTTTTATCCTCTTTCAGTTTCAGGTCTATCGTCTTCGTCCGGACCCCATCGTCTATGCCCGTAAACTCTGCCTGGTCGCTTTTCTTATCGAACACCTGTACTTTGTCCACAGCATTCGCCTGCAGGTTCTTGGTAACCACCGCAGGGTCATCCGAAAAGAATTCCTCGCCATCTACCAATATCTTCTGTACTTTCTCACCCTGCGCTGTTACCTGGCCGTTCTTATCTACCTGCAGGCCGGGGAGTTTTTTCAGCAAGTCCTCTACGGTTGCATTGTCTTTGGTCTTAAAGCTATCAGCCACATACTCAATGGTGTCTCCCTTTACCTTTATGGCACCCCGGTTCTGTTCAAATACAAACTCGGTAAGCAGGTGGCTACGGGTTATCATGGGTATGTTGCCCATATCCTTTGTCTTGCCATCTTTTACGGTGACAATATCTATATAGTCCACAAATCCCGGATAAGTGATCATGACCAGGTACCTGTCGCCCGAAGCCGCATGCAGTTCAAAACTGCCGTCGTCTTTGGTACGGGTGAAGGTCTCCATTATGGAATCGGAAGCATGTATAAGGGTTACAGCTGCATGAGGCAGGTAATTGTTATTCAGGGTATCCTGTATCCGGCCCTTTATGATGCACTGTTGTTGTGCAAATGAAACGGTACTCCACATTGTGAAGAACAAAACAATAATGGATAGGCGGATACGCATGCGTGAATTTTGGAAACAGAGTGTTAAAACGATGCAACAAAAATGGTAACAATTGTTCAAACGAGCAAAATACACATTTGTTAAAGTTCCTTAACAATCCTTAAATGAGCTATTTGGCCCGGCCGGTCTCCTGCTCATATACCACTTTCCTGTTCTTATTCGGCGGCAAGCCGAGAGACTGGTATATGTAATCCTGCGCTACAGTACGTACACTCAGGTGATTGATCTTGTTGTTGTCTGCCGAGGGATTTACCCTGTTGGACAGGAACACAAACACGACCCCTGTGCCGGGATCGGCCCATACACAAGTACCTGTAAAGCCCTGGTGGCCGAAGGCGGCAGCAGTGCAATAGGTGCTGGCAGGGCCACCATCGTCCTTATCGGCACTGGGCTTATCAAAGCCATAGCCACGCCTGCTGATGCGCGAATGATACGCAGTAAAGAGATCTACGGTACTTGCCTTAAAATAGCGTTTGCCATTATACAGGCCTTTGTTCAGCAGCATCTGGAATACGGCTGCTACATCGCCTGCGGTAGAGAAAATACCTGCATGGCCTGCCACACCGCCAAACATAGCTGCGCCGGGATCGTGCACATAGCCATGTACCAGTTGCTGCCGCCAGATCATATCATTTTCCGTAGGGGCAATATCAGCCAGGCTAAACCTCTCGAGGGGATGATAACCGATATACTTCAAGCCCATGGGTTTGTAGAACTGTTCGTCCACGTATTGATCAATGCTCTTGCCCGTTATCTTTTCCACTATAGCCGCGAGAAAATAAAAATCGAGATCGCTGTACACATAACGGCCCCTGTTCTCAAGGGGGCTCATGAGGATACGTGCCCATACCGTATCTACCCAATCGCTACGCATGTACATATCTTTTGCCACCTGTACCGTATAGCTTCCCGTCCTATCTCTTTTATAGAGATCGCTGCGGGGGTTATTGTTGTCATCGAGTGTTTCTCTGTAAAAAGGTATCCAGCTTTTCAGCCCGGCCTGGTGCATGAGCATGTCGCGCACATGCAGGCCTGTCTTATTGGTATTCCGTACCCATGGCAGGTAGTCGCCGGTCGTCTTATTAAGGTCCAGCTTACCGGTCTCGTAAAGCCTCATCACAGCAAGCGTCATCGCGAGCACTTTGGTCATGGAGGCAACATCGTACAGGGTATTATTTTCCACCGGCTTCTTCCGGTAATAATCGAAATAGCCAAAACTCTTATCGTAAAATATCTTCCCGTTCCTGGAGGCAAGCACCCTGCAACCCGGGAAAGCACCATCTACAATACTGCGCTGCAGGAACATGTCGAGCTTATCGAGCATGTCTGGGTTCACCACACCTGCATCCTGTGTAAACTCTTCTTTCTTTAAAGAGGTTGCTTTGGGCTGTGGCTTAGGCTTCACCGTTTCGTGCACCACAAAATTATCCGGCGGCGATTTCATGGTAGCACAGGGCGATACCGGCAACAAGCCGACAATGTTCTTCTCGCCAACTATGGCACGAGCCATCGATGCTTCAGATATCGTGTCGTCTTCGTAGGCTACAAGGGCCGACTTTGTATCACATAGTTTACTCAGCAAATAGGGATTGCCCATATCCACGATGATCACATTCTTCAAATTATTGGCTTTGGCCAAAAAGTCCATCTGCCGGGAGTCGAGTCCATAATTACCACTGGAACCCGGATAAAAACCCATATTGTGTACGGCCACTATTACCGCATCGTATTTACCAATGCTGCTCAATACATTTGCAGCATCGCCGGCAGAACTTCCTTTGGGCAGCCAATCGGCTTTAAGGTCCTGCAGGGTATTTTTCAATTCTTCATACAGTTTAGTACTGCCATCAGCATTAACCCCCACATAGCCAACAGTGGTATTGTTGGCCATTATTTTATCCAGCAATTTATTCTTATCAGCCACCAGGGTGATCGCTTTGTTGCTGACCCTTAAACGCAGGTTGGCAATACTACTGTTCAGGTCCTGTGCAGCAAACTCAGGCATTATACGGTTAATATGTGCCAGGCCTGCATCGTATTTGGCAGCCAGTATCTTCTTTACACTTGTTTCAAGATGCTCTTCTGTTATCTGCCCCGCTTCCATCGCTTCTTTTATCTTAGCAATAGCCGTGGGCACATCCTGCGAAAAGAGCAGCACATCGTTACCCGCCATAAAAGCACGAAGGTCAACCTCTCCTGCAGCGAAATATTTGGTAACCCCCTTCATGTTCAGCGCATCAGTGAACACGAGGCCTTTGAAGCCCATCTTCTTCTTTAGCAGGTTGGTGATCGTGTTCTTCGACAGCGTGGTGGGCACATGCGGTTCGCTCTCCAATGCCGGCACCTCAAGGTGCGCTACCATGATGCTATTTACCCCGGCCTCTATCATTTGTTTGAAGGGATACAACTCCAGGCTCTCGAGCTGGGCCAGTGATTTACGAATAACAGGCAGGTCCTTATGTGAGTCCACATCAGTATCGCCATGACCGGGGAAGTGTTTGGCACAGGCCATAATACCCTGCGACTGCAATCCATGCATGTAAGCAATGGCCATTTTTGCCACCCTCGTCTTGTCCTCACCGTATGAACGTGCGTTGATGACGGGATTGTTAGGATTGTTATTCACATCTACCACCGGGGCGAAATCGATATGCACGCCCATGCGCTTGCATTGCCTGCCTATGGCCACACCCACGGCATAAGCCATTCCCGTATCGCGCGTTGCGCCCAGCATCATTTGCCGGGGCAGGTCTGCAACACCTGTCAGGCGCATACCCAATCCCCATTCAGCATCCATACCTATCAGCAGGGGTACCTGTGCCATCGACTGGTATTTGTTGGTCTGCGTAGCCTGGCTGGCAGGGTCGCCCTGCATGAAAATGAGCCCGCCTATCTCGTGCTTATTCACCAGGTCGGTAATAGCAGCTTCGTTGTAATCCGGACCGCCGGAATAAGCAGCCACCATGAACAACTGGCCAATACGCTCTTCGGTGCTCAGTTTGTTATAGGTCTCATCCACCCAACGTTGCTTTTCGAGGGGTGATTGCGCCATAACACTATAAGCCAATAATGTAAACAGTATCCCGAAAAGGAATGTATAAATGCGGGTATTGACCATGTTAGCAAAAGTAGGTTTTCACTGGCAGAATACCACTTCTGCTTATTTCAAATATAAATGTTTCGGCTTTGATATCTAGCTGTGCACGCTGCCCTTTATTGAATATTCCATACACCGCGCTCCCGCTGCCACTCATAGATGCATAGACAGCGCCCTGCTCATAAAGCTGCCGTTTGATGGCTGCTATTTCAGGATGCTGCTGAAACACAGGTGCTTCAAAATCATTGCTGATATTCTGTCTCCATTCGCTGACAGGGAGCTGGCCCAATGTTCGCAGATCAAAGTTTGCGGCCTGCGGTGTTATGAGCTGAAAAGCATTAGCCGTGCTGACATGTATGCCGGGACAAACCAACTGTATGCTATATGCAGACAGATCGATACCCACAGGCTCCATATCTTCTCCCCTGCCCCCGGCGAACTGTGGTGTGCTGTAAATAAAAAAGGGGCAATCGCTGCCTAACTGCAATGCCAGTGCAGCCAGTGTTTCGTTGTTCAAACCCAGGTCGCAATAATCGTTCAGGAGTTTCAGCATAAAAGCCCCGTCGGCAGAACCGCCACCGAGGCCTGCACCCATAGGTATGCTTTTCAGCAGGTGTATTTCCATTGCAGGGACTCTATCCGGGTATTGCTTTTGCAGTAGTTCATAGGCTTTGTATACCAGATTATCTTTGCTGTCGCCTGCAACTGCTTTCCCATACAGGTAAATGGCAGTTCGTTCCGCAGGCACTATTTCCAGCACATCTTCCCATGGTACAGGGTAGAACACAGTTTCTATATTATGGTAGCCATCGGGGCGTCGCCCGGTAATATATAGCCCTAAGTTTATTTTACAGCCCGGAAAGCACAGCATAAGCGAAGCGTGAAATTATATGTATTTTTGATACTCACAACCGGCAGATGGAAGAAATAATCAGGCTAAACGAGATAAAGAAGAGCTATTACCTGGGCAGGCAGGAACTGCCTGTACTGAAGGGTATCAACCTGCTGATAGAACGTAATGAATATGTGGCGCTTATGGGGCCCTCAGGCTCGGGCAAAAGTACACTCATGAATATATTGGGTTGCCTCGATACACCTACATCGGGCGAGTATGTATTGAATGGCAAGAACGTGAGTCGCATGGAGGACAATGAACTGGCCGATGTAAGAAATACAGAGATCGGTTTCGTGTTCCAGCAGTTTAACCTGCTGCCCCGCCTTACAGCATGGGAAAACGTAGCCCTTCCCCTTATTTACGCTGGCGTAGGCAAGGTGGCGCGCGAAGAACGTGCCCGGACCATGCTGGGCAAAGTTGGGCTGGGCGACAGAGCTCACCATAAGCCTAATGAACTCTCAGGCGGCCAAAGCCAACGTGTTGCCATTGCAAGGGCACTCATCAACAACCCGGCCCTCATACTGGCCGACGAACCTACCGGTAACCTGGACAGTAAGACCTCTATAGAGATCATGGAACTCTTCGGGCAAATACACCAGCAAGGCAATACCGTGGTACTGGTAACACACGAGGAAGATATAGCCCAGTTCACCCACCGGATAGTGAGGATAAAAGACGGACTGGTGGAAACGGATACCCGCCTGCCCCATAAGGGTGCAGCCACCATTGCGGGGGATATCGCAAAACATTAATTGATATAATAAAGAAAGCACCCTTTAGGGGTATGGGGTTTATGGCATTCAAGATATATACCAAGACGGGCGATAAAGGCAGCACCAGCCTTATAGGCGGGGTAAGGGTGTCGAAAAGCCATATAAGAATAGAAAGCTATGGCACCGTGGACGAACTGAACTCGTTCCTCGGCATGGTAAACGATATGGCCGCCAATGACACGATAAGTGAGTGGCTGCGGGAGATACAGGACAGGCTGTTCACCATAGGCTCCGAGCTGGCGACCAGCCCTGACAAAGATGTGAAAATGAAACTGCCCGACCTGCTCGATACTGATATAAAATGGCTGGAAGAACGCATTGATGAAATGAACGATAGTCTGCCGGAGATGCGCTCTTTCATCATCCCCGGCGGCAACCTTGCAGCCTCTACCTGCCATGTAGCCCGCTGTGTTTGCCGCAGGGCCGAGCGTATATGCGTTATGATGCAGGAGCAGGGCGAGGCCGTACCCGGGCTTATTGTCCCCTACCTCAACCGCCTTTCCGACCTGCTGTTCGTACTCGCCCGCTATATAGGGCATATCAATAAAGCTGAAGAACTGCCCTGGCGGGCAAGAGTATGATACGATCTACAAAAAAAGTCCCGCTCTTGAGAGCGGGACTTTTTTTTAATGCATCGCTGCACACTATCTCAACAAGGTAACATCGCCCCTGTATAATTTCTGCGTACCGTCGGGCTTGGCAACGCGTATGATGTAATTATATACACCGGCATCGCAAGCTTCACCGTTGAAGGTGCCATCCCAGCCCTTTGTATCGTCTATGGTATCAAATACCTTCTGGCCCCAGCGGTTATATACCCTGAACTCAAGCAGGCGCTGGTATTTCATGTTGAACACTTTGAAAACATCATTCTTACCATCGCCATTAGGTGTAAAGGCCGAAGGTATGAACTCGGTCATGGTATAATCTATGTCTACGAATACCCTTGCCGTATCCCTGCATATGCCAACCTTGTTCATAGCATATACAGTGTACAATGTTGGTTCATACGGCGTAGCCACTGGGTCTTTGATATTCGGGTTATCGAGGTATGGGGTAGGTGTCCAGACATAATAGAAGGCGCCATCAGCATTCAGTTGTATGCTGTTGCCATATGGTATAGTAGTATTCGGCGTTACGTTGATGTGTACCGGGGCCGATGTACGTATCATGGCATCATCTTTCGCGATACAACCCACAGGGGAAGTAACCGTTAGGTGCAGCCAGTTGTATGCGTCCTGCTGGGAGAAGAACATAGGGTCTCTTTCATAAGGATTACCCAGCCAGTTGGTCGGCGACCAGTTATAGCTATATGTGCCTGCCGAATCCTCGGGTTGGATGTCCACATACAACTTCATAGAATCAGTAAGGCATACAACGGTATCCGTTGTAAGGATATTAGCTGTCGGTACGGTGTAGGTTTGGATATCTATCGTATCAGATGCCTTACAGCCATCCGCAGTCGTCACCGTAAGTGTATAATGCGTGAGGTTCACATCATCCGAGTAGTAGATGGGGTTCTTTATCGTCGGATCGTTGAGGTACGTAGCCGGGGTCCACTGGAAATTGGTGAGATTATTCGGGAAGAAAGTGGTCCTCATCTGGAAAGCACTATGTGTGCAGAAGCCCACATAATCATCCAATATATCCACAGTTGGCACACGCAATGTTTTTACTTTAACCGAGTCCATACCGATACAGTTGTGCGGCGTAGCTACCGTCAGCGTATAGGCATAAGTACCTAAAGAATCGCTGTGGAAAGTAGGCTGTTGTATACTGCCATTGTCGAGGAAGCCTGTCGGGGTCCAGGTAAAGGTATAATTACCCTGTGGCGGATCGATCGTAGTGTTCAGTAACAAATTATCGTAGGCACATATAGCAGTATCAGCACGCACGTTCACTATCGGTAGTGGCTCGATGGATACAGTAGTAGAGCGTGAAACCGAAGGACAGCCGGGGTAACTTGCCGTTACCGTATATGTGGTCGTTTGCGTAGGTGCCGGCGAGGTATGTGTCAGGGTATCGGTAGAATCGGCCACCCCGTTCGTTGGGGTCCACAAATAACTGTAAGCTGTATCGCCTGTCACATGTAATTCTGTGGACTGCTGACTGCCTGCACAGAAGAAAGTATCCGGTGTCAGCAACTGCATCTGCAGCGAGTCCTGTATATGAAGTACAATGCTGTCAACCGGCGCATGTGTGCAGCAGTTAATATGCCTGATGATCACTGTTTCCTGCGGCTCTGTCAGTGCGTCCAATATCGGGTTAACAGTGATAGTTGTAGACGTAGTGTAAGGCTGTATGATAACACTATCTGCTATGAACGGATAGTCCACGCCATTGGTTGCAGTACCCGCTACTTCTATACATATCTTCTTACGTTGCGGTAGCGCAGTATCTCGTGAGAAAACGATATCGGTAGGAGTACACCCTTCTACCAGGTAGCCTCCGTTAGTTGGTATAAAACCTCCGGCATTGATGCTAACTGTATCCACCACAAAACTGTTTTCCCTCAAAAATACCCCGGATTGATAGGCCTCATCACCGGTATTCTGAACAGCCAATTTTATATGGTATGTATCACAAGGCATCAATAATGCCTGCGCATCCATTACAACAGTAAAGCCATCGAAAGCCACCGTCTGCCCGCCATTATTATCCACATAATATTGCGTGAATGGCGAACCTGGTCCCATGGCATTACATGCAGCAAGCGAATAAGTGTATGGTGGGCCATTGATGCTGTTAATGGCAACCGGAATATTGGTATTAGGTACCAGGGCTATATTCTGATTAGGTGTGAAGTTAGGCCCGGTTATCATAAATGCGAAAACATCGTTGAAACCGGAACATGCATATTCAGGATATTCGTCTGAGCCAAATACGTACTGGAAATGCAGCATGGTAGCGGTATCGATGTTGGGCACAAAGTCGAAACTAAGTGCACAGGCATCGTATCCTGTGCCCCCGATGATTGCATTCAGATCCGGATCGCCGGGTGTGCCATAGATATCCTGGCTTATATTGGCACCGGCCGCTACATTCGCCGGCCCGGCAATAGCTGCTGCAGGCCCAGTAGAAAGTATCACACCTCCGGGCAGACCCAGGTTACTGTTCGTCGCCGTAAAAACACCATTATGTGTCCCCGGGCAGGTAAGTTGCTGATTATATACGTATACACCCGACCCAACGAAACGCGATACTAATTGTACTGCGGTTTGATTGTTAGTGATGGTCAGCTGCGCTTTTACTGTACCCGGCACTATGATCGCCGACAGGATAGCGACCAAAGTCAGCACAGATCTTTTACACTGAGACCAAAGCTTTGCCTTGTAAAATATGTCCATAATTACATTTTGCGTTTAGGTGGTTATGTGTTTACAAAGTTTATAGTTTAAGGGGTTTTGTAAGATATGAAAAAACTTTGTTAAAAAAAATACCATATCAATAATATGCCATTATTTTATTATGACATACAATGCTACGTTTAGGTTGGGTTATTTTACAATATTTAATTATTCGGCAAAAATAAAAGGTTAACTGCAGGTAAATATTTCCCAAAATATGATATCATCCAAACAATTCTAACCATATTCCGTCCGAAAAACGATAAAATACCCGGCTGTTCAGCGAAATCATTGCAAAAGCACCAAAACAGCTTTTTTTTTCCAAATGGGTCAAATTTGCATCGTATACCCTTACTTTGCTGCATAAATATCTATTAAAAAACAACCATACATGTTGAGGCCTTTTTTCAAAGTCAGTGCAATTTTATTAGGCGGTATCCTCTTATCTTGTCACACTTCAAAGCCTACCGCAAAATCCATGTCGGCAGTTGCACACAGCATTGTTGTAGATGGCTATAATAATGACTGGCCCGATCCTTATCCATATTCTGATATCGATGCGATGATCAGCTATGCGATAACTAACGATGCGAAGAACTTGTACCTAACAATAGAAACAAATAACCCTAAAGGCCAGCTTAAGATACTGGATGCCGGCATGCGTGTGTGGATAGATACCGGCGGGGCACAAAAGATGACCGCGGCGATAGATTATCCTGTCGTTAGAGAACATACCCAGATACCAACCGACCGGCTGGCCGGGGAACATAGCAGTGGTGAGAACGACGAGGACACGCGCATACAAATGCGTGCGAAAAACTTTCTCGCAGATGCCAAAGAAATATCTTTTGAAGGGTTCAAAGACTGTAACACCAGTTTCAATATTAATGCCACTAATTTCTGTAATATAAAAGTACGTATAGCTATTGATAGCGTATCGAACAACATGGTTTGGGAAGCTTCTGTCCCATTCAAAGCACTGACCGGCAAAGAACAAATGGACAGAACTGATGCAGGGAAACCTTACAGCATAGGTATTTACATAAATGGCTTTGAATTACCGGACAGGGTAAAAAACATGGTCGCAAAACTGGAGGCTGACAGTACTAGTCCCAGAGGGCGCCGATTTGCACAAATGAAAAACCTCTTTACGCCCACCACCACCTGGAAACAATACAGCCTGGAATACAAATAATAGCTGCCTATTGCGTAGCTGCCGGGTGAAACATCTGCTCCAATAGCTTATATAGCTCGGGGTGATGCTCCTCCAGTTCATGAGGGCGCTCAAAAAAGTATTCTGTGATGACGGCAAAAAATTCCGCATCGTTCGTAGCACCATAAAAATTAATATCCCTATCGCCACCAGCCTTCATTTGTGCGATCGTCTCATGTACATGCTTTATCCATGGAATGGTGTAGGGCTTGGACAGCAGGTATTCGGGTACGCCGTCCACCGCCCCGTCTGCCTTGTCCAGTAAATGAGCGAACTCGTGTATGGCCGTATTGCTGCCATCGTTAGGCTCACGGAAACTGGCCCTTAACGCAGGCTGCGATAGTATCATCTGGCCCTGCATAGCCCCGCTGCCTACCATGCCAATGATGTTACGGTCATCGCCTTCCTGGCTGTATTCTTTGTCGAAGGCCTTATGATACAGCAGTACCTCATCAATATTATTATATCGCCAATCGGGGAACGAGAATATGGGTATGATAGCTGCAGAAGCTACGAGGAGCTTGTCCAGGTCTGTGACTACCACACCGCCCACGCCAGTCACCGCGGTACGCGACAGGAAATCACGCAGCCGTTCTTCAAAAGCAGTCTTGTCTGCATCGCCAAGTGCCCTGTAAAATGCAACATTTGCCGATAGCAGCGCTTTGGCATTTTGTGGTAACCTGTAATCATCCGCCTTCTCTTTAGCCTTCCTTTGGGCACGTATCACCGCAATGACGATCACGGCTACCAGGGAAAAAATAATTACTCCGGCCATTGGATAAAGATAGTCGAGGCCAGATAAATAAAGCCGTGCTGTGCACGGCTTTATTTATTAATTAACAAAATACTATTGATCAGCTATTAATGATGGTGGTGATGTGCCGCATGCGCATCGGGCAGCTTGAAGAACTCTTCTTCGGTCACCTCTTTTTCCGTAATGCTGAATTGTGCTTCGAGGAACTGGAACAATTTATCGAACAACAAGCGGCGGTAGGTCTCATCGAGTGTCTTCTGATCTTTGGCCACTTTCGCCATATAACCTTCCATCCAGGGCGCATCGTCTTCAGCATCCATGCCAAAATAACCCAGCACACGCGCTTTGATATCCTGGTCCACCTCTTCGCGGCTTACTTCTATCTTATTGTCCAGTATCAGCTTGTCCGATATCAGTGTCCAGCGCAGCTGGTGTTCAAAGCTGCCAAACTCCTGCTCCACTTCCTGTTCGCTCTTCGGCTTTTCGCCACCTTCTTTCAACCAACGCTTCAGGAAGGGCACGGGCAACTGTATATTGGTATTGTGTACCAGCAGCTCATATATTTCGTTGTGCAGGCGATCGCGGGTAATGCGGTCATATTCCTTGCCCAGTTCCTGCCTGATGCGCTCCCTGAAGTCGGCCTCAGTGGTTATGGCATCGTTGGGGAATAGCTGCATATATAATTCCACACCCAGCTCAGCCGGTATCAGCAGGCCCACTTTGGTGATGGTAAGCTTATAATAGTTATTGGCTGCTTCAGCGCCTTCCTTCAAAGGCTCACGGAGGAAAGCATCGAGTTCATCGCCTTCAGCTACATCTGCAGGGCGGAACACCACGGTATCCTCTGCCTTTTTGCCCATTAGCTGCTCTGCAAGTTTAGCAGGCACTTTTTCCATCAGCACGGTCTCTTCTATCTTTTTAGCGCCCTCTGCTACATTACCTGCGGCATCACATTCTTCATAAGTGCAATACAAGATATCGTCCTTACCGGTAACTATCTCCTGGTCTTCTACCTTACCATAGCGGCGCGTGATGCGTTCTACCTCATCGTCCAGCATCTTATCGGCCACCTGTACCTTATAGCGGGTCAGCGAGGGCTTGCCACTCAGGGGGCTGATCTCGAAATCGGGTTTCAGACCTATCTCGAAGGCGAAATCCACCTCTCCGGGCTGGTTCATGTCCAGGTGCAGGGGGGCCTCGTTCGGCAGCGACATAGGCTGTGCGAAGATGGCAACTTTCTCATTGTTCAGGTATTCCTCGAGCTGGCGGCCGGCACTGCGCAGCACCTCGTCGGTAAAGATGGACTGGCCGTACATCTTGCGGAGCATGCCCGTAGGCACCATACCCTTACGGAAACCCGGCACATTAGCTGTTTTTGCATATTGTTTCAGGGTTTTCTCAAAGGAGGGTAAATAATCTTCCTTAGCCAGTTTTACCGTTACCTTGTCGTGCAGGGCACCTATGTTTTCGCGACTTACCGTAGCCATTTCTTTACTCTTTTTTAGTTTAAATATGCCGATAATGCTACCGGCAAAGAAATTTAGGGCGCGAAGATACGGATTTGGGGCGTATTTATGAATATTTAAAGCTTCTTAATTAAGCACAGGTCAAGCCTCTATTTGATCTCATATTTCTTAAGGCAAAAGTAATTTTTAGGGTAAGGCCGGGGCTTATAATCCGGGGGCAACTTCAATTTACCGTCCCAATATGCTGCTTCCTCCTTTAGCCTTAACTGGTTATAAGCAAACCGGATGCTATCGGCTTTACTTATGTCCTCAATATTTAAAAAGCGCTGCCCGGCGCCTATCAAACCGCAATAGCTCTTTTTATCGTTGTTATATTTTTGCCGATCCATCAAAAAAAGCAGGCTGGAGCGCTGGAACTCGCATTTGTTGCTGAATTCACGCAGTTTATTGAAGATATAAGTGGCATTTTCATTTCTATAGTCAGTAACGTGTAATATCATGGGCATTATACCCATAGGGAAGAAACCAAGTTCATGAAATGTAGGGAACTCATATTTCCTGAATACCCACTTTAAGAACCGAAAAGTACTATCATCTACTTTTTGAAATATTGAATCAATTAGGGATTTTCGCTTCACACCCTTTAATGTATCGCCTTTTTCATCTATAGTATAAAACTCACCGCTGCGAACTACCTGGTCCATTTGGAACTGGGCTTCAAATCTTTGATATAGAACAGGGTCGATCTTTTTTCTGTGTTCTGCGGTGATCGCTTTTATCCTGTTCGTGTCCATCCTTCTATAAACTTCAGGCGAATACCATTTGAGGCTTTCTATGTCATAGCCCCATTCGATAGCCTTTTCATACCATGCTGCTGATGAATCATATTGCTTTAACTTACTGTAGCTCTGGGCCACTTCCCAATAATATTCCCCCTGCCGTGAGGGGCCAAGGAAAGAGATGGCATCTTTTAGTATTTCTATAGATCTAAGCGTATCAGACTCATAATGTGCAAGATGGTACAGGCGATCAAAGCAATCGCATTTGGATTGGCAATTACCCTTTATGGCAAGGCATAAAAAAGCAAACAAAGCGCTTATATAAATAGAAACCCTCCGCACAAATTAAAAATACTTAAAGATATCGGAGATCGCAAAAGACATAAAACGAAAAGCGGAGAACTTGTATGTTCTCCGCTGTCATTGCAGTGCGGGTGGAGGGACTCGAACCCCCAAGCCTCGCGGCACTAGATCCTAAGTCTAGCGTGTCTACCAATTTCACCACACCCGCTTTGGGGACGGCAAAGGTAGCTAAATTTCCCAATCGAACAACTGCAATAGATGTGTCCTGTAACTCATTCTGCAGGTCTTGTCATCTTCGTCCTGCGATTTTTATTATTTTAGTAGCCTGTTCATTAACCGATCATCACATTAGCTGATCAACTGACCACGTATAACAATGGCCACAAAAGATAAAACAGCCTCTTTATTGGTAGTGGAGGACGAGGAAAGCCTGCGGGAGGCCCTGAAACTGAACCTGGAGCTGGAAGGCTACGAGGTGACCACAGCCGATAACGGCCCGGCCGTGCTCAAGCTGGTAAAAAATGAGTATTTCGACCTTATCATACTGGATGTGATGCTGCCCGAAATGGACGGGCTCACTGTTTGCGAGACCATACGCATGCAGCATAATGATGTGCCTATCCTGTTCCTGTCGGCACGCAACTCAAGTGTGGACCGTGTAGAGGGCCTGAAAAAAGGGGGTGACGACTACCTTACCAAACCCTTCAACCTCGAAGAGCTGCTACTGCGTATCGACAAACTCATCATCAAGAACAAAAAGATAAATGAGCCCCAGGGAGTGGCCAATGTCTACGAATTCGATGGCTGCAAGATAGACTTTGATGCACATGAATGTGTGGACATCAATGGCAAGAAACAGGAACTAAGTAAGAAAGAGGCCGCCCTGCTGAAGCTGCTGATAGAGAATGAAGGCGATGTAGTATCGCGCGAACATATCTTACAGGTGGTATGGGGCTATAACGTGTACCCGACCACAAGGACCATCGACAACTTCATACTCAATTTCCGTAAGTTCTTCGAGAAAGACAGCCGTAACCCCCGGCATTTTCATTCGGTGCGGGGCATCGGGTACAAGTTCACGAGGTAGTTTAGTCTATCCTGCTAACCATATCCTCGCTGTTCATATTCTTCTGCTGCACCATCTTCCGCAGCCCATCGTCTACGCGCCTCATACCATCCACATTCAGGATGATCACAGGCCGTTTCTTCCGGTCGGTGAAGCTGATGAGCGCTTCGCGGTCGGCACGTATCCTCCTCAGTTGCGGGAATATTTCCCTCAGTAATGCAAAGTCCTCGCTATGATTGTGGTGAATGATGAACAGTTGCGTGCCGGGTGATTTGCGCACCAGGCCCAGGGTCTGGTTATCTGCTATAGGGAAAGATGAGGAGCAGCTTGTAACGTTAAAATATTTACGGAGCGTCTTGTTGATGTAGCGCATCTCATCCATATCGGCAGCATCGGTGTAGAGCGATATCCTGTTGAGCAGGTTGGTGTAGTCGCTCACCGCATCCGGGAATTTCTTTTTGAACAGGGTTATTGCATTCTTTATGAAAGCGGCATCTATCTTTTTGTGCTTGTGTATATAGGTCTTCACCATCGGGTAGATGGCTTTGGCGTAGTTATTAATATACTCGTTATCGTACCAGTTGCCTTTGTCCACGTGGCCGGTCAGGTATTCATAGGCCCAGCCATTGCCACATGCAGTAGCCAATGCCTCATCAAAATAGCTATAAGCATATTTGGCATATCCCGAGCTTTTTGCAGCAAATACAGAATCCTCCCGCCATTGTGTGCTGTAGGGTTGTTTGTCATACAGCACATGGCACATCTCGTGCACGGCTACGCCGATACGCATGGGGTAATTGCGCTCACCGGTGAGTACAGATAGCACAAGGTTATTACCATGGGGAGTAGCGGTAGTGTGCCCGTGTGCGCCGGGTATGGGATAGATGCCTATCTCGAACGAGCGGTCATCGGGCCAATGGCTACCATAGAAATACTTCAGCTTAGCGAAGATCGCATCTACCTTGCCGGTATATTTCTCCAGCTCATTCAGTTGCCGCTGCGCATCATCTTGATAACGGTCCCAGATGATGGCATTGTAATAAGGCTCAGCCCAATACATCACATCGCGCAGTTGTTGCAGTTGTTCGTCCGGTATGGTACCCGATATGCTATGCAGGAACTTTTCGGTGTATTTAGATCGCACTGCCGCACCTTTTATAATGTTGTACACCGAGCGGGGCTTGCGCCTTGCAGCCGGCAGATCAGAGTAGGCACTGTAGGTGGCCATATTGATGGCCGAGAATTTATCGACCATACGGTTAAAATCGCCCCTGTCAGCCGGGTCGATGTGTTCGTATATGTAAGAGGAGTACGTGCGCGATGCATCCCACTGTTTATTGGCCGCCTCCAGGAAGGTAAGCAGGCATAACGGCTTGCTGATCCGGAAATGAACTATGGATTGTGCAAAGCCTGTACTTTGGCAAAAAACAAGCGCTAAAAGGAAAAGCGTACGGAACTTTTTCATAAAAACCGGGTAGCAATATAATACTACCAGCTCAAATCTGCATCCTCTTTGCCGGGATTTGTGTTTCGGAACATTTGCCTGCTGCGTATCTTCTGCAGTTGACGATCATAGACCAGGCGGGCAATTTTATGGGCAACATCATCTTCTTCCAGTACCCCATGCAGCTTTTTCTCAGATATATCGAGCCTGTACATCAACTGGAAGAAAGCCTCGGGGCCACTCTCTATGAGCGATACGATCCTGTTGGCCAGGTGCTCCAATAGGGCTGCTTCCGACAGGGTCTCGGGCAGTTTCAACTCCCAATCGCGCTGCAGCACGTCGGCAATTTCCCGTGTTGTCTTATCCTCCATAAAGAGCAAATTTGCCGGTTATCACCGGCAAATTAAGCAAATCATATTATTAAATTTTTAAAAAGCCTTTATTTTATCCAGCACCAGTTGCTTCACCTCACTGATGAGGATGCGCTCCTGCTGCATGCTGTCGCGGTAGCGGATGGTAACAGTCTGGTCTTCTTTGGTTTGGTGATCTATGGTCACACAGAAGGGGGTGCCGATGGCATCCATACGGCGGTAACGCTTGCCAATGGTATCCTTCTCTTCATAGAAACATTTGAAGTGCGGGCGGCATTCGTTCATCAGCTCGCGGGCTATATCCGGGAGGCCATCCTTCTTCGTTAGCGGCAGTATGGCCAGCTTTATAGGCGCCAGCATCGGCGGGAAACGCAGCACTACCCTGTCGTCCTTCTTCTCCTCCGTGCTCAGGTCTTCCTCGGCGTAAGCCTCACTGAGTACCATCATTACTGCACGGTCGAGGCCTATGGAGGTCTCTATAACATAAGGCACATAATGCTGGTTCAGCTCCGTATCAAAATAAGTAAGCTTCTTACCACTATGCTGCTGGTGCTGGCTTAGGTCGTAGTCTGTTCGGCTGTGTATGCCTTCCACTTCTTTAAAACCCATGGGGAAATCGTACTCTATATCACAAGCAGCATCGGCATAGTGGGCCAGCTTTACGTGGTCGTGAAAGCGGTAATGCTCCTGGGGTATGCCCAGGCTCAGGTGCCATTTCATACGTGCTTCCTTCCAATGCTCATACCATTCCTTTTGGGTGCCGGGGCGCACAAAGAATTGCATCTCCATCTGCTCAAATTCACGCATACGGAAGATAAAGCCGCGGGCCACTATCTCATTACGAAAGGCCTTACCCGTCTGCGCTATCCCAAAGGGTATCTTCATACGCCCGGTCTTTTGCACGTTCAGGAAGTTCACAAAAATGCCCTGTGCGGTTTCAGGCCTCAGGTACACCACATTTGCCTCATCGGCCACAGAGCCCATTTCGGTGGAGAACATAAGGTTGAACTGGCGTACATCGGTCCAGTTACTGGTGCCGCTTATGGCACATTTTATATTGTTGTCCTCTATCAGTTGCTTCAGCCCGGCAAAATCATCAGCGGCCAACAGTTGGTCCATCTTTGCCAGCAGGGCATCACCATCTTCTTTCGGTAAAGTTTCCGCATGGCCTTCTATCAGGTGGTCTACCCGGTAACGCTTCTGGCTATCCTTATTATCTATCATCGGGTCGCTGAAGTTATCCACGTGCCCGCTTGCCTTCCATACTGTAGGGTGCATAAAGATGGCAGCATCTATACCCACTATGTTATCATTCATCTGGGTCATGCTCTTCCACCAGTAGTCGCGGATGTTCCTTTTCAGTTCCGAGCCATACTGGCCATAGTCATATACCGCCTGCAGCCCGTCGTATATTTCGCTCGACTGGAAGATAAATCCATATTCCTTGCAGTGTGCTATAATGTTTTGCAGCTTATTATCGTTTGCCATAACGGGGGCAAAAATAGGCAAAAACAACAGGTATTAACCACATAGTTTCAGGTAAGATGAGGTGGCACAGCTAAGGCTTAGCCCGGCTAGTACACCGGCATTTACTCCGTCGGCATTTTGAAAATATATCTTTCGTCATACGCTACACCAAAATCCTGTAACATCTTCCTGTATTCATCCAGGAAGGTGATCTTTTTATGATGTTCCTCCTGATTGAGAATATATTTCACTACGCTGTCAAGCTGCGACCTCGAATGACTGAAAGCTCCGTAGCCATCCTGCCACTGGAATTTGCCAGGTGTGAGCTTCTCATTATTGATCCATTCCGATGAATCTCCCTTCATTGCCCGCATCATGTCCGATATGGACTGCACGGGATTGAGGCCGACGAATAAGTGAAGGTGATCTGCAACGTTATTTATAGCCAGCATTTTGTGCCCCTCATTTTGCACTATCGCGATGATATATGAGCGCAACCGCTCATCCCATTCTTTATGCAGCAAAGCAGCACGATATTTTACAGCAAATACGCAGTGAATGTAGAGTTGGGTATATGTGTTATTGGCGGCCATAGATGCGTTCTCAATATATAGAATTGTATTTACCCGTAAAAGGGTTAGCCCCTCTGGGGCACGGATTTCGCTTACCCGCTACAAAGCGTTAACCCCTCTGGGGTATTGAAAATGAGAAAAGTAAACAACGTCCAAGAAACTTACACCTGCCCCGGAGGGGCTAACGCTTTGTAGAAACACAAGACCACACCAACACACACCTGCCCCGGAGGGGCTATCGCCTTGTAGAAACACAAGATCGACCAGCACACCTGCCCCGGAGGGGCTAATGCTTTGTAGAAACACAAGACCACACCAACACACACCTGCCCCGGAGGGGCTATCG
>CAYZTM010000017.1:80662-84696 GCA_964481425.1 uncultured Flavipsychrobacter sp.
CCTTGTAGAAACACAAGATCGACCAACACACCTGCCCCGGAGGGGCTAATGCTTTGTAGAAACACACGACCCGACCAACACACACCTGCCCCGGAGGGGCTAATGCTTTGTAGAAACACACGACCCGACCCACACACACCTGCCCCAAAGGGGCCAACGCTTTGTAGAAACACAAAACCACACAACGCACATCCGCCCCGGAGGGGCCAACCAACACGATACGATATACACTAAATACAAATAGCCGGTATCTTCTGATACCGGCTATCCTATATAATGATGTTGAAACTTTCTTATTTCACTTCAGCCACCAGCTTCTTGAAGCTTTCGGGCTCGTTCATGGCCAGGTCGGCCAGCACCTTACGGTTAAGGTCTATGTTCTTAGCGGCCAGCTTACCCATGAACTGGGAGTAGCTCATACCTTCTTCACGCACTGCAGCGTTGATACGCGCGATCCACAGACCACGGTAGTCGCGCTTCTTGATCTTGCGGCCTACATATTTATAACCGAGGCCTTTCTCCAGTACGTTCTTGGCAACGGTATAGACGTTTTTACGTTTGCCGTAAAAACCTTTAGCCTGTTTGAGTACTTTCTTCCTTCTTCTGTGCGATGCAACCGCATTTACTGAACGTGGCATATCTTGTGTTTTAAACCCAAATCTGCCGTGGCAGACTTTTCGTTTGTGTTAATTTTATCTTTTTAAACAATTTATAACCCATTTCCCCTTTAGGGGGCAGGGGTTAACGCAAATTCAGCATGCGCTTTACCATCTTTTCGTTCGAAGGATGAACGAAAGCGGCCTGGCGCAAGTGGCGCTTGCGGGTCTTTGATTTTTTTGTCAGCAGGTGACTTTTAAAAGCTTTATACCTGCGTATCTTTCCGGTGCCGGTAACTTTGAAAGTTTTTTTCGCACGGGAGTGTGTCTTCACCTTTGGCATGGTCTCAAATTTGGGATGGCAAAGGTAACATTATTTCAAAATCTTCCAAAATAATATTTATACTATTTCAGGGTCATGTATACCCAATATAATTAAGGTACGCGCCAACGCATAGTATTAAATTATTTTTTATTGAATTAACCCTACCATAAATTCCTGATTACCTATTCCCAATTCCATCTACAAATACCTATTTTTACGGGCATATGCCGCTACTTCGATTCAGAGTTTATTGGGAAGATGACGACCAGGTGTATCGCGATATAGAAATACGCCCGTCACAGACGTTTTTAGAGTTTCACAAGGCCATTATTACTGCTTATGAGTTCGACGGTAAGCATACAGCATCCTTTTACGAGAGCAATGAGCGCTGGCAACTGGGCCGCGAGTTCAACTCGGAGGTATTGGTTAACAAGAAAGATGCGCCTGCCCTATCCATGATGCGCACGCCTGTATCGGCCCTGGTGGCCAAACCCGACCAGAAATTCGTATATATATATGATCCCGCCAAAAAGTGGACCTTCCTGGTGGAGCTGATCGGCGTGGTAGCCGATGAGGACCCGAAACGTACCTATCCTTTTGTGTTCCGTAAAGAAGGGGTATCGCCTGCCCAGTATGGCATCAAAGGCGTAAACCCCGATAAGCTGATGGAAATAGAAGAAAAGTACGACCTTGGCGCCGATGAAATGGCCGAAGGCTTTGGTAATGAGGGCGAAGAGGGTACCGAAAGCCTGGGGGATGAATCGGGCGGCGATAGCTACGAGTAAACCGCTGCTTCTTTGACTTTTTTAATTTTTTGACTATTGGCTTTCCCAAAGGCATATGTTATAGCCGGGCCTACGGCCGTGGGCAAGACAGCTGTGGCCATTGAGCTGGCAAAGCGTCTTGGCACAAAGATAGTATCTGCCGATAGCAGGCAATGCTACCGGGAGATGAGCATAGGCACGGCAAAGCCTTCACCTGCTGAGCTACAGGAAGTAAAACATTATTTTATCGACAGCTTTTCAGTCAACGAAGAACTGGATGCCTCGGACTATGAAGAACTGGCGCTTGCTTACCTCTCGGAAATTTTTCAGGAACATGATACTGCCGTGGTTTGTGGGGGTACCGGCCTATATATCAAGGCCTTGTGCGAGGGCCTGGATAATATGCCTGCCATAGATACAGCCATTGCCAAAGAGTTGAACACCAAATATGAGCTCTTTGGCCTTAAATGGTTGCAACAAAGCATCATGCAGGAAGACCCTGCGTTTTATAACCAGGGAGAAGTAAAGAACCCCGCCCGGATGTTGCGGGCCCTCATCTTCAAACGCTCTACAGGTGAGAGCATCCTTAACTTCCGGACGGGGAAAGTAAAAGAACGCCCCTTTCATATCATCAAGGTGGGTCTGGAATTACCCCGCGAGGTACTGTATCAACGCATCAACCAAAGGGTGGACCATATGATGCGGGAGGGGCTGCTTGAGGAAGTACAACGACTATACCCGCTTAAACGATTGAAGAACCTGCAAACCGTAGGCTATAGCGAGCTCTTTGACCACCTGGACGGAAAA
This sequence comes from uncultured Flavipsychrobacter sp., assembly GCA_964481425.1. GTDB lineage: Bacteria > Bacteroidota > Bacteroidia > Chitinophagales > Chitinophagaceae > MKUN01. Next base: position 83,155 of record CAYZTM010000017.1, read on the forward strand.
TACACATTGGAGGAAGCGGTGGAAAAGATAAAACTGAACACACGCCACTATGCCAAGCGTCAAATGACCTGGTTCAGGAAAGACAAAGACATCCATTGGTTCCCTGCTACTGAAGCGGGCCTTATCGATAAGATACTTGCATTGCATTAAAACAATATCCCGCCTTTTGGGCGGGACATTGCTATTTTTTTAACCTTAACTAAGATATCCGGTAACTACGCTTTCTTTTCTGCAGTAGTTTTTACTGATTTATCCATTTTGGCCTTTTTGGCATCTTTAGAAGCGTCTTTTGCTTCATCTTTCATGCACTCTTTCTTGCAATGCTTCTTGTCCTTGCAGCATGCTGCCTCTTTATTACATTTTTCTTTCTTGCCTTTGCAGCAGTCCTTGCCTTCGTGAGCGAATGTAACACCGGCTATCATCAAGGCGCTCAATAATAAAGTCAGTTTTTTCATTGTATATACTTGTTTTGATTGTACGAAAGTACGAATTTATGGAAAATGTGCTAAAACTGTCACACCACCCTTCACCACGTCACCAATTTTAACATCTACCTGTGTACCAATGGGAAAGAACACATCCACCCTCGAGCCAAAACGGATAAAACCAAATTCGTCGTTCTGCTTTACATTATCCCCTTCTTTAACATAATAACAGATACGCCTGGCCATCGCACCGGCTATCTGGCGTATCAGTAGCTCTATATCCCGGTTACCTATCACCAGGCTGGTCCTTTCATTCTCTGTCGACGATTTAGGATGCCATGCAACCAGGTACTTGCCGGGATGATATTTCATATACTTCACCACACCGCTTATTGGGTTGCGGTTCACATGCACATTGAGCGGCGACATAAAGATGGACACCTGCAGCCTTTTGTCTTTAAAGTACTCAGGTTCATAGGTTTCTTCTATCACCACCACCTTTCCATCGGCCGGTGCAATGATCTTTTGCTCATGGTGGGTATGCATGCGGTTGGGCAGGCGGAAGAACCAGATAACCCAAAACCACATCAGGAAGAAAATGACATTGAGCGGCCATACGATCAGCTGCCAGCCGGGCAGAAAATAAAAGGAGGCATAGCCCAGTATCAGCCATATCACGCTGGCCAATGCTATATAACGATATCCTTCGCGGTGGATCCTCATGGGTAAAATTTGAGCGCAAAGTTAGCCCATTGTTCTATGTTTTTTGCATCAGAACACTGCGATGTGCAGTGGCGGCATAAAGAAATAGGCATAACAAAAGGCAAAAGGGGTAGCTACGAGCAGCGAATCGAAACGATCGAGCGCTCCACCGTGCCCCGGCATTATCTTGCCCGAATCTTTTACATCGGCCATCCGCTTCAGTTTCGACTCCAGCAGGTCGCCCGCAGTGCCGGCTACCGAGGCGCAAAGGGCAAGCACCATCCAGTCTGTCATATTGTAATAGTGCGAAAAATGCCCCCACACCGCTGCACCCGCTATAGTAAGTATTGCCCCGCCGGCTGTGCCTTTCCATGTTTTCTTCGGCGATATTTTGGAAAAAGGTGTCTTTCCTATA
>CAYZTM010000017.1:84706-95546 GCA_964481425.1 uncultured Flavipsychrobacter sp.
AATGTAGGCAATAGTATCATTCATCCCTATCATCAGCACCAGTGCCAGTGGTATGGACAGGCTGATGAAGCGCATTTGCATCAGCAGTATCATAGGTAGTAGGATATAGAACAGGCCACCCAGTGCATAGATGCCCGCCCGCAGGGCATGTTGCTTTGATAGTGTAGTACTCAGCAACACCAATGCAGGAAAGAACAGGAATATTGGCCAGGGATGCTGGTAGTTGTAGGTAAAATAACAGGACCACAGCCAAAGCAGGCTGGCCGATATAACCAAAGGCTCCAGCCAGCCGGGCCACTGCTCTTCCGTATCTATCTTCCGTATCAGCCTGAAGTATTCGTGGAAGCACAGCACCAGTATCAAACTCACCAGCACCATGAAGGCCCATTTGTTCCACAGCAGCCCACCCATCATGATCACCGAGAACACGATAGCGCTGCCGAGGCGGGTAAAGAATGTGGGCCAGTTCATTGCCATAAGCTATATTTATTGAGGTGTATTTTCTGTTAGTTCCGCTACAGTATAATCATTGGTCCAGTCCCTTGCCAGCGGTGTGCGGTTCCTGATCAGCAACCACAGGGCCGCGCAAAAGAGTACAGCGCTACCCGCCAGCATATAGGGCGGGATATTATTGCTGTCCATACTGGCCTTCACCGTTTCATTGCCCTGCCAGATGTAGATAATAATGATCTGCAAACCGTTATTGAGCAAATGCCCTAAAATGCTGCACCAGAGCGAACCGGTCAGGTAATAGATAAGCGCCAGCAGCACACCCGCAATGAATATGGAAGGGAGGCCGCTCACATTGCCATGCATGCCCGCAAACAGCAGGGCGCTGACAAGTATAGGGAACACCATCCTTTTAGAGCGCTTGGCCGCAAAACGCATCAGTATACCCCTGAAGGTCATTTCCTCACCCAGCGCAGGCAATATGGCCAGGCAGGTAAATACGGTAACGAAATCCATCGGCGACCTCATCTTCAGGAAGGCATTCATCATGTTATTGGTCTGGTCTTCCATGGCCTTTGCCGATGGGCCGAGGTCAATATGCCGGAACAGTTCCTGCAGTTCCATCATTAGCGGCATGGCACCCAGCATCAGCATCACTACCAGCAGCCAGTGGATGGGCTTGCCTGGCTTGCGCAGGCCCAGGTACTGCCGGGGCCGGGGTGTAACCAAATAAGCGAAGAGCAATGCGGGCAAGAGGAACACACCTATCGATATCAGCACCTGCGTTATCAGGGCCCCGTCTATCAGCCGCTGCGGGCTCTTCTCTGTTATGTACGTAAGCTGTGTACTATCCACACCTGTGTACTTGCCCACCAGCAGTATGGATATGATGGTGAAAAAAGACGCCAGCGTAAAGATCATCAGGATATACAGGATGAGCTGTAACCACCAGGGATATGAACGCCAATACTTACTAAACATCTTTTCTTTTTGGTTCTGGGACAAAGTTAATAGCAATAGCCAATTATGGCTTAATTTTTGCGCCCTATTATGCGTTGAATGGCCTCGAAAGCATTGCTATAATAACCATCATATTAAACATTAACACCACTTTTATGTTATAAAATGGTAAAGCAGCATATCTTTCGTTATTTTTGAGTGATTTTTTTGAATACCGCACATGCAGGAAATAGCCGCAGGACCTCTGCTCAGTGAAATAAATACCCCCGACGATCTGAAGAAATTGGATAAAGCCCAGTTGTTGCAGGTGTGCAACGAGCTGCGCCAGTTCATTATAGATTGTGTGAGTGTATACGGCGGGCATTTCGGTGCCAGCCTGGGCGTGGTAGAGCTCACCGTGGCGTTGCATTATGTACTCAATACCCCCGACGATCAGCTTGTGTGGGACGTAGGCCACCAGGCATACGGGCACAAGATACTTACCGGCCGCAGGCAGGTATTTCATACCAACCGCAAGTATGGCGGCATCAGCGGCTTCCCCAAACGCAGCGAAAGCATTTACGATACTTTTGGCGTCGGGCACTCATCCACATCTATCTCTGCGGCCCTCGGTATGGCCATAGCTTCCAAATATAAAGGAGAGGACAGGCAGCATGTAGCCGTCATCGGTGATGGCGCCATGACCGCAGGTCTGCCCTTCGAAGCGCTGAACCATGCAGGCGTGAGCAATGCCAATGTACTGGTGATACTCAACGACAACAACATGTCGATAGACCCGAACGTGGGCGCATTGAAAGAATACCTCACCGACATCACCACATCGCACTCGTACAACAAATTGCGCGATGACATATGGAAACTGCTGGGCAAGTTTCCCACCAAAGATTTCCAGAAGCTGGCCTCCAAGGTGGAAGCCGGGCTTAAGGGTATGGTATCTAAATCGAGCAACCTGTTCGAAGCACTCGGCCTTCGTTACTTCGGTCCTATTGACGGGCACAATGTTACCAAGCTGGTAGAGATACTCAAAGACCTTAAAGATATTCCGGGTCCCAAACTGCTGCACATCAAAACAGTGAAAGGCAAGGGCTACGACCTTGCCGAGCAGGACCAGACCCTCTGGCATGCACCCGGCACCTTCGACAAGATAACCGGCAAGATCAATAAAAAAATAGTGACCACGCCCGAGCCGCCCAAATACCAGGATGTGTTCGGCCATACCATGATAGAACTGGCAGAGCAGAACCCGCTCGTAATGGGTATTACTCCTGCCATGCCCTCCGGCTGCTCCCTCAAATTCATGATGGAGAAAATGCCCGACCGCGCCCTCGATGTAGGCATAGCCGAGCAGCATGCCGTTACCTTAAGTGCAGGCATGGCTACCCGCGGGCTCAAAGTATTCTGTAATATTTACAGCAGCTTCATGCAGCGTGCCTATGATATGGTGATACATGATGTGGCCATACAAAAACTGCCTGTTATCTTCTGTCTCGATCGTGCAGGTCTTGTTGGCGATGATGGGCCAACACACCATGGTGCTTACGACCTTGCTTATATGCGCTGCATCCCCAACATGATCGTCAGCGCACCGATGAACGAGGCCGAGCTGCGCAACCTCATGTACACCGCGCAACTTGAAGAGACCAATGCCCCTTTCGTCATCCGCTATCCCCGTGGCCAGGGCGTTATGCCCCAGTGGCGTACCCCGTTCGAAAAAATAAACATCGGCACAGGCCGCAAGATATCCGAAGGTGAAGATGTGGCTATCCTCACTATTGGCCACCCCGGCAATTTTGCAGTGGAAGCCATCAAGGCACTCTCCAAAGAAGGCCTGAAACCTGCGCATTACGATATGCGTTTCGTAAAGCCGCTCGATGAAAAAATGCTCCACGAGATAGCGCGGAACTTCAATAAGATCATCACGGTAGAAGATGGAACAGTTGTTGGCGGTTTCGGCTCTGCGGTACTTGAATTTATGGCTGCTCATAATTACACGCCCGAAGTAAAAATGCTCGGTATCCCCGATCGCATAGTAGAGCATGGCAAGCCCGAAGAACTACATCGCGAATGTGGTTACGATGCAAAAGCCATCGTGGAGGCGGTGAAAGAATTTACAGCAATAGGTGCCGGAGAATTGATTAAATAATATTGTTCTTACGACACATCAATTACAATCAATTGTAGCGCAATAGCAGTCATCAATTTTGTCATAATCAAAATCGACCCGGAATCAGCCAAAGGAATTTTAACACGCTTTCTTTTGTAATTAAGGAGTCAATTGAATTTGCATATGCCGCTGTTGATAAACCAAGGCACATGCAAACTGCAAGAGCACATTTGCCAACCCCGGCTATACATTGCTGGTTCATATCTGCTTACGCAACTTTGAGATAACTATGCTGGTTTGTCAAAACGAAGTTAAAAATATTCGTTGTTATAACATTATCTCCCCTCTCCATAAATGGAGAGGGGCCGGGGGGTGAGGTACTAACACAGTACCTCATCCATAGGCACATCATGCTCTTCCACAGGTAGCTTATCTACCAACTGGAATGGGTAACAGATACCCACCTTATATCCGTTCTGTGTTTTCAAAAGCGTATCGTAATAGCCCGCACCATAACCAAGGCGGTAATTATGCTTATCGAAGGCAAGGCCCGGCAAAATGAACAGGTCGATCTGCCCGGTAAACTCCTCATCATGCGCCGGGTGCCGCGTACCGAATATGCCTTCCTCCAGGTCTTCGAGCGAGTGAAGGGCGAGGTTCTTTATCTTTCGCCCTTTCAACGCCTTCGGCGTAACGATAGTGATGCCTTCCAGCAATAATTTATCCAGCAGGGGAATGATATTGATCTCCGAGCCCATGGGCAGGTAGCTATGCACTACCCTGGCCCCCTTTTGCTGCACCAGCCGCTCCAGCCTTTCGCACATAATGCGGTCATAACCTTCTTTTACGGCAGCATTCAGTTCATCGCGCCCGGCCTGCATATAGCGGCGCAGTTCAGTTTTTTCCGGCATCATGCAGCAAAGCTATAAAATACAGCTCGCTGTGCTGCTAAAAAAAACAGGGGCTAAAAAGCCCCCGCTATACTAAAAACATGGTCCGGTTAGGGAACCAATGTTATGGTGCCTACATTTACTTCCGTACTATAACTTACCTGTACATTCACCTGCGTATAAGCCTGCAGGCCTATGATACCCGGATCTATCCATAGCGTGTACGATCCTTCTGCAAGCCCATTGATCACGAAAAATCCGTCTACTGCATCAGGTATGGCGCTAAGTGTATCATTCCCGCTTATAGCATACACCGTTGCCTCTGCATTCAGGGGCAATACATATCCCTTTATTCGCCCGTTGGTCGATGCACTATAGGCCCTGATAACCGGTTTAAGTTTATAACCGCCATTCCCGGTTTCCACTATCGACTTACCGGCGTCAAAATCTATCCAAAGATCATACGAACCGTTCGCAACGAAAGTTTGGTGCAGGTTAAGCTTTACACCGCTCTCCTGTGCGGAAGGGGTGCTCATGGGATAGCTATTACCATTTACCACTACTGAATTATTGTCACCCAGTATCAGCCTGATCTGCTGTATCGTTCCTGCCGGCAGTGTGGCCCGCACAAGCAGGGTATCGAGACCATTGCGGAACTGCATTATATCATATATTCCTGCCCTCACCGGGGTAAGGGTCACTGCACTGCCACTCTCCATGGTCACTTCTACCTGTTGAATGTCCAGGTACACATGGTCGTATACCGAAGGCCCATCCGTAAGGTGCATATTCACAGTGGCCGAGCCATTGCTGTTCGTGGGATTGTTGTCTTTCTTACATGCGCCAAATCCTAACACCATCAGTAACAACATGCAGAGCAACCCTGTTTTCTTATTCTTCATCATAACACATTTTTCCTCAAACACTTATAAAAAGCATGCCAGTTTCTGCCCATAAAGCATAAAAAAAGCGGTGTTGTCGCAACAACACCGCTTAAAAACAAGACAATATATATTAGTAACCAAATAATTCTTCAAGTGTCACCTTCTGCACCTTTCCGTATTTTTTCAGGTCATCATCCTTCACTTTCTTTTCCGATGCCACTACGCAATAAGTGTAGGGCTTGTTCGCCATATTATCATCGTGGAATTTTTTCAGATCATTGTAGCTCAGCTTATCAGCCGCAGCATATATCTGCTTCCTGATGTCTTCATTAATACCCCTGCGCTGGGCAGTAAGGTAATTATAGATGATGCCATCTTTGGTAATGCGCTCAGTCTCGATGTCCTTTTTGACAGCAGCCCTGGCAGTGGCCAGGTTATTATCCAGTTTGGGCAATTTGTTCAGCAGTTCATTCATCGCCCCGATCGATTCGTTGAACTTGTCCGCCTGGCAACCTACATAAGCGGAGATATAATAAGGATCTTCCTTACGCTCAGGTGTTATATACCATGCCCATGTCGAATAGGCCAGCGCCTTGCTTTCGCGTATGGTCTGGAACACGATAGCGCCCATATTGCCGCCAAAGTAGTTGTTGAACATATCTATGATAGGCTGCTTGGCAGGCTCGTAGCCGGGTATGTTGCGCACCCAGCGTATCTCGCTCTGTACCATATCATAGTCTGTGAATAGCACCCTGTTCTCGTCTTGTGTAGTAAAGGCGAACACTTTCGCAGGATGCGGCTGGCGGAATTCTGCCGGCATTTTATGCAGCTTGCCCAGCGATGCGGTCAGGTCGTTCATAGACGCCGGACCATAGTAAAGCACCTTATGCTCATAGTCGTTAAGATGGTGCAGTATGTTCACCAGGTCCTCACCACTAAGCGCGTTCAGCTTTTCATTCGAGAGCACATTGTTGTAAGGATTTTTTGCGCCATAACGTGCATAGTTGGTCATGGCCTGCATAATGATGCCCTTATTACTCTTGTTATCGGCCCTTGCTTTTAGCATGCGGGCCTTAAGCGCAGTAAGTGCTTTTTCATCGGCCTGGCAATGCGTCAGCAGGTTCTCGAACAGGGCAACTGCCTTATCAAAATTCTCCTGTAGTCCTTCTATCAGTACGGTGGTATATTCATTACTGGTATTCACATCAAAGCTGCAGGCCAGCTTGTAGAACTCTTTGGTTATCTGTGCAGCGCTCTTATCTGCCGTGCCCAGGTATTGCAGATATTCTGCGGCTATGGCCAGCTTCTTACTGTTCCAGGTACCCATGTTATAACGATAGGTGAGCCTGAAGAGGTCATTTTCCTTGTTCTGCACATACAGCACTTCCGCATTGCCCAGTTTGCCCTTCTGTAAGTCCTTCGTATAATCCACCCATACAGGCTTAACGGCTTTCACGGGCATTGCAGCCACTTGTTTTACAAAGGGCGAGCGTGCTTTGGGGTTTGTTTCCACCGGGGTTATAGGTGGCTTGTCCACTTTCTCTACATTATTATCTACGCCTTTATGCTTATAGATCACTACATAGTTCTCATCCGTAAAGTATTTGTTCGCAAAATCCACGATATCCTTCTTGGTTATGTGCGACAGCCTGTCTATATAGTCCACATCATTCTGCCAGTTCTCCTCGCCTGTAAAAGCCCCCATCAGCAGGTATGCGCGATAGTTATAGCTCTCTGTCTGCATCATCCTGTACTTCTTTTGGTTGTTCACTATCGATTCCAGCAGGTCATCGTCAAAATCGCCCGCCTTCAGTTTGTCTATCTCATCCAGCATCAGGTTTTTCACATTGCCCAGTTTCTGGCCCATGGTAGGCCAGCCCTGCAGTTCCATATAGCCGTGATCTACCAATATATTAGTATAGGCATAGGCACGTAGCAATTTTTGCTTCTGTACCAGGTCCAGGTCTATCAGGCCAGCACTGCCATTGGTCAGCATCTGCCCTACCAGGTCGGCAAGCAACTGGTCTTTTTCGTGTACGCCCGGCATGCGGAAACCAAGGGTCACAAACTCTGCGTCGGGGCCATACACATCTTTCTTTACATGTTTGGTTATCGGCACCTCAGGCTTGAATGTGTATTTGGGAACTTCCTGTGGCTTCAGCCCGGCAAAGCTTTTGTCTATCTTTTTAATAAGTACGTCCGGGTCAAAATCACCTGCCACGATCACGCCCATGTTGTTAGGCACATAATAGGTGTGGAAGTATTTTTTTATCTCCATCAGCGATGGGTTCTTCAGGTGCTCTATGGTACCTATGGTTGTTTGCTTACCGTAGTTGTGGTTCAGGAACAGGTCCGACATCAATGCCTCGTCCACCTTCCAGTTATCATTGTCCAGGCTGCGGTTCTTTTCTTCATATACCGCTTCCAGTTCGGTATGAAAAAGACGGAATACAGGATCCTTGAAACGCTCCGACTGCACTTTCAGGAATTTATCCACTGCGTTCGATGGGATATCTTCCGTATATACAGTTTGTTCGTAGGAGGTAAAGGCATTAGTACCCTGGGCCCCCATTTCAGCCATCATCTTATCGTATTCATTGGCTATTGCGAATTTTGCCGCAAGGCCGGACACTGAGTCTATCCTGTGATATATCTCCTTTCTTTTTGCCTCGTCCTTGGTGTGGTTGTATTCTTCATACAGGCCATCTATTATCGTCAGCATGGGCTTTTCCTTTGCCCAGTTCAGCGAGCCGTAATGCTGCGTACCCTTGAACATCATATGCTCCAGGTAGTGCGCCAGCCCGGTATGATCGGCAGGGTCGGTCTTACTGCCCGCCTTCACGGCTATGAACACATGCATCTTGGGTTCTTTTTTAGTGGGACTGAGTATAACGGTCAGCCCGTTCTTCAGTGTGTAGAACCGCGCCTGCATGGGGTCGTTCGTTACATACTTGTAGGTATAGCCCGCCGAGCTGGCGGTCTTCCATTCAAAGTTGTCTTTCCCGAAGGCCGTACAGGCAATAAAGGTCAACAGTGGCAGCAATGCCAATACAAAACGTTTCATTTCTTTTTATTTAGGAAACGAAAAATAATCAAATGTTTCGGAAAATTTAATTTGTAACCGGCAAGGCAGGAAAAAAATACGGTTAGGATACCGGGCAGCTCACTAATGCCTGCAGGTAGGCATGTACCTGCTGCGAGTGGTTTTTTGCTGCTTTTTCATAGGCGACAACAGTTCTATCTACCTGTTCCCTCTCCCGGCGTATTTGGTTGCTTTTGGCACTTGTGGATGCTTGTTTACCGCTCTTATGTTTATTCATGTGGATAATGTTAGGTGTGCACAAAGTAGGCACTATCCCAACCCGCCGCAAGAGTGAAAACACGGTTTTTTCATTTTTTGCCATCTGGCGAACAAAAAATCAAGGCCCTGCTTGCGCAAGGCCTTGAAACACTATAATATAGATTAGAATAGACTAGTTCTTTTCCACCCTGATCACCTGGGTATGTGCTGCATCGCTGTATTTAAGCAGGTAGATGCCTGTAGCCAGCCTGCTCATATCAACGGATGTCTCGTCATTGCTCAACTGCTGTTGTAGCAATATCCTGCCGTTCAGGTCAGTAATGTTTATCGTGCTGTTGGCTGCACGACCACCCGATATGTAGAGGTTCAATGTATTGGTCACAGGGTTAGGGAATGCTTGTACACTAAAGGTATTGCCCTCTTTCACAAAGGCGCTTACTACCTGTGTGTAATTCACTATGCCCGCTGCATCCGTCGTACGCAGTCTATAGTAATTCATACCGCTTGCAGGCTGCTCATCCCAGTAGGTATAGTCCGATGGGCTGCCTTTCCCTTGTACAACACCTATCGGGCTAAAGTTCCTGCCATCAGTACTGCGCTGCACGGTGAACGTGCTGCCGTCATCCTCGGTGGCCGTTCTCCAGTCCACACGATTGCGGCTGCCGGCATTGCTGGCCATTATCTCGGCCGTTTTTACCGCAAGCCCGATATTATTACCCTGTTGGTCAAACAGTACCACATTGTTCTGCACCAATGGAGCAGCCCAGGTCATCACAGGCTTGTTATACGTAGGACTGATCCCTACTACGGGATTTGGCGCATCCAGCACACTGGAATCATCCGCATAGTTATTGGTGGCAATGGCCCACGTGTTGGGCGTGCCCAGGTTAAAATCATTCCTGACCAATTTGAGGCGCTTGTTCGTACTATCAAAGTAAGTAACGTAAAAACCATTGTTCACCGGCTCAAAACAAATATTGGGCGTAAGGTCCTTATCGGCATCATTATCTATGCTTAGTGCTTGCCATTCATCGGTGTAGTGCGCCCTGAAGTTATACGTACCCAACACATCTATATTCGCGCCATTGGCGTTCAGGTCCCGTTCAAAGGTCACTATAGCCGTGCAGGAGCTGCTGTCGTTATCGGTATTATTTGCCGATACCGAGATGCTGGGTTTACGCATCAGTCCACCCGTCACTCCGCCAACAGTGTCCAGGCGGTAACGCGCTGTGGGTGCATCCACTATATTCGTAGCCGTCCTTGCGGTAAAAATTCTGCCATCCGGATCCGTATCTGTATCAAACTCATCCCATGCCAGGAAATACCGCCCGTTCGATGCACTGGAGCTTCGGCCATAGGAAATGGATACATTCCTGAAATGGTTTACCGATGAAGTATCAAAGGCATATTGGGTAGTATAATTATCCCCTCCGTCCGTTGATACGATATAGATCACCGAATCTAAGGGCTCGGCATATACGGTATATGCCGCACCTATGCTATATGGACTGGCACCGACTGCAGGATATTGGTAATCGCTGGCAATGTCAATATTCCGGTAGGCGTTATCCGGTAACCAGCTGTAGTAATTCTGGGCTATGAAGCTATCGGCATAGCCATCATAGCTGTTGATGTATATCTGGCCTATATAGTCTATACTATCGTCCTCCAATACCATCAGGAATACCTTTATGCTGGTGGTGTCTGTGCCCACACTACCTACGGTCACTTTCACATGTTTTATATAGGAATCGTAGCCGCTATACTCATCTATGGTATTCCATGTCTGGCCGCCATCACGCGATACACGCAATACAAAACCGGTATCTATCGCAAAGGCATCGTACACCCAGCCGTTAAAAGCAACCGCTACATCCGGGTTGTGCTGGTTGGTCGTCGGCACATTGTGCACGATCACATCAGCCCCAAATAACTGGGCTTGTGACCGGTTCGACGATAGAATTAAAAACAGGCTGAAAAACAGGAAGCAGATCTTTTTCATGATGTTATTTTGAAGCAATAAAATTAATAATAAATACTAATGCAAGCTGCATGAAAACAGCATTTCGACAATTCACTGTTAATCATACTGTTGCATTTCTTTTAGACGTTCTTAGTAATTTTATCCTTCTGCCATGTCATACAAAAATGGCTTAAAAACACTTTTCTTATCTTAACAGCCTGAAACTACAGGTATTACCATGCGGATGCACGAAGTAAAGACCGAGGCCGACAAAAAATTATTCATCGA
>CAYZTM010000018.1:0-49946 GCA_964481425.1 uncultured Flavipsychrobacter sp.
GCCACAGGAAGTATATGCTTATACCCTCGAGGCCACTTTCAATGATGGAACAACACTGCAAAAATCAGGTAGTGTCTCCTTATTGAGGTAGAAGAGAATGCTATATCGCTTTATATTATCTGCCTATTATGCTTATTTAGGCAGGTACTATTAACTTCGCATGAAATAAAACATTTTCAGTGCCCGACGGAATTACGTATTTGCCTTACAGCGATACGGGATATTTCTCCCGCCTTGTTACCGACTATTTAAAGAAGGAACCCAGGTTAACTGAGTTTTACAGTTATTACCCGGATAGGGATGGCATTGCCATGGCTATAGACGAACGCAAAAAGTACCCGGTTAACAGGCAGTTACTGGTTGACACTATCACTCATCAATATGAGGCCCTACATAAGTATGATGCCCTAATAACTAACATTAACCTTCTAAACGAGAAAAATACTTTTACTGTCTGTACTGCACACCAGCCCAATCTCTTGACCGGATACCTCTACTTCATCTATAAAATAATACATGCCATAAAGCTGGCCGAAGAATTAAAAACACTTCAGCCGGAAAACAATTTTGTACCGGTCTATTACATGGGCAGTGAGGACAACGACCTGGACGAATTAGGTGTGTTCCGTTATGCGGACAAGAAATTTGTGTGGGATGGAGGCGGGCAAAGCGGTGCTGTAGGCCGGATGCATACGGGGAGTTTAAGACCACTGCTTGATGAATTATTCAAATTATTAGGCCCACCGGGGGCTTATTGCGACCAGCTTAAGGAACTGTTAGAGCATGCTTACCTGCAACACGATACAATTGCAAAAGCAACGCAATACCTGGTCAATGAATTATTTGGCCGGTATGGCCTCATTGTCCTGGACCCGGATGAGGCTGCTTTCAAAAAAGCTATATTACCTGTCTTAAAAGACGACTTGTTAAACCATACCGCATATTCGCTGGTAAGCCAACAAGCGGCAGAGCTCAATAAGCACTATAAAGTACAAGCGACACCACGGCCTATCAACCTATTTTACCTTGATACGGAACTGAGGGAACGCATTGAAAAAGACGGTGATCACTGGACAGTATTAAACACTGATATTAAATGGGATGAAGCAGCTCTAAAAACAGAACTTGAGGCCCACCCCGAACGCTTTAGCCCGAATGTAATATTAAGGGGCATATTGCAGGAAACAATTTTGCCTGATGTAGCTTTTATAGGGGGAGGTGCTGAGGTAGCCTATTGGCTGCAACTGAAACCACTTTTCGAACATTATAAAGTTTTTTATCCTGCCGTAATGCTACGGCAGTCAGCGCTATGGATAGATGAAACAGGGAGGAGATCAAAAGAGCAGTTACATCTTAGCACAGAAGACCTGTTTAAGCCAACGGATGAACTGACAAAACATTACCTGGGCGAAAACGCAGGTAATGAATGGCAAACGCTGAATGAAACAGTGGAAATAGAAAAGGTATTGGCCCAACTAAAACAAAAGGCCGTTTCGCTGGACCCGAACCTGGGCAGATCTTCAGAAGCAGTGTTAGCCAAAATAAAACATCAGCTGGCAGTACTGGAGCAAAAAATGCTTCGGGCAGAGAAGCGAAAAAACGACGTAGCAGTACAGCGGATAAAACGGCTAAAGGGGCACATATTCCCCGGTGGAAATTTGCAGGAACGTACTGAAAATTTTATCTCTTATTACCTGCAAACGGGACCGGGATATTTTGACCTCTTAAAAGAGGCCATCAAACCCCTAATGGCACAATTTTTAGTGATAGAACAGTAAATAGGCTATACAATAGTGTTGCCTTCAAAAACATAAAACAAAATGAAAAAGTTCCTGGTTATTATATTATTGATGAGCTCCGGCTTAGTAGCGGAAGCCAAAAAAGGAGGAGTTGTTCCGAATATTGACCTGGGCGTAAAACTGGGTGCCAACTTCGCCAAACTGGATGGTAAAAGCTGGGACAATGGTTATAAAGCCAACTTCCTTGGCGGCGCTTTTGCAGGTATGCGGTTCAATAAGGTTGGCGTGCAGATAGAAGGTTTCTACAGCCAGACCAATTATACAGTTGACGGGTATGGTTTCTATTCTCTATACAAAGGATTTTACAATAATGCGGGCGATTCCTTGAAAAAAGGTTCCTTAAAAGTGAGTTATTTCAATATCCCCGTACTTTTCGAGGTGAAATTATTACCTATGCTATGGGCGCAGATAGGCCCGCAATACAGTGGTGTGCTGCATGTAAGCGACCCCGACAATATGCTGCAAGACGCAGGAAGCCTGTTCAAAAGCGGGGACGTATCAGGTGTGGTAGGCCTTGAGGCCAAATTACCTTTCCACCTGGTGATCGGTGCCCGCTATGTACTCGGCTTATCAAGCATGAACAATACTGCCGTATCCGATGCCTGGCAGCAGCGCGTGATACAGGCGCATGTGGGATTCAGTTTCTTATGATCCTCAATATATCACTGTTTGGTCCAAGTGGCCACACAACTTTCATTCAAAGAAGCCGACGCTACAGAGTAGTTGATGTTAATAATACCGTTGTTATACGCTCCTGTACCGGAAATGGTGTAACCATTTAAGGTTTGACTTGATATAGTTAAATTATCACCATTTACTGTCCCATTAACGATAAAGGAAACACCAAAGTCCCCAAAGTTGGTCATTAATATTGTAATATTATTTGCTGTGGATTGATCAATTACTGCGGTATATGGCCCTATTGTGCCACTGACAGTGCAGTTTTCTGAGACATTATATGTGCCAATAAATTTTCCTGTCATCAAACTCTCGCAATAAGTTCCTTCATATCCAGATGGGCAGCTACAGGTCCCATTGTGGCAGGTACCTCCGTTTTGACAAGTAACATTTGCACAAGGATCCGGTACAGGAGCAGTTTCACAATGAGAACCTGTATAACCACTTGGGCAAATACAACTACCATTTTCACAGGCACCCCCATTGATACAAGCAATGCCTTTGCATTTGTCTTGTTTACAGGCAGTGTAAGTAATTACGCTAAAAGCCATAAGCGTCAGCATTGCTGTAAAAAAGATCTGAGTAAATAAGCGCATAAATAAAAGTTTAATGGTTCAAGCTTTAAAAATATACAATTTTGTTATTGCCAGGTACCTTTATAGTTTATCGTACCGGTAGTAGTAATGCTATAGTGCCAGTATAAGCCCCCGTTTACCAGGCCAGCGGCGCCGCTGATAGAATAATTATCGCTACCTGCATCAGGTTGCTGGCTGGCTATAATGATAGAATCGCCTGCAATGGTGCCTATCACATCATGTACAAAAAAGCCATTGTTTATGGTGCTAATGGCTACCTGATTTACCGTTGGCCCGTTTGATATGGTAGGGTGATAAAAAGTAACCGGGTTACTATTGAAGATGTTGGTGTCGGCAGCCGACCAAGCCTTTATGAATTTTGCCCTTATCTCGGTCTCGCAATAAGTGCCTTCATATCCATTAGGACATGTACAGTTACCGTTGTTACAGATACCCCCATTCTGACAATTGATACCTGCACAGGGGCCGGCATGCTCACAATGCGGCCCGCTATAGTTGGTGGGACAGTTGCAGATACCATTGCTACATGTACCTCCATTCTGGCAGTTCACATCTTTACATTGGTCTTTTTTACAAGCCGTATATGTAACTCCTGTAAAAACCAATACAGTAAGAATGGCGGTCAATATGATTCGTGAAATAGATCGCATATACTCAATTAAAGAATAATATAAGGGCTAAAGTAAATCAAATATTTGTTTTAATAAATAGGCACTTCTTGTTCCCGCTAAATACATTGAACTATATTTGCGGTCAAAATATTCCAGCGCACTAATATGAAAAACACTCCTTTTACACAGATGCACATCGGCCTGGGCGCCAAGATGGCTGAATTTGCAGGCTATAACATGCCGATCGTTTACAGCAGCATTAATGAAGAGCACCAGACCGTGCGTAACAATGCGGGCGTATTCGACGTGAGCCATATGGGCGAGTTCATACTAAAAGGAGATAAAGCGCTGGACCTGATACAAAGGGTCACCAGTAATGATGCGAGTAAGCTTACCGCTGGCAAAGCCCAATACTCCTGCCTGCCTAATAATGAGGGTGGCATAGTTGACGACCTCATCGTGTATTGTATAGAGGAGCATAAGACCTATATGCTCGTGGTCAATGCATCGAATATAGAGAAAGACTGGAACTGGATAAGCAGTCATAATACTGAGGGTGCCGAAATGCACAATATATCGGACAAAACCGCGTTGCTTGCCGTGCAGGGCCCTAAAGCTGTTCAGTATATGCAACAGCTCACCGACATGGACATTACTCACCTAAAATATTACACTTTTGTAAAAGGCACTTTTGCCGGTGTAGAAAATGTACTGGTAAGCGCTACCGGGTATACCGGTGCGGGCGGTGTAGAGATCTATTTTGAAGATAAGGACGGCGCTGCGGAAAAAATATGGAACGAAATATTTCGCGTAGGGGGGCCTAATGGTATGAAGCCCATAGGCCTTGGTGCCCGCGATACGCTGCGCCTGGAAATGGGTTACTGCCTGTATGGCAATGATATAGACGATACAACATCGCCACTGGAAGCCGGTCTTGGCTGGATCACCAAATTCACCAAAGACTTTACTGCGCGCCCCATACTGGAACAGCAAAAAGCAGAAGGTATCAAACGTAAACTCGTAGGTTTCGAAATGGTTGACAAAGGCATACCCCGCCACAACTATCGCCTACAAAACGCCGCAGGCGAAGACATAGGCTATGTAACCTCAGGCACGCAAGCACCTAGCCTGGGTAAAGCAATAGGCATGGGTTATCTACGTAAAGATTTTTCTACCGAAGGCAGCGAAGTGTTTGTTATGATACGCGATAAGGCGGTGAAAGCCCAGGTAGTGAAGATGCCTTTTGCATAGTGTCTTTCAATCAGCATCATAATGCGCTCTGCTTAGGGTAGTAGTGGTCATATGCCTTTTCTATAAAGCCGTTACCTAACCTGTCCAGGTTGACCTCTGATGAGATAAATATTACCATGTCGGTATTATTCAACTCGCTGATCCAGTCATGTTCGTCAAAATTACTATGCCCGTTCTCTCCTCCTTTCCTGTACCATAGTTCTCCCCACGAGTACCAAAAAAGATAATCATTATTGATGTGCTGCGGTACCCCATCATATATAAATGTCCAGAAAAAGCTATCACCAATATAGATAGCATTAGGCTTTACAACTTTACCATCCTCAATAAAATGACCTATAGGGTAAACGAACTTTTCTTTTACGGGAGGAAATAACAGGTTCATTCCTGCAGCTATATCGTTATCCGTCAAACGGGGGGTATCTGATATCTCTACACCGGAAAAAACGTAATGGGACATATGGATGTTTAATATTTGCTCACATCTTTTTATGAGGCTATCGGCCGCCAGAAACGAGCCATACACATCCCAATGCGTCCCCTGCTTCGACATAAGTGGGTACGGACTGTGGGCTTTCAGGGTTAGGAACCATGCGTTAAAATCAATGCTGTTTATGTGCAACGAATCTTCGAGACGTAAATAGTCCTTATACCTCGTGGGGCCGGCAGTATCGCATTTTGTACCCGGGGGGAAGTAGGCAGGGTATTGCCAGGCCTTCGATGGCGCATGTAGTACCAACAAGCATTTGCCTAATTTTTGCAGCGTATCCTGAAGTAATTTCAGCTTTAACAGGCGGACTCTCGTCAGGCTGTCACCTTGATAGTCGCAGCCGCAATACAGATCTATATACCTGCCCTCAAACAAGTAACCATCCCTGCCCACTACTACTTCACGTGCCTGTGCTTTCCTGAATAAAAGAAAATTGATCTCGTTATTGGTCCTTACCAGATAGGACCTAAGGCCCATATTATCATTCAGATAGTCATTTTTAGCCTGCTGATAACCGTCACCCAACCAGCCCTTACACGTTAACGAAGTATCGGGCGCATTACGTACGGCACCATTCAGCTTTTTCTCCGGAAGAATATGAAAGGTCTGCTGAATAAGCGGCAAAAGCAGCACCAGGTATAATATTGCGAACAAAGACCCTTTTATAGTACGCATGGCTAAAATCTGAAGTAAATAAAAGGATTGAATGTTGATGTAGTGATACGGCCAGTTGCAATGATACACAAGACAATCGCAATACCTGTCATAATAAGATGTGTTTTCATGGGGTATTCTTCATAAAAAACCTTTTGTTGTATGCGCCTCCCGATCTCGGGGATTGTGAAGAAAGAAAAAAATGCTGCGAGTGATGCCATTACATAAAACTCTGTATTTGCAGACCATTCCAATCCGCCCTTACTCCATGTGAACATCTTATGCAGGTAAGACAGTGCAGGTTTCAAATGTTCTACCCTGAAAAATACCCAGCCAACCAGCACCACGAAAAAAGTATAGACAAATGACATCCTGCCAAGTTTGTTTAGCCACTTGGACAGAAAGATGCGTTCAAGAACAAGAAACATACCGTGATATGCCCCCCAGAAAATAAACCCCCATGCAGCGCCATGCCATAGGCCGGAGGCAAGGAATACAAGCCACAGATTAAAGTACAGCCGCATTTTTGAATTCACTCTATTACCGCCCAGGGGTATATACAGATAGTTCTTCATCCATGCCCCAAGGGTTATATGCCATTTCCTCCAAAAATCAGTGATCGAACGAGCAGTGTAAGGATTGTTAAAGTTTTCAGGGAAACGGAAACCCATCATCAATGCAAGCCCGATAGCCATATCAGAATAACCTGAAAAATCGAAATATATCTGGAAGGTGTAGGCGACAGCTCCCATCCACGCCGTGTAGGTGCCAAGCTGGTCATGCGGTATAGCAAAAATAGCATCCGCATTGGCTCCCATTGTATTGGCAATGATCACCTTCTTTGCCAAACCGATCATAAAGCGGTACATACCTCTCAGTTTGTTATCGATCGTCTCATGTTCGGTATGGTCGTATATCTGATCAGCTATATCATGATACCTTATAATAGGCCCTGCGATCAGCTTTGGGAATAAAATGATATACAACTGGTAATCCCAAAAGTTCTTAAGTGGCTTATGAACCTGCCTGTAGACGTCCACCACATAAGTTATTGTTTCAAAAGTGTAAAATGATATACCAATAGGCAATACCAGTTTCACCCATTTGACCTCGTGAATGCCTGCGATCTGAAAGAGGTGATTCAAATTGTCAATGAAAAAATTACTGTATTTAAAATAAAATAGAAGGCCGAGGTTGATCGATAGAGAAATACATAACAACAGCCTCCGGAATAACCGCGACCTTAAGGCATCCATCGCCCTAACGAGATGAAAATCAATTAATGTTGTTGCAAGTATTACAAAGATGAATCTTGGTGCTCCCCAGGAATAAAATATTATGCTACCAATAAGTATTACAATGTTCTTATTCTTTTTGTCGACTATATAGTAGAAAAATAAAAAAACAGGAAGGAAATAAAATACAAATGCTATACTACTGAATACCATACAAAAGCATCAAATGTTTCGATTATTGGGTTACCATTGTTACCGGAATATCAGTATACAATTTTAGCCTTTTCCAGTCAAATGTTAAAAATCTGCGTATCCGGAGAGAAGCTCCCGATCACCTTTTGCCATTGCAAAATCGCTTCACTCCTATAGGAAATGCAATATACCTCAATAAACAATATATCTCGCTTTTGCAGCAGCATAATAATGCTCCACTGATCACTTCACAACATCGTAAGAAGTGACCGTATCAGCAAAACGGAAATATTGACTGGGAAGGTCCCGGTACCAGACCCCCCCCCAGGGTCCAAGAAAAGCTTTTGTGTTTCCCCGGTCACCGAAAGACTCATCCATTTTATCCGTAATTAATATCGAAGCCGTCTTATCGTTCTCTATTGTAGACAGTATCCAAAATTCGTACGGTGTAGCCCATTCCATCAATAGCGTATCCATAGGTACTATCTTTGAGTCCACAATCAATTTCTTATCGCCATTTATTGCGAGGTATTTCCTTTCCCAGTTCAAACGAGCTGAGTACCTGTCATGCGTATCCCATATCCTTATACAACCGGTTACTGCTATTAAAAGTACCAGTATAAAACCTATTCTCTTCTGTCGCAGTTTCGGAAAAACATCAAATATAAATGGCAAACCCAGGATAACAGCCAATGGCATGTACTCCAGCTCAATGTAAGCCTGCAGGACACTCCTATCAGGGAAGCATATATTAATAAGCATTAAATACCCGAAACTGAATAGGATAAATAAGGTAAGCTTAGGCCAAGCTCTTTCCATAATATAAAAGATGGTCACTCCAAACCATAATATGGGCATCCAGTAATACACATGGAAACAAGATGAAACGAAATTATAAAATGAGTAAGTATCAAAGTAGTTTGGGAACAGAGAACCGAAATTGTTCAGGCTATTAAGACGACCGGCATCATACCGGCTAAGAAAAACATATTTTTTAAGGAGGAAAATGATGATGAAAAAGCTAAAAGGCAAATACAGCAGATACTTTCTGATATGTCTATCATCATCCAGAAAGAAAAAGGCGAAAATGTAAGTAGCCGGAAATACGACGAGCATATGCCCAAATCCTGCCATTATAAGTGATACAAAAACAAATACCTGGGATACAATGCTTCTGCCCTTGTCATTTTCATACGCCAATAAGGCCACTGTAACCACTAATAACGATACACTTTCAAAAAGTTCCGCTTGGGGCATATAGAATGAATCTGACACAAAAAGAACATTCGTAAGTAATAGCAGGATCGCAAACCTGTACTGTTTTAACAAGCTACCACATAACAGATAGCACATAAAATAGTATGCTACAGGCGCTACTGAATAGATGGTGGCTATTGCGTTCAGGGGCAAACGGGCTTTCCTGGCCAGGACGGCGGGCAATTCGGGTATCAGGGCCACCAACCGCTGTGAAGTAATAAAAGTATTATCCTTTACTATGAGAAAGATATAGTATGCAAAATCAGAAAATATTACCCTTTCCTTGTAGAATAGAACAGCAAGAACCAGTAAAAACAGGTAGACCACCATACCAAGTCTATATAGGAGTTTTAGCATGCTGTTATTTACTCATAAAAATATAAAATCTGCCGGTACGCAATATTTTACTGAACATTTTTTATTTCTTTGCAATCACATCCGCACTAAAATAGTTACCGATATGTTACCAAAGTACAATCGTGTCCTGCTCAAACTCTCCGGGGAATCATTAATGGGGGACCGGAATTACGGCATAGATCCTAAAATGCTGGAACAATACGCCGAAGACATTAAATCTATAACGGATCTTGGTGTGCAGGTAGCAATAGTGATAGGGGGCGGTAATATATACAGGGGCATGAACGAGGCAGAGACAGGGATAGAGCGTGCACAGGGCGACTATATGGGCATGCTGGCGACCGTAATAAACGGCATGGCACTACAGGCTGCTCTTGAAAAAACCGGCGTAAAGACCCGCCTGCAGAGCGCTATAAAAATGGAACAGGTAGCCGAGCCTTACATACGCCGCCGGGCCATCAGGCACCTGGAAAAGGGGCGTGTCGTAATATTCGGAGCTGGTACAGGCAATCCTTATTTCACTACCGATACTGCCGGCTCGCTACGAGCCATCGAGATAAACGCAGATGTGATATTGAAAGGTACCCGTGTAGACGGCATATACTCGGCTGATCCCGAAAAGGACAAGAATGCTACCCGCTTCAATGAGCTCTCTTTTAACGATGTGATCAGCAAAGGCCTTAAAGTGATGGATATGACAGCCTTTACATTATGCCAGGAGAACAACCTCCCGATCATCGTATTTGACATGAACAATACCGGCAACCTCCTGGGCGTAATAACAGGTAAGAAGACCGGCACTATTGTACGCTAGACTAGCGCATTCGTTTTCGTTTATTCCTTTCGTAATCTTCAAAGATAAATTGCCCCAAACCATCGAGTGACGAGTAGAAGGCCTTGCCATTATTCACCTCGGTAAAAGTGCGTACAAACGATTGCAGGTATGGGTCGTGTGCTATCATAAAGGTAATGACAGGTATCTTAAGGCGCCTCAATTGCCCGGCAAGATTAAGGGTGCGATTGAGTATTTTGTTATCTATACCAAAGCTGTTCTTATAGTATTTATTCCCCTGCTTCAGGCAAGTGGGTTTCCCATCGGTTATCATAAACACCTGCTTGTTGGGATTCTTGCGTCGGCGCAGTATATCCATAGCCAGCTCCAGGCCGGCCACCGTATTGGTATGATAGGGCCCCACTTCAAGGTAGGGCAGATCTTTCATCTCGATCTGCCAGGCATCATTGCCGAAGACTACTATATCCAGCGTATCCTTCGGATAACGCGTTGTGATGAGCTCACTCAGGGCCATGGCCACCTTTTTAGCGGGCGTGATCCTGTCTTCCCCATACAATATCATAGAGTGTGAAATATCGATCATCAGCACTGTGGAGGTCTGTGTCTTGAAATCCATTTCATGTATCTCAAGGTCATCCTGCCGTAACGAGAATTGCTCAGCCCCATTGTTGATGAAAGCATTCTTCAGGCTGCCTGTATAATCAATGGCGTCCAGGGCATCACCGAATTCGTAAGGCCGTGTTTCGGGATTTATTTCATCCCCCTTGCCACTGCGGAAGGTATGGTGTGCACCCTGCTTCGTCTTTTTTAGCTTACCGAATATCTCCTCAAGCGAGCGCTTCCGGATGGTCTGCTCTGTCTTTGCAGTTACCTGGTAAGCCCCATTTTGCTCGTTCTCCTGTACGAAGCCCTTATTCTTCAGATCCTCGATAAAATCGCCAATACCGTATTCGCTATCCGTTATCTTATGTTCCCGGTCCAGTTGGGTCAGCCAGTTAAGTGCCTCAGCAGCATCGCCGCTGGTATAGTGCAATAACTCCATAAACAAGTCGAAGAGCTTATCAAAAGCAGACTTCCCTTCACCCGGCACATATTTGCTAAAAACAAAGCCTTTCATATACCTAATAAAATTACGAAAGGTTTGGTTATGCCATTATCAATTGTTTCCATAGCGTCATTAATTAACTATTATTGCAGCGTAATCATATGAAGGTCGCCATATTAATACTGGCTCACAAGAACCTCGACCAACTTAAACTGCTGGTCGACCACCTCAAGCAGGACTTTGAAGTATACGTACATGTTAATAAACATGTATCTCACAATCTGCCGGATGAAAAAAGTGTTCATTTTATAAAGGAGCGTTACCACCCTTATTGGGGCTCGGACCGGACGCCAAGAGCTATGCTGGCCTTGCTGAAAGAGGCTTATAATGACAATTGTGACTACTACATGTTCATCAGCGGTCAGGACCTGCCACTCATGAACAACAAAGAGATGATTCGCAGGATAAGCAACGAACCGGTTAATTATATGCACGTGGATAAGCTGCCACGCAAGCAATGGCCCGGGAACGGAGGGCTGGATCGGGTAACTCTCTTTTGGGATGTAAAATATGAATCGCACAAGCTGCTGAACAAAACACTGGTTTTCCCGTTAAAGGCCGGCTTTGCACTGCTCAGGGAATTTCAGAAATTTTTTGGTCTGCGCCGCAGCCTCTCTTTTCCCGTATGGGGTGGTTCAATGTGGCACAATCTAAACAGAGACGCCGTTTCCTATATTCTGAATTTCACCGGGCAAAATGAATGGTTTCTTCGCCGGTTTCGTCATACCCGCGTGTGCGACGAATTGTTCTTCCAGACCATCCTGATGAGCTTTGATTACCAAAATAAGCACACAATAGTGAACGATGACATGAGGTATGTGGATTGGACCAGCGGACCACCCTATCCCATCATATTGCGCATGGCCGATTACGAAAAATGTATGGGCTCGGGGAAGTTCTTCGGCAGGAAGTTTGACAGCGGAACCGATATGAGCGTCATTACCAAAATTCTTGAGGCCACCAGTACACCCCGTTAGGGTTTCCGCTTTATTCCAGG
The DNA here is from genome assembly GCA_964481425.1 of uncultured Flavipsychrobacter sp. Lineage (GTDB taxonomy): Bacteria > Bacteroidota > Bacteroidia > Chitinophagales > Chitinophagaceae > MKUN01. Next base: position 12,016 of record CAYZTM010000018.1, read on the forward strand.
AAGCATTTTTGAGAATACGAACCGCAAATTAGCAGCGAGAAGATCATTTTTCATATATCTTAACTGTATTGCATAAACGGCCCCCAATATGGCTGCCATACTGATCATGCTTAGTATCGGGTCAAAGTTCAGAAGGCCGTTTACCGGTATATACACAGCCATTAGCACAAATGGCAGAACATTTATAAAAAGGATCCTTGATATATTTTGGCCTGTCATTCGTTTTGCTTCACGATACAATACAATGTTCAACAAGATAACGTTCACGATAAACTCAGCAACCAACAAACTTATTGCTATAGAGATAGGTAACCTGGGTAAAAACACCATCATCAAAAAAATAAGAGCCGCCCTGAAAAGCGAGATGGGGAATAACTGCTTTATATAGTTAAGCGACTTTAGGTAAAGGATAATGACCATGCCATAAACATTCAATAGTACCATCGAAAAAATAAGGTAGAAAAACGCAAGGTGTACTGCTATCTTGCCTTGTGTCCACAGAACATACATGCGTATCAGCCAGGGAAACACAAATACCAAACCAAAATTGATACAAATACCTGCTATAAACCAAAGGGCATGTAGCATTTTCATAAGCCTGTCGGTTTCTTTATTCATGCTCAGCCTCTGAAACTCTATGGTAAATACCCCTACTATAGTATTACTTGCTGACACCATAACATTGGCCATAGTGCGGTTTGAGGCATATATGGGCAGTAAGCCCATCGGGGGATAGAACATTGCGATCATGAAATTGATCCCATCCAGCGTTAGTTTCTCAAAAAAGTTGTTCGCTATGAAAAATAAGGACCTCAAAAATAATATGGCCCCTTGGCGCAGATTGCCCCAAACACCCTGTCTGTATACGCTGTACTTCCTTAATATATGGACCAGGTACACCACATTGATTACCATCAGCACCAAAAACAGGACAAGGAATATCTTGCTGAATGATAGCAAAAAGAATACAGAGACAAAGTAAACCAGGGTTTCACTTAGCGTATAAATACCTATGTACCGATTAGAAACGTGGATATGACCACCCGGCTCTATCGCCCCGCTAAGGTACTTTACTGTACAGTGTGCTAAGCTTATAAATATTATTATGAACAAACAGTATTGCAGGGCATGGTCCTTAACGATAGATGCGCTTGTATTGAAAATGGTGACAGATAGAGGGATATAATGAATAAAAACAAGCAATAAGGAGAGTATCACCGAATTGCATAAAATAAGAAATGTAAATCCATCCCGGAAGAACTTCATCGCAGTATTCTTGTCCTTGTAATAGTGTAGATTATACTCGTTAAGGCAGTAACGCACGTACCCGTCACACACGTACACTGTCATTGCATAGAACGACATGAGTATGATCCAGAAACCATAGTCCTGTCCGTTGTAGTACTTTAAAAAAAAGGAAATGAAAAAGATATTTTTGAAAAAATACTGACCGGTCGTTAGCGCGGACCAAAAGATCGTTTTGAGTGCGTTTCTTCTTGTCAGGCTCATTCGGTATCGGCTATTTAAGTGTTACCCTGGTGGTCAGGTATTTATGAAAGAGGTATCCGGCTGTGTACAATCCTGTAATGACTGAAAAAGAGAACAGCAGATCGCCCCGCAGCATAAAAAAAAGCAAACCTAAAAATACGCAATAATAAATAGCATTGTAATTGATGGGCAATATATCTGCCAGGGCCTTTGCCCGCCAGTAGAAATTGTCGTACACCGCTACCAGCCATGCCAGCAAGGCAATAAAAAGCATACTGCCTGCAAACCCAAAATTGATATAGCCCTCTGCTATGAACGGGCAGGATATGTTGGTGAACTCATAGCGCATTTGCCCGTAGATAAATGCACCACTACCTACTGCCTTTCCGGGCCATACGCTGCGCGGAACAAAAAACAGGAATACCGTTAGTAACTGCCTGCCTGCTGTATTACCATAGTCGGCAACATATTGTATAGCCCGGCAGAACGAGGTATAAGTATCAAAATCACCCGCGAGGAACGAATTGCGAAAAACTGTTGTCGGGTCTTCGAGCAGATAATTCATCCTGGCAAACCCATAACGCGCCAGGCCTATCAAAGGAAAGATCAACATCAGCATTACAAGAAACACATACGAAAAACCATTCCTTTTCTTATACAGCCTGAAATTGTACGCAACACTCACACTAATATAGTATGCAGCTATATAGAACCTGGCTGTTGATAAAGGTGAGTTAACAAGCAGGGAGCATACCAGTATGAAAAGAAAAGTAGAGAGTTTGAGCAGCTTGCGACGGTATAATATGATAGCCGTTAACGTATAGTAGAGAATTGCGCCTCTAAGCAATTGTTCGATCAACAAGGAGAGTGTCTGGCTGGTATCTTCGGTACCGGGAGTATCACTACCACCCCTTATCCAAAGCCGGTCTCCTAAAATGACAACCATACAAATACAGGCCAGGAAAAATATTATCCTGCCCAGGTTATTGAATTTAAAGTTATAGCCCTCTGAAACATGATCAGTTGGTGGACTAATGGAAGCAGTCCTTGTAGTGAAAAAATAATTGACGCCTTTGTATACAAAAAAAGAAATGAAAATAAAGATGTTGGCGATAAGGTACGTGTCATCATTTATGTTATTCCCCCATGGTATCACTTTGAGTTCATATTGACACACAGGCACAAAGGAGAAGAAAGAAAAATTAAATAACCAGAAGATCTTATTCAGGGAATAAGGGCGTGGGTCTGAGAAAATAAAATAGGAAGAAATGCAGATGTTGAGGTAAAATGTGTAGATCACATAATTCTCCGTAGCAGTTTGCCCTTTATAACCTAATACAAAGATGAAAAAGCTGCTAACGACAATTAGTAACCATACAGGATTTAACCTAATTAGTTTCATGAAACAAAGCTGTTAAGCACGATCATTTTTTCCTGAACAGTTTTCTTAGGCTCAGGCCCTTCTGCTCTTCACCTGCATCCTCGCCATAATAACTACTGTACTTGGCATAATATTTTGAGTAACCCGACACAGTGGTATCCTGCAAGCCTCCGTATAAGGCATCCTTTTTGTAGTCGTTGACAACGACGTAAACATTATGAAGGTCGAACTCCTGTGCAGTAGAAGACGGCAAGGCACTTGCCTGCGAGCCGGAATACAGCCAACGTAAAACAAATATATTTACATCGGCCCGGCGCAGTATGGGCAAGCTATCACTCACCAGTCCTACAGGGGCAGTATCCAGTATTACAAAATCATACTCCTTCCTGAAAGAATCCACCAGGGCCCAGAAACGCTCCAGGTAAATAAGTTCGGACGGATTAATGGGTACAGGCCCGGAAGTAACATAATCCAGCCCGGGTATGGAAGAGTGCATTACAATATCACCGGAGTTCAGCTTCTCGTCCGACAGGTAGGTGCTTAAGCCAACCCTATTGGTATTATTAAAGTACCGGTGCAATTTTGACCGCCTCAGATCAGCCGCTATCAGCACTACCTTCTTATTGATCTTAGTAAGAGAAATAGCCAGGTTTAGTGACACGAATGACTTACCCTCGCCAGATACTTCTGATGTTATGGCTATGACATTTTTAGTGCCGTTTTGTGATAAATAGGCCACATTCGTGCGTATGGCATTCACTGTTTCTGTAAATACACTACGGCTCGCGTATATATGCGACAACGATTCATCGGATACCTGGCCACTAACGTCATAGTGGTTGATGATACCCAACACAGGCACATTAGCGCTGGCATTTAACACGTCCATGTCCGAGAATTTGTCATTCAGGGAACGTTTCAGGAATATGAACGCGATCCCTATGGCAAGACCTACAATGGCAAAAACAAACGTTAGCAACACCGTTCTCGGAAATGTTTTAACTGCTACAAGGGGATAGTCTATTACCGTAAAAGAAGGCAATACGCCGGCCTTCACGATCGAGGTCTCCAGCTTCTTATTGAGCAGCAGGCTGTAAATATTTTTATTTACATCCACATCACTGGTCAGGTATACCAGGTCCCGCTCGGCAGAAGGTATCCCGCCTATTTTCCCGGTTGTTTGCGCTATTTGGTTATCTATTACCTGCAGGGCATTCAGGTTTTTCTGCTTTTGGTTGTTGATATTTTCTATGATGCGTGTCTTAAGTCCCTCTATCTCCTCATCCAGGTTCCTGATCATAGGCGAAGTCGGAGAGAGGTTTATCAATTGCTGTCTGCGTTGAAACCTAAGATCGTTCAGCCTCGATACCATGCCGTTCAATACCTGGTCTGGTGCCCCTTCGTTAGTAACTATATTGGTCACCACATCCTTATTGTTCTTAATATCATCCGCTACATTTTCAATATTACGGGCCTGTATATCCAGCATATACTTATGGGTACGTAGCTCCGACAGGTCTTTAAGATACTCCCTTGACGAAACCTCTACATCCACAAGGCTATTTTGTTTTTTAAAATCCTCAAGCCGGGAGGAGGATTTCTTCAGCAGGGCTTCAAAAGTACCTACCTGTTCATTGATGAAGTCGAGTGTTTGTTCCGAAGAAAGCCGCTTCTCTTCAAGATCATAAGCCAGGTAAGAGTTGATCAACGCGCGGAGAAAATCGCGTGTAAAGAAGGCATTATCCGCTGTGAAGGTTGCTTTTAATATCGGCAGGTCGCGCTCGGCTTCCCTTATTACCAGCTTTTTAGCCACATCCGTAATGGTCCAGTAATCTACATAAGTGAAGCGCACCGAACTATGCTCCATATTAAGCCCGTTGATCACGAAGCTAAGACCAGGTGCATTAATGGTATCTCCGATCCTTAGATGCTGTTTGCTGAAATGCACAGTTGGTGAGGCCTTACTGTTTTCGAACTCAAGAGTGTAATCCTGGTTATCTTTTTTCAGCGTGAATTCACCGCCTTTGTACAAATCAATATCATAGCGTAGTATGCTGGCCGATAGGGGTTCCTCCGGATAGATATTTACAGGCTTCAATCCGTTATGCACATAAAAATAAAAGTTGGTGTGAAGCGTATCAAATGCCTTATATATCACAGATATAGACTTCATTATGTATATCTCTGCCAGGTACTCAGAACCGTCACCACGGCCGCCAAGTAACTTGTCGGGGCTCATACTCAGTCTCGAGTTCTTATTATCCTGGTTATACTTCAGGTATGCTTCAGCCTCAAATTTTGGTTTGGTAATGTTCAGGAATAGCAGCCCAAGTACAAGCGTCGCTACAAACGATATGGCTATCCAATACCACCTGCTCATCAATATTTTAAAAAGCCGGCCAAGGCTTATGCCCTGTCGTTGCGCCGGGGGTATATAGGTACCGTTATTTGAGGGGGCATTTTTCATTAAATAGTAATGAGATTGTTTAGTAAATATTTACTTCTGATCTTACTCATGGTCTTATCATCTATTCCGGCTATCACATCAAAATGTTTCAGCCTGTGCGCATCAGTACCCAACATATCTACCAGGTCCTCATCCAGCAGGTGGTTAGCCATCTTTTGTTCCGGCTTCCCGTAGTAGCCCAGCAAAGACATCATATTCACCTGCAGCAACCAACCCTTACTTTTCAACCTATGAAATACGTCCGGTGATTTATTCCAGTAAAGATACCGTTCCGGGTGTGCCAGTATTGGCCTGAAACCTTTTTCAAATATCCTTGTTGCCAGCTGGTCCATATCCAGGAAGGACTTATGGCCGAGAGAAAGCTCGGTAAGCAGGTAGTTGCCTGCAAATGGCAGCAAAAGATCGTTGTTCAATAATTCCAGGAAATGCTCATCAAGGTAATATTCTGCACTGTAAACCAGCTGTACCGGTATCTCCTGCCGTCCGGGTGCACTTTCCAGCTTGTTGTATGCTTCCTTTATCTTTTCATTGCTGTTCTCAAATTGCGGAAAACGTATGTGCGGACTTGCCACCACTTTCGTGAAACCAAGTTCGTGATATCGCCTTAGGAACTCAAGGCTGGTCTCTATGTCCGGGGAGCCATCGTCTATACCAGGCAGCACATGGTTATGCATATCTGTACCCAGCCATGAGTATATCGGCCCCGCTACCGGGCCACTTGCATGTCCCGTATCCTTTTTGTTACCAAATATGTTTCCTAATAAGCTCACTTTCTTCTACTTGGTTATCGTTATCACCAGTACCGCCGCGTTCAGTAATAAGGAGAACGGTGCTATAAAGTTGGCAAACTGCTGTCCCTTAGCGGCATTCACACTGGCCCTGGAAGGCTCTACATACACTATGTCATTGTCCTGCATCACTATATTATTTAGCCGGGGGTTCCCCAGGCTTGCTGTATTTAGTTCAAAAGCCAGCGCCTGGCTGCTATCCGCACCCTGCCTGATAATGGTTAGCGTTTTGCCCATGCTCTCATACCGTACACCCTCAGCCAATGCCAGCACTTCCGACAAAGTTTCATTTTCCTTTTCAAGATAGTAAGTACCTTGTTTGTTAACTGCGCCCAATACCTTGACCCGCATGTTCATCACCTTTACATTGAACTGGGGTTCGTTAATGGTACCCATATAGGCTTTGTTCACCGCTTCCGAAGCCCTTTTTTGAGTAAGGCCTTCCACTTTTATGCGTCCTGCTTTCGGTAGGGATATATACCCATCATTATCTACATATGCCTCAAACTCAGGAACGGTCATACCGGGCTGAACACCCCCCATACTTCCCTCATACAATACCGACGAGAGGTTATTGAAGCTTTGTACCTTTAGTTTGTCACCCGCCTTTATCATGTAGTCCCCGGTTTTGAGCATTTCTTGCGGTATTTGGTCACCATAGCTTATGCTGCTGTAGGTCTTATGTGCACAAGAGTTCAGGAATATCAATAAAGGCAGGGACAATATGAAAACAAACCTTCTTATTAAGATAAATGACATTTATTTTTGTCTATTGATTAGATTATGCGTAAAATTCTCCTTTTTTTTTAGCATCAACAAACTTTGATGCCTGTAAAACTGAATATTAAAGATAAGCTAAAACTATTAGCCGCTATAGCTGTTATTACAATATGCAGGTGCACAAAATAGAACGAAAGCAAATTATTCCGGCCCCCATCAGCACGGTCTGGAACTTCTTCAGCGATCCCGGCAACCTGGCCATACTCACGCCGCCTTACATGAAGATGAAGGTGACCTCGGGCGCATTGCCGGAGCAGATATACGCCGGCCAGATCATTACCTACAGGCTTTTCCCCTTTCCGGGCATACCGGTCAACTGGATGACCGAGATAACACAGGTAGTACCTGGAAAGCTCTTTGTAGACGAACAGCGGAAAGGGCCCTATAAGATATGGCACCACGAACACCATTTTGAAATGATCAATGGCCAGTGTCATATGACCGATATTGTGCATTATGTAGTGCCTTTACCGCTTTTAGGAGCCTTGGCCCATTCGCTCTTCATAAAAAGGCAATTAGATAATATCTTTGATTACAGGCAACGCAAAGTAGCAGGTATCTTTTAACCCTTGTTTAAACTTTTACCTTTCAACTATTGTTAATCATAAAAAAAGCGTGGCCATAGCAGATGAAATGAATAGGTTCAGTATCCGCGATATAGAGAACCTTACCGGCATAAAAGCACATACCATACGGATATGGGAACAACGCTACGGGATCATGCAGCCCAAGCGAACGGTAACCAATATCCGCTATTATGATGCTGCAGACCTTAAAATGGCCCTACGCATCGCCTTGCTTAACAATTACGGCTATAAAATATCGCGCATCAGCGATATGACCGAGCTGGAGATGAATTCACTTATCCAGAAGATCAGCGACAAGGAGTTCAAACTACAGCTTATTGTCAATGAGTTGCTGGAAGCAACTTTGACGATGGACACGGGACAGTTTGAATTGTTGATCAATATGTACCTGAAAAAGCATGGTATTGAGCAAACAATGGAGCACCTGGTCTTTAATTTCCTGGAAAAGATAGGATTGATGTGGATGACCGACAGGATATTCCCTGCACAGGAGCATCTTATCAGCAATATTATCTATCGCAAGTTAGCATTGGCCATTGAACAGTTGCCCCTGAACGTAAATGTAGCGCCTGAGGTATTGCTTTTCCTGCCGGAAGGCGAAATACACGATATAGGCCTGCAATACGTAAATTACCTTTTGCTCAAAAAGGGTAAACCTACCATCTACCTGGGACCAAACTCGCCTATGAATGAAGTACAATTCGTATATGAGACGAAGCAACCCAAATATGTCTACCTGCACCTCACCTCTATTATAGAAGAATTTGACGGCAACAGATATTTACAACAGTTGGCAGCCAATTTCCCTTCAGCTACCATATTTGTATCCGGTGCTATGCTCAGTTCACGTAAATACAAACCTGCTGAAAATATGAAATTCTTCTATACACTATCAGATGTCCGTGAAATGGTACATTCTCTTTAATTAGCCGATTATCTTTATTGTTCAACTTTATTTATACAAAGTATAAACAAAAACAATTACTGCCGGGCATAATTTTGTTTAAGTTTGACTTAAAATCATTAAACAAAATGACTGCGACGGACTTCAACGAATTGGTGGTTTTACATAGCGATTTTCTGAGACCATATGCCATCTCGCTTACCCGCGATCCTGAAAATGCCAAAGACCTGTTCCAGGAAACCATGTTCAAGGCTTTACTTAATCGCGATAAGTATCAATTTGGTACTAACCTTAAAGCATGGCTGCACACCATTATGCGCAATATTTTCATAAACGGGTACAGGCGTAATAAGAGATATGTACATACCGACAACCTGCCAGCCGCTGATGCTTATAATTATATGAAGGGAAACCCGGTACTCAACCATGGTATCAGCAATATGAGAGTAGCTGAAATTGAAGAAGCCATTAATGGCCTGCCCCAAATATTCAGGGTGGCTTTCGAATTGCACTATACAGGGTACAAATACCAGGAAATAGCCGAGTTGCTTCATGAGCCATTAGGTACTATAAAAAGCCGCATACACTTTGCCCGCAAGATGCTGATGGCAAACCTGGAGCGGTAAGTAATATTGATACAACATCTTTAACTTTGAGTCATGGCTATTGAAAAAAATAAGGTCATACTGGTAAATGAGCGTAATGAATGGCTGGGGACCAAGGATAAAATGGAAGCTCATAAAGAAGGCTTATTACACAGGGCCTTATCAGTATTTGTCCTGAACTCAAAGAATGAATTACTCATTCAGCAGCGTGCCGATGAAAAATATCATTCCGGGGGCCTGTGGAGTAACACCTGCTGTTCCCATCCTGCTTATGGAGAAAGCAGTATAGCCGCTGCCCACCGCAGGCTTAAAGAGGAACTGGGTTTCGATTGCGAACTTGAACCCATATTCACGCTATGTTACAACGCTGTGATGGATAATGGTCTTGTCGAAAATGAATATGATACTATCTTTTATGGTACTTATGATGGCGATATCCAACCGGCACCGGAAGAGGTACAGGATTACCGTTTCATACCCGTAAGTGAATTAGAAAAACAAATGCAGGAAACACCCAACAAATTCACAGCCTGGTTACATCTGGCATTGCCCCAATTTATAACCTACCTGAAAGAAAGACCTGCTGCTGCTTAATCCTGGTATTCGTAACAGCCAATGTCTATGGTATTGTGTACCCTTGGCTGGTCATCAAGATCATTAGCCAATCCCATAAATGTAACGGGTGTGCCTTTGTCTATCATGGAAGAACCACTGGTAGCGTGGTAGTCGAATTTACTGTAATCGGCAAACTTAGGGTCAGGGCTACCGGCATCTGTGTTGAACATGCATCCGTTCTTAATAACAGAGCCATCTATCGCGTCCGGACCATCCTTTATCAAACAGTGATCGAGAGTAACATTGTAGGCAAAACCATCTTTTTTGTTACATACCAATTCATTGTCCAGAGAGCCCCATACCACGCAGTTGGTAAGGGTAGCATTCATATCGCCGCCCACATAGTGCGTATCATCTATCTGCAGGTAGTTAAGTATAGCCCCTGTAGGCTCCTGTATATGGCTTACTTTATCATTGCCGAATACTACAAAGTCACAGTTCTTAAAGTTATACGTACCCCCTCGTATCAATGCCAGAGCCTCAGCACCACAGGTGTGTACCAGGCAGTTCTCCCCGCTTACATTCGCACCTATGGATAGTATACCATAGCCAATGGAATTATTTATTATCGTGTGATCGAGGAATAGCGATGCCCTTAAGCCGCTTGAGTCGTCCCAGCCTGCATATATGCCTGACGCATACCAGCCCCCCGCACTATTGCCGCAGTTACTTATGATCGTATAATGCAACTCACTGTTCTGGCTCTGCGGCATAAAGGCAATGCCGCCCCATTCGCCCGGATAACCTTCGTAGCCAAAATAATAACGGTCTATCCTGTCGCCCTGAAATATTACACTGTCTGTCTTTGTTCCATTGGCTTTCAAGGTTCCATACACAAAGAGCCTGCTGTCCGCATGCATATATATACGGCATCCGGGCGGGATAGTAAGGGTGGCGCCGGGTAATACCAACAGGCTATGTATGATCACATATGGCTTATCGGTCAACCAGGTCTGCGAAGATGATATAGTATCGATCCCACCTACCAGATAGTGTGCATTTTGTCCGTATGCTGTAAAGGGCAACTCGTAATCTTTCCCGTTCAAAGTAGCTACCAACTTATCTTCCACCACAAAAGGCGTGTTCTCATTTGTCGGGTCTATTTTCACAGTTGCAAATACAAAAGCACTATCGTGAGGTGCAATTTCCAGGTCCGTAATGGTCTTCCCTGAATAGCCATCTACATTGAGATGAAAGTAGGATGCATCGCCACCTGCCATCCTTATCGAGGATATTTTGATCTTTTCGTTTTGTGGATTATATATCAAAAAACTGCTGGTAAAGCTACCCTGCGCCGTAAATACTGTATCAAAAGCGAGGGTATCGGTAGAGAACTTCAGTTCTCCCCCATTGGTCAGCAATCTCGTCTTTTTGCATGATGAGCCCATCATTGCTGCCAGTACCAGTACAAACAAGAGAAAATATGGAAAACGGTAACGCATTATTTCATTATACCTTGGGCCGTAAAGTTAAGTAAGTGAATGGATAACGCTCAAAGAGGGTTAAATATTTTTCAGTTCGCTTAATACTTTGCATTGCGCCCATTGCAGTTTACTTTTGTTGCATACATGGCTTGTATCACTTTGTTGTCGGACCTTGGGCTGCAGGATGCGTCAGTAGCGGCTGCAAAGGGTATCATTATGCAGCAGGCAAAGGGCGTGGAGCTCGTTGACCTATCACACATGGTAGAGCCTTATCACCTGCAGCAAGCCGCCTATCTTACCGCAGCTTCTTACCTCAATTTCCCGGCAGGCAGTTGCCACATACTTCTATTCGACATATTTTCAGAAAAACTGCCCACTCTGTTGCTTTGTTCCTATCAAGGTCACTATTTCCTTGCGCCTGATAATGGCCTGCTCCCACTCGCGTTCAATAGAGTACCCGATAAGGTGTGGAATTGCTACGAGCTTGGCCCGGGTGGCAAGATCAAAAACTGGATAAGCGAAGCAGGCAAGATCGCCAACGAACTGCAAACCAAAGATCCCGGCGACCTGGGCCTTGAACCCTGTGCATTGAAAAAAGCCCCCCAACATTGGCGGCCCCGTATAGAACCGAATATGGCTGAATGCCAGGTGATACATATTGACCGGTTTGAGAATGTGGTAGTTAATATCACGAAAAAAGAATTTGAGGACCTGCGCAAGGACCGAACTTTCCGGATACAGTTCATGCGCGACGAGGAGATAACTGCAATAAGCGAACATTACAACAATGTACGCGAAGGAGAGGAGCTCTGCCGTTTCAATACCACAGGTTACCTGGAGATATGCATCAACAGGGGCAAGGCAGCGAGTTTATTCGGTTTGAAACTGAGCAAGGAGCAGCACCTTATTTATAACACCATCAAGATATTCTTCGAATGATAGTACGCATAGTAAGGATGAGCTTCCGGGATGATGCCGTAGATGAATTCCTGGCACTATTCAATGAGCGCAAACAGCTTATAAGAAATTTTGAAGGCTGCCGGCACCTTGAGCTTTGGCAGGAAACAAAAGAGCCTAGTGTTTTCTTCACTTATAGCAAATGGGACACAGAGGCACACCTGGATCATTACCGCTTTTCAGATTTATTCAAGGATACCTGGACTAAGACAAAAGCCCTTTTTGCAGATAAGCCGGGTGCTTGGAGCGTTATTCCTAAAATAGAAGTAAACGCTTACCCTGACGATAGTGACCAGTCTTCTGCTCTATAAATTGGAGATTATTTTCTCTTGGATCTGTTTCAACCGGTCTGTACCCAATTTCAGTTTAGGCCTGGTAAAATTTAGATCATCCGACGAATCGATAGGCACAAGATGCATATGGGCATGAGGTACTTCCAGCCCAAGCACACTTATACCGCACCTGTTGCACTCAAACGAACGCTCGATGGCCTTCGCTATGGGCTTGGCAAATACCAGCCAGCGGGCAAGCAGTTCATCTTCCACATCAAATATTTTATCGGTCTCTTTCTTGGGCACCACGAGCACATGGCCTTCCCGCAAAGGGAAAATGTCCAGGAATGCATAGAAATATTCGTCCTCAGCTATCTTGTAAGAGGGTATCTCCCCGGCTATTATCTTAGAGAATATCGAGCTCATTTTATACAGATATGGCTTCGATCTTGAATTTCAGTATTCCACCCGGGGCGGTAACCTCCGCTACATCGCCTACTTCTTTACCTAACAGGCCCTTGCCTATGGGAGATGTCACAGATATCTTACCCGATTTCAGATCGGCTTCCTTTTCTGAAACTATTTGGTATTCAACACTTTTCTTATTGCCAAGGTTGATAAGCTTAACTTTGCTAAGTATAGAGACCTTACTGGTATCAATATCCTTTGCCTCAATCACCCGGGCAGTAATAATAGCTGCTTCCAGCTTTGCTATTTTGGCCTCGTGGTATCCCTGGGCTTCTTTTGCAGCGTCATACTCAGCATTCTCCTTCAGATCGCCCTTTTCACGGGCTTCAGCTATCTGGTGTGCTATTTCTGCACGGCCACTTGTCTTTAGCTGTGTCAGCTCTTCCTTCATTTGTTCTAAGGTCTCCTTCGATACATAATTTACACCTGACATAATCAAAAATTTATTGGAACAATAGAAAAAAATACAACGCCTCTGTGGTCATCAGAAGCGTTGCATCTATGTAAAATTAAGGATTTTTTCTCTTTTCTTAATCTTCGTCGTCCGATTTTGCCTTTTTAGAGCGGGTCATCAGGCGAAGCGAAATAGTGTGCACACCATTGGCAGGGTGCTGGGTAGGGCGGTAAGAATAATCGAGTGCCAGTATGGGGCCGTTGTCGCCTATGCCATGCTGTATGGTAGCACCTGCACAAAGGCCGGTGTACATGGTAACACTGTTAGCAGAACCGATACCCTTTTCGTAGCGATAACCGCCACGCAGCATCAGGATATCCTGGAAAGAATACTCCAGGCCGCCACCTATATAGTCGTTGATGAACGAGTTAGAGGTAAAGTTCACCAAAACCGACAACCTGTGTTTGGGTTTATCATTTTCACTCTTCAGGTGGTTCTCATCCAGGAAGAAGTCATATGAAGCACCCATTGCCAGGTAAGTAGGCATTTCGAATTTTTCTGAAGGGATAGACCTGTTCAGTTGATAATTGGCATTTTCCGGGGCATCACTATTGATAGCAAAACCAGGACCACTGAAGCGCATATTGGTACCTATGTTGCGCAACGTGATACCAAAGTGGAAATTATCCCTCTTACCGGTCACATATTGCACACCTGCCTCGAAGGCAGCACCACTAGCATGAGCATTGGTTATCTGCTCTGTAACCATAGTAACGCCAACACCCGCATGTATACTGTTCGAAAAGGCCTTCGAATAACCAAGTTCTATGTTGTAAAAAGCAGGATTGAAATCACCGATACCACCTTCCGGGTTGTTGTCATCAGTTATGGTAATGTTGCCAAAACTCATGGCCATGATATTAACCCCAAGTGCACCAAAATTGCCCAGCTTTTTCGACAAACCGATATTGTTCACTCCCACCTGAGACCCACTAAGGTATATGGTATGTGAAACACCGATCTCCATGTTGTCCGTGAACACAAGGCCGGCCATATTGCATTTCATCGCCTCGAGGCCTTTGACACCGGAAACATTCATTCCAAACAAACCTGTGCTTTGTCCCCAGGGATTAATAAGCAACTCGGTCGCTCCGGCCTGGCCTGCACGGTCCTTATTGCCCGCAAAGGCTGAAACAGATGCGGCCAGGGTGCCGATCAGAAGGACTGCTTTGGGAGAAAAATTTTTCATAAATACTCAACCTTTTTATTTGGGGCCGGCCAGCGACCGGCCCCTTGAAAATCCTTTTGTTATTAATAAGATGTTATATCCAGCGGACGCATAGCTCCAAACCAACGAAGCACCGTTTCCCCAATACCTTCAGCATTTACATGTATCAGGTACATACCGCTGGCAATAGGTAAGCCTTTGGCGTTACGCACATCCCAATCTATATAAGAAGTATTGGCATCATCTTTTGTCAAATGACGGATCAAAGTACCATCCAGCGAGTATATATCTATACTTGCTTTGTGCGGCAAGTTGATGATACGTACGCGTGTATCAAGACGGCTTGATTCATAACCCGTATAACCGTAATAAGGATTAGGGGTTACATTGATTCGCTTCAGCACTGCGCTCTTATCGTCTTTGGCATCGCTAAGCGGAGTTGGCGCCAGGTCGGCTGTGCTGAACTGGTAATGTGGTAATCCCCCATTTAAACTTGACTTATTCAGGGTAGACTCCGTTTGTCCGTAAGGCCTGGAAACCCTGAACTTCAACCTGGTAACAGTCGGTATCAGGTTATCTTTCAACGGCAGTAAATGCTGGTCCGGATTAATAGTAGGTATACCCACCCACATCATCTTTTGATAAGCACCAGCGATCTGTAAACTTGATCCCTTTTTCACAATATTAACGAAACTTGTATCCTCGTCATATTGCGTAGAAGAAATGTAAACATAATGTTTGCCACCAAACAGCGGATCACCCGAAAAATCATTCAAAATGTTCGAAGTCGGGTTCCAGATCATGTCACCACCATTTTCTGTTTTAAGATAAGAATCCTCACCAAATATGATATTTAAGCGTTGACCTGTCTCTTCATCTATGGCATAGCCGGGGAAATAAGACATACCGGTATCCGTTTCGCTATAAACAGGCGATCCACTCGCATCAACATCACCGGTCCAGGATTTATGGCTCCTCAAAGAGAACTGCTTGACATTATGATCAGCCAGATCCGGGTCAGCCTGTTCTTCTATTACAGCACAGTGTGTCCATTTGCTCTTATCCGGCGTAAATACAAGATCAACGCTATGTAAGCCATTCATAACATTTTTATTGACCGAGCCGGTATAAGCCACACCAAACTGGCATGCTTTAGACGACTGTATTGAGGCAAGTGCGTAAGGCGCCCAAGTCGATTTGGTAAGCGTCGTATTGGCAAACATATTGGCATATGCACCTACGGTATCAAAACCAAAAGAGCCGAAGTTACAGTTCCTGAAAGGATTAGTGATACTGGCTGCCGGCGTATTGCCAGTCCTGATCCAGTTCTCCACTGCAAGGAAGCTATTTGTCTCTTTATTGCTGCTTACACCTGCAAGCCATGGCTTGGTCTCATCATCATACATAACCAACGATGTCAAGTATCCGTTGCCATCCGGCTCGTCTTCACCCGGAGCTACAACTTGCGCTATGTTTACGGACAATCCATAATCTTCGATCAACTGTTCATTAAGCTTAGCAAGTGAACGCTCACTATAGATAGTTTCATTAGCATCAGTGTTCACGAGCTTCCAGCCAGAATTACTATCAGCTACTATCCTCACATCTGTTGAAGTTATAGTATCAACCTTACCTGTCAGATACAATTCCCAGTTAGCAGCTTTTACCTTCTGCGGATCTACTACCTTCACATCTACAGGTCCGGCCCCTGCCTGATAAACAATATCCTTTGACGGGATGATACTACCATTGCTAAACGCACCTTCCTCTGTGGCTGCATCAAGATCAACAATATTCCCACCGTTACCAATACCTTCCAGTTTGTGTATCACGATACCACTGCCGTAATCTGCATTCAACGTAGTACCCATCGCACCATTTGCCGGGTTGGGCATTGGTGTGTATACTATAAGGCTCGTACCATTGGGACCATGCAAACTTTCAAGATAAGGCACATCTTGTGTAGAATCGGCGTGCGTCCCGCTGGGATCAAACGGTGCAAAGTTGTTATAAGCATATGCGATCACTACATAGTAGTAATTTTTATAATTAACAAGTCGCTTGTCATCGGTTGTAGCAAAGGCATCCGTGGTAAGTGCAAAGCTATGTACTATACCACTGTCCTTTCCTTCCACCTTTACAACGGCTTGCCAGGTAGTATCGCTGATGTCTGTTTCCTTGTTGTAATTTACGATACGTTTCACTCCGTTCTTAATATCACATTGGAACACTTCTGCTGCAACATCGGTATTCAAAGACCCATCAGAATTATATATCTGCCCCGGGCCAACTTCTGAACTCTTTAACTGGAACACACGATAGCCTTCAAACTTGTACAGAGAGTCTGCAGCGTGTACATAATTCTTCGCCTTGGTTGACGGCACCCTGTATTTGGGTGAATCGACATAACCATATTGCTCTTTATAGTTATTACTTTCAGGGTCATTGAATAAATAAAATACGAGCTTTCTGTCCATTTCCCTGATGGTTACACGAGGCGCTTCAGGGCCTTCAGTTGTCTTGAAGCCCGCCTCAAAAAGACTTTGGATCACATCATCAGCAGCACGGATCTTCTTGAAGGAAGTATTAGGACAACCGCCCACGTCTGCTACCCAGCAGGAACCGATGATCAGATCGTTAACAGCGCCGGGAATAAGTTGGAATGCACCGGCAGAGTGTATGAAGCGGCGGTCCCCAACCGGGTTACCACAAGTACACTCAGACCAGGTGTCTTTATCAGGATCACCAAAGAACACGAATCTTGTTTTAGGGCCCGCAGTAGTTGCATTAGATGGAATGCCCGGACCGTGAAAGTCATTGTTGAATATTTCGCCCTTACGGTCCGACCCTGTCATGTAGTTGTATATCTCCACGCCATTGGTCGGGTTGCCATAATTACCATTATCGTTATTAAAATAGGTAAACGCCTGCATCGAGAGGAGCGAATCTTTGATTGTCCCATCGGGCATGTGAATGTACTTATGAGGGCCCTTAAAGAAGTCAACACCTACCATAGGCACATGATTGCCATAGGTACCGGGACCACCAGAACCATCTATACTGTTACCATTATATTCAATACCAAGACCTCTTACGGTATCGCAACCTATATAGTCATCAAATGCGTAACCAAGGTCAGCATCGGTCCACGTGGCCATATAAGTACTATCCATGGTAAGCGGGCCCCTGTTGATAATACGATAGATAAAGAAAGAGGCATCATTCAACGCGTCTTTGGTGCTGTATGCAAACGCACTAGTTTGCACCTCAAGGCCAATGGCATCTGTCTTGGTCTCCCCTTTGATATTTCCCTTATCGTTAAAAACCCACCATATATACTGGTCACCGGTGATGTCAGGATAATCACCATCCTTATAGTCATAATTGCCGTCACCATTAACATCCACAAAGGGCGCGTAATCAAATGTTGAAGCTGTAAGTATGCTTAAACGGTTACCATTGGCACCTTTTGCATAACCATTGCCTTTCGCCGGCCATTCCTTGATCACATCAAACTTAGGATCACTTACGGCATCAGGACCTTGTCTGATCAATTCCTTAAAGGAATTGATAACCGATTTATCTACCCTCCAGAAACGGTCCCACTCGGAACAGGTGGCCGCATCGATACTTTTAGTATCTGGGTCCAGCGGGCCGGGCCAATAGTCATTACCGTTTTGGCGATAAGTTTGGGCCGCTACTTTCAGCTGTCCCTGCGCATCATAACCACCTATCCAGGAAGATCCGGCAAAAAGTGAGTTCTTACCGGAGCCATTAGGTATTTCATACTGGGCAGTTCCCGTACCGCGATCATACCACATATCACCGCCGGTCATGATCCTGGCCCTTACATTATTGATATTAAGGTCAATAGTAGCCTGGGCTTCCTTACATCCTGCAGCGCTTTTCAGCAATGGCCTGCCGCCCTTCTTAAAGTTTATATCAGGAAGGGCATTGGCATTCATCGACATTCCGACCATTCCTGCCAGGGCCGCCAACATTACCAAACTTTTATTACTCTTACGCATCATAACTTTATTTAAAGTTATTAACAAATTATTATTAGAAATTAAAGTTTATACCAAGCGTTATCCTTCTCGGTAAGTTATAGTGATCCGGGTTATCGTTGTATAATGAATATATGGTTTGATATGATATCGGATTGGTCTGAGTACTGGCAGCTACGATTCCTTGTGCAGATGTCAGGTAACCGTCGTCATCAGGCCTGCCGGTGTAACCATATACAGTCAATACATCCTTAATGTTAAATACGTTCTGTATATATACGAATGCATTCAGGTAAAGTGGATTCTTATGCTTGGCGTTTTCACCCATAGCTTTCTTTGCTGACCTCAAAGCGAAGTCTTTATCCAGGCGCAGGTCCAGCATGTAGTGCCATGGCAGGCGCGAACCATTTATCTCGCCTTGCACCGTCCTGTTGGTAGGATTGGCGTCAAGACGCTTTGTGTAAGGCTCACCGCTTCTGGCGCTGAAATTGAAGTTGATACCTGCGTTTTGCAGGATGTGCTTGCCTGCTACTACAGGGCCTGAACCTTCGTCATAACGGTAATCTATGTTTGCGGTTATCTGGTGTCTTGAGTCGTAATCGAGAGCACTTACATAACGCAGATTAGGTACGCCGGCAGCAATGAAATTTTGTATCAGACCATTGGTTGCAACGCTATTGCCATTCCCACCATTGCCCGATGCGTCACCCGAACCGGTACCTTCCGCGAATTGAAGTGTATAATTCACCTTCATACGAATGTTGCCCATACGGCGCAAGTCATAGCTCAGCGTCAAGCCTTTGGTGGTCGAGAAGTCACGATTACCGTAAGTATAATAAGTTGTCGGCCAGGCATACAGGTAAGGACGCACCTGGATCATATCCTTACGTTCGCGGTAGAAACCGGATATTGTTATAGCTGACTGCTTGGTGAGTACCTGCTGGAAACCTACCTCATAATCAAACATTTTTTCCGGCTTCAGGTCATTATTGTCAATTATGCTACCGGCACTCTGGGGCAGGTAGTAATAATCATATGGTGTTGCAAAGTTCCTGCCTCCCCTGGGCCTCTGTACTATGACATCATAGTGTGCATAAAAATTGGCCACTGTCGAGATCGGGAAAGAGAATGAGATACGGGGGGCAACATTTACCTGTGGTTTATAATCAGTAAAGGAGCTGCTCGCATTAAATGATGTATCACTTATTTTAGTGTTGGGATCTTTCAGGAAAGGCTGGGGAGGAAGACCACCGCTTGCAACGGTCAAAGTAGAAGGGTCCTGTAATACATTTCCCTTGGCATCATACCAGTCATCTCCGTTACGGAAACCAATTATATTGGGCTTGGACGAGTTGTTATTATCAACATAAACCACGTAATTACTACCCATGTTCGACGGAATAGTACCATTGTAAGCTCTCGAATTACCTTCAAGATCTGAAACTTTATATTCGTCATATAAAGAATATGGGTCTTTCAACACTTTCGTACTGGCATCGTAGCGGTCCACACGCACACCTATATTAAAGTCTATGTCTTTATATCGGAAGTGGTCCTGCAGATAAGCCGCAGTGTAACTTGGACGGTTGGCACCTATGCGGCGGGTAAAAGCGCCATCAGCAGTGGTATCTGTAAAATAGTCGTTAAAATTAATATTCCCTGTCTCCTTCTTTCCTGTATAATCATATCCATAGTAGCTTACCATAGGGAAGCCGCTATTCAACAGTTCATCGGCAGAGAACATATCGAGCGAAAGTAAACTCGGATCAACACCATCCACATTGAGGTAGTCAACCCCATTCGGATCAAGACCAAGCTTCTTCCTTAAGTTCCTGTCGAAGGTCGATTGGAGTGATAACTCCGCTTTACGCGCATAGAATACGGTATCATAAATACCCGGTATCACAGTACCGGCTTTCACCTGCTCCCAGGTATATACCTGGCCATTTACGCGGTACATGGGATGGGTAAGGTCCAGGTCAGTGATATGGCTGTTCTGCAAGCCGCGCATAACCTGCCAGAGTGAGTTGCTACCCTGGCCACTAGGATTAGCCGACGCATTGAACGACCTGATCACCTGCTGCTGGTAGTATAAGCCAAACTGAATGGAGTGGCGTGTCTTCCCAAGCATCAGGTCGAAAGAGGCATCCGCTGTAACAGCGAACTGGCTGCTGTTGCTGTAGCCATACCCGTTCAAAGAAGTACCTGTATTTGCCCAGTAGCCATATGC
Organism: uncultured Flavipsychrobacter sp.; assembly: GCA_964481425.1. GTDB lineage: Bacteria > Bacteroidota > Bacteroidia > Chitinophagales > Chitinophagaceae > MKUN01. The sequence continues at coordinate 32,611 of CAYZTM010000018.1, forward strand.
ATATTGTGGCAGGTCACCATTCATCATAGCACTATTGGCTCTTAGCTCAACGATATCTGTTGGTATAGCACCGTTCAGGTCATAATATTCGCTTGTGTAATTAGCCAAAAGAGGATTTTTATCTGAGCGCTCATACAACACCGCTTTCGGGAACTGGTACCCGGCCAGGCGATACATATAGTGCTTGGTGCTATCATCGTACGAATAAATGTAACCAGGCTCGTATTGACGGTCAAACTTACCTACATAGGCATAGTCAAATATGTTTTTCTTGAAATTCGGGTCCTGGCGTATGGAATGCTGTACCTGGTAATCGGCCTGTATCGAATAATAAGCGTTCTGTATTACACTTTGCTTGTCAGTGCCACTCTTGCCAAATCTCTGCGTAAAACGCAGGAATCCACGGCCTGTGGTATTGATGTCCTGTGGGATGGACTCGGGCGTAAGAGGAGCATAAGACCTGTAACCGCTGTTCTCGGCAAAGCTGCTACCCTTCCTATAGTTAAAAGTACCACCCGCTGTTATATTAACGTTGTCTGCAACCTGGAAGTCCAGTTTACCGTTGGCACGGCCTTCATATATAGCCGCATTGGGCCTCACTTTTTCCACATGCATCTGGTCTTTGGTCAGATATTCTGCACTGTTCTTATATACTATGGTACCATTTTGGTTCAGCTGCCTGGTAAGTGGTGTTTGTTCTATCTGGCTCTTCACATCATCGTTCACCACCCATGTACCATTATAGAATGGGTTCCTATCCTTATCATACCAACCTTCAGCACCTACCAGGAAGCCCACAATAGGCTTCTTATTTCCCAAACTGTCTTTACGGCTGATCACCGGACCTGACAGATTCAACGAAGCCATATTGTGATTATACCCATCTACCGAGTGCTCCAGGCGAACACCGCCCTGGATGTCTTTAGAAGGGCCACGTGTTGTAACATTCACCACGGCACCAGTTGCGTCTCCGTACTTGGCAGGCAAGCCGGATGACAATACGTCTATCTGGTCTATCATTCCCTGGGGCAGGTTCACGTTCGCGCCGTTCACTACCACACCATCTATTATAAACTGAGTTGCATTACCGCGACCACCAAATGCATTGATATCACCGCCCGATTTGGCCATATGGATACCGGGGCTGGCAACTGCTACCAGGTCCTGCGTATTCGTGATACCCGTATGCTTTATATCCTTGGCATCCAGCACACCATGTGGATGGCCTATCTCAATGAGCGGAGTTTTATATGAAATTACTGTCGCTTCTTTCAGTTGGTGCACATTAAGTTCAAGGTTAAGATTCACCTTGGTACTGCTTTGGTCACGCACCACTACATCCTTCACTATTTTGGTCACATAGCCGGTGTAGGATACTTTTACCTCGTAATTACTACCGGCAGGTAATGGCGTGACCACGTAATTACCGTCTATATCCGTAGCCGCACCGCCACGCTGTATACCACCCGATGATACCTGTACTATCGCGCCTATTACCGGCATTTTCTTCTCGTCGAGTACAGTACCGGAGATTTCACCGGATTGGGCAAGGGCTTTGCCCGTAACCCCCACAAACAGCAACACTAATAGATAACGTAATGTACGTGCCATATCCTGCATTAAATATTTTTTAACCAAAGAAGGCGGTAAAGATAAAAATTCCTGTTAAAAATGTGTTCGTTAACCTAAATATTTTCCCAAAAACTTGCTTATAATGAATAAATTACTAACCCGTGACAATCTTTTCCAATAAGGTTTTGCTCATCTTATACAACGCTTCATAACTGTAACCTGCAATATGTGGTGTCATGATCACTTGTGGTAAATTCACTATTTCATCAAGCATGGTCTTCAGCATTGCACTCATTTTGTCTATCGGCTCCTCTTCCCATACATCCAGACAAGCTCCTTTAATTTTGCCGCTCTTCAATCCTTTATACAGTGCTTTTGTATCTGTTACCTTACCTCTTGACGTATTGAGCACCACAAAATCTTTGGCCATGTTTGTAATAAAATTGTCATTTAGATAACAAATAGTATCCGTTTGTAATGGGACATGAAAACTAACTATGTCCGCTTGCTCAAATATTGGCTGGAGGTCATTGCAATTAATAACATAGCCCGGCATATCTTTTTGGTAATACTTGTCATATACAAGTATTTGCATATCAAAACATTGTAACTTTTTTGCCAATGCCCTGCCCGTATGCCCGAAACCTATGATGCCTATTGTTTTACCTTCCAGCTCTGTGCCCCTGTTCTCTTCTCTCAGCCATAGCCCTTTTTTTATCTCCTCATTACTTACAGCTATTTTTTTATTTAGGCTCAGCAGCATCCCCAGCGCATGCTCAGCTACCGCGTTGCAGTTACCTTCCGGGCTCGAGTAACAGCGTATACCTTTGCCTGCAGCATATGGAAGATCTATTACCTCCATACCTGAACCCATACGTCCTATCCATTGTAGCCCAGGTGCTGCATCTATCAATTCCTTATCCAATTGCAGCCTGGTTGAAGTAATAACACCTGCACAATCTCCCAGCAATTCAAAAGCCATGGCCTGGCTCACCTTCTCTCTAAAGATCAATTCATAGCCGGCGGCCTGCAGGCCATTTGTCAGCACCTCGTGCACGGGGGCGGCTATCAATACTTTTCCTTTGCTCATAATTGATATTGCTTGTGTATTGCTACAAAATCAGCCACAGAAAGTTGTTCCGCTCTTTTGTCCATGATGCTGTCAGTTAGTGCCTCCGGGGGCAATGTGCCTTTAAGCGCATTTCTCAAGGTTTTCCTGCGCTGGTTGAAGGCTGCTTTTACCAGGTTAATGAATTTTCTTTTATCTGCAATTTGATGGGGGTTTCCTATGTGGCTTAGCCTGATCACGCCGCTTTTCACCTTGGGCGGGGGCGTAAAGCAGTTCTCATGTACGTCGAAAAGGTATTCAACCTTAAAAAAAGCCTGTACCAGTACACTCAATATCCCGTAAACTTTCGACCCCGGCCCCGAAGCTACCCGCAAAGCGACTTCTTTCTGGAACATCCCGATCACCTCGGTCACTTGCTCTTCCCATTCCAATACTCTGAATAATATGGGCGATGATATGTTATAAGGGAAGTTGCCGATAATGCTAAAACTGCCTTCAAATGGTCGTTCGGCTTTCAGGACATCCTGTTGTATGATCCTATCCTGCAGGGCAGGGTAGGTTTTTAATAGGTATTGCACTTTTTCCTCATCTACCTCGATTGCTTTATAATTTACACCGGGCAGCTCAAGCAGGTACTTGGTAATGGCGCCGCCGCCCGGGCCTATCTCAAGTAATTGCATACCCTGCGTATAGCTCAACTGTGCCACTATCTTCCGGCAAACGTTCTCATCATGCAGGAAGTGCTGACCGAGGCTTTTCTTTAATGTGTATTGCATATTGCAAAATGCAAAAGTATAAAATCGCTTGCGCAACGTTTCACACTATTAAATAACGACTACCTTTGCGCCATGGAATTCAAGTTACTCAACAAAGCCTCAAAAAAGCACCAACTATATATTATTGACACCGAAAGTTCGCTGAAACAAATACCCGAACTTGGTAAGAATGAGATAGCCTATGCCAGGGCGGCCTTTAGCGATAACAGGGCCTTTGCTGCCATCAATCATTACAGCCATACCCTGTTCATTTACCTGGTAAAGAGTAAAAATACCGACTGGCAAACAGCCGAGATGCTGCGCAAAGCAGGCGCAGAGCTGCAGGCTATGCTCAACAAGCAAAAGATAACCGAAATAACCCTCAACAACCTCTCCGGCACCGCGAGTGCAGCATACTACATAGCGGAAGGCCTTGCCCTAAGCTCCTACCAATTCCTCAAATACAAGACCGATGCAAAAAAGCAGGAATACAGCCTGGCTACCGTAAGCTTCGCACCTAAATCCGTTTCCGTCAAAGAACTGGAGCAGCTTTCTGTACTTACCGATGCTGCCTATAAAGTGCGTACACTGGTAAACGAACCGCTCAACTTCCTGTCTGCCGTGCAACTGGCCAAAGAGATAGCCTACTTAGGCAAAGAAGCCGGCTTTAAAGTAACTACACTCAACAAAGCCCAGATAGAAAAAGAGAAGATGGGCGGGCTGCTGGCGGTCAACAGGGGCAGTAAAGAGCCTCCTACATTCACGGTAATGGAGTACAAGCCATCCAAATCACTCAATAAGAAACCGATCGTTTTGGTAGGTAAAGGGGTGGTGTACGACACGGGCGGCCTGTCGCTGAAGCCGACAGCCAACTCAATGGACCGCATGAAAAGCGATATGAGCGGGGCAGCACTGGTAAGTGGCGCTATGTACGCCATTGCCAAACTGAAACTTCCCCTGCACATCATAGCCCTGGTACCCGCTACCGACAATCGCCCCGGCGAGACGGCCTACGTACCCGGCGATGTGATCACTATGTACAGCGGCTCATTTGTCGAAGTGCTGAATACCGATGCCGAAGGCCGTATGATACTCGCTGATGCATTGCACTGGGCCAAACGCTACAAGCCCGAACTGGTGGTAGATTTCGCAACCCTCACAGGTGCCGCATCGGCAGCAGTAGGCGAACATGGCATAGTATGCATGGGCACTGCGAACGACAATACCAAACAGGCATTCCGCGATAGCGGTTTCCGCCAGTACGAGCGGCTGGTAGAGTATCCCTTGTGGGACGAATATGGCGATATGATAAAATCGGAAGTGGCAGACATAAAAAATGTGGGCGGCCCGACAGGCGGCGCAATAACAGCCGGCAAGTTCCTCGAGCATTTCACAGATTATCCCTGGATGCATTTCGATATTGCCGGGGTATCCTTCGCTACTTCGCGCAAAGGCTACCAGTCTTATGGGGGCACAGCATATGGTCTGCGTATGCTGCTCGATTTCCTTTTGCATTATGGCAAGGTTTAATTAAAATTGCAATGCCTGCCATGGCAGGCGTTTGTTTAGCAGCATAAACAGTACATCAAGCACATGAACGACAAACCGATTATTGGCATAACCTGCGGCGACCTGAATGGTATAGGCCCCGAACTTATTATTAAGACCCTGTCCGACCACCGCATACTCGATATCTGCACCCCCGTGGTGTTCACATCCAACAAGGTGATCAATTTCTACCGCCGCCAGGTACCCGATAACCAGTTCAATTTCTCCAGCACAAAGGATTTTACAAAGCTCAACCCGAAGCAGGTCAACATCTTTACCTGCTGGGAAGAGGAAGTGCCCATCCAGCCGGGTGTGCTTACCGATATAGGCGGCAAATATGCCATACGCTCGCTCATGGTGGCTGCACAATGCCTTAAGGACGGCCAGCTCGATGGCCTCGTAACGGCGCCCATACACAAAGCCAATACCCAGTTACCGGATTTCCCCTATACAGGGCATACCCCTTTCCTGAAGGATAAATTCGGGGCAAAGGATGTTGTGATGTTACTGTATAGCGAGGTGCTCCGTGTGGCCCTCGTTACCGAGCACATACCCATAGCCAAAGTGGCTACTTCCATCACAAAAGAACTGTTGCAAACCAAGCTTAATATTCTTCGTGATTCGCTGGTGAAAGACTTTGGCATCGACAAGCCGCGGATCGCCGTGCTGGGCCTCAATCCCCACGCAGGTGATGACGGCCATATAGGCAATGAAGAGCAAACGATCATCAAGCCGGTAATTGATGCCATGCAGCAGCAGGGACACCTGGTTTACGGTCCTTATGGCGCCGATGCTTATTTTGCACACAGCAGCCATCTTCAGTTCGATGCTACGCTGGCTATGTACCACGACCAGGGACTTATCCCCTTCAAAACACTGGCTGCAGGCGAAGGTGTGAATTATACTGCCGGGCTTCCCGTAGTGCGCACCTCACCCGACCATGGCACTGCATTCGACATTGCCGGCAAGAACCTCGCCGATACCACCTCGTTCTACCAGGCCATATTTGAATGCGTTGACCTCCTGAAACGTCGCTCGGAATATGCAGCAGCCACAGCCAATCCATTGCGCCGTGGTAAAATAGAAAAGGAAAGAGAAGGGGAAGGGGAAAAGATAGAGGCTTAGTTTACAGATTATATCATCGTGAATTGAACCGGCAACATTGCCCGTAATTTTTTATCCGGGCCTATGGAAGATATATTGAAGATTAAAACAACATCACCCACCTCAAGATTGTTTTTAAGGAAGCCTTTAATTTTAGCTGTGAAAAGCGGCCCCTTGTCACATTTTTTGCAAAAACTATTTCATTTCCCCTCACTGCTACTTGATATTCTTCTCTTTTTTATAGTAGATAGTAACTACTTCATCATAAAGAGGATGATATCCTTTTAAGCAAAATGAATTTCTAGACAGGAAACGCAAATCCATATCATATTTCCCATTGTTTGTGCAAAAAGCAACATTATAAATACACTTTCCTAAAACCTTCTTAATGTGGAAATAATCTGGACATGAGTTATAATGAATCGAATACTTTTTCTTACCTCTATCCCGCACATATACCTTACGTCCTAACACGTAAAATATGCCGCCGGAATTTCCGCACGGATCAGACTTTTCAGTAATGATTGCTATATATTCATCATTCAGGCTCCGCCATGTCGAATCTCTTCCTACGATCTTGTCGATGTACCACCAACCCTTTGGTAATTGTGTTAGATTCCACTGGGCTTTTACACCGCTATAGCATAATAACACGGCAAATAAAACCCAATATCTCAGTTGCATATTTATAGGCTATGTAGCTCTTAATAAAAGTAATAAAAATCTATCAACCTAATACCTACCTTTGACGCATGTTACAATTCGACCGATTTACGCTTGAGAACGGATTAAAAGTTATCGTACACCACGACGAGACAACCCCTATGATCGCGGTAAACATCTTGTACGATGTAGGCGCTCGCGATGAAGATCCCGAACGTACGGGTTTCGCCCACCTTTTCGAGCACCTGATGTTCGGCGGCTCTATCAATATCCCCGAATATGATGAGCCCCTGCAAATGGCCGGCGGTGAGAACAATGCCTACACTACCAACGACCTCACCAACTACTATGTTCAGCTGCCACTTAAAAATATTGAAACGGCCTTCTGGCTCGAGAGCGATCGCATGCTCTCACTGGGCTTTAGCGAAAAAAGCCTCGATGTGCAGCGCAAGGTGGTAAGTGAGGAGTTTAAAGAACACTACCTCAATAAACCATACGGCAATGCATGGGACCACATGCGGGCCCTCGCATACACAGCCCACCCCTACCGCTGGATGACAATTGGCAAAGAACTGAAGCACATTGAGGAAGCCCAGCTCAGCGACGTGAAGAACTTTTTCTTCAAACATTACCGCCCTGTCAATGCCATATTATGCGTTGCCGGCAATATTACTACCGAAGAGGTGAAACAAATGGCCGAAAAATGGTTCGGCCCCATACCTGCGGGGGAAAAATACATCCGTAAGGTACCCGCCGAACCGCGGCAACAGGCGGCAAGGGCAGAAACAGTATATGCCGACGTACCCCTTGATGCGCTGTATAAGGCCTGGCATATCGATGAACGCCTTGCTCCCGGTTACTATGCAGCCGATCTCATTACCGAGATAATGGGCAACGGCTATGCATCCAGGCTATACCAGAAATTAGTGAAAGAAGAACAACTGTTCAGCAATATAAGCTGCTACCAGACCGGCAGCATTGACCCCGGCCTGCTGGTGGTGGAAGGGAAAGTAGTGGAAGGCAAAAGTATTGAAGATGCTAACGCTGCGGTAGAACGCGAAATGCAACTGCTTATCGACCAAGGCATTAGTGATGTAGAACTGGAGAAAGCTAAAAATAAGATAGAGGCCATGATAGAATTCGAAGACATGGCCCTCCTCTCCCGCGCCAACAACCTTGCCTTTTACGAACTGTTGGGCGATGCAAACCTGATAAACGATGAACTGGACCGTTACCGGGCCATCACGCCTGCCATGCTGCAGGAAACGGCAGCCAAAGTACTCCGCAGCGAGAACAGCAATACCTTATTTTACAGGAAAAAGACAGCAGTTAACTAACACGCCCCATGCTTTTTGAAGGAAAATTCACTGCCGACCATTCAGCTTTCGACAACCGCATTACACAGCTTTTCGGTATCCGGTATCCCATCATACAGGCCGGTATGATCTGGGCTTCCGGCTGGCGCCTGGCATCTGCCGTAAGCAACGCCGGGGGTCTGGGCCTCATTGGCGCAGGCAGCATGTACCCCGAAGTACTGCGTGAGCACATACAAAAATGCAAACAGGCAACATCGAAGCCTTTTGGTGTTAACCTGCCGCTTCTTTATCCCGATATCGACAAGCACGTAGCTGTGATACTGGAAGAAAAGGTGCCTATAGTTTTTACCTCAGCAGGTAACCCCAAAACATGGACCTCAAAATTCAAAGAGCAGGGCATTAAAGTCGTACACGTAGTATCAAGCGCCAAATTCGCAAAGAAAAGTGAGGACGCAGGGGTTGATGCAGTAGTGGCCGAAGGCTTTGAGGCAGGCGGGCACAATGGCCGCGAGGAGACCACTACGCTCTGCCTTATCCCTGCCGTAAGGCAGGCCATTTCAATCCCCCTCATAGCAGCAGGTGGTATCGCCACAGGCCGGGCCATGTATGCCATGATGGCCCTCGGTGCCGAGGGGGTGCAAATGGGTAGCCGTTTTGTATGCAGCCCCGAGGCCTCAAGCAGCCCGGCCTTCAAAGAAGCCGTGATCACTGCCGCCGAGGGCGATACCATACTCACGCTTAAAAAGCTCACTCCCGTCCGTGTTATCAGGAATGAGTTCTATCGCCAGGTGCAGCAGGCCGAGGATAGCTGCACAGATGTAGCCGGCCTTACCGACCTCCTGGGCCGCGCGCGTGCCAAGAAGGGCATGTTCGAAGGCGATATGAATGAAGGCGAGCTGGAAATAGGACAGGTGAGCAGCATCATAAACGAGATAAAACCCGCAGCAGGTATAGTCGCCGAAGTGTGGGCCGAATTCCTGGCAACGGCGCAAAGTCCATTTCAGTTCTAAAAATACTATCATAGATAGCCCTCCTACTTTAGCTCATTATTAATAACTTGCAGTATGAAGAGATCCATACTTCTTTTACTGCTATTGTGTTATACCCTTGCACTCCGTGCACAGCAAAGACAATACACGGAGCAGGATTATGCCCGTGATCCCGTATGGATAGATATGATGGACGATACGACGGCTAATTATTTTGAAGCGGAGAAGGCTTATAAAATATATTGGCAACATCACGATTTCCCGGGTGGTGAACATGATATCATCGGCGAACATGCCGAACGCGAAAAGATCCCCTCCAAACGAAAACAAAGGAAGATACAACAGAACGATAAAATGCGCATGGCGGTAAAAAAGTATGAGCATTGGCATATGCGTATGCTTCCTTACGTACAGGAGGATGGCCGCATACTGACACCCTCACAACGCCTTGCCCTTTTTGAAGCCCAAAAGAACAAAACCAAATAAATGAGATCAGAGAGGCTGTTATTCACATTATTTGCCCTTGTCCTGTCCTTAGGCGGCAAGGCGCAGCCTGCTATGGGCACATGGAGCAATACAGGCCCCGTACCTTTTCCCGTTAATGTAAGCGGCCAGGTACATGGCATAGGTCGTGTATGCCAGGTGAAATTTAGCCCTACTGATCCACAAAAAGTATATGCAGTAAGTGCATCGGGCGGTCTGTACATCAGTAACGACAATGGGCAGACCTGGACGGTGACACCGGGAACAGAGACCATGCCAACCACAGCCTGCGCCTCGGTTTGTATTGATTATACGAACGACCAGGTAATGTACCTCTCCACCGGCGACCCTAATTACTATTATGCCGATTACGGTATTTATAAGACAACGAATGGCGGCCTCACATGGAATCCCGTGACAACGAATATCGGTTTCCGTATGGCCCTTGAGATGATCATGGACCCTACGAACAACAATACCATTGTAGCGGCCACCAACAATGGCATTTGGAAGACCACCAATGGCGGTAGTAGCTGGACACAGACACACACAGGCGGTTCTTTCCGTGATATGAAGCTGGTACCGGGCAGCCACAAAACATTATATGCGGTTACTGCCACTCAATTCTACCGGAGCATCGACTTTGGCGACACATGGACGCAAATAAGCACCGGCCTCACCATACCGGCAGGCAATGGCGGATTGCGCCTTGCGGTAAGTGCAGCCGACACTAATGTAGTATATGTAAGCACTACCGGCGGCAACGGTGTCATCAACAGGTCCGATGACCGGGGAACGAACTTTACTACTGTTTATAACAGCAACACGCAATGCCTCGTTTGCTACGACGACAACCCGGCATCGGGCTCACAGGGCAACTACAACTTTGGCCTGGCAGCCAACCCGCAGAATGCAAATGAACTGCTGCTTGTAGCGCACTGCGTATGGCGCTCTACCGATGGTGGGGTTAACTGGAGCAAGCGTACCAGTTGGTGGAACGAATGCCACACCGACATGCATCAAATACAGTGGAACCCATACAACAACAGTCAGCGCTTCAATGCCAACGATGGTGGTGTATGGATGTCGACCGATACACTGGCTACTGCATGGTCGCCACGCAGCGATGGCATTGCTGCTACTGAGATATATCATGCAGCACAGAGCCCCCTGCTGCGGCAAATGGTCAGCATCGGGACACAAGATAACGGAGAACTCTACTATGACAACATTTGGAAATGCAACCGTGGCGGCGACTGGGGTACCAAATGCCGTTTCGACTACCTGGATAATGCATCAGTCTATTACCTTAGCTCCGGCGATAGGAGAGACCTCCTCCCGCTTGGTGGCGACCATTCCTTCAATAGCCCATTCGACCCCACGAACAGTTCGGATATAGAGTTCCTGCCTAATATGCACAATATTGCCTTTGCCGGCAATGACACCATCTGGCGCAGCAGCGATATTGACAACACTTCTCCTACATGGACACAACTATACATTACAGGAGAAACCATGAGGGATATCGAGTCCTGCCACGCAGACAGTAATATCCTTTATGTGGTCACAAACAGCGGGCACATATACAGGAGCGATAATGCCCTGGCGGCAAGCCCCTCGTTTACCATGCTGAATACGCCTTCAGGCACAGCAGCTACGGCCAGCCTTGCTACCGATAAACAGGACAAGAACATAGTGTACCTCACTTGTGGCCAGTATATTTACCGCTCCTCAGACAAAGGGCTTAACTGGACCAATATCACACTAAACCTGCCTTCATACAATATTATCGGCGTACTCTCCGACGATTATTCCACTACGGAGAGGCTATTTGTTTGCCTGGGCAATTACGTCTATTACAAAGACAATACAATGGCGAACTGGACACTCACCAATGGCCTGCCTACTATCCCCAACATCAGCGACTTTATGATATACAATGACGGTACTGCAGCTAGCATTTTGCGCTTGTCAACTTACGGTCGGGGTGTATGGGAATGTAACATCCAGAACAACCTGTTGCCGATAGGCGACTTCTCTGCCGACAAGCAGTATATATGCCCGGGTGATACTGTGCATTTTATTAAGCACGTCTACGGCAACGTTACCTCCTTTGTCTGGCTGCTCCCTGGCGGTTCGCCCAATCCATCTGCTGCCGATAGCCCCGTCGTAGTGTATAATACACCCGGCACTTATGATGCTTCCCTCGTGGTGAACGGCGTTACAGGCTCCGACACCATCCTGAAACATAATTACATAGTAGTATCACAAGGCTCGCCCACATCCATACAGGAGGGCTTTGAGGCCAATACCTTCCCGCCCGTAGAATGGTCCTTGCGCTCCAACGGTGGTAATTGGCAGCATGTGGATAGTGTCGGTGGTTTTGGCCTGAGTACACACTCGGCATTTTTCGACAACTATAATTATGATGCAGGCGGCAAACATGATGCGCTCGTAGCGCCAAAGGCAGATCTTACCAATGCCGATTCAGCATTCGTCACTTTCGATGTCGCCTATGCGCCATACAGTGCCGCATATCCCGATAGTCTCCTCGTACAATTATCTACCGATTGTGGCCACACCTATGCACCTGTATATGTAAAAAGCGGGGATACACTTGCCACCGCACCGGCTACAGGGGGCTATTTTGTGCCCACAGCAGCACAGTGGCGCAAAGACACCATATCGCTCAATGCATGGCTCGGCAACAGTACCCAATTATCTTTCGAAAATATTGGCCATTATGGCAATGCCCTCTATCTCGACAATGTAAACATCGTGATATACCCCCACCCGGTAAATGTAAACAGGACTGAGACAGGAACTGTGGTGCGCGTTTACCCTAACCCCAGCAAAGGTATCTTTACATTGAGTGTAAAGGGCCTTGCATCAGAAACAGTGACACTAAGCTGTTACAACATGACCGGGGCATTGATAAGCCGCAGCACCCTCGCAACGCCTGGCGGCACAGGCAATACCACCCTCGATATGTCAGAATACCCCCGTGGCATCTACCAGCTTAACCTTGAAACTGCTTCAGGGCAGCATTACACACAGAAGCTGATACTTGAATAAGGAACAGCTTTACTCTTCCAGGTTCTCGACTATTAGCAGTCCCGTTTGGACAAAAGTTCACACGACAAGCCCCAAATCCCATCGGGACAGCATACCTGTCATACACTATGACCGTTAAAAAACTTTTTACTTTTGAATTTTGCTTTTTGACTTATAAGCCTATTCCAGCAAGTAATTGTCCCCGTCCTCTATCAGGTTCAGGTCCACATTATCCATACCGGCTATGCCCTCGATCGAGCCCTTCACATGGGCAGCATTCAGCAATACTTTTTCCAGTTGCTTTTCGCGGGCCTTCCATAGCTTTTCCATCATATCCCGCTCTTTTTGTATAGTCGTGCGCATACTCATAAAGGCCTCCCTGATGGCCTTCCACTGCTCCGAGAATTCTTTACCCGTAAGGTAGTTATACAGCAGGGTCATTTTATCCCCTTTGTTCTCATGGTTCTTTGTCGCGGTATATACTTTTATGATCAGGTCGCGCAGCACTATGGCAAGGGCCTTTACATCGTTAAAGCCGCATATCCATACACCCTCCTTTTCCCCGAAGCCGTCCACATCTTTCGGCTTGGCCTGCGTAACTATCACGGCCACATCGGCTCCCTGGCTCCGCATATCGGCTTTCAGCTTTTCTATCCACTCGTGGCTGAATTCTTTGGTACGCTTGCTCTCGTAAATTATTTTACCGCATTCCTGTCCCAGGTTATTCCTGACCGTCTGTATGCAGTCCGCCCCACGCACGCCTTTACCTACCTCGCTCACCAGGTCGAAGGGGAATGAGCTCCGCAGCAGTTCCTCCAATATCAGTTCCTGCGCCTCGCCCTGTGCCTGCATCGATCCCTGTTCGGCCTTACGTTTCATCTCCTCTACCAGTTTATGCTGCGCATCCAGTTTCATCTCCAGCTCCTTCATTTTCATCTGGTGCTCGGTTTCCTTCAGCCTGTTCTTCTCTTCCTCTTCCTTCTTTATCTGTTCGCTCAGCTTGTCACGTTCTTCCAGCATACGTCGCTGCATTTCCAGTTCCAGCTCCTGTTCTCTTGCTTTCAGTTCCTGCATCTTCTTCAGAAAATCCAGCTCCTTTTCCCTTGCTGCGGCCAGTTTGGCATCCTGTTCTTTGTTGGCATCTTCCAGCATCTGTAGCTTCACGCCATATTCTCCCTGCAGCTTTTCGTTTATCTGCCTGCCCAGCAGCTCTTCTATGCTCTTTTTCTCTGTTTCCAGCCTGCGTTTCAGCTCATCCTCCTGCTGCAGCACCTTTTGCTCCAGTTCTTTCTGTTGTAGTTCCAGCGCCTGCTTATCGGCCTTCAGGCCTTCCATCCGCTTCCGCCATTCCACCTCCATCTTTCCACGCATCTCCTTCTCTATCGATTGCGCTATCGCATCGGTAGGCTCAAATTCATGGTTGCATTGCGGACATATTATCGTTGTGCTCATACGCGCTCCCTGTCTTGCTTTCTGAAAATACAAAGTTCGGCTTTATGCCAATAAATTAAGGCTCATTATTTTTGTACTTTTCCACATTATGCGGCAGGCCCCCGTTTTGTTCTTACTTCTTTTGCTATCTGTAGCTGCACAGGCGCAGCCTGCATCTGCCGTTAAGCACTTCGAGCGGGCCATGACCTATATGGCACAGAAAGAGTCGGGTAAAGCCTGTAGTGATATGGAAGAAGCCATCAAGGACGACCCCACTTATACCGATGCCTACAGCACGCTGGGCCAGTGGTACTTCGACCTGCACCGGTACGATAAGGCTGTCGATGTCTTCAGCCGCGCCTCCAAGAACTGTCCTAAGGGAAATGTGAACTTTGCAAAGCCGCTCGTAAAAAGCCTTATATGCAATTATCAGCCGGCCGAAGCGCTGCGCCTTTGCGCACAATATGCACCGAAGTATAACGATGCAAGCTGGGAACGCATCAAGGCCCAGGCGCTTTTCGTATCCCAGGCCCTCGCCCACCCCCTGCCCGACACACCAAAGAATTTAGGCTGCCGCATCAACACCTCCGACCCGGAGATGTTCCCCGGCATCTCTGCCGATACCCAGATGCTCTACTACACCCGCCGGATGAACGGTGAGGATGAGGATTTCTTTTTCAGCACCGTCGATAGCTGCGGGGGCTGGTTCACGGGCCGCAATATGGGTAGCCCGCCCAATACCCCCGACGAAGAATCGTCTGAATACATTTCCGTTGACAGGCATTACCTCTTTTTCACCCGCTGCAACAACCGCAGCGATAACGGCTGGGAAAAAGGCGGCTGCGATCTTTTCATGGCCTACCGCGTGGCCGTCGATTCTCCATGGACCATCGGGCAAACATTTGGCGCCACCATCAATTCGCCCGGCTATGAGGGTATGCCCTGCCTCTCTGCCGACAACCGCGAACTCTATTTTGCCAGCGACAGGCCCGGCGGCTACGGCGGGCTCGATATATGGGTGAGCCGCTTCCAAAATGGCTACTGGCAGGTGCCCCGCAACCTGGGCCCCCGCATCAATACTGCCGGTAATGAGACCGCCCCCTTTCTGCACCCCGATAACAATACGCTCTATTTTGCCAGCACCGGTATGGCAGGCATGGGTGGCAGCGACCTTTATTACTGCCGCCGCATGAACGATACCACCTGGAGCACACCGAAGGATCTGGGCTACCCGCTCAATACATCATCCGACGAGAACAGTATATGCGTCACGCCCGACGGACAAAAATGCTATATAGCTTCCGACCGCGATAGCAGTGCGGGTAATTTCGACATCTACGAGATGAAACTACCGCCTGCCCTGCAACCCGTGCCGGTGGGCATAGTAAAGGGCATTGTGTACGATAGCCTCAGTAAAGACCTGCTGAACTATGCTTCCATACACATCCTTAAGCCCAATGGCGAGGAGCTGTATCACTTCATGAGCAATCGGGGCGATGCCAGCTACATGATCACACTGCCTGCCGGTATCAACTACCACTGGCATATAGACCGTGTGGGCTATACCTCGCTCGACGATAGCTTTACTCTGCGCGACAGGTCAACGGTCAACTACAACATATCCCTGCTGCCGAGCGACTATGTAATGCCGGTGAACGATAGCCTTATACTCACCATCCACTTCCCGCTTAACAGTGCTAAGCTCAGCGATTCTGACCTTGCCGATATACGCCGCGCTATGGACCCATGGGCCTTTGAAAAAGGCATCGTGATCTATGTGAATGGCTATACCGACAATACGGGTAACCCGATGATCAACGAGCAGCTCTCATTCAACCGTGCCAACCTCGTGACCAAAGCGATAACAGACCTTGGCTACGACCCGGTTAATATCGAGTCCAAAGGCTGGGGTGAGGCCAACCCCGTAGCACCCAACGATGGCGAAGAGAACTGGGCTAAGAACAGGCGGGTAGAGATCATTATAAGACGATGACCTGCACGCGCCATTGCGAGGTACGGAGCGATCTCAGGCCCTATGCCATTTTCCCCCTTGTGCGGGCGCCTATCGTGCGCCGGCTGAAGGGGCCGGGTGGATGTTCGCTTGCATGGTTCATTCCCGCCACATAGGCTTTGCCTTCAACACCTTTTTATATACCGGGCAGTCTTCGCTATGCGCCCCGGGCAGGTAGCCCGCACTCATCAGGAACTCGTTCACGATCTCACCACCCGTAAAATGAAAGGTCTTCCTGAACAGCTTTGTCCATTCCTCCTTGCTTTTGGGATGCTGCAGTGCCAGCCATTCCGCAAAAGACCCATGTTCTTTTTGCAATTGGACTATGGTCTTCGCGTTCTCTATAGCTGCATTTATCTTCAGCCTGTTCCTTATAATGCCCGCATCATTCATCAGCCGCTCCCGGTCCTTATCGGTGTAGGAAGCCACCTTTTTGATGTTGAAGTTGTGGTAGGCCTTCCTGAATGTGCTTTCTTTTTTCAGTATGGTCTCCCAGCTAAGCCCTGCCTGGTTGATCTCCAGCACGAGGCGGCAGAATAGTTCATTATCTTCCCCTATCGGGAAGCCGTATAGCTTGTCATGGTAAGCTTTGTGCAGGGCTTTGCGCTCGCCCTCCATTGTTTCTATTGCCCTGCAGTACGACATAAATTGCAAAAAATATTTTTTCTCACATTTTCATTGATGATCAATCATTTAGCCTCATAAAATTTCCCATTTCTTTCCCAAAAATTTCCCATTTTTTACCCGTTCTTTCCCACTTATTAGCCAGTGAGCATGATCTCAAGCAGGCTTGCTGGGTTTCGCTATTTGCAAAACTTAAGCGGACAAAGCCCCCCTTCGCTGAAAAAAGCTTCGGTGGACAAAGCAAGATACGAAACGGGGGGAGCGGATTCCAAAAAATGATATCCACATTTTGCTGCAGCAAGCCTGGGACCCTTAAGTACTTATACACCCTATCCGCCCTGATAAAAATCATGAAAATCCCCGCCCAAACTTTATTATTTTGCCCCTAAATAGAAAAAACATATGGCTCGTTCGGTTACTATTTTAGGTGCAGGGCTCGTTGGTTCACTGCTGGCAATCATATTAAAAAAACGGGGCTACGAGGTAAGCATCTATGAGCGCAGGCCCGATATGCGTTCGGCTGCCATCGGTGCAGGCCGCTCCATCAACCTGGCCATGAGCGCCCGCGGCTGGAAAGCCCTGGACCTTGCAGGCCTCCGGCAGGATATGGAAGCCCTCGCCATACCCATGTATGGCCGCTACCTGCACCAGCCGGGCGGTGCTGCCGCATTCCAGCAATATGGCAAGAACAATGAGGCCATCTACTCCGTAAGCCGG
>CAYZTM010000018.1:49956-83269 GCA_964481425.1 uncultured Flavipsychrobacter sp.
GGGGCGAACTCAATAAAAAACTAATGACGCTGGCCGAACAGAACGGCGTGAAGATATTTTTCGAACATCGCTGCAATAAGGTGGATGTAGCAGAGAACATACTGCACCTGCAGGAGCTGAACGGCAATGAAAAGACCGTACAGGCCGACCTGCTCTTTGGCGCCGACGGGGCCTTCTCTGCACTCCGCAACAGCTATGTGCATATGGACAGGGTGAATGCCGCGCAGAATTACCTGGAGCATGGCTATAAAGAACTGAGCATACCACCACTGGCCGATGGCAGCATGCAAATGGAAAAGAACGCCCTGCATATATGGCCCCGGAAGAACTTCATGCTTATAGCATTGCCCAATACGGACGGCACCTTTACCTGCACCCTCTTCCTGCCTTTCGAAGGCAGCCCTTCTTTCGATAAGCTCAGGACAAAGGAGGAGGTAACCGCATTCTTCAAAGAGCAATTCCCCGATGCAGTGCCCCTGATGCCTACACTGCTCGAAGACTTCTTTGACAATCCCACCTCTTCACTCATTACCACTTACATCAAGCCCTGGCATTACGAAGATAAAAGCGCCCTTATAGGCGATGCGGCCCATGCCATAGTACCCTTTTACGGACAGGGTATGAATGCCGGTTTCGAGGACTGCACCATACTCGCCGGGCTTATGGACAAGTACGGTGATGACTGGAAGACCATACTGGAACAATACGATATGGCGCGGAAGCCCAATGGCGATGCGGTAGCTCAGCTCGCTTTGCTTAACTTTGTTGAGATGCGTGATAAAGTGGCTGACCCTTCTTTCCTCGAGCGCAAAAAGATCGAGAAAGAATTGGGCCGGCGCTACCCGGACCAATTCATATCTGTTTATGAAATGGTTTCGTTCAGCCACATACCATACAATACCGCGCTGCGCTGCATTGAGGCGCAGGACAGGCTGCTGGCCAGCATCATGGGCGAGGGTGATTTCTTTGCCAATGCGGAAGATGCCGCTTATACCAGCAAGCTGGACCGGAAGATGAATGAGTACCACAGCGCGGTGCAACAATTAGAATTGTAAATGAGGGCTGATAAACGCTGGACTTTAAAACCTGCCGACGATAATACCGTAAATGCATTATATGAAGCACTGAAAGTGCATCCCGCCATATGCAGATTGCTTGCCGTACGCGGGATAACCGATTTCGATTCTGCGAAAGCTTTTTTCCGGCCTGAATTAACACAGCTGCACGACCCCTTCCTGATGAAGGGCATGGACAAAGCGGTGAGCCGCCTTACAGAGGCCGTAGAGTGGCATGAGCGCATCATGGTCTATGGCGACTATGATGTGGATGGCACCACCTCTGTAGCAGTAGTGTACTCCTTTCTTCGCAAGCATTATGAGGGCGAATTGAGCTATTACATACCGCACCGTTACAAGGAGGGCTATGGCGTATCGAAGCAGGGTATAGACTATGCCCATGACAATGGTTATACGGTCCTTATCACCCTCGACTGTGGTATCAAGTCTGCAGAGCTGATCGCCTATGCACAATCGCTGGGCATCGACGTCATTGTTTGCGACCACCACCTGCCCGATACCAATATACCGCCTGCTTATGCCATATTAAACCCTAAACAGGAGGGCTGCAACTATCCTTATAAAGAGCTTAGTGGCTGTGGCATAGGCTTCAAACTGGTACAGGCGCTTGCTATGGAATGGGGCCTGCCGCCGGAGGAAGCTTATGAATACCTCGACCTTGTGGCCACCAGCATAGCGGCAGATATTGTACCCATCGACGGGGAGAACCGGGTACTGGCTTTCTATGGCCTGAAAAAAGCCAATACTGAACCCTCACTATCCATTGCGACCCTAAAGGAGATATCGGGGATACAAAAGAAAATGACCATATCGGACCTCGTGTTCGTGATAGGCCCCCGCGTGAATGCCGCAGGCCGCATGGACGATGCCCGCAAGGCTGTGGACCTGTTCATAGAGCGAGACCCGGATAAGATAATGGACCTGGCTGCTGTATTGCAGTCGGACAATACAGACCGTAAAGAGATAGACAAGAATACTACCGAAGAGGCGCTCTCCCTCATCCAGGGCGACGACCTGATGATAGCCCGTAAATCGACGGTACTCTACAAGGAAGACTGGCACAAAGGCGTAGTGGGCATAGTGGCCAGCCGCCTGATAGACCATTATTACCGCCCTACCATCATCCTGACACAAGCCAATGGTAAGGCCACCGGCTCAGCCCGCTCTGTAAGCGGCTTCAATATTTATGAGGCCATACACGAGTGCCGCGACCTACTGGAGAACTACGGCGGCCACTTCTACGCTGCGGGCATGACACTGAACCCCGACCGCGTAGCAGAGTTCTCTATCCGCTTTGAAGAAGTGGTGGCCAGCACCATAAGCCCCGAATTATTGATACCTGAAATAGAGGTGGATGCCGAGATCAATTTCTCCGATATCAGGCAGGCATTTTACAATATAGTCATGCAGTTCGAGCCCTTCGGGCCCAATAACCTGCGCCCCGTTTTCATGACCCGCAATGTCAGCGACTTTCGCGGCATGTCGAAGATCGTAAAGGACGTACACCTCAAGTTCATGGTAGTACAGGCCAATGGAGATGTAATAGATGGCATAGGCTTCAACATGGCCGATAAATACCCCATAGTTACAAAAGGCCCGTTCGACATTGTGTACACTATAGACGAGAACGAATTTAACGGCAACACCCGCCTGCAGATAAAAGTGCTGGATGTACGGCCGGTATAAAATCAAAGCGCCGCTTCATAAATGAAGCGGCGCTTGTTTTCTGTTAGTCTTACACCGATCTTACTTATCTAATACCTATTCTGCTATGGGATCTTCTTTTAATGATTCACTCAGCTTATTTCTTTTCTTAGCTATCCATGCTTTGAACCTGAAGCTCAGCAGGCACATTACCGGCACCACTATCAACGTCAGGAAGGTAGCGAAGCTAAGACCGTAGATCATGGTCCATGCCAGCGGGCCCCAGAAGGCCACACTGTCACCGCCAAAGAATATATGCGGGTTAAAATGGCGCAGCAGCTCATAGAAATCTATGTTCAAGCCGATACCTAATGGTATCAGGCCTAGTATGGCGGCCGTAGCTGTAAGCAGCACCGGCGTCATACGTGTGCGGCCGGCCTCTACCAGCGCATCGTATACACTCATGCCCTCGGCAAGCATCAGGTCCATGAACTCCACTAGCAGTATCCCGTTCCGGACGACAATACCACAGAGCGCAACGATACCGATACCACTCATTACCATCGAGAAGGTATTGCCTGCTATCGCATAACCCAGCAATACACCTATCACACTGAACAGTACTTCACTCATGATAATAACGGTGCGGCTCAGCGAGTTGAACTGTAATACCAATATCATGAATATCAGGCCAATGGATATCAGCATTGCCTTACCGAGGAAAGCGCCGGTCTCAGCCTGGTCTTCCTGCTGCCCGCTCATTTTGATATTGATACCTGAGGGTGCGTGGAACTTGTTTACTGCCTTTTGTACTGCAGCTACCACATCATTGTCATTATAGCCTGTTATTACATTGGATGAAAGCGATATGATACGTTTCTCATCCTTACGCTTGATGCCTCCGTATGTAGTACCATACTGCACATCGGCGAAGGAACTCACCGGCACCTGCCTGATGATGCCACCCAGGCCCATATCACGATATACGATCGGCATGTTGCGCACCGCATCTATATCAGCGCGTTGCTGTTGCTGCAGGCGCAGCATTATCGGGTAGTCGTCATTCGCATCACGGAAACGGGATACCTCTTTACCGAATACCGCGGTACGCAGGTTGCTGGCTATGGTCATTGTAGAGATACCTTCCGAGTTCATGCGTGCACGGTCGAGGTTAAACACTATCTCAGGTTTATCGGCCTGGAAGTCACTACGCAATTCTTCTACTCCGGGTATCTGCTTCTTATCAAGGAAACGCTTCAACCTTTCTGATGTAGCCACCAGCGTATCGAGGTCATCGCCTGTTATTTCCACAACTATAGGCTTAGGCAATGGCGGACCACCCTGCTCTTTATCTACCGTCACCTCAGCACCCGGTACACCTTTCACGGCCTTACGTATCTTCTCCATATAGTCCCATGTCGATTCTCCATGGCGTTCCGCATACTCAACATAGGCTACGGTTATCTTGCCCTTATTGGGGAAATCGCCTATCTCGTTACTGGTCGGGTCCACTGCACCTACCGTCACATTGGAGATCACCGATTTCACTATCGGGTTAAGCTTATTATGAGCCACATCGTTACCCAGCGCCTTATTCACTTTTTTCTCAAGGTCCTTCAATACCTCATTGGTACGTGCCTGGTCGGTACCTACAGGCATGTTGAGATACACATATGTAAAGTTTGGCTCTGCCGATGGGAAGAACACGAATGCCGGGTGCCTCAATCCGTACAATATGGGTGCAAGGATGAACAGGCCAATGGTGATGAGCATAGTAAGGCCGGGACGTGCCAGTGCACGCTTCAGCCAGCGGGTATACCATTCACGGAAGGCAGGCCATGCTTTGGTCTGGAACTTGTTTATCCATTTTGAAAAAACATACTTCTCAAGCAGGATAAAGAGGTAAATGAATATGATGAAATTGCCCATCGCCCACGAGCCGCTTATATCGCAAAGCAGAGCGAGCGCAAGGAATATCACGAGCAATACCCTGTCGCGCTTAGTGAAACGCTTCTTCACATTGTCCTTATGCGGCGTCTCCGGTTTCATGAAGCTGACAGCAAACACCGGGTTGATGAGATAAGCTACCACAAGAGATGCCAACAGCGTAATGATAAGCGTAATGGGCAGGAAGAACATGAACTCACCGATCACACCTTTCCAGAATGCCAGAGGTATGAAGGGCATCAGGGTTGTGGCCGTACCGGAAAGTACCGGCAGGAACACCTCACCAGTGGCGTACTTAGCCGCTTTCTCAATGGACATTTTGCCGTTATCGAATATGCGGTGTGTATTCTCAATCACCACTATCGCATCATCCACCACAATGCCCAGGGCCAGCAGGAATGAGAACAGTACGATCATATTGAGCGAGAAGCCCAGGGAAGGCATGACCAGGAAGGCCAATGCGCAGGATAGCGGTACGGACAGCGCCACGAACAAGGCATTGGTAACACCCATAAAGAACATAAGGATGATGGTCACCAATATAAAGCCGATGATGATGGTATTGACCAGGTCATGCAGTGTATTTCTTGTGGTCTGCGATTGGTCGCCTGTTATGACGATACTCAGATCTTTAGGCAGTTCTTCCGCCTTCATCTTCTCAATAAGGTTCTGTATCTTATCCGATGCGTCTATCAGGTTCTGGCCCTTTGCTTTAATGACATTCAGGGTTATTACATTCTGGCCGTTCAGGCGGGCATAGCTCTTCTGCTCCTCAAAATCATCTCTTACGTCCGCAATGTCCTTTATATATATTGCCTTGCCCTGCTGGTTCCGCACGATCACATCACCTATCTGCGCAGCCGTTTTGAACTCATTACGTATGCTCAGGATACGCTTCTGCCCATTCATGGATACTTCACCCGCAGTCAACGAAAGGTTCTCCGAGGCTATTGCATTCTCAATATCGAAGAAGGTCAAACCGGCAGCCTGCATTTTATACAGGTCCACGTTTATCTGTATCTCACGGTCCAGTGCACCTACCATATCCACCCGCTTGATCTCTTTCAGCTCTTCTATGTTATCTTTTACCCTGTCTGCATATTTCTTCAACCTGTTCAGGTCGTAGTTACCGGAAATGTTTACATATAAGATGGGGAACTCCGTAAGATCAATATCCTTCACCTCGGGCTGGTTAGGGAGGTTACTGGGCAGGTCCTGCTTGGCCTTGTCAACGGCGTCCTTCACATCCACCTTTGCCTTGTCAACCTTAACGTCGGTATTAAACTCCACGATCACTACCGAATAATCCTGGAAGGAGTTACTGGTCACCTTCTTCACGCCGGTCAGGTTCTTCACCTGCTTCTCAATAGGCTTGGTTACGAGGTTCTCCATATTTTCCGGAGATGTACCGGGGTACACGGTCTGCACGATGATCTGCGGAAATTTGATCTCCGGGAACTGCTCTTTGGGCAGGCTGTTGTAGGTCATCAGGCCCGCGAGAGTAATGATGACCGTTATTATATATACGGCTGTGCGGTTGTTAATGGCCCAGCTCGATGGTTTAAACTCTTTGAATACGTCTTTCATCTTAATATACTTGGTGACGTGATCTTAATATTTTGTCTTACTGAATTACTATTGGCTGACCGTTATCCAGTTCACTATATCCTTCTGTTATCACCTTATCGCCTGCACTAAGTCCAGATACAATCTCTACCATACCGTTTGAATTACGTCCTGCATTCACATGCACAGCTTTGGCAACTTTGCCTGCTGCTATATAAAGCATATCGCCCTGTCCTGTTTTTTGTATCACCTGTACCGGAACTACCAGTGCTGTCTTGTTCTCATAATTCGCGATCTTCATCTTGCAGGACATATTAGGATGCAGCTTTTTGTTACCGCCCAGTTTCACCTGTACAAGGAATGCCCTTGAAATAGGATCAACTGCCTGGGCTACGTATGTAAGCTGTGTTTCGATCGAGTCATTCACATCGGGCAGTACAAGAGTAACCTTATCACCTGCATGCACCTTACCGAGGTAGTTCTCACCAAGGTTGGCCTCAGCTTTCATCTTGCTGATATCTACCACACGGATACCATTCATGCCCGGGCTGGCCACATCGCCTACTTTCAGGTTCACCTGGTCCACGGTACCCGATATCGGCGATACGATACGGTACATATTGCGTTGTGCGATGAGGGCATCCTTTTGTTTCAGAGCTCCTTCATACTGGGCTTTAGCTGTCATCAGCTGTACCTCTGTGCCTATCTGTTGTGCCCACAACGCCTGCTGCTTGTCATAAAGCTGTTTGTACAGGTTGAGCTGCACTTCCTGTGCTTTGATCTGCTGCTCTATAGCTGCAGCATCGAGTGAAGCCAGCACCTGCCCTTTACTTACACGCTGTCCTGCATGTACATCGATCTCCCGAACAACGCCCGGGGCCTGCGGGCCTGCATTCACGTTCTCGTCGCTGGTGATCTGGGACTGCACCTCTACATAGGATACGAAGTCCTGCGGCTGTACTTCCATTACCGAAACGGGAGTTGCCTTTTTCTTTGTAGTGTCTGCATTTTGCGCTGTATCCTGTTTACCGGATTTATCGCCCCCGCAGGAAGCAAGTACTATGGCAGCTACTAAAATATATGGTATGCGTTTCATGCTAAATGATATTATTGTGTGTCTGTTTTTATTTTAATAATCCCAATGCTTTTTTCAGGTCAGCTTGCGCATTCGCTACGTCGAGCAATGAGCTGAAATAATTATTCTGAGCTTGCAGCAGGTCGGTTTGTGCCTGGTTCACCTCCAGGTTACTGCCCACACCTGCTTTATACTTCTTCTGAGCGAGGTCGAGCACGCTACGGGCTAATTCCAGGTTACGTTTTTGGCTTTCAAGCTGCAGCATATCGTTCTTTAACGTCGTTTTAGCCTGCTCGGATTGGAAATCGATCGTTTGCTTGATATTATCAATGTTATTTTGAGTTTTCTCGATATTCAATTTTGCCTCTCTTATCAAATTAAGTCGCATACCACCTCCGAATATCGGTACATTAAGCTGGACACCTACCATTGCACTGGGGTAATATTTGTCCTTGAACACGTACTTAAATTCGTCTGCCGCCGTATTGTAACCTCCATTTGCAAAAAGTGACAGGGAAGGCAGAATGGTATATTTGTAACGCCTGAGATTAAATTCATTCAACTTCTGCTGTGTGTTCAATAAATTAAATTCGGTCCTTCTGCCATAATCCACTTCATTAGCAGTAAGAGCCATACTCTCCTGAAGGCGATCTTCGATGGACGTATCTACCAATACAATGGGCTGACTTATATCCATACCCATCTGATATTTCAGAAGCTGCTCGCTCACCGTCAGTAAGTTGGCAATTTTAAGGCTGTCAGTCGCCAGGTTATTTACCTGTACATTGGTTCGGTCTTCATCTATCTTTTCAGCAAAACCACTTTGCCTGAGCACGGCAATATCGTGTGCAATGTTCCTGGCACTTGACAGGGAACTCTTTATTATATTGAACTGACGATGAGCAATGACGAGAGCATTGTAGGCCTTTTGTACGTTATAACGTACATTCTCCTCCGTAAGCTGGCCATTCTGGCGTGCAAGTTCTATAACAGTATTACGTGCCTGTAATGCAACAAGCACGCCGCCATCGAATAATACCTGCGAAGCGGTTATAGATCCTGCAGAAGTGAACTGCGGACTTAATTGAATTCCTTCATAACCAGTTGTAGCTTTAGAAGAACCGGGAAAGAACGATGCGAACTGCGCCGGGAAAAACTGTGCAGGCTTTACCAGGAAATTGTCAAACTCATATTTACCATTCACCTGAGGGTATGCGGCCGATACCTGCTGATTCACCTGGGCTTTTTGTATCCCAATATCCAATCTTGCATTCTTTGCAGTAGCATTATTCTTTACTGCATAGTCCATTGCCTGCTGCAAGCTAAGCGGCATGGCATCCTGTGCGGTCGCTTCGAACGCAAGGAAAGGTAGTATGGTAACAAGAGCCAGTCTTACTATATATCGTGTCATAACGTTATGATACTTGCTTTAAATATTTTTCTTTGTATTTCTGGTATAGCTTCTCTCCCTTAGGGGTCATAATACCGTATAAAAACAGTTCCATTATTTCCCTGTTCACCTTGCGTATATCGCTGCGGTCGTTCACCATCATATTAGGCTGCAACAATATCAGCGACTTTTCGATGTGGAATTTTGCTATGATGTCCACATCCATCTCTTCACGGTAATAGCCCTCTGCAATACCCTTCATCAGGTTCTCCTTCACCGATTCCACATCCTGCTTCAAAAGACCATCGCGAAATTCAGCGTAGCCTTCGGGATAGTATCGCTGCAGTTCCAGCAGGGCTATGGGGTTGATGCGGCAAAGGTTCTCGTCAATAATGGTCATTATCTTCACCATAGCCTCTACTGCGGTCTCCGCCTCGTCCATCATCTGCTGGCACTGGCCAAACATATGGTTCTTGTGCCAAAGCACGCTCTCTTTCACCACCTCGTCCTTATTAGCAAAATGCTGGTACAAGGTCTTCTTCGAAATACCCGCCCTGCGCGCAATATCATCCATCGTTATGGTCTTGAAGCCATATTGCCCGAAAAGCTCGACAGAAGCACTGAGTATTTTTTCCAGTATATCCATTTCGGGGGCAAAACTATGGAAACGTTTTTTACAAAAAAAGTTTCCTCGGTATATTTTATTTCTATAGCAATCATCGAGAAAACATATAATTACTCCTAAAAGACAATGATATAGCAACAAATAAGACTTAGATTTTTGGATATAATTTTTTAAGTTTAAGCTAACAAAAGCAGATATTATGGGACTCATGAAAGAATTCAAAGCCTTCGCAATGAGGGGCAATGTAATAGACCTCGCAGTAGGTGTGATCATCGGCGGGGCCTTTGGCAAGATCGTAGCCGCAATGGTCGATGATGTCATCATGCCCTTTGTTGGCCTTATAGGCGATGGCAAGAAATTCACCGATAAATTTATGGTACTGAAGCCAGGCAAGGATGGCGCGGACCATTTTGCTTCCCTGGCCGAGGCCAAAGCTGCCGGCGCTAATGTATTTGCCTATGGCGACTTCATCCAGACGGTGGTAGACTTCCTTATAATAGCTTTTTGCATATTTATGTTCGTCCGGCTCTTTAACAGCATGAAAAAGAAAGAAGAAGCTGCGCCGGCAGCACCGCCTGCACCCAGCCCTACCGAAACCTTACTTACAGAGATAAGGGATGAATTGAAAAAGAAATCATAATTAACGAGGGCTGATTCCTTTTTAAGGGATTATTTACGCATTTTTGTACCTGTAAAGCGATCTATGGCTGTGGGGAAAATATATGCAGAACTTTGCGGGCTGAAAAAAGCCGGCAAAAGTGGTTTTGCCGTGCTGGCAGACCCTGATAATATAGCCCCATCGGACATGCCCCACCTGGCCTCTTTGTGCAATGATGCCGGTGTAGATTACCTGTTCATGGGAGGCAGCCTGGTGGTAAACCACCAAATAGACACCTGCATACAGCGCTTTAAAGCCGAAAGTGATATACCGGTAGTACTGTTCCCAGGCAGCCCGACACAGGTGAGCCCATATGCAGATGCATTGCTTTACCTGGCCCTGATATCGGGCAGGAATGCAGAACTGCTGATAGGCCAGCATGTAGTATCGGCACCAATGGTGAAAGCCAGTAACCTTGAAGTGATCTCTACCGGCTACATGGTCATAGATGGTGGGGTACCTACCACGGTATCTTATATGAGCAATGCTGCACCAATACCGGCCAATAAGCCCGACATAGCGCTCTGCACTGCATGGGCAGGCGAACTACAAGGCAAGCATGTGATCTACATGGATGCGGGCAGCGGGGCACGCATACCTGTGACCGAGGAAATGATACGCAAAGTGAGCAGCCATATAGAGATCCCGCTCATTATAGGCGGCGGCATCCGCACAGCAGAAAAGATATATGCCAATTGCCGGGCCGGAGCCAACATAGTGGTAGTAGGCAATGCTATAGAACAAGACCCCTTCCTTATCCGCGACCTGGCCCAGGCTACTAAAGAGGCTACAGCAAAGGTGTAAGTTATTCGAATAGATAAGCTGCCTGCTCCAGGCTTTCGGGCTTTCCCACATCTAAAAAGATATTCCCGGTATGGTCATACCCTTTTATCAACCTGGTTTTGGCAAAATGCAGGTACACATCTATCAGTGAGAACTTACCGGTGAAAGGCATATCAAATATGCCCGGGCCAAGTACCTGTACCCCGCTGAAAGCAAAAGGTTGCATGGTGGGCACCTCGCGGGATATCTTTTGCTCCCCGGTCTTATTATTAGCCCAACCACAAAGCAACATGTGCTCATCGAACAAGAGCTGCCTGCCGGAATCGCGTTTCATGACCGCCAGCGTAGCAAATACTTCATTATCCTTATGAAATGCGATCATCTTACCGAGGTCAAGATTGGTAAGCACATCTACGTTCATGACCACGAAGCTTTCCTCTTCCTCGAAATAGGGCGCTGCCTTCAGTAAGCCCCCACCCGTTTCCAACAAATGCTCCCGCTCATCAGATATGCTAACCCAGGAGCCAAACCCATCATTATCCCGCAACACCTGCTCCACCTGGTCTGCAAAATGGTGCACATTAATGATGACATCTTCTATACCATAGCGCTGCAAGTATCTTATATTATGCTCCAGCAAGGTCTTGCCATTCACTTCTGCCAGCGCCTTGGGGTGTTGGTCGGTAAATGGCTTGAGCCGGGTGCCCAGGCCTGCAGCAAAAAGCATTGCTTTCATGCCGTGAATTTATACAATGTAGCCGATGAAATGCAGGGCCGGAACCATAATAATGTACTAAGCCATTACCTGATTGTGGATTTACTCAATTACCTTTGCGCAAAAATATACAGGTATTATGTCTCTATTAGTTGTCGGCACTATGGCCTTTGATGCTCTTGAAACACCTTTTGGAAAAGTAGACCGGATCATCGGTGGCTCTGCTACGTATGTTGCCTGGTCGGCTACCAATTTTTACCATGACATCAAGCAGGTTTCCATTATTGGCGGCGATTTCCCCCAGTCCGAGATAGACAGCCTTGCCGATCGCGGAGTAGACTTTGCAGGGGTAGAAGTGGTAAAGGACGGGAAGAGCTTTTTCTGGAGCGGCCGATATCATATGGACATGAATACCCGTGATACCCTGGTGACCGATCTTAATGTACTGGCCCAGTTCAACCCCCAGCTGCCCGATGCTTACAAGGATTGTGAAATAGTGATGCTGGGCAACCTGGTGCCCGGTGTACAGATAAGTGTACTGGAACAAATGCGCAAGCGCCCCAAACTAGTGGTTATGGATACCATGAACTTCTGGATGGAGACCGCTATGGACGACCTGAAAAAGGTACTGGGCATGGTAGATGTGCTAATGGTGAATGACAGCGAAGCACGCGAACTGAGCGGCGAGCACTCGCTGGTAAAGGCTGCTGTTAAGATACAGGAGATGGGACCCCGTTACCTTGTGATCAAGAAAGGTGAACATGGCGCCCTGCTGTTCCATGGTAAGAACGTGTTCTTTGCGCCGGCCCTGCCGCTTGAAGACGTTTACGATCCTACCGGCGCCGGTGATACTTTTGCCGGTGGTTTCGTAGGTCACATAGCTCGTACCAAGGACATATCGTTCGAGAACATGAAGACCGCCATCATCATGGGTTCAGCACTGGCATCATTCTGCGTAGAGAAATTTGGTCCTACAAGACTACAGGAACTCACCAAAGAAGAAATAGACCAGCGCATCAATGAATTCGTTGACCTGGTGAATTTCGACATTATCGATATCAAGGGATAATTAAGACCCTGTCATAGTAGACCTGCCGGTAAGCTGTATACGCCACAGCAGCAGGTGACGCAATATGCCTTTGATATACCAGGGAGCATTACGTACCATTTTATTACTTAGATATAATTTCTGAAGCTCCAACAGCGACAGCACATTACTACATATATTTCTACTTTCCGGTAATAATTCCTCACGTAGCACGTCCACCATCAGGATGATCCTTGGCTTATCCGTATTATTCCATGCTTCATGCAGGTGAGCATCAGAGAATGCAAATATCCTATCCCAGGCCACGTCTGTACCTGATACTTTAAAGCCACAATCAGGCAACGACGCGGGTATAAGTATGGGTACATGTAACCGGTAGTTGGCATCGGTATCACCAAAATGCTCTACGATATGCGTTTGGGGTGAGAGCACACTTATCGAAAAGGATACAAGCCCCGGTATCGGGAAAAAGTATTTAAGGAATGCGTCACCGTCTTTGATATTGGCCTCATTCCTCTTTCCCCATAGCAGGAAGCCAAAACCTTCCCATGTCTGGCCCTCTACCAACTCCTTATTAAAATATTCGCCCTGGGTCTTGCCCCTGCTTTTTACAAAATCGAGCACACCCTGCTGTATGGCCGGTAGATTGACTACAAGGCTATCGAACCAGTCTTTCCCTTTAAGGTCAAAGAAGGCGGGTGCATCCCCGTTATACACCCCGTTGTTCCTGAATGAATACCAAACTTTCATGATCTGCGCTGCCGACATTTTTCAAATACTATTGAAAAATATCATTTTTAAATGGTTTTAAAGAATTTCGAACAATGTCCTTCATCCAACCGGGCCACTTTTTAATAAATTTAAATTTAAGCGTAAAATATTGATACTTAAATGAGGAGAGGACATTGCTGCATATTTTTTTTGTAGCACGCAGATACTCCTCCCTTATCACATCCATGATCAATACTACACGTGGGCTCCCGGTCATGTTCCAGGCTTCGTGCAGGCAGGCATCGTTAAAAACGATCATTTCATTTTCTATCCATGGTTGATCTATGCCGGATACCTTAATGCCGCAATCGGGCAAAAGGGCCGGTATATAAACGGGTATATGTACACGGTATATAGCATCGGTATCGCCATGGTGTGGTTTGATATGTGTGCGGGGCTGCAACATACTTATAGAGAGCGACACAAGGCCCGGTATGTTTTTAAAGTATTCGAATATCTCAGCACCCTGCGCTATAATCTTCTCATTGCGCCTACCCCAGAACATAAAGGTAATGGATTCCCATTTGGTTCCCTCGACCATTTTGGCATTAAAGTATTCCCGGATGTCGAGGCCTTTTTTCCGAAGCAGGGAATTGGTTTTATCCTGTATGGCAGGCAATTGAGTAAGTAACTCGTCATACCATGGTGTGCCATGAAGGTCGTAATACGGTTGGCCTCCGCCGTATTTACTGCGCTTATATGAATACCATATACTCATAGCTCAATGACCTCCAAAGTTACATTTTTGCCCTCCTTATTGGCCCGGCGCAGCTTGTCGGCAAGAGTTTCCCTGGTAGCATGCTCCGCCTTTGTGAGGTAGACCTTCAATTCTTTCCGGAAGCCAAAATGTTTCCTGATCTTCTCAGTGGCTTTAAAGTAATCTTCTTCCAGCAACTGGTACTTCTGGTTGTATGCATCATCCTGCCCGGGTAACAGCTTGTATCCCATCGACCTGTTAAAGGCAATAGATCGCACATTATCCCTGAGTATTTTAATATAGTTAACCTTCATGCCCATTATGAAGCCAATATCTGTAAGCATAAGGGCAGCTTCCATTATCTCAACAGATTCCAGGTATTCCGTATCCCAAATAAATATACCTCCGTTGTTAGTTACTCCTTTCTCCCAATCGATATCCGAACCGTAAATGAGACCAATGAACTTCTGGGCTACCTGTATCAAAAAGTAGTTGTTGTTCACATTGTCTATCTTATTGAACCAGGCTTTCTGCATATCTTCTGTTATCTCCTCACGATACTCCATGGTGTTACGTATGGCAGGGGAGTTCCTCCAATGACGTACCAGCTCTATATATTCTTCCGTAAGCCTAAGGAGCTTTACACTGCCTCGTTCTAATATCATTTACAAAACCTTCTTAATGGTATACAAGGGTTTATTCTGCTGGGCCTGGAACATTTTAAAAAGATATATCCCCAGCACACCGAGGCAAAGCATGATAACACTTGTAGAAAAAAAGATCGCTACTATAATGGATGTCCATCCCACGATCGGTATACCTCTTGCCATTTTTATGTATATGAAACGCAGGCCGATAATAAAAAATAACAGGGAGAAGATAAATCCAAGATTCACCATTGCCCTGAGCGGGAAGGCAGAATAATTGGTGATCATACTGAAGTATATCTTTACCAGTTTACCCAACGTATAACCTGTCTTACCATGCTTCCTGGGATAATGCTTTACATCAACATAGGCAAAAGTGGTGGTATACCATAATAACACCTCATCCAGGAAAAGGAAATTATTCCGGTGGTTGCTGATAATCTTATCAATGACCTCTCGGGATATCAACCGGAACGAGCTACCCTTGATATCTGTATTAGTAATTAGTTTATTATTGGTCTGCACCAGGCGCGTGCCCACTGTACGCAAGCGCGAATGCTGGCGGTCCATAAGTATAGCATACACTACCTCGGCGGAGGTCTCCTTCTGTTTGTCAATGAGCGCTATTATATCCTCAGGGGCATACTGCAGGTCGTCGTCAATGGTGATAATATATTGACCCCGTGCATAGCTGAACGCACATAGCAAAGCTGCATGCTGCCCATAGTTCCGTTGCAGTTTCACAGCTTTTATTTCTTCGGGGTGCTGTATCTTCAACCGAGTAATTACTTTCCAGCTATCATCTTTACTGCCATCATCAATGAAAATGATCTCAAAAGACAGGCCCTTAAGTGCCCCAACAGTCCTATCGGCAAGCTCCTGCAAGGAGTCTCTGCTGTTATATACAGGCACTACAATACTATATGTTACTTCTTTACTCATCCATTAGACAGTAAGAACCCGCCATCCATATATAAATTGACACCTGTGACCCACCTGGAGGCGGGGGACAGGAAATAAATAATTGCATTTGATACATCCTCAGGATAACCTACGCCAAGCGGATATTTGCTTACATGTTCGTTCATCGCCTCTTCAAACATACCCTCGGAGGAATAGTCGTACATAGGTGTCTTCACCATTGCCGGGCTAATGCAATTAGAACGTATGCGGCGTGATATGTATTCGGCAGCCACTGTTTTAGCAAATGCTTCAAGTGCCGCCTTGGAGGAGGCATACATCACATTACCCTTGCCCGGGAACTGGCCTGATATAGATGAGAGGAATACCAGCGATGCCTCATCTTTCACCTTTTTGGCCTTAAATAGGGCAGCGGTCAGCAGGGCGGGGGCGTAAAAGTTGGTACGAATTATTTCATCGAGCTTCGCAGCATTCAGGAAAGCTATGGGGAAGGGCTTCACCAGGCCTGCACAGTGCACTATCCCATCAAGCGGCGGCAGCCCTTTTGCCAATTCCGCAATGGCTTTTTCGTCAAGCAAGTCGCAGGACATGATGTTGTGCCCGGTACCTTCCATTAGTCCTAAGGTCTCATTCAGTCGGTCCATATTCCGCCCGCTAAGGACCACTGCCGCACCGAAAGCAGCGCAATCGATGGCAGCCTTGCGCCCAATACCAGAGGAAGCGCCGGTTATCAATACCGTCTTACCATGTAGATGGAAAGGTGTCTGCATTATATCTCAAAAATACCTGGCAATATCAAATTTTCGGTGTCGAGTATCACGGAGCCCCATGACAGGCCGACGCCAAAGCCTGAAAGTAATAATTTATTTTTTTTCGCGCTTAGTTCCTTTTGCAGGCAGGCAAGCATAGTGAGAGGAATGGAGGCAGAACTGGTGTTACCATAATCTTTGAGAGAATATGGCACTTTCTCAGGAGGAAACTTAAGTTTTTTGCGTATGGTCTCATTCATGAGCCGGTTGGCCTGGTGCATAACGAAGTAGTCAATATCCTCTGTCGAATAGCCAAAATGGGCCATCAGTTCCCGTACATTGGGTGGTACTTCCTTTACAGAAAAATTAAAAATATCCAGGCCGTTCAGGGCCAGGTTCTTTTTCTTTCTCACTACGCCTTTTTCTATCTCCACGCTTACCTCACTTTCCTCCGTTATCGGATGCCGGGAGCCGCCATGAGGGATAATGATCGCCTGATGATTGCTACCATCAGACTGGAGGCTGAAGTGCATAGGGCTTGCACTTTCGTCATATTCCAGCAGGGTGGCAGAGCCCGCATCTCCAAAAAGCGGATAGGCACTTTTATCTGTGCGGATCAGTGAAAGACTGGATGTATCACCAGCTAATAACAGGGCCTTTTTTATACCGGTACTATTCATCAAACTGGCTGCTATACTTAGGCCATATACATAACCGGAGCAGCCAAGGGGCACATCAAAAGCAAGACAGCTACGGGGTAGTCCAAGCTTATCCTGTAATATAATTGCAGATGAAGGCAATATGTAATCCTTCGACTGGGAAACAAAGAGTATGAGCCCGATTTCCGAAGGGTCGCAGTTAGTGCTTTCCAACAACTTCCTGGCTGAAGCTGCGCAGAGGTCGGAGGCCAGTGATGTACTGTCAGAAATATGGCGGGTCAATACCCCTACGGTCTTGATGAACAGTTCCCGTTCTTCCGGGCTTATCCAGTCATATTCGCGGTTGCTTTCCGTAGCTTTGGGTACACAAACAGATATCCCTCTTATACGGGTATTATTTATTGAAAAAATAGCCATCCTTAGCTGGTTAACTATTGCGTAATGTATTTACGTGGTCCATATATGCCAACCAATAGTTTATGATGCATGAAGTTAACTGTTTTGGCGCAAAATTCACCTTTAATGCTGGCTATAGGAGTCCACATTAATGTTCAACAACCTATTCTTGAGGCAAAAGATCGTAAAGATCCTGTATTGTATTGCAATTGCGTAATGTTTCACCTGTAAGGGTCACATCGTATTCTGTTTCGAACATGGCTATGATTATGAGCGCATTCATCGAGCTCCAGTTGGGGAAATCACGAAATGAGGTTCCGGGCTGCAGGTCAAAATCAGTTATTTCAAGGGCCTCGGTTATTTTATCTATGAACTCATTTATGGTATCCATAATATTTTTTTTATACGCATCGCAATGATCGCGGCGACAAATGTAATATTAAAATGTCAATACAGTGGCCCCCCAGCTCAAACCGGTGCCAAAACCCGCTATCATGACTTTACTACCCGGTTTTATCAGGCCTTTGCCCATAGCGTCCTTTAGCCCAATGGGTACGGTGGCCTGTACAGTATTCCCAAGTTTTTCCATATCGTAGAAAAACTTACCTTCCTCCAGCTTCAGCTTCTTACGCACATATTCAAGCGCAAAATAATTGGCCTGGTGCAGTACAAAAAGATCTATATCCTCAAGCGAAAGGCCGTTCTTAGCCAACGTCTCTTGTATAAGCTGAGGTACCCGTTTCAATATGAAAAGTAATATACCTTGCCCATCCATATACAGGCCCCTGTTCGTATATACATTCCCAAACTGGTCCGTTTGCTCATCAAACGACCCTTCTGTCAGGGGATATGCTTCCCTTCCATCCCGAATAAGTATTTTCTTATACGATGCTCCATCAGTCCCAAGACTAAAGTTGCCTATACTACCGAAATTATTGTCGCCACTAGCCGATATCAATGTTGCAGAACCAGCATCACCAAACAAAAGTCTCAAAGCAAGATTTGCCGGGTCAATATATTTTGTGGTGGCAGATGCTGTCAGGAATAGTACATTTTCCATACCCATACTATCCACAAGGCTCTTCGCTAATGCAAGGCCATACAGGTAACCACTGCAACCATGGGTCATATCAAATGTACCGGCATTTTTGCTCAACCCCAGCTCACCGTGTAATACACAGCTTGTAGGTGGCGTTACATAATCATGATGTTCAGAACAGTAAATGAGCGCATCGATCTTACTTCTATCAAAACCCGTTTCCTCCAGTAATTGCTCTGCAGCGAGCAACGCAATATGAGATGCCTTAATATCTTTGGAAATTATGTGTCTTTCTTTTACACCTACTTTCTCTATGATATCGGCATTGACCTTTTGTGGATATTCCGCTTGCAGATCAATATTCCGTTCTACATACTCCGGCAGGTAATAGCTTATTGCTGAGATATGAATATTCCTGTCCAAATTATTCTACGTTTATCTGCCAACATTTTAATAACCTCTTTTATATTACAAATGTACGTAACATTCTGCTATACCACCTACCTACAGCAACACCGTTTACATAGGTGCATTTGGCTGATACCGAGGCTCATTCTTAACTTCCTGCAGCCGCTTTTGGTAATAAGAAGCTCTTTCCATATCGTTCCTTGACTGGTAGAAATTACGCAGGAAAACCAGTATCTGCGGATTTACAAGACGCAGCTGGGATGCTTTTTCGCAATACATAACGGCCGACAGCGTGTCGTTCTGATATAGGGATATATTTGCCAGTTCGGTATAGGCCATACCCTGACCCTGCCCGGTTAAGTTTTGGGCAGCTTTCAGTAATACTTTTATGGCGTGCGCAGTATCGCCACTCCTTTGCAGTACCTCGCTCATATCCATATATGCCTGACCAAAAGTTGAGTCATAATAAATAGATAGTTCAAACTGAATAAGTGCGGAATCTATTTTATGATCTTTGAAATACAATACTCCGAGGTTGTGGTTCAATTTCGCCCGGTCATTCGCATTAAGTGCCACATCACCCGCGGCCAAGTTGGCGGTGCCTTTTAAAGCCATATTGATGTACTTTTTTGCCATCTCGGCACTATCCTGGTTAAAGTAGATCACTGCCAGGTTATTGATCGCGCTACCTATACCGGGTGTCACATCAAGGGCCTGCTTAAAATTGGCCTTTGCTACTTCAAGATAATATTGAGAACTGTCGTAATTAATTTTCGCATCGGCCATGTTATTATCTCTTTTGAAGAGTATGGCCTTTTGCATGTACACCTTTGATACACCCATCATCAACTCGCCATTCAACATATTAGCTTTAGCCGACTTTTTAAGGTATTTAATATCGTGGGTATAAAGTGTAAACTTATTTTTCCAGTCGGTATTCCTATCTATACTCCGGGCACTGAAGGCAAGGGTAATAACGATGATTGTTGCCGCAAGCCTTTTACCCGCAGCATTCAATTTGAAGTCTCCCGGATCGACTTTGAACAATCTGAACAATGCCCAAACAAGCATCATGCAAAAGCCAAGCGAGGCAGCATACATAAAACGCTCTGCCATCATACCCGGTGACGGACGGAACAGGTTGGAGAAGATGAAAATATTCAGCACAAACCAGATAGCCGCAAATACAGGTATCGACTTTTTCCTGAAGTTCCAAACAATATATGCCCCCATCGCCAGGTATACCAGTAAAGACACCCATACCCAGATATTATCCCAGCCAACTACCGGAACATATTTGTACCCATAATAAAAGACGAGAGGATAGGGAATAATATGCAACAGTAAATACCGTCCCGATATCAATACCGCAGTTGCCGATTTTATAGCGAAACTATACGAAGTGATGTAAAACGGATTTTCCAGTGAAAAGAACAAGCGCTCATCAGGCTGCAATACGGTACCGGCAACTGTGGCGGATAACCTGAATATTATAAAAATGGGTATTAGCGAAAGCAGTATCTTTTTTATAGGCATGTCTGTAAAAAAGTAGAATGCAACAGGAGGTATGATGAGCAATGGAGCTATGGTCCTTTTACACATCGTACCAATAATGAAAATTACCGGGTACAAGAAAAGGTAGATCCACTTTTTAGTGCCGTAATAGCGCCAGGACACCATGAAACTGACTACAGCAAAGAACAATGCCAAAAGCTCATCGCGGCTTTTTGCACTATCCACAACCTCGGTATGCAACGGGTGCACCGCAAATAGCACGCACACGGCAAACGCGTACCAGCCATGTGCCTTTTTGAACCATTTTAGCAATAAGGAGAATATCAATACTATTGTAATGGCATAAAGTAACACGTTGACCAGGTGACTTACAAAAGGTGAAGAACCCAGGTACATGAATTGTAAAATAAATGATAACATAGTTATCGGGCGGTACTCAAATGAGTTCTCGTTGTCGGAAAAAGTATTTTTGGTAAATATCCTGGGTATTGCCTTCAAACCGTGCCTTGCTGCCTTTTGAGCATTGGTGGTATATAACTCGTCGTCAAGATTATACTTGTTGGGGAGTCCGTTGGCAAATACAAGAAATGCAATAGCGAACAATACTAACTTTTGGTAAAGAATAGTATGGTCCTTACCCTGCTGCTTAACAGCTATAGGCGCCTCAACAACTGCAGCGACAGTCGCACTATCGGGCGTTACATTCCCTTTTTTGTTCTTCGACGAAGGCTTGCTTTTGGACATACTCCAAAAGTAATATACAGGAATTAAACCTGCTTCACGAATTTTTGGATCTCCCCGATAATGTAAGACTGGTCACTTTCGGAAAGATCTGTATATGACGGAAGGGTTATGATCCTGTTTCCGGCATCCTCGGTCACCGGCAGGGGACCCCTGTTGTATTTTACAAAATATGGCTGCAGATGGTTGGGATAGTAATGTACTGCCGTACTTATACCCTTATCCCACAGGTACGACATTAGCTTTTCGCGCCAGGACGCATTGGCCAGTATCGTAAAAATATACGCAAAATCGTTTTCTGGATCAGTAGCAGGTATCTCCAGGCCTTTTTCAACGGGTAACTCTGAAACGTAACGCTCAATTATTTTCCTCTTTTTCGCCCGTATCTCATCTATCCTGCCCAGTTGCATCAGTCCGATGGCAGCCCCTACATCGTTCTGGGTGCATTTATCGCCGGGGGCTATCACTTCGTAGTGCCATGGTTTCACATCGCCGATACTATTGTTATACCTGTGCCATGTCGATCTTGCCATGCCCATGTTGCGATAAGATAGTATTCTTTGTGCCACATCATCATCATTTGTGGCGATGCCTCCCCCTTCAATACAACAAATGTTTTTAAGCGGGCCAAAGCTAAAACAAGCCATATAGCTGGATGATCCCACCGGGCTACCTTTATATGAACTACCGAAGGCATGCGCTGCATCTTCAATGATAGTTAGCTTGTGTTTCGCAGCTATTTCCTGCAGATCGTCTATACGACAGGAGTGTCCCCTGAAATGCAAGGGTAGTATCACCTTGGTCTTAGGGGTGATATGCTGCTCAATATTGTTGACAGAAATATTCAGGTCTTCTTTTTCGATGGTGGCAAACACAGGCACCAGACCCAGCTTAACGATCACTTGTATCACTGAGGCATAAGTAAGAGATGGTACTATTACTTCATCGCCCGGCACGCAACCAGCGATCACCAGGCCTACCTCGATAGATTTTGTACAACTGGATAAAGCAATGAAATGCTTTGCCTGCAATTCCTTTTTACAGGCCTCTTCAAATGCAAAAACTCTTTGTCCCTGGCCTATCCAGCCTGATTCCAACACCTCATCCAGCATTTTTTGTTCCGTTATGCTGATGGATGGCTTTGAAACATTGATCACAATAACTCTTTTAAAAAAATATAAAAATATTATCTCCTCAATAAATGAGTGGCAATTTCTTTGCGCGGTGAGTAAAACAGGTGCCCTATATTATATATTACCAGCTGTGTACGGGTCACAGGTTTCAACTAACTGGCAATAACTAAGGGCAACAATTTGTTTGCCGGGGACTAATTTATACAATTTTAGCTTACGGCCATAACTTTATGCATACCATTCAATGCGATATTATTTAATAGCCCGAAAATATAGCATCTGTATTTAGATCTATGGCCTAATTTAGTAAACAATGCCAGCCCGAAAGCACAGGAGAGTATTATATACCACGCACAACAGGGCATCGCTGATAAGCGGTGGCAGGGGCTATTTCGACCAACTGGAGATACTGATCAAGGGTGCAAAAAAAACGCTGCACCTGCAAACTTACATATATGATGATGACGAAACCGGCGAACGGGTAGCACAGGCCCTACTAGCTGCGGCCGAAAGAGGGGTGCGGGTATATATGCTGTTAGACGGATACGCTTCCCAACACCTGTCCGATAAATTCATTAACAGGCTAAAAGACGCAGGCATCCATTTTTCTTTCTTCGAGCCCTTGCTACGCAGTAAAAACTATTACTTCGGGCGGCGGCTGCATTATAAAGTAGTAGTGGCCGATTCAGCCCGATGCCTGGTAGGCGGGCGTAATATCAGCAACAGGTATAACGATATGCCCGGTGTTCCCGCATGGCTCGACTGGGCTGTTTACGCCGAGGGTGAAGTAGCAGCAGGCTTGCAGGAGGTATGTAACAAGCGATGGAACAATCATTGCCCGAAAGATGAACGGATAGATGAAACGCCCGTGGTTTACAGGGTGGAGGAAGAATGCCATATCCGCATCAGGGTAAATGACTGGGTGAACAGAAAAACCGAGGTGCTGCAGGCCTATATGCAAATGTTCGCAACTGCTAAAGAAGAAATGATAGTGATGACCAGCTACTTCTGGCCCGGTAAAAAACTGGTACACAAGATGGCCGATGCCGCTGCAAGAGGCGTAAATGTGAAGCTGGTACTCGCATCCGTATCGGATGTGAAACTGGCTAAATATGCAGAGCGGTATATGTATCGCTGGCTTTTCAAAAAGAACATAGAGATATACGAATACGGGGA
Organism: uncultured Flavipsychrobacter sp.; assembly: GCA_964481425.1. Classification (GTDB taxonomy): domain Bacteria; phylum Bacteroidota; class Bacteroidia; order Chitinophagales; family Chitinophagaceae; genus MKUN01. The sequence goes on from CAYZTM010000018.1 coordinate 73,336, forward strand.
AAGTGTACTTCACGGCAAAATAGCTGTTGCCGATAAAAAGTGGGTGACCATAGGTTCATACAATGTGAACAACATCAGCGCGAGGGCCAGCGTAGAGTTGAACCTGGATATAGTGAACGAAGTATTTGCAAACAACACCCACCGCCAGCTATCCGATATCATAGCTTCCGATTGTGTCCTTGTAACACAAGACATTTTCCTTAAGGAATATAATTTTTGGGAAAGACTGGTACAGCAGTGCTCATTCCTTTTGCTCAACATCATCTTCTATGTCTTCACGTTTTATTTCAGAAGACGCAAAAAGCACGCAGTTTAGTTTCCTTTTATGCTGCTGATAAGGGATGCAATATCCCGCTTATTCCATGCCGCTGCACGGCCCCGCTGTACTACTATCTTGTTGTCAGCAGGGGGCTGCAGGTAATAGTGGAAGACGAACCGGGCATTGCTATCGCTCCACCCGGCTATCTGCCCGAAGCGCAGGTCGTTAAACACGAGGGTATCCCCCCATTGTTCCACTGTATAATATCCCTGTGAGAACCGCTTTAACTGTTGTATTTCTTCAGCCCTGCCCTGCACAGCTGCTAACAGGCGCTCGTTCTGTGGATGGAAATGAAACTTTATATTGCCTGTCTTACTGAATACGGAATAATAACCTGTATAACAGCCGGAATCGCTCTGCGCTACAATGTACCACAGCCAGTTATTGAACATGGTAGGTGTGGTAAAATGTCTCTTATAGCCAATGTGCTGCGCATACAATGCCGCCTTCGCCGCCCGCTCTGCTTTCATCTTATTCGAAACACAATACACAAGATATATCGCGCTGACCGACAGGGCTATTATTGCCCACTGCGTTTTGCGTCGGTGCCTGTGGAAGAGGAACACAAATACCAGGGCCAGCGCTGTCCATATACTGAAAAACGGGTCGGCAACGAAAATAACGTTGAAACTGATGCGCATGTGGCTAAATGGCTCGAACCAGCCAATGCCATAGGCATTCAAAGAATCAAGGAACAGGTGAATCATTATCTGCACACCCCAAAAAAGCATCCAATAGCGTAGCGATATGTCGTGTTTCCTATGCCATCGCTCAGAGATAAGCGCACAAAAAAAGGTAGCGATAGCCGCAAATAATATAGAATGGGTAAATCCCCTGTGCGCTAACAGATTCGCAGAGGTAGGCATCCAAAATGAAGCGACGAAGTCTATATCCGGAAGGCTTTGGGCCACCATACCCCAAAGCAGCGCTTTGCGCCCCAATTTTTTGCCGGCAAATATTTCGCCGACAGCAGCACCAATAACCACATGGGTAAATGAATCCATCCTTAAATTTATCTCCTTTCAGCCTTTTTTTCCTTATTCTGTGCCTTCTCCTGTTTTTTAAAATATCTCCGGGTCAGGAAGTTGTGTTTCAAGGCTTCCATATCTTCACTAAATGCAGCGGTTCCTTTTTCAATATTGTCCAGGCTATTGGTCAGTTTCGTTTTGGCAGCAGTATCTTTCAATAGCGTATAAATCGTGCCATTACCATCGTTGAGGCCATCATGCACATCCTGCACCAGGCTGTCCAGCCGACCGATAAGTGCATCCGCCTCAGACGAAGCCTCATTGATATGTGCCACTGCATTTTTAAGGTTGGCGGCAACACCGGTATCACTAAGCAATGTACCAACCGTCCCCTTCCCTCCCTGCACATCTGCTACTATATTGTTCATCCCCGCTGCTACCTCATTTACCCGCACTGCAGCCTGGCGTATCTGCTGCAGCGATACAGCGAGGTTATAGGCAATAGAACTGTCATTCAACAGGTTCCATAGAGCAGCACTGTTGTTCAGCTTCCTGATGGTCTGTTTAAGATCTTCTGATATAATGGCAACATTGTCATTAGTATTTGATAGCGTTTCCAGCATCGCATCCGTACCCTTTTCCTTTTTGGTGGGTAAGAGGTCGTTGTCCTGTATCGGGGCTGCGGGAATTTTGTTCGTACTTATGTTGATGACCTTGTTCCCCATCAGTCCCTCATTGCCAATAGCTACCATCGCATTTTTGTGAATAAAGGGCTGGAATTTTTCATCTATCAGCATCGTCACCTCGATAGTGGTATCATCAATAAGCCTGACATCGCGCACATTGCCCGCCTGTATGCCTGAAAAGCGGACATTATTCCCCTTGGTAAGCCCCCCTACATTGGTAAACCTGGCCCTGACCGCGATATTATTGCCAAACAAGCTCTGGTTCCTGCCTATCAGGTACAAGGTTGCGATCAGGATAACCAATCCAGCAATTACAAAAATGCCCAGTTTTATATTGTTAACAGCTTGTTTTGCCATATACCGTTTATTCAAAAAATTGCTTTACACGTTCGTCCTGCGACTGCTTCAGTTCTGCATAAGTGCCACTGGCATGCGCCTTCCCGTCCACCAGTACTACCACCCTGTCGGCCGTAGCTTTTACACACTTCATATCATGCGATATGATGATCGAGGAGGTGTGATATTTTTCCTGCAGTTCTACCATTAGGGTGCTTATTTCTCTCCCGGTCACCGGGTCAAGCCCCGTGGTCGGCTCATCATACAGTATTATTTCCGGCTTCAGTATCAGGGTCCTCGCCAGGGCTATACGCTTTTGCATACCGCCCGACAGTTCCGAAGGCATCATGTTTACCGTATGGGCCAGGCCAACATTCGTCAGCATTTCATTAACGCGCTCATTTACTTCTTCGCTGCTCATGTTCTTCAGGTGCCGCCTCATGGGAAACTCCAGGTTTTCCTTCACGGTCATGGAGTCGTACAGGGCATTGCTCTGGAACAGGAACCCGATGCGCATCCTCATATGATCCAGCCCTTCATGATCAAGCGAAAGCACATCCTGCCCCAGCACAGTAACACTTCCTTCATCCGGCTTCAACAAACCGATGATGCACTTGATCAGGACGGACTTGCCCGAACCCGACCTGCCCAGCACTACTACATTTTCATCTTTATATACCGTCAGGTTAAAATCGTTCAGTACCACATTCTTACCGAAAGCCTTACTAAGATGCTTTATCTCCAGCACGGCCTGCTGTGCGTTTATGTTTTGCTGGTCGACCATTATTTGCTGCTCCCGGTACATACATTTAGTTTAGCCCCATCAGGTCAGTGATCTGTACAACCACCAGGTCTATTATGAAAATAAGCAGTGAGGATAATACCACGGCCGAGTTAGCAGAACGTCCCACACCTTCAGTTCCCTTCTTTGAATTGTACCCCTTATAACAGCCGATGATACCCACAGCAAAACCAAAGAAAAAGGTCTTGATGGTTGCCGGTATTACATCGCTGAACACTACGGTATTGAGCACCTCATTGATATACAGGTCCAGGCTCATCACACCGCGTATGTTGATGCCCAGGTAACCACCATATAGGCCGATGGCATCAGAAAGGATAGTCAATATGGGCAGCATAAGTGTAGTAGCCCACACCCGGGTCACTACAAGGTATTTATAAGGATTAGTGCCCGAAACCTCCATGGCATCTATCTGTTCGGTCACCCGCATCGAACCCAATTCCGCACCTATACTGGAACCTATTTTACCGGCAAATATGAGTGCAGTTATCACCGGCCCTATCTCCCTGATGATCGATAGGCTGACCATGTCCGGCAACCTCGCCTCCACCCCGTAAGCTACGAGTGTCGGCCTCAATTGCATGGTAAGCACCAGCCCCATAATGAAACCGGTAAGCCCGATAAGCGGTAAGGATTTATACCCGATAAGAAAACACTGGCGCAGGAATTCCCTTACCTCGAAACGCGGGCGCAGGAATTCATGAAAGAACCAGCCCGTGAACCGGGCAATGGCCCCTGTTTCGTTCAGGAATACTTCCGTTTTCAGTTCTTTCCCTTTCATTGGTTCAGATCAATGTTCAAAACTGTGACTATTTCCAGTACTCTATAATGAGCCCGGTCATAAACAAACCTGATTGAAATCACTAAAAAACAGCACCAATTATAACTTAAATTTACAAATAATATGACTAGTGTATCCATTAATAATTCAAATGGCCTGACAGATACGCAAGCTGCAGAACGGTTATTAAAAGATGGCCCTAACCAGCTAGAGAGCACAAAACCTAAATCTTTTCTCCGGATAGCGACTGGTGTCTTAAAAGAGCCGATGTTCATTTTATTGGTAAGCTGTGGTTTGCTATATCTCATCCTGGGTAGCATAACAGAAAGCTCCTCGCTTTTGGCCGGTATACTTATCATCATTGGTATAACATTTTACCAGGAACGGAAAACAGAAAGAGCACTGGAAGAACTAAAAAAACTGGCCAGCCCCAAGGCAACTGTTATAAGAAACAACAGTAAAAAGAAGATCCCTTCAAGAGAAGTCGTAGTTGACGATGTCATTGTAATAAATGAAGGTCAGATCATTCCTGCCGATGCGGTGTTGGTACGGGCTTCCAACTTAATGGTTGATGAATCCATATTGACCGGCGAATCCGTTCCTGTAACAAAAGAAGTATTTCCTGAAGAATATAAACAGGTTACAGCGCTGAACGATAGTCGTTATTTCATTTATTCCGGCACCATGACAGTGAACGGTACGGCTTTAGCTCGTGTTACTGCTACCGGCAACAATACCCAACTCGGTATGGTTGGTAAGTCACTGGGGAATATACAAGAAGTAAAAACACCCCTGCAAATAGAGATGGGTAGGCTTGTTCGGACAATGGCTATACTTGGCCTCCTCCTTTGCGCACTATTGGTGCTGGTGTATTATTTAACCCGTGGAAATTTTCTCGATGGCTTGTTGGCCGGCTTAGCGCTTGCCATGGCTATGCTGCCGGAAGAGTTCCCTGTGGTCTTTACCATATTCATGGCTTTGGGTGCCTGGCGGATGTCAAAAAAACAGGTGTTGGTCAGGAAGTCTTCTTCCATTGAAGCACTTGGCACGGTCACTATATTATGCACTGACAAAACCGGCACGATAACACAAAATAAAATGCAGGTCAGTCAACTGTATGTCAACGGGGAATATCATGATATCCATATAAGCCCTGTAAATGACATACCGGAAAATTTTCACCAACTCATTGAGTATAGCGTTCTGGCAAGTAAGAATGATCCCTTTGACCCAATGGAAAAGTCAATACAGCAACTGGGACAGTTAAAGTTAGCTGATACCGAACATATCCATAACGATCTCGAACTTGTAAAAGAGTATCCCTTATCACCTGAACTGCTTTCCATGACGATGGCATACCTCCCCAAAGATGGCCAGCAATATTCAATAGCCACAAAGGGCGCACCTGAGGTTATTCTAAAGTTATGCAAACTTCCGCCATCGGCCGAAAAAGAAGTATCTCTTGCCATAAAGCATATGGCCGGGAGAGGCTTGCGGGTACTTGGCATTGCCAAGGGCACAGCGCCAACCTCGTCGTTACCCGGCGTACAAACTGATCTTGATCTTACTTTCCTGGGGTTGATCGGTCTATCCGACCCAATAAGGGCGGAGGTGCCGCAGGCAGTAAAAGATTGTTATACGGCAGGAGTGAGGATAATTTTGATAACCGGTGACTATCCTGTAACGGCACAGAACATAGCACGCGAAGCAGGGATAACAAACTGCGATCACGTAATGACCGGCAACGAGCTCGACAACTTGCCAAATGAAAGGCTAAAAGAACAAATAAAAAGCACGAATATTTTTGCAAGAATAAACCCGGTTCAGAAACTCCGGATAGTAGAAATGTTGCAAGAAAACGGGGAGGTAGTAGCCATGACGGGAGATGGTGTTAATGATGCTCCAGCACTAAAAGCAGCGCATGTAGGTGTATCTATGGGCGAAAAAGGCACAGATGTGGCAAGGTCTGCTTCATCACTGATATTACTGGATGACAATTTCGCGTCTATTGTATCAGCAATAAAAATGGGAAGAAAAATTTTCGACAACCTGCAAAAAGCATTCCGCTATATCATTTCAATTCACATCCCGATCGCGGGTTTGGCACTTATCCCCGTATTGATACCGGGAATGCCGATCTTAATGTGGCCTGTTCATATCGCTTTTAACGAATTAATAATAGATCCTATGTCCTCTGTTGTTTTTGAACAGGAAGAGGAAGAAAAAGATATTATGCTGCGCCCCCCAAGAAATACTAAAATGAAGTTCTTCGGGTACAGGCAAATGGCTTATAGTATTTCACAGGGAGTGATCGCATTGGGAATCATAATGGCCATTTATCTTGTATGTCGTCATACCAACCTGCCGGATAATTCAACAAGAGCAGTTTCATTCATCACGCTCATATTGATAAACTTATCCCTGGCTTTATGCAACTTATCAAAATATCGCTTTACTGTTAATGTCATTCTGCACGATAATAAAGCTGCAAAATGGATATTGGTCTCCGTCTTCACATTGATCACGCTTATCCTTGTAACCCCGGGTGTACGTCACGTCTTCCTGTTTAGCCCATTCCCCTTTAAATATGTTCTGCTTATTATTGCCGGCGTTATAGTTAGCGTAACTATTTTTGAATTAATGAAATTTGCCTATCAGAAAAAACGATCGGGTAAATAAGCTCTTATTTATGAGCTATAAAAACCGGAACCTTATGCTCTTTGATCACGTCGCCGGCAAAACTTTTCTTTAATAGTTCCGATAGTGGTGATCGTTCGAAAGAGCCCGCAACCAATAGCGGCTTTTTTCTTACAGACACCCATTCCCCGAAATACTTCGCCGGATCCATACGCAAGTTCATTATATCCATTTTGCTGAAATGCCTTGATGCCAACTCCTCGATATATTCCCTGTCAGGTAATTCATGTTCCTTTTTACTGGCATAGACCAGCAATGTACTTTTCCGGCACAACTCCGGGAAAAGATAGGAGAATAGCTTAATAGCATATACAGAAGATGCACTGCCATCATAAGCAAGCACAATATGGTCCGGGAAATCACATTGTTCCGGCAATACCAATACGGGACACTCCGAATGATGGAGGGTGATCTCTATATACTCATCCGTTTCACTATTCAGTGTATTCCTTCTGAATAGCTCATTACTTACTATCATAACATCCGAAAAACGTGTTTCCTTTTTCAAATGCCGGACTGTAAACTCGTCCAGGCATTTATGCACGGTATAAGCAATACCACTTTGCTCACATAGGTCTTTGAATACGTTCACATTGGCTTCCAGTGTCTCTTCGTCATATGCTTCAAGCGATTTCTTAAGCGACGGCATTTCCATACTTGCTGTTCCTGCAAACCCGTAAGCGCCCGGGTATGCTATTTCCGGCAGGAACATTCCATTTACCATTACCGGCTGCAATTCATTCAGTTCCCGCACGAAGCCCAATGCCTCTTTTGAAAAATGATAACCGTCGAAAGCAAGTAATATCCTATTCATTTCATCTTTTTGCCCAAAACTATAGCCATCGTTAAGCCTTATGTATGACCCCAAACATTATATTATATGATCTTTATCATACCCTGAGCATTATACGCCGACGCACCAACCTTGACACGCGTCATGTCCTCACCTGACCATGGTCACTGTTATACCGGCAACGATGGCTCAATTTTGTTGCATCTCAGTAAAACCATACACATGAGTTACATAAAGAAATTCAGCACCATTGGCATGGCTGATCTGCCCTCAGTTGGCGGCAAGAACGCATCGTTAGGCGAAATGTTCAATACACTGTCTTCCAAAGGCATCAAGGTACCCGGTGGCTTTGCAGTAACCGCAGAGGCATTCAAATATTTTATAGCAGAGAACAACCTCGCTACCCCGGTTGCAGCTATCCTCTCAAAACTCGACAGGGAGAATTTTACCAACCTGAAGGAAACAGGCAGGCAATTACGTGAAATGGTGATGAAAGCACAAATACCTACTGACCTGCAGAAAAGCATATTGAATGCCTACGATGAGCTTTCCGGCACCGAACCACGCACCGTAGCCGTGCGCAGCAGCGCTACATCTGAAGACCTGCCCGAGGCCAGCTTTGCAGGGCAGCATGAATCTTACCTCGACGTACTGGGATATGACGATCTGCTTATTGCAGTACAAAAATGTTATGCTTCCATCTATACCGACAGGGCCATAAAATACCGTGAGGATAAGGGCTTCCCGCATGATAAGGTTTTCCTTTCCGTAGGTGTGCAATTGATGGTGCGTGCGGACAAGGCCTGCTCAGGAGTAGGTTTTACACTCGAGCCCGAATCCGGCTTTCGCGATGTGGTACATATTGCGGGCGTATGGGGCCTCGGTGAGAATATTGTACAGGGAACAGTTACTCCCGATGAATTCCTGGTATTCAAACCAAGCCTGCGGGCCGGCAAAAAAGCCATCATCCAGAAAAAGACAGGTGCTAAAGAAAAGACCATGATCTATACGACAAACCCTGATGGCATGGGTGAGCTTAGTAATATCGACACCCCCGCAGAAATGAGGAAGCAGCTTGTGCTCAGCGATGCAGAAGTAACACAACTGGCAGGATGGGCGGTCCTTATCGAGGAGCATTATCAAAAACCCATGGATATTGAATGGGGCAAAGATGGCATTACAGGCGAATTATTTATACTGCAAGCCCGCCCCGAAACAGTGCATTCGCTGAAAAAGACGACCCAATTAAGTGAGTATACCCTGCTTGAAAAAGGCAAAGTAATTACCTATGGCAGTGCAGTAGGCAGTAAGATAGTGTCCGGAACAGCGCGCATACTGGGCTCACCCAAAGAACAGGACAAAGTAAAGCCGGGCGATATAGTAGTTACTGAACTGACCAGCCCCGACTGGGACCCGATACTAAAGAAAGCGGCGGCCATCATTACCGATAAGGGTGGGCGGACCAGCCATGCTTCTATTATTGCCCGTGAGCTGGGTGTACCCGCCATTGTGGGTACAGGCAATGCTACCCAAACCATCCGGGAAGGACAGACCATAACCCTTGACTGCTCCGGCGCCAAAAAAGGAATAGTATATGAAGGCAAGCTGGAATGGGAAGAACGCAATATAGATCTCGGCAAAATAGAAATGCCCGCTCATACGGAGGCAATGATGATCATTGCCGACCCGGAGAAAGCCTTCTCCTTATCCTTCTATCCTAATAATGGCGTAGGGCTGTTGCGGATGGAATTCATCATCAATAATACTATACAGGTACACCCAATGGCCCTGGTGAGATTTGATGAATTAAAAGACCAGGAGGCAAAAGACAGGATCAGTGAACTAACTCAAGGCTATAAGGACAAAAAGCAGTTTTTCATCGACAAACTCTCTATGGGTGTAGGCGCTATTGCAGCAGCGTTCTATCCCAAAGATGTGATCGTACGCATGAGCGATTTTAAGAGCAATGAATATGCCGACCTTATTGGCGGGAAAGAACTGGAGCCCAATGAGGAGAACCCCATGATAGGATTTCGCGGTGCATCCCGCTACTATAATCCTTTGTACAAGGAGGGTTTCCGCCTGGAGTGTGAGGCCATGAAAGTAGTGCGTAATGAGATGGGGCTCAGCAATGTAAAACTGATGATACCATTCTGCCGCACCGTAGAAGAGGGAAAAAAAGTGGTGGAACTGATGCGGGAATACGGCCTGGAGCAGGGCGACAATGGCCTCGAGATCTACGTGATGGCTGAGATACCCAGCAATGTGTTGCAGGCAGATGAGTTTGCTGAGGTGTTCGACGGGTTTTCCATCGGCTCGAACGACCTGACGCAACTCACACTGGGCATTGACAGGGATTCGGCACTCGTGGCCGACCTATTCAGCGAACAAAATGAGTCGGTGAAAACCCTTATTGCCATGGTGATCAACAAAGCCAATGCACAGCACAAAAAAATAGGCCTGTGCGGACAGGCCCCCAGCGACATGCCGGAGTTTGCGCAATTACTGGTAGAGCAGGGCAGCGGCAGCATATCATTCAACCCCGAGGCTCT
>CAYZTM010000019.1:0-80101 GCA_964481425.1 uncultured Flavipsychrobacter sp.
ATGATCTTTCCGGTAGTATCACCAGCTACGAAGTAACCGTAGCAGGTGTGCAAAATACTCAACAGGCCGTAAAGAACAGGCTGACCATAACCGTATCCATATCGTTTAAGAACAAGCTGAATGAGAAAAACAGTTTTGAGCAGTCATTTACCCGGTTTTCAGACTTTGATGCATCTCAAAACCTGCAAAATGTGCAATCTTCATTGATCGAAGACATAGGAAATCAGCTTGCAGATGATATTTTTAATAAAGCATTTGTAAATTGGTAGTAGTTTTATAGCAATAATGATAACACCATCTTCCATAGAATATATTTCACAGGTACTGAACGAGCCTCATGCGATCACTGAAGAAGACCACGAAAGCATAGCATCGCTTGTAAAGACTTACCCTTACTTTGTACCTGCACGCTACCTGCAGGCGGCAGAGCGGCATAGAAATAAGCCGTTCGACCCCTTCATGATGGCCACGATGAAACTGTATGATGGCAACTGGCTTTTATTGCACGATTTCCTCGTAAGATCGCGCGACGATATGGAAACAGGCGCTACTTACGAGGAGCCCTATGAGGAAGATATAGTAATAGAGCATACAACCACCAGTGAAGTGGAAGAGCCTGAAGTTATTACAGCGGATGAGCAGGAATTTGTGGCTATAATGGATGAAGAGGAACCAATAGCACCGTCGCCATCCGCTATCATAGACGAAGATGAACGCAGCAAAGGCTTCGTATTCGAACAGGCAGATACCAAAGAAGAAATTCAGGAAACAGAGAACGACGAAACGCTGATCCTGCCGGTATATACCGAAGATTACTTCCTGCACCAGGGCGTGCAGGTATCCAACGACATACCTGCTGCTGCCGATAAAGAGAGTCTGGAAGATGAAGACAAATCGCTAATGGTAGTGATGAGCTTTACAGAATGGCTCAACCACTTCAAGACAAGGAGCGAGCGGGCACGCGAAGAGGAAGAGGACCAGAAAGCGCTCAAAACAATGTGGCAGAAGGAAAAACTGGTGGCAGCCCTCGAAGAAGAAAATGAAGAGATACCGGAAAATGTGTTCCAGATGGCCGTCAACTCCATAACCCGTGAAGACGACCTCGCCAGCGAGCCACTCGCCGAGATATATGTTAAGCAGGGCAAATATGACGCTGCGATAGATATGTATAAGAAATTAAGTTTGCGCAATCCTCAAAAAAGTGCTTATTTTGCCCGTCAAATTGACGCTGTTTTAAAAGAGAAGACAACATGATAGCTATAATAACCATCATAATATTATTGACCTGTGTAGTATTGGGATTTTTTGTACTGGTGCAAAACCCTAAAGGTGGTGGCCTGTCCGGCACATTTGGCAGCATAAGCAGCCAGGTAATGGGTGTAAAACAATCAACCGATGTTATGGAGAAAGGAACGTGGGCGTCTATTGGCATCATTGCCGGTCTGTCTATCCTGTCCATAATGTTCGCATCTAAGCCACAGGTTGACAATGGGAATGGTAAAGCGCCCACAACCAAATCCGCTCCTGCTAAAGGAACACAGGCTCCCAAATAATGGTCATTAAAAAGTTAATTTTACATACCTGCTCGCTTATAATGAGCAGGTATTTTTATTTTTAAGGTTTCCATGTCCCCCGCAGCAAGATCTCGTAATAGCAGGAAGCGCAAAAGGAATGGCCGCTGGCTGCTTCCCCTGCTGGCTATACTTATAGCCGGGGGCTTGTACGCTGCATTCAAGGTATTCGGACCCAATACGGGCAATTTTTCTGAAGGGGAATACCTCTACATACATACCGGCTCTTCGTACGATGCAGTAAAGGCCGAACTGGTCAATGGTGGTTTCGTAAAAGACATCCGTAGCTTCGACATCCTTGCTTCAGAAGCAAATTACCCCAACCATATACATCCCGGCAAATACAGGCTGCAACCCGGCATGAGCAATTATAAGATCATACGCATGCTGCACTCCGGCAGGCAGGAAACCGTAAAACTGGTCATCAACAAACTGCGCACCCGGCAGGATCTCGTCAATATAATTTGCAAGAACCTCGAAGCCGACTCTAATGTACTGAGGCAGATGCTGCATGATACTGTGTACCTCGCTGAGTTCGGACTCGATACCAATACAGCCCTTTGCGCCATCATGCCCGATACCTATGAATTTTACTGGAACACTTCATCGGATAAAGCATTCAGGAAGATCGAGAAGAATTACGCCCGGTTCTGGACCGATGATCGTAAGGCAAAAGCTGCCGCACACGATATTTCACCCGTACAGGCAGTCATTCTTGCATCTATAGTGGAGGAAGAAAGCAATAAGAACGACGAGAAACCTACTATAGCCAGTGTATACCTCAACAGGCTGCACAAAGGTATCAGGCTTCAGGCCGACCCTACCGTAAAGTATGCGGTAGGCGACTTTAGTATCCGTAGGATAACGGGGCAGTATTTGTCTTACCCATCCCCTTATAATACCTATCAGAATACCGGCCTGCCACCCGGCCCTATATGTACACCCTCTGCACAAAGCATAGATGCAGTACTCAATGCTCCGGAAACAGACTACATATACTTCTGCGCACGAGAAGATTTCAGTGGTTACCACCGTTTTGCTGCCACAGATGCTGAACAGGCAAAAAATGCCCGTCTGTACCACCAGGCGCTCGATGCAAGGGGCATACACTAAGCGCCATCCTTACCGATAGCCAATGCATATTCTTCTTTCTGTTTATCCTTCCTGAAGAAGAAAATATAGTACACAAGCAGCAATATTATCCCGCTGATAAATATACCTACCGCATATCGCTTGTATTCCCTATCCACCTCAAAGAATTCACTGATCATCCATACAGAATTGGCGCTTATCCAAAGGCACACGGCCAGGTTATGGAAAAGCTCCGCGCGTACTCGCCTCGATTTCCATAGAATATAACAGGCAACACCTAGTGTTGGGAATATCATGAATATACCGCCGGGACGCCATACAAGCGCCCAGCAGGTGTCTTTAATAAGCCACAGGAATATATGACCGTTCTCTATCCAGCGATATTTTGCAGATACCTGTATGCCATGGTTTCCAGCATGTTGTCCCATATGAGTATTTGTCGGTAATGCATACAAAATAAACCGATTTGCCTATTAAGCATAGGACTTATCAACATATTAACAGCTTAAAAACGAAGAAGTTAATTGGATTTTATTTCTCATGCCGTAACTTTGCGCCGCGTCCCGCGGAATGGCGGGGGTACATTTTACTAGTTCTTTAAAAAAAATCATAAAATGAGTAAAGTAAAAGTTGCCATTAACGGCTTCGGGCGTATCGGCCGCCTGGCTTTTCGCCAGATCTATAATATGGATGGCATTGATGTTGTAGCCATCAACGACCTTACTAAACCCAATGTTCTTGCCCACCTGCTTAAATATGACACCGCACAGGGCCGTTTTGGCGAAGACGTAAAGCATACCGATGATGCCATCGTTGTTAATGGCCACGAAATAAAGATATATGCCCAAAAAGATCCTTCACAGATACCCTGGGGCCAGCACGATGTGGACGTAGTGCTGGAATGTACAGGCTTCTTTACCGACCGCGAAAAGGCCGAAGCACACCTGAAAGCCGGAGCAAAACGCGTCGTAATATCTGCTCCTGCAACCGGCGATCTGAAAACTGTGGTTTTCAATGTGAACCATGACATACTCGATGGCAGCGAAACCGTTATCAGCTGTGCATCTTGTACTACCAACTGCCTGGCCCCTATGGCTAAGGTGCTGAACGATAAGTTTGGTATCCTCGCAGGTCTCATGACCACAGTTCATGCTTATACCAATGACCAGAACACACTGGATGCACCTCATCCGAAAGGCGACCTGCGTCGCGCTCGTGCAGCAGCTGAAAATATAGTACCCAACAGCACAGGTGCCGCAAAGGCCATTGGCCTCGTACTGCCTGAACTGAAAGGCAAACTGGATGGCGGAGCACAACGCGTGCCCACCGTTACCGGCTCGCTTACCGAACTGTTCACCACGCTGGGCAAGAAAACATCGATAGAGGAAGTGAATGCTGCTATGAAGGCCGCTGCCAACGAAAGCTTTGGCTACAACGAAGACGAAATAGTAAGCAGCGATATCATTGGTACCCACTTCGGTTCATTGTTCGATGCTACACAGACCAAGGTTATTACTGTAGGCGATACGCAAATGGTAAAGACCGTTAGCTGGTACGACAACGAAATGAGCTATGTATCGCAACTGGTACGTACGGTAAAATATTTTGCCGGGCTTATCTCCAAATAATCTATCCGAAATTGACATATAAGAAAAAGCCCTGTATGGGCTTTTTCTTTTTATGTACCTTTGCTTTATGACACAGGCCGATATAGATCAGCTATTAAAACGTATTACTTATGACCCCGGAATTTTCGGGGGCAAAGCAATAATTCGCGGAATGCGGTTTCGCGTGGTAGACGTATTGGAAATGCTGGCAAGTGGTATGACCACAGCAGAGATATTGGGTGATTTCCCTTACCTGGAGGCTGAAGATATTCAAGCTTGCTTGCTTTATGCAGCCCAAAAACTGAATCATCCGCGTCTGCATGCCGCTTAACGATCATACTTTCTGGCTGGATGCTAATTTACCGCCTAAAGCGGTGCAATGGCTGTCAGAACATTTTAATGCAAAGGCCACACATATTGCCTCCCTTAATTTCCTTACTACAGATGACAACACTATCTTCGAAGCGGCAAAACGATCTGGGGAAAGTGTAATTATCATTACAAAGGATGAGGACTTTGTTAACCTGGTACTCGTTAAGAAGGGGGGACCAAAGATCATCTGGATAACGGCAGGTAATATATCAAACGTTCACTTAAGATCGATCCTGATCTCTTGCCTGCAGTAAGCAGTTGAAACTCTTGAAAATGACCACAATTTCTTTGTAGAAATAAACTAACATGACACGATTCAACGATTATGATTTCGACGGAAAAAAAGCGCTGATACGCGTAGACTTCAACGTCCCTATAAAAGACGGTAAAATAACAGACGACACCCGCATACGTGCAGCACTACCCACCATTAAGAAAGTACTCGCCGATGGCGGCAGCGCGATATTGATGAGCCACTGGGGCCGTCCGCTTAAGGATATAGAGAAGAAACCGCATCTTACTCTTGCCGATTTCTCCCTCAGACCTGTAGCAACTCATCTCGCCGATCTGCTGGGAACACCGGTGGGGTTTGCCGACGGGTGCATCAGCGACGATGCCATAGCTAAAGCGCAGGCACTGCAGCCTGGGCAGGTATTGCTGCTCGAAAACCTCCGCTACCATAAAGAGGAGGAAAAAGGCGACAAGGATTTCGCAGAAAAATTATCTAAGCTCGGCGATGTATATGTGAACGATGCCTTCGGCACCGCACACAGGGCTCATGCCTCTACTGCCGTTATAGCACAGTTCTTCCCCGCCGGTAACAGGATGTTCGGCCTGCTGATGGAGGCAGAAGTAGCTGCTGCCGAGGAAGTACTGCACAACAGTAAAAAACCTTTTACGGCCATCATAGGTGGCGCAAAAGTTTCAGATAAGATACTTATCATTGAGAACCTCCTGGAAAAAGCTACAGACATCATCATAGGTGGTGGTATGGCCTACACCTTTTTTAAAGCCGAAGGTTGCCACATAGGTACATCGCTCTGCGAAGACGACAGGTTGGATACCGCCCTGGAACTGCTGAAGAAAGCAGACGAAAAAGGCGTATGCATTCATCTGCCTGCCGATAGCATCATCGCTGATAAATTTGCCGCAGATGCCAACACATCTTCCGCACTCAATGCCGAAATACCGGCTGGTTGGATGGGCCTCGATATCGGTGAAATGGCCATAGATCATTTTAAGCACATCATTAAAGAGTCGAAGACCATATTATGGAACGGCCCCATGGGCGTTTTTGAAATGGAAAAATTCCAGCATGGTACAAAAGCCATAGCTGAAGCAGTAGCTGAAGCTACAGAGAATGGTGCTTACTCGCTCGTGGGTGGTGGCGACAGTGTTGCCGCTGTCAACAAATTCCACTTTGCCGACAAAGTAAGCTATGTATCTACCGGTGGTGGAGCATTACTTGAATTCTTTGAAGGTAAAGAGTTACCCGGCATTGCCGCCATTAAAAACGACTAAATAATAGTTTATAAAAATAAACAGGCCGCAACTACCCTTGCGGCTTGTTTATTTTTAAGGCCGTCCAAACTGCACACCGATAGCTTATCTTTACAATAAAGCATCTGTTATGGATTTTGGCAAAGTACCCGAATCGCAATTAGACACTATTGATTTCAGTCTGCCCCCCGACCCTAAGGTCACTACTGATGTTCTGAAGAGCTCAAAGAAGAAAGGGAAGACAAAGTTTTATGTCGGTTGTGCAAAATGGGGCCGCAAAGACTGGATAGGGAAATTGTATCCTCAGGGAACTAAAGAGAAAGATTTTTTTCCGCTCTATGCAAAGCAATTCAACTGTATAGAATTCAACGCGGCATTTTACCGGCTACCGACCATCGACCAGGTAAAGACCTGGAAAAGTAAGGTATCGGGCGATTTTATTTTTTGCCCCAAATACACACAATACATCACCCATATTAAGCGCCTGAAGGTCAGCCCACAGGAGGTGGATCCGTTTTACCAGGTAATGCATGAGCTGGGCAAACACCTTGGGCCTGTATTCCTGCTCCCCCACCCGCAGATGGGCCCAAAGCAATTAGGAAATATTGAATCATTTATTACTGACCAGCCAAACGACATCTCTCTTTTCCTCGAGCTAAGGCATGAAGAATGGTACACCGGCAAGGAAGGTTATGATCCGGTATTGTTTGAATTCCTGCGTCAGCATAAGCGGGGCACTGTGATCACAGATACGGCCGGTCGCCGCGATTGTGTTCATATGCACCTCTCGACCCCCGAATGCTTTATACGTTTTGTAGGTAACAGCCTCCACCCTACCGACTATGTTCGTATCGACGATTGGGTACAGAGAATTAAGAAATGGATGAAAGAAGGCCTCGAAACCTGCTACTTCTTTATGCACCAGCACGAAGAGCTATATTCACCCGAATTGATCGGGTACCTTGTAGCGGAGCTTAACAAGCATTGCGGAACCGACATCAAACCACCGCAACTGTTAAACAATGAGCTGTTTTAACATATCTTCCTCGCAACTACAATGGTCAAAGGAGGGAAGGTATCCAGTAAATAAGGTCCTTTCCTGCTCACTTCCATATGCAGGCCCTCGAAAACCGAAGCATATTGCCTGGTATACCTGAAATCGGAAATGACAGCAGTACCACCTGTTGCCAATACACGATATATCTCCCTGCAGGCCTTTTCGCGCTGTTCACTGTTTTTAATATTATGCAGGCACAGGTTACTCAGCACCAGGTCGAATGAGCTATCCGGAAGCTCGTTGCAGGTAATATTTTCGGTCTCTATATTTACCTTATCGGCTACCCCCTCAAGCTCAGCATTTTTTAGGGCGAGTTCTTTTTTATTATTGCCAAGGTCTTTATTGCTCCATATATCTATACCTGTGGCTTTACCGGTTATCAGCAATTTTGCTGCACCTATCATCAGCAGTCCCCTGCCGGTGCCTACATCAAGTACCTGCTCATGGCCTCTTATCTTATAAAGCCTCAACATCCTGTTACGATGGCGGAACTTTCCTACCCGGGCATACAACAACATTAATACCGCTTCGAGGAAACAAACACTGCCTGCCCAAACTGCAAACGAAAAAAGGGAAGAAGACCATGTGCCGGACGGATAGTACCAGGCGAACAAGGCTGCACATGCCCCCAATATACTAAACAGGAGCAGGATCAATATCACGCCCGGTGCATCGATACCATAATTGGGTTTCTTCATATTGTGCATCCCGATAAATTGCGGGGGATACACAATATAATATTAATCCACCATTAGTATATAACGAAAAGAATAAAGCTACCCATGGGTAGCTTTATATGGAATATGTTTATAAGTCCTAGTTTACAGGCTCAGTCTATAGAGGCTGCGTCCGACTACTTGGTAGCTGCAAGGAAATCTTTTACTTTCTCCTTGTGTACCATAGCTTCTTTAAAGGTGTATGCGCCGCTCTTAGGACTACGTACAGCCTTGATCACCTTGGTATAGTTCTTTGCTTCTGCTGCCTGTTTCGGATCTTTCTTGATCGCCGTCTTTGCTGCTTTTGCCATGACTCAGAATATTTTTAAAAGAGGTTATTTAATTTCTTTGTGAACAGTTACACGCTTCATGATAGGATTGTATTTCTTCAATTCTATACGCTCCGGTGTATTTTTCTTGTTCTTGGTGGTAATGTAACGGCTGGTACCGGGCAAGCCGCTGTTTTTATGCTCGGTGCATTCCAATATTACCTGAACGCGGTTTCCTTTTTTAGCCATTTTATAATGCGTTTATTGCTTTACTTTTTATAATTAGATCTTTTGTCCCTGTGCACGAAGCTCTTTTACTACAGAAAGCAATCCGTTCTTATTGATCGTACGGATAGCATCGGTGGTCAACTTCAGGGTTACCCAACGGTCTTCTTCAGCAAGGAAGAAGCGTTTGGTCTGCAAATTGGGCAAAAAGCGGCGATTAGCCTTCTTATTAGAGAAAGATACTTTATGACCTGATACTGGTTTTCTACCTGTTACCTGACAAACACGTGCCATTTTCTGATTTTTTTAGGACTGCAAAGGTCTTTTTTTTTTACGTAACGGCAAAATATTTTCATATTTTTTTTATCCCTGCCGTTCCCTATGGCATTTCGGGCAATACCAATGCATCGAGGTCAACTATTCCGGGCACATTTTCGCTGATAAAGCCCTCCCCGTAGGCTGCACCTATACGTTTGCCCAGAAGAGCAGCGCGGGCCTCAATGTTCTTTAAAAAATCACCCTTTGCTATATATGTAAGTGGCTCATTAGAACCGGGATCGTGAAATTGACTTTTGTAGCACTTGACTGCTTCCATTTTCTGCTCCTGCTCCCCGCTGATATCAACAATAAAGACCGGTTCCGTAAAGCGGTCCTGTATCATATGATACACCCGTTTAGGACGCCAAGCTTCCTGTACCTGCCCGTCGCTTTGGGTCTCTATCTTCCTGAGGCCAGCCAAAAAGCAGGCATCAGCTATCAACCGTCCTGCCCTGCCATGGTCCGGGTGGCGGTCGGCCAATGCGTTAGCAATTACTATCTCGGGGCGGTATTTACGAATGTATGTGACCAGTTGTAATTGGTGCTCCCGATCGTTTTGGAAAAATCCATCGGCCATGCCTGCGTTCTCCCGCACCTTCAGGCCCATTACCTTCGCTGCATCCTGCGCCTCCTGCAGCCGGATCTCCGGTGTGCCGCGGGTACCCAGCTCGCCCTGTGTGAGGTCAACGATGCCCACAGCCTGCCCTTTCTTGGCGTGCTTTATCAGCGTACCCGCACAACCCAGTTCTATATCATCGGGGTGAACGGCAACGGCGAGGATATGAAGTTTCATTGATGTAAAGTTAGTTGAATAAGTTGATTGGGTTGACGGGTTGATAAGTATTGCATTGATAACGAGAAGACCGTTTTAATAAAAAGGTCACTATTACCTTGCTGACTTCTCAGCTCTTCAGGTGCGTCAGCATATCGTGTGTCATCTTATCGAGGCCAAACTCATGCTGCCAGCCCCAATCGCTACGGGCCGCACTGTCGTCAATGCTCCGGGGCCAGCCGTCGGCTATGGCCTGCCTGAAGTCAGGGGCGTAGTCGATGGCAAAACCGGGGATGTGGTACTTTATTGTTTCGGCTATCTCTTTGGGTGAGAAGCTCATAGCGCTGAAATTGTAGGCCATGCGCGTCTTAACCTGCTCTGCCGGAGCTTCCATTAACTGTATGGTGCCACGTATGGCATCATCCATATACATCATAGGCAGGTATGTGTTCTCTTTCAGGAAGCAGGTATAATGTTTGTTCTTCAAAGCTTCGTGGTATATCTCCACAGCATAATCGGTAGTACCGCCGCCGGGTGCAGACTTCCAACTAATGAGGCCCGGATAGCGCAGGCTGCGGACATCGAGCCCCCAGCGCATATTATAATACTGGCACCAAAGCTCACCAGCATATTTGCTGATGCCGTATACTGTTTTAGGCTCTACTATGGTTTGCTGGGGGGTATTATCGCGGGGAGTGGTAGGGCCAAATACTGCTATGGAACTGGGCCAGTATATCTTTGCCAGTTTCTCCTGCACGGCTATATCCAGCACCTGGAGGAGGCTCTGCATATTGATATCCCATGCTTTTTTCGGGTCTTTCTCACCGGTGGCCGAAAGCAGGGCGGCAAGATGATATACCTGGGTAATACCTTCCTTTTTTACGGTGTCCAATACTGCGTTGGCATCCATGGCATTCAGCACCTGGTAGGGCCCCCGATCCTTTAACAAAGGGTGCGGTTCCGTTTTCAGGTCGGTAGCAATCACATTGTCATTGCCATAGGCCTCACGCAATGCCATAGCCAGCTCAACACCTATTTGTCCGCCGGCACCCAGTATCAATATCTTGTCCATTAAGTCAAAAGTAAAAAGTCAACAACAAAAAGCAGCGGCAAATTGGATTATTTAGACATGCCCTTCTCGATCATTTGTAAAAAGTCATCGAACAAGTATCTTGAATCGTGAGGCCCGGGGGTAGCTTCCGGGTGGTACTGCACCGAGAATGCCTGCTTGTGCTTCATGCGGATACCTTCTATGGAACCATCGTTCAGGTTCACATGGGTAACTTCCAGTTCGGCTGAACCTTTGAGCGCTTCCGGATCAACGCCGAAACCATGATTCTGTGTGGTTATCTCGCTCCTGCCGGTCACGAGGTTCTTTACCGGGTGGTTGAGCCCCCTATGACCGTGGTGCATTTTAAAGGTGGGTATGCCATTGGCCCGGGCAAGCAACTGGTGCCCCAGACAGATGCCAAAAAGCGGCTTGCCGGTATTGAGCAGTTCTTTTACTGTCTGCACCGCATAATCCATACTGCCGGGGTCGCCGGGACCATTGCTGATGAAATAGCCATGCGGTTGGAACTCCTCGAGTGTGGCCATATCGGTCTTAGCCGGGAAAACCTTTACATATGCATCGCGCTCGGTAAGACAACTGAGGATATTGCGCTTAACGCCATAGTCGAGCACCGCAACCCTTACAGGGGAATGAGGAGAACCCAGCGTATACGCTTCTTTGGTGCTCACCTCGCTGCTCAGCTCCAGGCCGTCCATGCTGGGAACCTTTGCGAGCTCAGCACGGAGTGCTTCCAAATCACTTATCTCGGTGCTGATGATGCAGTTCTGAGCTCCTTTGCTGCGTATATGCTGCACGAGGGCACGGGTATCCACATCGTATATGGCCACTATATTGTTCTGTACCAGGTATTCATTGATGCCCTCATCGGCTATCATGCGGCTGTAACGGGCAGAAATGTTCTTGCATATCAGCCCCCTGATCTTTATGGAATCGCTCTCCACATCCACATCTTTGGTACCATAATTTCCTACATAGGCATTATTCATTATGAGTACCTGCCCTGTGTATGAAGGATCTGTGAAGACCTCCTGGTAACCCGTCATACCGGTGTTGAAGCAAATCTCTCCGCCGCATGTGCCCTTTGCACCTGCGGCCTTACCTTTAAGAAAAGTCCCGTCCTCAAGCAAGAGCCAGGCGGGAGCAGCGTTTTGTTGATCAGGCATAAAAAAACAAATTGGGCAAATGTACGGCAAATGAACAAAAGGTTAAAAAGTTCTCCAGCCCAAATGTGGGTATGTGGATAAACAGGCCAAAATAGCCAGAAAAACTTTTTTTGGGAATTTCTATTGATAATCAAGTTATAAGCGGTTAAAAAGTTCACAAAAATTTCCCATTATTTTCTCATTTCTTTCCCACTGCGGGCAGAAGCATTGTTGATAAGTTTTTCATGTAGCTCCCGCTCGTTCTGCTCATCGAGCCGCTGCTCCGTATAGTCCTTTGCCTTGAGGGGCATATACCCATCCTCGTCGAAGCCGGCGGGAAGGAAATCGCTGATATAAACATCGCGGCGCTCGCTGATGTGGCGCTCGACATGCGGCAGTAACTTTTCGGTAAGCTGCGGATCGCGCCTGCGCAGGCGATCGAGAAAGAGGCTGAACATCTCCATGCTCTCGTTGACTGTGCTGCGGTTCTTAAGCTTACCGATGGTAAGGGCTACTTTATGCATGGCATCGGCCTCCTTGTGGGTAAGGGGGATACCCATGCGAGCATCGGAAAGGATATGCCGCGTGAGGTGTGCGAGGGTGTAATAACACTGCTCGGCAATGATGGAGGGAAGGTGTTGCGCCGACAGGCGCAGGCGTTCCCAATCGCCCTCGCGGACCCAAAGGTGAATGCTGCGGCGGCTGACGCCGAGCCGGTCTGCTATTTCTGTCTTGGTAAGATCCCCCTGAAAATAAAGCTCTTTGGCCTGTGCTTTCTTTTTGTTCTTCATAGTGATATAGATTTAAGCCTCCGGCTCCCTGAAGGGAGGGACATTGGTTTGTTCGCGCGAGCATTTAGTTTTTTTATATAATGCTTTAGCGGGTACAAAGTTAGAATGGGTGCGAATGAGGGGCAAATAATCATATCCACATATTATGGCTGTGGCTGAACAAGCGAGGGGCACAAGAACGCTACACACAATTGCCCAGCGGCATTCTTACGCCAACTGTGGGCGAAAGAAGTTCAACCCCGTTGGGGATGGATGGATATTGTTTGTCTTGGCCCCGGATAATTTCCGGGGTTATTCATGTTCTACCTCTTCGAGGATCTGGCGTTATTTTGCAAGGTCCGCGACTACGAGACATACTGTGATCAACGAAAAAGTATGGTAAACACGCGACTAACCGTAACGCGCCTGACCGCGTAAAGGGGTACTAACGCTATGTACAAGTCAAGCTATATCGGCAGCGGCGGGAAGAATGCCGGCTGCAAACCGGATAAATTATGTAGACACGAGTTTTTGCTACGCACATAGCCGGGCTAGAAACTCGTGCCAGACAAAAGAATGTGAATGATGCCTCACCCCAGCCCTCTCCAAAGGAGAGGGAGGCGCGAGTAGGGCCTGGGTATCCTCGTTACAAACGAGGACCAGTAAGGGCCGCAATCGAGCGAAAGGCACAAGAACGCTGCACACAATTGCCCAGCGGCATTCTTGCGCCAACATGGGAACAAGAGGTAAAGAAAAGCAGTTAGGTTAGGTACTCATTCCAGATATGTTTCAAGTTCCTTGCGTCCTTTGGCGGTGCTATGCGGCAGCAACAGGTGCGCGATCACTTTAATATAATGACGCATCTGCCTAGCGGGGCTCATATCCCGGTAAGTTGTAATAGCCCCGGGTATCCAGAAACGCACAATAAGCCCAAGCGCGTCGGCCAATACCTCAAGTTCGACGGCGGTCTTTATATCGAGGTATTTGTGTTCATTCAGCAAAGTTAGATTGCCCAGCATAACATTATTCCGAGCCGCACGGGTCTTCTTATAAGCCTCGGCCAGGCCGGGGTTGCGCAACATGATGTTCGCAGAACTGATAAAGAGGCATTTGTACCGTAACTGATTCTTAAAGCCCTGCTCTATAATATCGAGGAAGGCTGCAATGCGGGGCTCTTTCATCTGCACCAAAGTCTTCGCGTTGAGGGCAGCGAGATCGTCGGATATCCTGGACACGAGGTCGTCCTTGGTGGGGAAATAATAGGTGATGTTACCTATACGCATATCCAGTGCGGCAGCCAGCTCACGCATGCCTACATACTCTACCCCATTCTCATTGAACAGCTGCAGCGCTTTATCGACTATTTTTTGTCCAGTATTCATTATTTTAAAAAAAATTTGGTCATTGACCTATTTTTTATATTTTTGGTCAATGACCAAATTTCAAACTTATTCCGTAAAAAGCAAAATAAAAAACTATGTTACGCAACATCATCCTTATTTCAGCAATCGTATTTGCAGCAGGCGTATTGTTCGTGAACGTCTATAATTCGGTAGTGGACACGCCTAACTGGGGCAGGGACATACCGGCATCTATACAGACAACAAGAGACTATTTTAAGGCGAAGAACCCCGGTGATTTCTTCAGGGTATTCTCACCCCTCAACCAAATATTGTGCCTTCTAGCACTGATCTTTTGGTGGAAGGTCGACCCGGGCATGAGGCCGTACTGTGGGCTGGCCCTTGTGTGCGCGGTGATGGGCGACGTATTCACCTTTGCCTACTTTTACCCACGCAACAATATCCTGTTCCTTTCGGAGATCAGCAGCCATCTAGATGCCATAAAGAAAGCCTACCAGGAATGGAATATAATGAACTGGCCAAGGAGCCTGATCGTTCTCGGTGAACTATGCCTGCTCATCGGTGGTTTGCTGCGGCAACTTAAAAAGGCGTAGAGCGGTGAAGAAAATTATTTTAAAAACCGATTGTGAGGAAAACACAGGGAGGGTTGTTGTAAGCCGATTGGGCTACGGGATATGTGTTGCCGGATATAATCTTTCGATCTATTGGAAGATATAGGTTAAGCAAATATACACCAGTTGTGAAGCGTTGCCTGCTCCGTCATAAGCTTTTGTTCCCTGATGCCGTTGAGTCCTCTGAAGGGAGAGAACAACGGGTAAAGAAAGCAGTACTAACGCTATCTACAAGCCAAGCTATATCGGCAGCAGCAGGAAGAATGACGGTTGCAAACCGGATAAATTATGTAGACACGAGTTTTTGCTACGCACATAGCCCGGCTAGAAACTCGTGCCAGACGAGCCAAAATAAACGCGTTGCAAACGCTGCACCTGGGAATCCTCGTTACAAACGAGGACCAGTAAGGGTCATTGCAATTCATTTATCATCACACAGTTGAATATTAAAGCTAGCTTTTGAGCTATTAATAACGCCTCTTCACTGCGACTAACTGAAATGATATATTTCTTTTTAAAGCCTTTAGACGATCTCAATCTTAAGCTAACTCTGTAAGAAGTAATAACAGCAGCAAACCCTATAGCTCCTTTTTCTACAACTACACCTATTAATTGATTAGAAAAAAAACTTTTATTATTAATACAAAATTCATTAGAGTGGATCACCAATGACTTATTCCTGTTAATCATCAGATCTTTAAACGCATAATTATACAATAAGGCAAAGAATAAGAGAATACAAAAAGCTATCCACGGTGTAATTTTTGAAAAGTCAGCAATAAATAAATATCCTACCATCAGTAAAAGAAAAAAAGCAATTATTGATATTAGCTGCCATGCATTGAAGGCATTAATCTTATATGTATTTTCTGATAGCTTGACTATTTTATCGTTTTCCATTTTCTATATTAATATTTACTTGTTTCAATGCTTGTGCAACAGCTTCATTCTTATCCTAAGCAATACCTGTATTTTTTCCGCATCATAAACTTGCGTAGCAAACTCAGCAGTTTCACTGACACGTCTCTTAAAGACAAAACAACATCCTTGTTCCACCCGATGTTCCGCAGGGCAACGGGTGGTATAATAGAATGCCCATTTGCAATGGGTATTCAAACATATACCTGCTGTTGAAATTACTAAAAGCCTTTAGATAATGAAACTACACAACAGCCCCAGATTGCGGGGCGTTATATCATTAAGCTGTAGCAATGCGAAGACCTTCGGAGAAGGTGTTTTATTGATACCTCCGGATGCCGCAAGCGAACATCCGGAGGAACTGAGGAAACCCTCCGGCACACTGAAGGAAGGGACATTTGTTTGTTCGCGGAGCATTTAGTTTTTTTTATAAAATGCTTTAGCGGGTACAAAGGTAGAATGGGTGCGAATGTGGGGCAAATAATCATATCCACATATTGACTGGTGGTATGCTATGGGATAAATGCAAATACACGCGCTGCAAACGCTGCGCCTGGGAATCCTCGTTACAAACGAGGACCAGTAAGGGCCGCAATCGAGCGAAAGGCACAAGAACGCTGCACACAATTGCCCAGCGGCATTCTTGCGCCAACATGTGTGTATTCCTGCGCCAACATGGGGACAGAGCCCATAATGCGATATGGGCGAGGGGACAATTTTCAAGTGAGGATGAATTAATAATGTTACCTTGAGGAAATACTACATAATTTATGCCCAACCCAATAGATGCCACCCAGAAAAGCAGGTTCTCCCAAAACTTTAACCGGATGATGCAGAATGCCAGCCCGGAACTGAAAAAGAAATGGGATGGCGTAGTGAACTGGGACGAAAGAAACAACAGGCCTGATATACAACCCGAAATCATAGGCGGCCTGACACCAGCCATGAAAGCAAGGTATATAGACCTGCTGAACAAACTACGCAGGGGAGAACTATAATGGCCCCGATAAGGGTGACGCAAAATACTATCCAAGAGATCTGCGCAGCAGCACCACAAGCGCTATGATAGCCGTGGCCAAGCCAAGGAGGAACATATTACGCCCATGCCAGCGGCTATTCTCATCATATTTCAGGGCACGCTTACCATCGGGCAACGTGGTTTTGGCACTCATAATTGCCCAGCCCAATACAAGGCCGAAAAAGCTCAATATGGTCATAAAGAACTGCCATAGCGCGGCAATAATACCGGCTACCGATATGAGGTAGCCGAGGCGTATCCAACTCTTGTCGAAGGCTTTAGGCGCTGCAAGCTGCTCATAACGGGCCTCCTGCAAGCGGGTTAACTGTTGCTCTTCTATATGCCTGCCGTGCTTTGCCAGCAGGAGCATAGCGAGCTTGTAATTGTATAGCCCCCACTCATCAGGCTTTGCCACAACATCGAGCAGTTCGTCATCAGTCATCGACAGGAGCATATAATCCTTATCTACAGTATCCAGGTCAATTACTATCTCGTCGGCAAGTATTTTCCGTGCCTGCTCGAAGTGGTCTGCATCTATCTTGAGCAATATGGGATCGTCGTACTGAACCCCTATAATATTATTGTCGAGCAGGTAACCTGCATCTTCCACAAGTGCGGGGATACCCGCCTTTTCCAATGTTGCAGCTACGGCAGTTGCCTCCTCTTTTGTCTTGAATACCTGAAAAGTAAGTATTTGCCCCATGGTCAGCAGTGTTATGTCAACAAGATACAATGATCGGGAGGGTTTTGGTCCATATTGTTGTGTTAAATGCAGGAGGTTAATACTTCAGCCTACAGAAAATATCAATTAAGTGAGGAAACGGGCACAGCTTAGCCGAAAAAACATAATTTAGCTGCTTCATGTCGCGCAAGAAATACTATATAGGGCTGGCTACCACCATGCACGACCCAGCCATAGCCATCATGGATGAGCAGGGCGACATCCTGTTCGCGGAAGCTTCGGAACGTTATTACCAAAATAAGCGCGCTATTGGCTGTGTGCCTGACAACCCGATATTCATCAAAGACGTACTGAAAAAATATTGCAGCGAGGGAGCAGACTATGTGATAGCGACCAGTTGGAGTGCAAAAGAGACCAAAAAACTGCTGACGGGGAGCTTGCTTGGGCTGCAAAATTTCGACTTTAACCCCGGCATGAAAAAACGGCTGGAGCTTATGGCCAGCCAGCACGGGGCTTTTGACACAATGGCCTGGATGAACAGGCTGAACCTGGGCATGCAACTCAATGCCGGGCAAAGCCTTATCTATAACCTGCATACCCTGATGCGTGCGCACAGTGTGCAAACCATCCGCTACGATCATCACCTGAGCCATGCCGGGCTGGCATGCTATGGGTCAGGCTTCGACGATGCTGTGTGCTTCGTGGTGGATGCCGGCGGGGAGAATGGCTGCTTCAGGATATTCAGCTACAGGGATGGGAAAATAAGTCTTGTAGACCGGCAAAAGACAGGAGAGAACTTAGGTGGATTCTACACCTTCCTCACCAATGTGTGCGGCTTTGACCCCGTGAAGGGTGAAGAATGGAAGGTGATGGGACTGGCGGCCTATGGCTCTTATGACGAGGAGCTGCACCAACTGCTGAACTCACTATACCATGTGGACGGCTGCCACCTTGTGTACAGCAAGGATAAGAAAGGAACCAGAGCGATACATGAGCAAATAAAAGCGGTAGCGAAAAAAGGCATTGCAGACCTGAGCTTCAAAGCCAAGCTTGCCTACAACGGGCAACTGGTGTACGAGGAATGGATGACTGCAATGATCCGGAACATCTATACGATGAATATCTCCGAGCAGCTTGTACTGAGCGGCGGCTGCGGGCTCAACTCGAGCTATAATGGCAAGATACTTGAGCAGACCCCATTCAAGAAACTGTATGTACCCCCTGCACCTGCCGATGACGGCAATGCGCTGGGAGCAGCCATGCTGGCCTGCTATAATGATATTGGCTTTACAAGCGACAAACAAAAAAACGTATCGCCCTATTTAGGTTCTTCGATAGGCGGCATTAACATGGAACACTTTCTGCGATTCAGCGGTCACAGTAAGACGAGGCAGTTAGGTGAGGACAAATACGAGGTGGTAGCGCAAATGCTTGCTGATGGAAAAATAATCGGCTGGGCCCAGGGTAAGGCTGAATTCGGCCCGCGATCATTAGGTAACCGCTCTATCCTTGCCGATCCACGTAGGAAGGATATGAAGGACATCATCAACGAACGGGTAAAATTCAGGGAGGAGTTCAGGCCTTTTGCCCCTTCTATACTCCATGAACATGGCGATGCCTACTTTGAGCACTACCAGGAAAGCCCCTATATGGAGCGAACACTACGCTTCAAACCGGAGGTATTAGACAAAGTGCCTGCCGTAGTGCATGAGAACAACACCGGGAGGCTACAAACGGTAAAGGAAGAATGGAACAGGGAGTTTTACCTGCTGATAAAACAATTCCATAGTATAACGGGAGTACCCATACTTTTGAACACAAGCTTCAATGTGATGGGCAAGCCCATTATCCACTCGCCGGAGGATGCACTGAGTGTCTTCTATACTACCGGCCTCGATGCTTTGGTAGTAAATGATATCCTTATAGAAAAATAGAGGGCAGACAAGCTGCCCTCTACGAAAATATCATTAGCGAAAATCAGGCTTTTAAAAGATCGGTCAGCAAATAGGCTAACAACTTGGGTGTATATATGCTGTCCTTACCATTGGGCAGTTTGGTGGCCCCCTCCGCGATATGCAGGTAAGCCATGTCGCAAAAGCCTGCACAACTATTTATGTATTGCCTTGCCTGCAAGCTGCTGATACCACAGGGTGTGGCTGCGCTCGACAATACATATTCGATACAGTCAAGATCGAGCTCAATACCCGTGGGGGCCCCGGAGGTATGGGCTATCGCGTTACGAATGCTTTGATCATAACTCAGCTTATTGCGCAGAAAAATGTCTTCATAAAACGAACAATACAATGAGTGGTCTGTGGCAAACTCAGCTACTATGTCCTGTGCATTGTAATTCTCATGCAGGCCAATCACAGCATATTTATCGAGGTAGCCCCTGTTCTTTGCATACCGGAAGCCGTTGCCACTGTGGCGGCCTTCCATCATTCGGTAATCGCTGTGTGCATCGAGGTTGATGCAATTGACGGGACCACCCTTTATATCGCTTACCGCATGCAGTAAAGGGTAGCTATTATTATGCCCCCCGCCAATGACCAGCGGAATTTTACCTGCGGCAAGGACTTTATGTACGACAGCGTGTACTGCTTCGTCCACCTGTACTACCAGTTCCCGCAGTTCGCTTATTTCTTTGTGCTCGGAGGCCTGCATCAATTCACGGAAATCGAATGCACCAAGCACCAGCAAATCATCGCCCTGCAACTTATCGGTATGCTGTACATTCAGCAATGCCTTCAAGGCCGGTTCCCATAGGGTATGCGCCCCTCCTACCCCATAATTGGCACGCACACCTATATCCTCCGGTATGCCGAGCAATACAAATTTTGCATCGCTGCGTTTCAGCTCCGCCTCCCAATCGTCACTATGTACACACTGTACCTTCTCACCCAGCTTTGTCTCGCCCGGGCGCTTGTTGGTATGGCCATCTATGTAGCTCCTTGTTGCAATACGGAACTGTGTCATTATTGTTGTTTTTTAGCCCACCTGGCCAGTTTGTCCTGCAATACCTGCAAGGGCACACAGCCATCGTTCAGCACCTCATCATGAAAAGAAGCAATGTTGAACTTACTGCCCAGCTGCTGTTCATATTTGGTACGTTCTGCACGTATGGTAAGACCTCCTATCTTGTAAGATAGTGCCTGCCCAGGTATGGCCATATAACGTTCTATCTCGGCAGTAGCTTCCGCTTCTGTAGCGCGTTCGTGGTCCATCATGTATTTTATCGCCTCTTCGCGGGTCATACCCTTGTAGTGTATGCCCACATCCACCACCAAACGTATGGCCCTGTGGATGGCATCACTGAGGTGACCGAAATATTGGTAGGGGTTCTTATACAGGCCTAATTCCTTACCCAGAGATTCCGAATAAAGGGCCCAGCCCTCGCCGTAGGCACCATACCAAAGGAAGCGGCGAAATTTGGGGATGCCTTTATTCTCCTGCTGCAAAGCTATCTGGTAGTGATGGCCCGGTATTGCCTCATGCAAGAAAAGCGTCTCCATGCCTATTGCATTATATTTTTTAGGGTCGAGTATCGGCACATAAAAGATACCGGGTCTTGAACCATCTTCCGATGGCGGGTTGTACTCGGCACTTGCCGAAGCAGCCCTGAAGGCCTCGGTTTGCCTGATGGTAAACGGCGACTTAGGTACATGAGCAAAGAGGCGTTTCAGCGCCGGGTCTTCCTGCTTCTTGATATTCCAGAAGCTATCGAGCACCTGCTGTGGCGTAGTGAACGGATAAAAACGCGGGTCTTTATTCAGGTATTCGAAAAAGGCTTTGAGGTCGCCTTTGAAGCCGGTTTCGTCCTTCACCTTATTCATCTCGCCTGTGATACGGTCCACTTCGTTCAGCCCGAGTTGATATATACTATCGGCAGATAGTGACGTGGTGGTCCAATAGCGGATGCAGTACTTATAATAAGCATCGCCACCGGGCAGGGCACCTACGCCACTGGTTGCCCTTGCTTTAGGCAGATACTCTTTTTCGAAAAAGTCATGGAGCTTAGCATAACCGGGTACAATGATGCTATCTATGGCCTGCATATATGCAGCGGTAAGGCGCTGCTTATCCGAGGCAGGGAAACTGTCCGGCATGTCCTTTACAGGGTCGTAGAAGATACTTTTCGTTGCATCCTTTACCACTATTGCCTGTAATTGAGGTAATACTTTTTCAACGAGTGCTTTAGGCAGCACCCAGCCGGTCTTTATGCCTTCTCTCATGTTGTATATCGCAGTATCTACCCAAGCCGGGAATACAGAGAGCCGTTTTAAGAAATCGTCGTAGTCTTTTACTGTTTTGAAGGGTTCATTACCCTTACCTGAACCCAGTTGGGGCAGATCGAGCGTAAAAGACCAGAACTGGTTGATGGGCATATAATGCGTGGGATACTTCAGCCCCTCCAAGTTCATGTCCATTTCGTAATCGAAAAGGCCATAGCTCATTTGCTCTTCCGGAGAAAGTGAAGCACTATCTATTTCGTGCAGGGTGGTCCTATACTTTTCGAAGAACCGTTGGGTACTATCACGAAATGAGCCGGCGATGGTGATGGTCAGTTTATCGTTATAACGGTTATCGCCATTTGCAGTAGCTTCGAGAGGGAACAACTGCATGCGCTCCTCCCAATAATTGCTGAACAACCGGTCGAGCTTTTTACTGTTATCTCCTGCATCAGCAGGCTTTTTAGCTGTTTCATTACAAGCCGTAACAGACAACACTACCATTGCAGCCAATAATATCTTTTTCATAAGCATTTACTATATCGCGGTGATAAAGTACTAAAATTAGTCCCTTTTCCGATAAGATTGATTTTACTTATCTCCATATTGCCCGATTGACTTAAAGATGACGTAAATTTGCAGGCAAAATATCATATAAGATGTATCCTTTAGAAATAGTTGCCCCGATGAAGGCTGAAGTTACCAGCCACGGTTTCAAAGAATTGCTGAGCTCTGCCGATGTTGACGAAATGATGAAGGCCGAAGGTACTACCCTGCTGTTCATCAATTCGGTATGCGGCTGCGCCGCAGGTACTGCAAGACCGGGTGTTATTATGGCAGTGGCCAATGCGGCCAAAAAGCCCGACCATATCGTTACTGCTTTCGCAGGGTATGATGTTGATGCGGTAAAGCAAGCCAGGAATTACCTGCTGCCTTATCCTCCGTCATCTCCGGCTATTGCCCTGTTAAAAGACGGCAAGGTGGTACATATGGTTGAACGCCATATGATAGAAGGCCGCCCTGCACAAATGATAGCAGCTAACCTGCTGCAGGCATTCGAAATTTACTGCTAAACAAATTCAAAAAGTAAAGGCCAGGAATTAAACGGCTTTAAGATCATAGTAAAAAGACAGGCGATGCCTGTCTTTTTTTATGTCTCTAACTTTCAAGGTATAGATAGCTATAAAGAAAAACGGCGCAGTGGATACTGCGCCGTTAGATCAATATGTAAACCTTAATAGTTTATTGTTTAGTGAACTTGATGGTCTGGAGCGGCTGATTATTCTTGTCAGTCATCAGCATCATGTAATCGCCATGAGCCAATTCGCTAACCTTAACCGGTATCACACCACCCTTGAACTGGGCTGCATCAACCTGGTAAACAGCTACCACCTTACCCAGCATGTCTATGATGCGTATGGACATATCGCCTTTCGGAGCGTTGGCAAATTTCACGAACATTTCAGAACCTGTAACAGGGTTCGGGAACAGTGTGATGTTGTTGCCCTCGTTGCCGGTGTTCTTAACTATCAGCGGGCTGCCGTCGCTTGCTACACCAAATGGTGAGAACGAAGTGATACCAGCGAGTGTAGTATTGAACGGACCAGAACCGAACGCGGGACCAGTAAGGCCAGGATGCCATGTCGGATCGATGTAGTGCGACAGGAAGCATGCAGTCCTATCAAAGCCTGGCAGTTCGTCATAAGAGTTCCACTGCAGGGTCATTGATACGTTAGAACCACCCGGGTTACCTTCCTGAACGATCCATGTCTTAGCAACCGCATCGCTTGTCAATGCAGGGCTGGTCGGGATGTCGTTAGTGTAAGCAGAGTAGATATCGTCGTACACCTGAACCTTAAAGGCATCAGCGACACCGTTGTTAGCCATTGTGAGCGGAGTGTAAGAAGTACGGCTTGCACCTACAGGGAACTTAATGTTACCTGTCTTACCACCCATACCAATGTTCACGCCTATCACCATACCTGTACCATTTGTTACGATGAACGATGTAGAATCACCACCGTAGATAGCAGCAGATGTAGTAATGGTCACGTCGTTGTTACCTATTATCAGGTAGCCTTTGTTCAGTACCAGGCTATCCGTGATCGAGCTGATGCCCTGGATAGTTTTGTCAAAGTCACCATCCAACCTCAGGCTCTGGTAAACACCACCCGGAACGAACTGGTTAACATCACCTGAGAGTATCACCTCACCTGCAGAAGGATCGAATGTACCGTTGTTGGTCACGCTACCTTTCAGTTCGAGGATATTACCTGTACCAGTGAAGGCTACGCTTGCAGCAGGATCGATGCTCAGGTTGTTACATATAGCATTCGGTATATCAACCAGCGGCATGTTCGGTGCTGTGGTCGGTACGAATACATCTGTAGATGCGTTCGGCAGAACATTACAGCTCCAGTTACCCGGATTAGACCATGCTGTGCTGATAACACCTGTCCATGAAGCGGTAGTGCTTACGGTCAGCATTGCGAAGTTAGAAGTAGCCGGCGGAGGACATGTACCAGTAACAACCACGCGGTAGTTGTAACCATTCATTGCAAATGTCAGACCGCTTATTGTCAGTGTAGTAGTAGTAGAACCACTGTAAGTAGCATTATCTACTATGTTCACGAAGCCAGTGCCATCGTCAACCTGCCATTGGTAAGTAAGCCCTGTACCTGTAGCACCTACTGTGAAGGTTGCAGAAGAACCAGCACAAGCAGTAGTGTTAACAGGATCGGTAACGACAACCGGCAGTGTATTCACATTAAGAGTCACATTACCTGAAGTAGCAACCGGTGCACAAAGGCCTGTTACTATTACGCGGTATTGATAACCGTCCATTGCTGCTGTCACACCAGTTATGGTCAGGGTAGCAGTAGTAGTACCACTATATGGCGCTGCGGCAGGGCAGTTCACGAAACCGGTACCGTCATCAACCTGCCATTGGTAGTTGAGGCCTGAACCTGTAGCAGTTACGCTGAAGAGTGCGTTGTCGCCTTCGCAAACTGTTACGCTAGGAGATTGTGATACAAGTGTCGGAGCAGTATTAACTGTCAGAGTAGCGTTATTAGATGTATCCGGAGGATTGCATGAACCGCTAACCACTACACGATACAAGTTACCATTCATCAGGTAAGTAGCGGTAGTAATAGACAGTGTATTTGTAGTAGCACCGCTGTAAGGCGCTACGTTGTTCACATCAACCCAGCCTGTACCATCATTTACCTGCCATTGATAAGTAATATTAGTACCGGTAGCAACGGTATTGAATGTTGTGTTGCTGCCCTGGCATATAGTCCTGTCATTAGGCTGTGTAGTAATTGATGGTGGCTGATTAACTGTAATTGCTATGCTACGCGGAGCAGAAGTACCGCAAGAGTTAGTAGCGGTAACCTGCAGTGTACCCGATGTAGCGGTAGCAGTGAAGTCAACTGTTGCTGTATTACCGGATGGGGTGATGTTAGCACCTGTACCAGTGTAAGACCAGTTGTAAGTAGTTACTGCTGTGTCAAGCGGCACAGTGTAAACCACACCTGTCTGACCCTGGCATACTGTATCGCTAAATACAGTGAAACCGTTCGGTTGGTTCGGCAGCAGCCTTACGTTGATATCCAGCGTACGTGCTACAGAAGTACCGCAACCATTGGTAGCAGTTACGCTAAGAGTACCTGAAGTAGCCGTAGTGCTGAAATCGATCGTAATGCTGTTACCACCACCGTTGATGGTAGCACCGAATCCGCTGTAAGTCCATGTATAAGTAACCGAAGGATCGTTCGGCACTGTGTAAGTTACGTTGTTCTGACCCTGACAAGGACTAGCATTGAACACAGTGAACGCTGCAGGTTGTGCAGGCAGCGGGTTAACTGTGATGCCCATCAGCCTAGCAACTGAGGTACCGCAGTTATTCGTTGCTGTTACGCTCAATGTACCTGAAGTAGCCGTATCAGAGAAATCAAGTGTCACGCTGTTGCCGGTACCGTTGATAGTAACACCTGTACCTGTATAAGTCCAGTTGTAAGTAACCAGCGGGTTGTTAGGCACTGTGTAAACCACACCTGACTGACCCTGACATACTGTAGCCTGGCTTGCTGTGAACAGGCCGGGTTGAGATGGCAGCGGATCAACAATGATGGTCATTGTCTGAGCTATTGAAGTACCGCAGGCATTGGTAGCCGTTACTTTAAGGTCACCAGATGTAGCGGTCACACCGTAGTCTATCACAACGCTGTCACCATAAGTGGTCATTGTGACACCTGTACCTGTGTACGTCCATGTATAAGTAACTGTAGGATCGTTAGGCACTGCATAAGACACACCTGACTGGCCCTGGCATACAGGGTTGGTGAAGGTTGTGAATGCACCCGGCTGATTCGGCAGCGGATTAACTGTAACGGCAACAGATGTAGGAGCAGAAGTACCGCAAGAGTTGCTTGCCGTTACCTGTATGCTACCTGAAGTAGCCGTTGCGCTGAAGTCAACAGTAGCAGTATTACCTGCAGGTGTTATGGTAGCGCCGGTACCTGTGTACGTCCATGCATAAGTTACTGTCGGATCGTTAGGAACGGTATAAACCACACCGTTCTGACCCTGACATACTGTAGCTGAGAATGTAGTAAAGAACATTGGTTGGTTCGGCAGCGGGTTAACTGTGATGTTCACAGTGCGCGGTACAGAAAGACCGCAACTGTTCACTGCTGAAACGCTCAATGTACCTGAAGTAGCATTGTTGGCAAAGTTGATATAAGTACCGGCCAGGTTATTGTTCAGGATGGTAGCACCGGCACCGGTATAAGACCAGATATAAGAAACGCTGGTATCGTTATTAACTGCGTAGAACACGCTATCATCGCCCTGGCATACCGTAGTAGTAGCAGCAGTGAACGGTGAAGGCTGTGCCGGCAGCGGCTTAACTGTAATAGCCAGTGTCTCCGGAGTTGGTGAAGAACCGCAAGCGTTGTTAGCAACTACGGTCAGCGTACCTGAAGTAGCAGATGCACTGAAGTCGATGCTTACACTGTTGGTAGTACCGGTGATGGTAGCACCCAGACCGCTGTAGGTCCATGTATAAGATGTAGCTGTCGGATCGTTAGGAACAGTATAAACAACGTTTGTCTGCCCCTGGCATACAGGGTTAGTAAAGGCTGTAAATACGCCCGGTGTAGCCGGCAGCGGGTTAACTGTAACGTCTATTGTTCTTGCTATTGAAGTACCGCAGGCATTAGTAGCAGTTACGCTCAGCGTACCTGAGGTAGCGGTCAGGCCATAATCAACGGTTACGCTGTTGCCTGTACCATTTATTGTAACACCTGTACCAGAGTAAGACCAGTTATATGTTACGGTCGGATCATTTGGCACAGTGTAAACTACACCCATAGTATTCTGACATACCGTAGCAGTGCTGGCAGTAAAGGCAGCAGGCTGGTTTGGCAGCGGGTTAACTGTGATAGCCAGTGTCCTTGCCGGTGATGTACCGCAGATATTAGTTGCTGTTACGCTCAGTGTACCTGAAGTAGCTGTAGTAGCGAAGTTTATTATAGCACTGTCGCCGAATGGTGTGATAGAAGCACCTGTACCGCTGTAAGTCCATGTATACGAAGTTGCGTTAGCAACTGCAGGAACTACATAGGTCACATTGTTCTGGCCCTGGCATACTGTCGGGCTAGATGTTGTGAACGCAGCAGGCTGCAGCGGCAGCGGCCTTACAAAGATGGCAATGGTACGTGGTGATGCAGAAGAACCGCATGCATTGTTAGCCCATACTTTCAGGGTACCTGAAGTAGCGGTGTTGCTGAAGTCAACCAGTACACTGTTGGTTGTACCTGTAATGGTAGCACCTGTACCGGTGTACAACCATGTATAAGATGTTGCCGTTACATCCAGAGGAACTGTGTATATAACACCTGTCTGACCCTGGCAGGTAGTATCACTTGATGTAGTGAATGCCAGCGGCTGCAGCGGCAGCGGATTAACTGTGATAGCAAGTGTCCTTGGTACTGAAGCACCGCAACCATTGTTGGCGGTTACTACCAGTGTACCTGAAGTAGCAGCTGTATCGAAATTGATCGTTACTGTGTTGCTTGTACCATTAATAGTAGCACCTGTACCTGAATAAGTCCAAGTATAAGTTACTGTCGGATCGAACGGAACTGCGTAAACTACACCATTCTGACCCTGACATACGGTTGGGCTTGAAGTGGTGAATGCACCCGGCTGAGCAGGCAGCGGGTTAACTGTTATCAGCAATGTCCTTGCTGCAGAAGTACCGCATGCATTAGTAGCAGTTACACTCAATGTACCATTGGTAGCAGTAGCGCTGAAGCTAATCACAACACTATCACCGTACGGTGATATAGTAGCACCTGTACCTGAATATGTCCAATCGTATGTTACAGTCGGATCATTAGGTACTGCATAAGATACGTTGTTCTGACCCTGACATACACTGGCAGAGAAAGTAGTGAAGTTAGCGGGCTGAGCTGGCAGCGGGTTAACTGTTATAGCTATTGTCCTTGCTACAGATGTACCGCAAACATTGGTAGCAGTTACGCTCAATGTGCCTGAAGTAGCATTGTTGGCAAAGTTGATGATAACACTGTTGCCTGTACCGGTTATTGTAGCGCCTGCACCAGAGTAGCTCCATGTGTAGGTCACTGTCGGATCGTTAGGAACAGTATAAGTTACGTTATTCTGACCCTGACATACACTGGCAGAGAAAGTAGTGAAGTTAGCCGGCTGGTTAGGCAGCGGATTAACAGTTATGCTTATTGACCTCGGACTTGAGATACCGCATGAGTTAGTAGCGGTCACATTCAAGACACCCGAAGTGGCTGTTGCACTGAAGTCAACCAGAACGCTGTTACCTGTACCATTGATAGTAGCACCAGAACCGGTATAGCTCCATGTGTACGTTACTGTAGGATCATTCGGAACTGTATAAGTCACGTTTGTCTGGCCCTGGCATACTGAAGCTGTAGATGTAATGAATGCTCCCGGTTGTGCAGGCAGCGGCTTAACTATTACCAGGTGAGACAGTGTAGATGAGTTACCGCAGGCATTGGTAGTATAAACATTCACCGTACCTGAAGTAGCAGTAGCACTGAAGCTGATAGACACTGTGTTATTGGCAGTAACCAATGTAGCACCGAAACCTGAATAGCTCCATGTGTAGGTTACTGTCGGATCGAACGGAACAGAGAACACTACGTTGTTCTGACCCTGGCAAACCGTATCTGAACTGATCAGGAAGCTTGCCGGAGCAGCAGGCAGTGTATTAACTGTAATATTAATTGTCCTTGGCAGTGATGAACCACAGGCGTTATTGGCGACTACGCTCAAAGTGCCGCTTGTTGCTGTATTGCTAAAGCTAACAATTGCGGTATTGGAACTACCGGCTATAGTAGCACCAGTACCTGAATAAGTCCATGTATATGAAGTAGCCGAAGGATCAAGCGGAACTGTATAAGTTACACCTGACTGGCCCTGGCATACTGTAGCGCTCGATACCGTAAAGTTAGCAGGCTGAGCAGGCACACCATTTACTGTAATATTAATAGTACGTGCTATTGAAGTACCGCAGGCATTGGTAGCCGTTACGCTCAGTGTACCTGAAGTAGCGGTATTACTAAAGTCCATTGTAATACTGTTACCAGTACCATTTATTGTACCACCCAAACCTGTGTAGCTCCATGTATATGAAGTAACGGTAGGATCGTTAGGCACTGTGTAAACCACGCCTGTCTGACCCTGGCAAACTGTAGATGAAGAAACGGTAAAGTTGCCCGGTTGTGCAGGTAGTGGTGTAACAGATATAGCCAGTGTTTGAGCTATTGAGCTGCCGCAGGCATTAACTGCAGATACGCTCATTGTGCCCGAAGTAGCTGTATTGCTGAAGTCAACAGAAACAGAGTTACCTGTACCTGTTATAGTAGCACCTAAACCTGAGTAAACCCAGTTGTAAGAAGTTGCGTTCGCGTCGTTAGGTACTGTATAAATAACACCTGTCTGACCCTGGCACACAGTGGTAAGACCCTGAGTGAAAGCCAGCGGCTGGGCAGGCACTGTGTTAACTGTTATTGCCAATGTCCTCGCTATTGAAGTACCGCAGGCATTGGTAGCCGTTACGCTCAGTGTACCTGAAGTAGCTGTAGCAGAGAAGGCCATTGTTACGCTATTGCCCGAACCTGTGAAGCTACCACCATTACCGGTGTAAGTCCAGTTGTAAGAGGTAACGGTAGGATCGTTAGGAACGGTATAAACCACACCTGACTGGCCCTGGCATACTGCAGTTGAGAATACTGTAAAGTTGGCCGGCTGGCTGGGCAGCGGGTTAACCGTAATAGCGAATGTCCTTGCAGTTGAAGTACCGCAGGCATTGGTAGCAGTAACGCTCAATGTACCTGAAGTAGCAGTATTGCTGAAGTCCATTGTGATACTGTTACCTGTACCATTAATAGTACCACCTGCACCTGAGTAAGTCCAGGTATAAGTAACTGTGGGATCGTTGGTAACTGTATAAGCTACACCTGTCTGGCCCTGGCATACCGGAGTAGTACCGGTTATTACGCCCGGCTGTGTCGGCAGCGGGTTAACTGTGATCGCTAAGGTCCTTGCAGCAGATGTACCACAGGCATTGGTCGCCGTTACGCTCAATGTCCCGGAAGTAGCGGTATTGCTGAAGTTCATTGTGATGCTGTTACCGCTACCATTAATAGTATAACCTGTACCTGAGTAAGTCCAGGCATAGGTAACAGTCGGATCATTTGGCACTGAATAAGTTACACCTGTAGCGCCCTGGCATACCGGGGTGGTAAACACAGAGAAGTTAGCAGGCTGCGCAGGCAGCGGGTTAACTGTGATCGCCATGCTACGTGCAGTAGAAGTACCGCAGGCATTGGTAGCAGTCACGCTCAGTGTACCGGAAGTAGCGGTACCGCTGAAGTCGATGGTTATGCTGTTACCTGTACCATTAATAGTACCACCAGCACCAGTGTAGTTCCATGTGTAAGTTACACCGGCCACATTAGGCACTGTGTAAACCACACCTGTCTGACCCTGGCATACCGGGCTGGTACTTGCAGTGAAGTTACCCGGCTGGCTTGGCAGCGGGTTAACTGTAATATTATATACTGTGGTAGCAGATGTACCGCAGGCATTAGTAGTATATACGCTCAGCGTACCTGAAGTAGCGGTAGTGCTGAAGTCGATGGTTATGCTACTGCCTACACCATTTATATTACCACCCGCACCGGAGTAAGACCAGTTATAAGTATTACCTGCAACGTTGGTAACGCTGTAGGATACGCCGGTTTGGCCCTGGCATACTGTAGCACTGCCGGTCACATTGCTCGGCTGCGTTGGCAGCGAGTTAACCGTAATGCTCATGGTCCTTGCCGTAGAAGTACCGCAGGTATTGGTAGCGGTTACTGTAAGCGTACCTGATGTAGCAGTATTATTAAAGTCCATAGTAATACTATTACCTGAACCATTTATTGTATAACCGGTACCGGAATAGCTCCATGTATAAGATGTAGCATTCGGGTCGTTAGGCACAGTGTAAGTAACACCTGTCTGGCCCTGGCATACCGTAGGCGAGCTGGCCGTGAAGTTGCCGGGTTGTGAAGGTGCATTATTAACTGTGACAGCAACAGCTTGTGCAGTTGAAGTGCCGCATGCGTTCGAAGCCGTTACGCTAACTACGCCCGATGTGGCAGCTGCTGTGAAAGATATATAAGCTGTATTACCAGATGCTGTGATGTTACCGCCATTGCCCGAATAGGCCCAGGTATAAGTAACACCCGCAACGTTAGGCACTGAATATTGTACATTGCTTTGACCGGCACACACTGTAGTAGAGAAAGTAGTAAAGCTGCCGGGTTGTGAAGGCGTTGCCGTAACAGTTATCGGCATGCTCAAGGAAGAAGAAGTACCGCAAGCGTTCGTAATAGAAACGCTGAGCACACCTGAAGTAGCCGTAGCACCAAAGTTGAGGTAGGCGCTATTGCCGGCATTAGTTATTGTAGTACCACCACCGGTGAATACCCAGTTATAAGCTGTAGCCGTGGGATCGTTAGGTACTGTATAAACTACGTTAGACTGGCCCTGGCAAACCGAAGCAGTGCTTGCCGTAAAGCTTGCAGGCGTCGTGGGCAGTGAGTTAACAGTTATCGCTAAGGTCCTTTGAGTTGAAGTACCGCAGCTGTTTGTAGCGGTTACAATAAGTGTACCTGAAGTAGCGGTATTGCTGAAGTTAATGGTAATGGCATTGCCTGAACCACCTATCGTACCACCGTTACCGGTGTATTGCCATGAATAAGAAGTAGCATTGGGATCGTTCGTTACTGAGTAAGCCACGTTGGTTGCGCCCTGGCAAACTGTGGTACTACCACTGATCACGCCAGGCTGAGACGGTACGTTGTTTACTGTTACAGCGATCGTGCGGGGGCTTGAAGTACCGCAAGCATTGCTTGCATATACACTTACCGTACCCGATGTAGCGTTGTTGAAGAAGCTTATATTAGCAGTATTACCTGCGGGGCTCAGATTGAAGTTGGTACCTGAATAGCCCCATGTGTAAGAGGTAATATTGGGATCGCTCGGTACGGTGTAGGTAACATTACTTTGACCGGCACATACTGTTGTGGATGCCGAAATAAAGCTACCCGGTTGCGCCGGCAATGCTGTGATAGTGACAGTGAACGACTTGTTGATAATATTACCCAGGTTATCCGCAACACGGATGGTAAAGTTATCTGTCCCGCTATAGCCTACCGTAGGCGTATAAGAGGTACCAGCCGGTGAAATGCCATAGCCGCCCGAGGGCTGCGTTTGGGAAAACCCGTTCAAGGAACCATGTGCGGGGCCCGAACTAACTGACCAGGTAAGTGTGCCTGCTGTGAGATCATCGACGCCAAGGTAGCCGTCAAGTGATACTGCCGCAGCATTCTGGCAAATTGTAAAACTTGCTGTGTTGCCTGCCGTGAACACGGGCGCTGCTAACGCAAAGCCCGGCAACAAAGCTAAAATTGATACAACCCAAAGAAAACGCGTAACTGTTCTTTTCATAGGTGTGACGTTATTGCTTGAAACTATTAAGATTAACAAAAACTTTCTAATATACCCTCAATAAATGAGATATGTCTCAAATATACGAGGGTAAAGATAATAATCTGGAAATATAAGTCAAGTAGTTTCAGGTATTAGACTAAAAATAAAATTAATCGGTATAAGAGCGTTCCCAAGCCGCAATGAGCCTACACTTTGGCATAAAAAAACATGACAAACAGAGTTTTAAACATAATATTAATATTTATTGATTAAATGCTTATCAATCAATTATATATAAAAGGTAAGAAAAAAATAAAATCCGGAACATTTTGAAAAAAATAACAGTTCAATTTCCCCAATGGATTACAGCGCATAGAATGAAAAATTATCTTTGCTGCCATTCAAAAAAAACGGGCCGTTTCCGTAAAAAACAAAATAAACACAATATCATTTGCGGCATGGCATAAATATATTCTGGGCTATAATTTCACTAGCGATAAGCATGCCCGCACATGCCCAGCAGGCCAATGAAAAAAAATACAAAGAAAATAAACGTGGCCACCGGGATGAAAAGGACCTGCTTGATCTTGCCCGCACCATACTGAAAAAAGACGTCACTGTTCCGGCAGACACTGCCAACATCCATTCAAGGAAGGTTCGTTTCTCAGGGTTACCTGCTGTAGGCTACTCTTTACAGACGAATTTTGCTGTAATAGTTTTTGGGAATGCAGCCTTCTATACTTACGATACCCCGCAGGAAAGGGCATCAACTGTAATGACCAGCCTCTCCTACACTGCGTACAACCAGATCATATTCCCGATACAGGCAAATATCTGGACCAAAGATAATGATCTGAATATCGTGGCTGACTGGCGCTACATGTACTACCCTTCTTACACTTATGGACTCGGTGGGCATACCAAGCCTGCTGATGGCTATATGATCGACTACTCCTACCTGCGGCTGCACCAGACCGTTCTTAAGTCGGTTGCGCCCCAGACTTATATTGGCCTGGGTTATGACCTCGATTATTACTGGAACATACATGAAGAGGACCTGCCCAAAGGAAGGATAACTGATTTTGAGCGTTACGGGTTCAGTACGACGTCCATTTCATCAGGTATATCAGCAAATGTGCTATATGATAACCGCAGGAACACCATCAATGCTGAGAATGGCTGGTATGCTGCAGTAGCTTATCGCCCGCATTACACCTTTATGGGCAGTGATAACAACTGGGCCTCCCTCCAGGCCGATTTCCGGAAATACATCAGGTTGCCAAGTTCCCGCAGACAGGTGATCGCTTTCTGGAACTATTACTGGCTTTCCTTTGGTCATGCCCCCTACCTTGCGCTACCGAGTACCGGCTGGGATGCTTTTGTCAATACCGGCCGAGGTTACATACAAGGCAGGTTCAGGTCGAAATATATGCTATATCTTGAATCTGAGTACCGCTTTGACATCCTGCGTAACGGACTGATCGGGGGTGTC
Organism: uncultured Flavipsychrobacter sp.; assembly: GCA_964481425.1. Lineage (GTDB taxonomy): Bacteria > Bacteroidota > Bacteroidia > Chitinophagales > Chitinophagaceae > MKUN01. Next base: position 33,841 of record CAYZTM010000019.1, read on the forward strand.
ACCTTTATTAATGCCCAAAGCTTTAGTGAGGAGCAGACCAATAAATTCGAGGTAATAGCGCCGGGTGCCGGAGCGGGCTTACGCATCAAGCTCAATAAATATTCCGGCACCAACCTGTCCATCGATTATGCTTTCGGGCTCTACGGCTCCCGCGGCTTCTTTGTGAACCTTGGCGAGGTTTTTTAGCCGTCAAAAGTCATATTAGCCCTACCCCTCATGCCTGGTTATGGAGGCATAAATGAAACTTATTTTCAAAATTGCATGTATGTACATACATTTGCATTATAAAATCAAAACATCATTCAAATGAAACTGGAAGAGGTTCTGAAAACAAACAAGTTTACCGACGAAAAACATAAAGCCGGCCTAAACATATTGTACACTGCTTACTGGATGAAGAGCCATTATAGCAAAATACTAAAGGAAACAGGTGTTACTTCCGAACAGTTCAACGTGATGAGGATACTGAAAGGCAAACACCCGGAGCAGATGTGTGTGAAGGATATCGCATCGCGCATGATCGAAAAAAACTCCAATGTACCCCGCATAGCCGATAAACTGGTAGCAAAAAAACTGGTAAAAAGAACTACCTCTAAAGAGGACAAAAGAGAGACTGTAATGAACCTTACGGAAAAGGGCTTACAGACACTGGAAACCGCCAACAAGATAATGGGCGAAGTACAGGCAGAAATAATAGGTATTACCAACGAGGAAGCAAAACTGCTGAATGAACTCGTTGAAAAAATGAGAAAAACAGACTAATCATTAACAATAAAGAACAAAAAAAGAAGAACTATGGCAACAACAAAATGGGTACTGGATACCGCACATTCTGAAATTCAATTTAAAGTACGGCACATGATGATAGCCAATGTGACCGGTAAATTTCACAAATTTGACGCAAGTGCAGAGACTGAAGGTGACGATTTTACAACAGCAAAGATCAGCTTTACTGCCGACATCGATTCGGTAAATACCGGCAGCGAGCAGCGTGATGCACACCTGAAAAGCGAAGACTTCTTTGATGCGACCAACCATCCGCAGATGAAGTTTGAAGGAACCTCTTTGGAAAAGATAGATGATGAACATTATAAGCTGAACGGTAACCTCACCATCCGCAACACTACGAAGCCAGTTACCTTAAATGTAGAATACGGTGGTATGCAACAAGACCCCTGGGGCAATACAAAAGTTGGCTTCTCGATAGATGGCAAACTGAACAGGAAAGAATATGGCCTGCACTGGCATGCCGTTACAGAAGCCGGGGGTATAGTAGCCGGCGATGAAGTGAAGCTTCATGCAGAAGCTCAATTTATTAAGCAATAACTAATTAAGAAAACATAAAAGCGCAGGCGGGCAATTTGCCCGCCTGTTCTTTTATCAAGTATCGTATAAATAAATTATGAGGAGGCTTTTACCAGGTATATTATGGTAGGGAAGTGGTCGCTATAACCGTTTATCCATGTGGTGCCCGAAAACGAGCGGTGCGGCGAGCCTTTGTACTGCCCATATTGTGTAATAAGGAAATCCTTATTAAATACCTCTGCCTTATAATATTGCCAATGCTTATCATCTTTGCCAAGGAAGGGCTGCGTTACCATGATCTGGTCAAAGAGATTCCAGGCATCATTCCAGGCAAGGGTACCTATGCCCTTCTTATAAAATGAAACCCATGGGTTATAGATACCTTTGGCTTTTACCTCATCCTTGTCTCCTTTGGCTCCCAATACCTTTACTATGCTTGGGCTGATGGGATCGTCGTTAAGGTCGCCCATCATGATAACCCTGCTATGCGGGTTTACATCCATCAGTGAATCTATTATATGCTTGTCAACACCTGCAGCCTTGGCACGTTTCGGTATTGTAGCTGTTTCCCCACCATACCTTGAGGGCCAGTGGTTAACAATAACATGTACCGTATCGCCTTCCAACAGACCTGAAACACGCAGTATGTCGCGGGTGGACTCCTTGCCGCCGCTGCCGCCCAGATCCACATGATAAGGATGTGCATCCAGAACTTTGAAATATTTAGGATTGTAGATCAAAGCTGTGTTGATGCCCCGTGCATCAGGGCCATAAAATATGATGTATTTGTAATTGCGGTCTTTTATTTCAGGCTGGCTCAATAAAAGGTCCAACACCTTGCTATTCTCCACCTCAGCAACACCTACCAATGCAGGGCCGTCGGGTGTCAACTCAGTACCTAATTTTTCAAACACAGTGGCGAGGTTGTGTGCCTTCTGTTTCATGATCTCATCGGTATAGTGATGGCTACCCGTTGGGGTGAATTCCTCGTCGTTTTTATTGGGATCGTCCTGTGTATCGAAAAAATTCTCAAGGTTGTAAAAGGCGACAGCCAGGACATGGTAGTCCTTTTTCTGAGCTAAGGTGTTAATACTTAAACACATAGCCAGTATCGTAATAAGTACAGATGATCTGGTGAACATTATGCTTGTTTAAATTAATTTTGCAAAGGAACAAAAAAAGCTGTTTTTTGCTTCCCCTAAAAATCCACATAACAATTACTTAATCCCTTCTTTTGGTCATAACTTTAACAAACTATAGTATTTTTGCAGGCATTTATTTTATCGAAAACAAGGCATTTATAATATGTATCTACGACTACGGCCACTCATTTTAGTGTTCACCTTCTTCGCCCTGGCTGCCAATGCACAAACAGGCAAAAACTCAGGGATATTGAAGGGTACCCTTTTAAAAAGTAAATCTCAACAACCCGCACAAGACCTACAGTTGGCTATCCCTAAACTGAAACTGATCACTACTTCGGATGCAGAAGGTAAGTTCAGCTTCAGTGATGTGAAATATGGCTCGTACCAAATGGTAATTAGTGGTTACTATATTAAGAACGATACTGTTGAAGTTAGCATAGACAAGGAAATAAACGACCTGGGCAATGTTGGCATTACACCTAACGAAGCCGGTGCACAAAACCTCAATGCTGAGATACCAACCATCACCATGGACGAAGGCAGCATTTCGACTGACGATGATGGTGTAAGCTCTCAGAACGTGAGCAGTGTGCTTACGTCTTCGCGCGATCCTTTCATCAGTGCAACCTCCTATGTATTCAGCGCATTTTGGTTCCGGGCTCGTGGATATGACAACGGCCAGAACGAGATACAGATCAACGGCGTGCCTATGAACGATGCCGGTACGGGTGAGGCCTCCTGGAATGAATGGGGTGGCCTGAACGATGTGCTTCGCGGGCGTAGCTTTACCTACGGATTAAGGCCCTCGGAATATACTTTCGGTAGGCTTGGCGGTTCTCAGTATATAGATGCGACAGCATTGAATCAACGTAAGCAAACTAAGATATCCTATGCCTCATCGAACCGAAACTACAGGAACAGGCTGATGGTAACCCACAGCAGTGGCCTGATGAAAAATGGCTGGGCTTATTCTATATCCGCATCCAAGAGGTGGGCCAAAGAGGGCTATGTGCCGGGTACCTTCTATGATGGATACTCTTACTTTGGCGCGGTAAGTAAAGTGTATAAAAAACATGAATTCAACCTTACTGCCTTTGGCGCGCCTACACGCAGGGGAAAGGCCTCGCCAGCAGTACAAGAGGCAGATGACCTGGCCGGTTCTAATTTTTACAACCCAAACTGGGGCTACCAGAACGGAGAAAAACGCAATGCTAAAATTGCCAATAACAACCAGCCGGTGTTCATCTTCAATTATCAATATAAGCCATCAGATAAAACAAGGTGGAATACTTCGATAGGCTACCAGTTCGGCAAAGACAAAACTTCGTCACTGGATTGGAACAATGCAGCAGACCCAAGGCCTGACTACTACCGCTATCTACCCAGCTATTATACAATTGGAGATAAGGCCAACCAGGCGGCAGCAGATGAATTGAAAGCCGAAATACTGGCTAACCCTGACAAACTACAGATAGATTGGGACCGCATGTATGAGAATAACCGTCATAATACGGAAACAATACATAATGTAAATGGCGTGGCTGGCAATGATGTTACCGGTAATCGCTCGCTGTACGTATTGAGCGATTATGTGAGTGATGAGAAGAAATGGGTATTCAATACCAACATAGAGCATAGCCTTGATGCACATACTACCCTATTCGGTGGTATTAATTACATTGCCCAGAGCACAGAAAATTATCGCCAATTGGTTGACCTACTCGGTGGTGACTTTTTTGTAAATGTTAACCAGTTCACAGCCCGCAACTTAGGTACCGGCATCTATTCTCAAAACGACCTGAACAATCCAAATGCATTGGTAAAAGAGGGCGATAAATATGGCTATGACTACATAAACCATTATGGTAAAGGACAGGTATGGGGACAAGTGACCGCACAGTATAATAAGATAGACCTGTTCCTGGCTGCTAATGCCGGACTGACCTCTTACTATCGTGAAGGCCTTTACAAGAACGGCCTGTTCCCCGAAAGTTCGTATGGCAATGGTGAAAAGCATAGCTTCTTTACCGGTCATGTTAAAGGCGGCATAACCTACAAGCTTAACGGACGTAACTACTTTTTTGTGAATGGTGACTTTGGTTCGGATGCTCCTGATATGAAAAGCATTTACATAGCGCCTAACATCAGAGATGGTGCTGTACCCAATGCTACTACAGAAAAAATAAAGAGTATAGAAGGCGGTTACCTGATGAAAGCACCCCGTGTTAATGCTCGCATTGTTGGATATGCAACGGACATCACCGATGTGACCAAATACTATCACTTTTATAATGCGGACCCCAACTTCCAAAGCTTTACGGACTTCATTGTACAGGGACTTAACACCCGATACATAGGGCTGGAGCTTGCCTTGAACGTAAAACTGACATCCTCACTAGATGTGACAGGCGTTGCCATCCTAAGCCAAGCTTTCTTCACCAACAACCCTACAGCAACTGTGTATAACGAAAACGATACGGCGAGTGGAGCTGCAGATAATCACACAGTTTATCTCAACAACTATAGTATGTATGTTGGTCCTCAATCTGCATATACTTTAGGATTTCATTACAGCTCGAAGTACCACTGGTATGGCACACTGAACTTTAACTATGCTGATCGTAATTATGTAGACATAAACCCAGACCGGAGGTCAGACAGAGCAGCAGACCTTATACCTAAAGACTCAGAACTATGGCATAAAATATTTGACCAGGAAAAAATGCCATCAGTATTTACGACAGACCTGTTCGTGGGTTACTCTTTTAAATTGTCCCACATCAGCAAAAAGCTGGGTAACAGTTCTTATATCTACCTGAGCGTTGGCGTAAATAATCTCCTCAACAACAAAAACATTTCTAATCTTGGCTATGAGCAGCTCAGGTATGACTTTAGCCAGAATGAACCCGGCAAATTTGCTACAAAATATTTCTATGGCTATGGCAGGAACTACTTTGCTAACATAGCTTTCAAATTCTAACTAATATTAAAAACGTTTTTAAATATATAACATGAAAAATTTTCGTTTAGCCCTCGGTCTTATCTTAGTAAGTGCAGTTAGCCTTAGCTCCTGCATTAAGAAAAATTATGACGGCCCGCCGGACCAGAGCACGATCGACCCGAATTTGCCTGTCAATATGACCCTGGCCCAAGCCAGTAAAATGGGTACAACGTTAGGCGGTAATGTTAAGATCACCAACGATTCAGTAGTATCAGGTATCGTGGTGGCCGATGACCGCTCCGGTAATTTCTACAAGCAGATCGTGATACAGGACTCCACAGGCGGTATAGCCGTACTGATAGACGCTTACGATCTTTATGGAGATTATCCTGTGGGACGTAAAATATACATCAAGCTGAAAGGCCTGTACATTGGCAACTATGGCGGTCTGCCGCAGATCGGCTATTCTGTGGACAATACTGGTAGCCTGGTAGCAATACCCTCCAACCTAGCCGAAAAATACATCGTTAAGGGGCCTTATTACAATCCAGTTACACCCAAGAAGATCACTATAGCCCAGGCAGCAGGTTATGACCAAACGCTGCTCAACACCCTGGTTACTATTGACAGTGTAGAGTTCCAGGCATCAGATGCAGGTATTACCAGCTATGCACAGCCCCCTGCTATATCTTCAGGCACCGATGTATATATTGAGGACTGCAGCGCAACGCAGCTCGATATACGCACCAGCGGCTATGCTAACTTTGCAAGTTATACAGTGCCCTCGGGTCGTGGTAGCATAACAGGTATATATACTGTATTCCGGACCTCAACAAAAACAACCCCCCAATTGATCATACGTGATACTACAGATGTTCAATTCAACGGCCCCCGCTGTGCAGGCAACCCTACTCCTCCTTTTGTTAGCATTGATAGTATCCGTCACCTTTATAACGGAAGCGATGTCACCCTGGCTTCATACTATATTAAAGGAGTAGTAGTATCTGATAATGCCAACGGTAATTTCGGCACCAATAACAGAACGCTTTACCTGCAGGATGGCGACCGCGGCATCTCTATTTATTTTAATACCGCTCACAGCTTTTCTATGGGTGACTCGATAATAGTTTCCGTAGGTGGTGCGACATTAACCAATTATAACGGTGTCCTGGAAATAAAGAGCCTTACAGTCAGTAAAGCTACAAAGAAGGGCACGGGTACAATCATACCGCGCCAGGTTACCATTAACGAGATAAATACGAATTACGGCAATTATGAAGGAACGGTAGTAAAGATCGTGAATGCAAGCGTTTCAGGTGGTACCACTTATGGCGATAACAGCGGTAATAAAACAGTTACCGATGGTTCCGGATCTATTACGCTGTACACATCCAGCAGCGCATCATTTGCCGGTAATAATATTCCTTCCGGTACGGTAACTATTACAGGCGTGGTAAATGAATATAATACCACCCACCAGGTACAGATACGTACATTGAACGATATACAATAAATTACCCACCAGTTATTTAAAGCCCCCATGTCACATGGTGGCTTTTTATTTATATAAAACGCTGGCTGCTTAATAATTTCTTAATCCTTTATGCACAATTAACCAAAAAATAGGCCGAACTTTGCAACACAAAAATTAAACACTTATGAAAAGATTAGTTTTACTCTTAACAGCTCTGGGTGCTATTACCTCGGCCCAGGCCCAGATCAACATTACCGGCGCAGGCTTCAGCTACTCGCAGGATTTCAATAGCCTCGACACCGCAAGTGGCTATACTAACAGCAGTGCTAACCTGCCCACAGGCTGGTCGATATTTGAAGTAGGTAGCAGTGTAAACACCGTGAACAATATGTACCAGGGCGGTGATGGCAGCAGCAACACAGGAGATACCTACAGTTTTGGCACTGTTGGCACCACCGAACGTGCTTTAGGCTCCATTGCATCGGGTTCTAACTCGGCCAGCTATGGTGCATATTTTGCAAACACATCCAGCGATACCATTACCAAGGTACTGCTCTCCTATACCCTGGAACAATGGAGGGGTGGCGGTAACCGCGCTGTACCCGACACCAGCTATTTTTATTACAGTACTACCGCTACAGGCGTTGATGATACTATGGCCTCATGGACCGCTGCTTCTCAATTTGACCTGATATCCATTCAAAATCCGTCTTCTGCCTCTGCTTTGGATGGCAACAATGCCGCTAACAATATGCAGGTAAACGATTCAATAATAGTAGCTATCGCTCCCGGAAGCCACCTTGTGATCAAATGGGCTGATAAAAACACCCAGGGAAGTGATGATGGTTTGGCTGTTGATGACCTGACCGCTTTCTTTAAAAACGATACTACACTGAACCCCAATAGCGTAGCAGTTGTAAGGAACAGCAGCCTGCCGCTTACTGTATTGGGTGCGGCTTCTGCAAACCAGCTGACTGTTGGCTTTACGGCTACAGAAGCCGGCAACTACAGCCTGGAAGTTTATGATGTTACAGGCCGTATGCTGCACAGCGAGAGCATAAACGCTGCAGCAGGTACACAACGCTATACCCTGAACAACCTGAACCTGAGCTCAGGCTTGTATATCGTGAAACTGCACAACAATACTTATTCCGGTGTTACTAAGGCGGTAATTCGTTAGTTTCCCCGTTACGTTAATTGATAAAAAGAAACCTCCTGCGATGCCGCAGGAGGTTTCTTTTTATCAATTCAATGATCTTAACCTTTTGTACATGATATAGCGGCACTAATTATCAAATAATTAAATACTAAGCAGCTAAAAAAATCAAATTCATTAAATATAAAATTTATCAACCAATCATTAACCATTTAATAATAGAGCAATATGAGCTCATGAGCGTATCTCAAATTACCTTTGCCTGAATAATATAATGCATAAACAAGCATTTACAAGATGAAAAAGTCGCTCAACCGGATAGTTTCTTTCCTGTTATTTTCATTCTTTACTATTAGTCACTGTCAAGCCCAGTTCACTCAAGGCAACCTTGTTGTACTCCGGGTTGGTGCCGGCACTACCAGTTCGGCAACCCCGGTGCAATTGGTGGAATATACAACCTCGGGGGTAGCTACCGGCTTTTCGGTGTCGTTACCCTCCAACGGCAATCCGCAGCTAACGACGAGTGCTTCGGCAACCTCCGAAGGAGAAATAAGCTTGTCCGGAGAGCGAGATAAAGTTATCATCCCCGGCTACGACGCGGTGGCAGGTACTGCCTCTATAGCAGGTACGGCGGTGGCCACCTATAACAGGGAATTGTTCTCTGTAAATGCATCCGGCACTTACAACAAACTGGGTGTTACCACCACTTTATTTGATGGCAATAATATTCGCTCAGGTACCGTTTGTGGCCCTATCTACTACGGATCAGGCGCCAATAGCGGCATCGTGCTTGTTGATAACAGCAACACAGTAGTATCCAACACCAGCAGCAACAACCGCCAGCTTAATATTTATAATGGTCAGCTCTATTTCTCGACAGCCAGCGGCACACGCGGGATTTACCAGGTAGGGACCGGGCTGCCCAATACCACCGGGCAAGTAGCTACCAACATCATCAATACAGGGGCATCTTCCAGCAATTATGGCTTTACAATAAGCCCGGATGGCCTTACGTGTTATATTGCAGATGATGCCGCCCAAGGTATAGCCAAATACACAAGACCTAACCCGGCCTCGGCATTCACGTTGGCCTATACCGTGACCACGCAGCCAGCACGCGGACTCACTACCGATTTTACCACCAGCCCGTATACCTTATATGCAACTACCAATACCACCAGCCCCAACAGCATCTTCAAGGTGGTGGACAATGGTGCGTTCTCAAGCCCTGCTATTATAGCTACTGCCCCTGCAACATACGTGTTCAGAGGCATTGTATTCTCCCCGCTCAGCAGCCCCTGCCTGGTGCTGACGCCGAATGTTACCAATACCACCTGCAATGCGAGCAATGGCAGCATCAACCTGCTAACGAGTTCAACCAATGGCTATACGGCCAATTCCTTCTCATGGACGGGGCCTGCAGGCTTTACTGCTGCAACTCAAAATATCAGCAACCTGGCCCCCGGCACTTATACAGTTATCGTGACCTCTGCGCAAGGGGCCACCGGCTGTACCGCAATAGCCACTGCCACAGTATCGCAAACCGCTACCATGACGGTTACAAACACACAAACGAATATTAGCTGTAATGGTGGAAGCAATGGTTCTGCGACGGTGAATGTAACAGGGGGTACACCATCTTACACATATTCATGGGCACCGCCAGGGGGTAATAATGCTACAGCTTCCAACCTCGCGGCAGGCGCATATACCTGTACCATAACCGATGGCGCGGGTTGTATGGTACAAAGCACCGTAACCATAACTGAACCGCCACTACTGACAGTAACAAGTACGCAAACAAATGTAGCTTGTAATGGTGGCAGCAATGGTACGGCAACTGTAGTACCGTCCGGCGGTGTACCGGGATATACCTACTCATGGTCGCCCACAGGGGGAAACAATGCAACTGCCAGCGGCCTGAGTGCCGGCCCGTACACCTGCACTATACTTGATAACAACGGGTGTTCGATAATAAAAACCATCAACATAACGCAGCCTGCACCGATAAATGTGACCACATCACAATCTAACGTATCCTGCAATGGCGGCAATAATGGTTCGGCTAACGTGAGCCCCTCAGGCGGCACCCCTAATTACACCTATTTCTGGGCACCTGTGGGCGGCACCAACGCCACTGCTACCGGCCTATCAGCAGGCACTTATACCTGCACGATCGAAGATGCAAATAACTGCATAGTGAACCAGGTACTTACGATCACAGAGCCTCCTGCCCTGGCCGCAACTGTATCTCAGTCTAACATAAATTGCAATGGCGGTAACAACGGTACCGCCACGGTAAATGTATCGGGCGGATCACCCGGATACACCTACTCATGGTCGCCCTATGGTGGTAATAATGCAACGGCAACAGGGCTCGCTGCCGGTAACTATACGTGTACGATAACTGATTCGAAGAATTGCATACTAACACAACAGGTTACACTTAACCAACCGGCCCCTATGACCGGTTCTATTAGCGGTAATGCAACTATCTGCAACGGCAACAGCGCCACCATCATATTCACTGCCACGCCGAATACTACCATTGCTTATAATGAGAACGCCACACAACAAACAATATTGGTGGGCGCCTCGGGTACGACTACCCTTGTTGTCAGCCCCAATACTACAACCACCTACGCGCTGGTTAGCATTACCGACAACAATACGCTTTGTGCCCAATCCTTGAATGGTAGTATTACCGTAACAGTTAACCCCGTCCCCGCAGCACCGCTCACTACAGACATATCCTATTGCCAGTTCGACAACAGTACCGCTTTAACCGCAGCAGGTCAAAACATTTTGTGGTACACTACACCAACAGGTGGTACCGGAGATCCACAAGCACCCGTACCATCAACGACCACTGCCGCCACTACTACATGGTATGTCACTCAAAGCGACCTTGGTTGTGAAAGCCTACGGAGTTCGCTACAGGTACTGATAAAGCCCCAACCCGCTATACCTGTTATTACTTCGCAAACACAATATTGCCAGTTCGAAACACCCGTTCAGCTATCAGCAAGCGGCGACAGCCTACGCTGGTACACCACCGCTACAGGAGGTATAGCCGACCCTACAGCACCCACACCGGCAACGAATACGGCAGGGATCGCCACATGGTATGTAACACAAACAATAGATGGCTGTGAAAGCCCCCGCCTCCCTGTCCCTGTAACAGTTACAGCAAAACCACAACCACCGGTCACCGCCGACATCACCCTCTGCCAGGGCGATGCAGCACAAGCACTTACTGCCCAGGGCCAAAACCTGCTGTGGTACACAGCTGCCACAGGAGGAACGGGTGTACCTACCGCTCCGGTACCTTCCACACTTAGCCCCGGTAATACCGTGTGGTATGTAAGCCAGGTAGTGAACGGCTGCGAAAGCGACCGCGCGGTGATACATATTGTAGTTACCGAACGCCCTGTGCCCTCTATATCTGCAAGCGCCAACAAAGTATGCAAAGGGCAGATGCTCACCTTCAGTTATACTGGTACTACCGTAGCGGGAGCAAACTTCAATTGGATATTACCTGTAGGCGCAACAATCGTGAATGGTTCAGGGCAAGGCCCTGTAGAAATAAGGTTCACACAGCCGGGTGCCAACATTGTGACACTTTCGGTGAGTGCGGCCAATGGATCTTGCGCCACTTCGGTAACTTACCTGATAAATGTAATAGACATCCCCGAAGCTCAGATAGATGTGCCGCCATCGGCCTGTGCCGGCGATACGGTCAGTATTACTGTACCTGTAGCCAGCCCGGGCATAGCAAGCTACCAATGGGACTTTAGCGGCGGAGATGTACTGAGAACACCTACCAACAGCGACGGTACTTACAGGCTGCGCTGGAATGATGCGGGGATACACACGGTATCACTCACGGTGGTTTCCAACCAGCAATGCCCTTCTTTTGTAACTACTGCCGACATCAATATACACCCACTGCCCGATGCGTCGATAGCTGATATGCCTGCAGAGATATGTGCCAATGATACGGTGCTTTTTTCTGCGGTCACCCACTATAAGAATTATACCTACACATGGGGGCCGGGGCAGTTCTTCAGCGTTGATGGTGACTCTTCGATAGTACGGGCCCTGCTACAGTTCTCGCGCGATATAACGCTGACGGTATATGACAATTACGGTTGTACGGCCACGACCAGCCGGCACATCGACCCGAAGCCTTGTTGCGAGATATACTTCCCCAATGCATTCAGCCCCAATGGCGATGGCAGGAACGACGTATTCCGCCCTATTACCAACAAACACCATAACATCCGCATATTCAAGATATTGGATCGCTGGGGTAATAGTGTGTTCAGCACAGCCAACGAGATCCCTGCATGGGACGGTAATTATAAAGGTGTACCACAGGAGCCCGGCACTTATTACTACTACATCCGTTTCGAATGTACGGATGGCCATCTTGTAGAAAAGACCGGTGATGTGATGCTGGTACGCTAAGCGCATATTTACGAACGCAGTAAGAGGAATAGCCAACCGCTATTCCTTTTTTATTCTCCCGCCTCATAGGATTTTCAGCCTTTATTTATTAAATTTAGGTTGTATAAGGGTGCAGCGGGGACAAACGTTTCTCTCTTCTTTCGACAGGCATTTTGGCGCATTTCCTCCGGTATTCCTGCCTCCGCGCATTCAATTGTTTAATTGATAAAACCTTTTGTTATGTCCGGATTCGATACTGCTCATGTAAAAAACATTGTACTGCTGGGACATTCCGGCAGTGGGAAAACGACACTAGCCGAAAGCATGCTTTTTGAGGCGGGGCTCATTCAGCGACGGGGAACAATTGAAGAAAAAAATACCGTAGGCGATTACAGCGACCTTGAGAAAGAACGAGGTAACTCCATATTCTCAAAACTAATGCATACCCACTGGCGAGGCTATAAGATAAATATACTTGACACACCCGGGTACGACGACTTCTCCGGCGAGGTCATCAGCGCACTTCGCGTTGCAGATACGGGGGTCATGCTCCTGAATGCCAGCACGGGTGTAGAAGTAGGCACCGATATCATTTGGGAATATACCGAACAATTTAAAACACCGATGATCTTCCTTGTGAACCAGCTTGACCATTCGAAAGCCGATTTCGACAGGACGGTGCAGGAAGCAAAGAACCATTTTGGCAATCATGTGGTGTTGGTGCAGTATCCTATTAATGCAGGGCCCGGTTTCAGCGCTATCATTGATGTACTGAATATGGTGCTTTACCAATACTCTGAAAAAGGCGGCAAGCCTGAAAAGCTAAGCATACCTGATGCGGAGCGTCCCCGTGCCGAGGCACTGCATAAAGAACTTATCGAGGCCATTGCATCAAATGACGAGGGCCTGATGGAAAAATATTTTGACCAGGGCGAACTGTCTGAGGATGAAATGAAACAAGGTTTGCACCTGTCAATGGTCCGCCATGAGCTATTCCCTGTGTTCTGCGCATCGGCCCTGCAAAACAGGGGTGTTGCCCGCCTTATGGGATATATAGACAATGTATGCCCACCGGCAAACGAGATGCCGCCACAGACCACTAAAACAGGCGACAAGCTACCCTGCGACAGCAAAGGCCCCGTTTGCATCTTCATCTATAAAACAGTGAATGAACCACATATCGGTGAACTAAGCTTCTTCAAGGTTTATTCCGGCACGGTAAAGAGCGGTATGGAACTAGTGAACGAAAGTACCGGGGTGACCGAAAAACTCAACCAGTTATTTGTAGTAGAAGGCAATAAACGTAATCCCGTACCGGAATTGGTAGCAGGTGATATAGGCGCTACGCTGAAACTGCGCAATACGCATGTGAACAATACCCTGCATGAAAAAGGTAAACAAATAGAGCTGGAACCCATAGTCTTCCCGGAGCCAAGGATGAGCGTGGCACTGACCAACAATAAGAAGGGAGAGGAAGAAAAGCTGGCTGCTGCGTTGCACCAGTTGAAGGAAGAAGACCCCACCCTGCTGGTAGAGGTATCTGCAGAATTGGGGCAAACCTTATTGCATTGCCAGGGCGATATGCACCTTGCGGTCATCAAGTGGAAACTGGAACATGTCTATCACCTTGATGTGGCCTATGAAAAACCAAAAATAGCCTACCGCGAGACGATACGCAGCAAGGCGGAATCGACCTACAGGCATAAAAAGCAATCGGGCGGCGCAGGACAGTTCGGCGAGGTTGCCATTCGCATCGAACCCTGGTACGAAGGCATGCCCGACCCTCAAGGCCTCAACGTAAGGGGCAGGGAGGAAATAGACCTGCCCTGGGGTGGTAAGCTGGTGTACTACAACTGTATCGTTGGCGGGGTTATCGATCAGCGCTTCCTGCCCTCCATCCTGAAAGGCATAATGGATAAAATGCACCGGGGGCCGCTTACCGGCTCATATGTGCGCGATGTACGGGTAAGTGTGTTCGACGGAAAAATGCATGCGGTGGACAGCAATGATATGGCCTTTAAGATAGCAGGAACCATGGCCTTCCGCGATGCCTTTCAGCAGGCCAGCCCGCAACTGATGGAGCCTATCTACCATATTGAGATACTGTGCCCAGATGAACTGACCGGCAACATTATGGGCGACCTGCAACAGCGCCGTGGTATCGTCGAGGGCTTTGACAGCGAGGGGCACTTCACCGTCATAAAAGCACATGTGCCTCATGCAGAAATGTACCAATATGCATCCACGCTGCGCAGCCTTACACAAGGCCGTGCACGCTTCCGCATGCATTTTGATCACTATGCACCAGTACCCGGAGACCTGCAGCGCAAACTCACCGAAACCTATAGCAAAGAAGCTATGGAACCTGCCGAAGCCTAATGATATAAGCATTGGAAATAAAGCGGCGCTCTCATGCTGAGGGCGCCGCTAATATTTTGAACGTATTAATACCCCTCGCTACATCTTTACAAACTTCCTCACCTCACTACCATTTGATCCTTCAAAGTGATATAGCAGCTAGTAGCAGGATATTTTAAAGCCCTTCAAATACAAATTAAATATTAAGTAATTAATTCCGTCAGAGCTTGTATTATACACACTCCATCATATATTCACTACATTTCGTCACTTTAAGATCACATTGCACATTAAAACCCCTACCTTTGGCAAAATTTTTCAAGGGCCCCATGCGTACCTGGTGGTGGAAAGTACTTAGTATTATCTTTGTGGGATATACCGTTGTAGGCGGTTTCCTAATGCCTGTCCCACGCCTTAACATTCTCAACGAGACCATACGCAACCTTTATTTTCATGTGCCCATGTGGTTTACCATGATCGCGCTGTTCACGGCCTCATTGGTATATGCCATTAAATACCTCCGCAACGGCCAGCCTGAAAATGATATTTATTCGGCGCAGTTTGCCATCACGGGTATTGCTTTCAGCATATTCGGTATGCTTACGGGCATGGAATGGGCAAAATTTACCTGGGGCGAAGCATGGAGCAACGACCCCAAGCAATTAGGCTCTGCCATGTGTATGCTTATCTATTTTGCCTACCTCGTGCTGCGCAATGGCCTTAAGGACGAGGAAAAGCGTGCACGCATCAGTGCAGTATATAATATATTCGCCTATGCGCTGATGATACCCCTTATCTTCATACTGCCCCGTATGGTGGACAGCCTGCACCCCGGCAATGGCGGTAACCCTGCTTTCAAACAATACGACCTCGACAGCAATATGCGTATGGTATTCTACCCCGCCGTGATCGGCTGGATGCTGCTCGGTTTCTGGATGGGAACACTAAGAATAAGGCTCGGTTTGCTCAGGTTTAAAAAAGAAAATAGTTTTGCACTTGAAAACAATAGGCATAATGCGTAAAGCATTCATTACGGTAGCATTATTAATGATCACTGCTTTTGTGGCAGGGGCACAGGAGGCACAGCCCGAGATGGCCGATGCGTTACGCTCAAATGGTAAGATTTACGTGGTGGTTACCGTATTAGCCACTATCTTTGCGGGCATTATTGTTTTTTTGGTCCGCCTTGATCGTAAAATGACCCGTTTGGAACAGAATAAATAGTAACAATTAATAACCCATAATACAATTTTTTAACTCAAAAAAATATGTCAGAAACAGCAACCGCCGCGGCTACAAAAGCTCACTACAGTTTTTTCCAGGGCGTTGAACGCAACTTTGATAAAGCTGCTTCATTCACAAGGTTCGAAAAAGGCATCCTTGAGCAAATAAAAGCCTGCAACTCGGTTTATAAAATGAAGTTCCCGGTACGTATTGGGGATGGAATAGAGGTGATCGAGGCGTATCGTGTGCAGCACTCACATCATAAACTGCCCTGCAAAGGCGGCATACGTTACAGTATGGATGTGAACCAGGACGAAGTGATGGCGCTGGCTGCATTGATGACCTACAAATGCGCTATCGTTAATGTACCCTTTGGCGGCGCCAAGGGAGGCATCAAAATAAACCCCAAGAAATACACTCCCTTCGAGCTCGAAAAGATAACCCGCCGTTATGCTTCTGAGCTGGTTAAGAAGAATTTCATAGGCCCCGGCATCGACGTACCTGCACCTGACTATGGTACAGGCGCACGCGAAATGAGCTGGATAGCCGACACCTACGCATCACTGAAACCGGGCGAGGTAGATGCACTGGGCTGCGTAACAGGTAAACCTGTGACACAAGGTGGTGTTCGTGGCCGTACCGAGGCTACCGGCCTCGGTGTATTTTATGGTGTACGCGAGGTGTGTAACACTCCGGAAGACATGAAAAAACTTGGCCTTGACCTTGGTGTTGAAGGTAAAAAAGTGATCGTGCAGGGCCTGGGTAATGTTGGTTACCATGCCGCTAAATTCTTCTACGATGCAGGCGCTATCATTGTTGGCCTTGCTGAATATGAAGGTGGTATCTATAACGAGAAAGGACTTGACCTCTATAAAGTAGTGGAACACCGCAAAAACACCGGTTCTATACTTGGTTATGAAGGTGCAATAGACTTTAAGAACAGTCCCGATGTGCTGGAGCAGGCTTGCGATATCCTGATCCCTGCGGCTCTTGAAAATGTCATCAACGCTTCTAACGCTGCCCGTATACAGGCTAAGATAATAGGTGAAGGCGCCAATGGCCCCCTGACACCGGAAGCAGACGAGATACTGAATAAGAAGGGCGCGATAGTAGTACCGGATATGTACCTCAATGCAGGCGGTGTTACGGTTTCTTACTTCGAATGGCTGAAGAACCTGAGCCACGTTCGCTTTGGCCGTATGGACAAGCGTTTCAGCGAGAACCAGAATGCCTTCATCCTCAACTCGGTTGAGAGCCTGATAGGCAAGAAGGTTACCGATAAAGAGCGCACGCTCATCATGCATGGCCCGGATGAGGTTGACCTGGTTTATTCAGGCCTCGAGGATACTATGATCGGTTCTTACCACGAGATACGCGAATCGCTGCTTAGCTCCGGCGCTTCTGACATGCGTACAGCTGCCTTCATCGTAGCCATCAACAAAGTTGGTGTAGCATACGAAGAACTGGGTATCTTCCCATAGTCAATAACAACATCACACATACGTATAAAGGCTGCCATTGGCAGCCTTTATTATTTCGTTCCTCTGTGGAGGTTTAATAATTGTCTACATAGTCCCTGTTCACCCTCCTGATGTAAGATGCAAGCAAACGCGGGCTGCCGAGTATCGGGCAAATGAACTCCGGCAGTTCCTGCTTAACAGGATATCTTGTTATGGTAAAGCACACCAGGTCGGGCTGTGCGTGTATAAAGGTATTTGCATAGATATCCTTGCTGGCATGGCTGAGTATCTGTTTCAGTATCCCTTCCCATGCATAGCCGGTAAACTCGTAGTCGTTCTGGTCAAATATAGGTTTGTACCTGTTGATGATACGCTCATCCTTCAGGTCTATCACATAGCTGTATAGTGAATAAATATGATCGTGCTGCAAAGGAAAGCACATCACGCTATCGCTGATCTTATCGGTATAACCGATATCGGGCTTACTTTCTTTTACAGCCTTCTGTGAACTGTCACTCACCTGTATCGCCACCTTCGTGTTTTTGTGTACCCGGTGTATCTTCCCCAGGCAATACTGAGCGATGGCGACGGTAGTAATGATGAAAATTGTGGCGAATAAAAATGTCTTTTTCATAAAAACCGATTTACTCCCCCTCCTCTATGTTGTACAAATTAACGCATTCTGACAGTTTTAAAAAAACGATAACATATTACGTTTTTGTCAATGGCGGTTAAATACCTGCTCTTTATATAGTATTTCATTTATCCCAATACGATATGCTTTCGTTTTCATTTTATATTGTCTTGCATTTTAAATAATTTTGCACCGTCTTATAAAACGATAACATAAAATTTTTCCATCAATGGCATTTGATCTTGACCTCATTCAGCGCGTCTATGCTCAGCTTCCCGAGAAGGTAGCAGCTGCCCGCAAACTATTAGGACGCCCCCTTACCCAGGCCGAAAAAATATTATATGCACACAGTTACGAAACGGCGAAGAGGGCTTATGAAAGAGGCAAGGACTATGTGAACTTTGCCCCGGACCGCGTGGCTATGCAGGATGCTACCGCACAGATGGCCCTGCTACAGTTCATGACCTGTGGCCGTGATAAAGTAGCAGTACCCAGCACCGTGCATTGCGACCACCTGATACAGGCAAAGACAGGCGCTGCAGCTGACCTTGCCACTGCCAATGAAGTGAATAAGGAAGTTTACGATTTCCTCTCCTCCATATCAAATAAATACGGCATTGGCTTCTGGAAGCCCGGTGCAGGTATCATTCACCAGGTAGTGCTGGAAAACTATGCATTCCCCGGCGGTATGATGATAGGTACCGATAGCCATACGCCTAATGCAGGCGGCCTTGGCATGATAGCCATAGGCGTTGGTGGAGCTGATGCCGTAGACGTAATGGCCGGCCTGCCATGGGAACTGAAAATGCCTAAGCTGATAGGCGTTAAGCTCACAGGCAAAATGAATGGCTGGACATCTGCAAAAGATATTATCCTGAAAGTTGCCGGCATCCTGACCGTTAAGGGCGGCACCGGCGCTATCGTAGAGTACTTTGGCCCCGGCGCGGAAACGTTAAGCTGCACCGGTAAAGGCACTATATGTAATATGGGTGCGGAAATAGGCGCTACCTGCTCACTCTTTGCATACGATGACAAGATGGGCGAGTACCTCAGCGCTACCAACCGCGAAGAGATAGCCAAACTGGCAAACGGCATCAGGGAGCACCTGCGTTCTGATAAGGAAGTATATGACAACCCGGAAACCTTCTATGACCAGCTGATCGAGATCAATCTTGATGAACTGGAGCCTTATGTGAACGGGCCATTTACTCCTGATCTTGCCACCCCCATCAGCCAGATGGCCGATGCCGTAAAACAGCATGGCTGGCCTGATAAGGTGGAGGTTGCCCTCATAGGCTCATGTACCAACTCTTCTTACGAAGATATTTCCCGCTCTGCATTCATTGCTCGTAATGCCATGAAAAAGGGCCTCAAGGCTAAGAGCGAATTTACCATCACACCGGGATCGGAAATGGTGCGCTATACTATAGACCGCGACGGCATGCTCGATACCTTCGACCAAATGGGCGGCATAGTGTTGGCTAATGCCTGTGGCCCTTGTATTGGTCAGTGGGCACGCCATATAGACGACCCTACCCGTAAGAATACGATCGTTACTTCTTTCAACCGCAACTTCGCCAAGCGTAATGATGGTCTTTCGAGTACACACGCTTTCGTAGCCTCTCCTGAAATAGTTACTGCGTTTGCTATTGCAGGCAGCCTGAGCTTCAACCCGCTTAAGGATAAGCTTACTAATGATAATGGCGAAGAAGTAATGCTCGATGAGCCCAGCGGTTATGAGCTGCCTCCGAAAGGTTTTGCGGTTGACGATGCCGGCTACCAGGCCCCTGCTATAGACGGCAGTAAAGTATCGGTTGTGGTTAACCCCGCCAGCGACAGGTTGCAGCTTCTTGCGCCCTTCACTGCATGGGAAGGCACCGACCTTAGCGGTATGAAACTGCTAATCAAGGCCTTCGGCAAATGTACTACCGACCACATCTCAATGGCCGGCCCATGGCTTAAATACCGTGGCCATCTTGACAATATCTCTAACAACATGCTGATCGGCGCTATCAACGCCTTCAACATGGAGACCAATAAAGTAAAGAACCAGCTCACAGGCCAGTATGGCGAAGTACCGGCCACTGCACGTGCCTATAAAGCTGAGGGCATTGGCAGCGTGGTAGTGGGAGATGAGAACTATGGGGAAGGCAGCTCGCGTGAACACGCTGCAATGGAACCCCGTCACCTCGGCGTTCGTGCCATTGTGGTAAAAAGCTTCGCACGTATCCACGAGACCAACCTGAAAAAACAGGGTATGCTTGCACTTACCTTTGCCGACAAGCAAGACTATGATAAAGTGCAGGAAGACGATACCATTGACATTACCGGGCTAACATCCTTTGAACCGGGGGTACAGCTGACCATGGTACTGCACCATGCTGACGGCAGCACGGACGAAGTGAAGCTGAACCATACCTACAACCACCAGCAGATCGAGTGGTTCAAGGCAGGCGGCGCTCTCAACGTTATCCGCCAGGAGTTCGCAGCCTAAAAGCCATTAAATCAAGTGATCCAATGCCCTCCTCGCGGTAACGCAAGGAGGGCATTGAAATTTCAACGAACAGGCCAAATTTAAAATCCTGTTAATCCTCGAAACCATGTAAATCGCGGTTTAGAATTTTTCTTTATTTTTACCACATGCGCCGCATTTATGATATCAAACACTTTATTGAATGGAAAGCCTTTGGCGTTTGTTCTGCCATAGGCGACAAACTGGGAGTAGCCACATCCCGCATCCGCCTTTGGTTCATTTACATTTCTTTCCTTACGCTTGGCTCACCTATCGTTATTTACATGATACTGGCCTTCTGGATGAATATGAAGCGCTACATCTTCATGAGCAGGCGCAACCCGCTGAAGTGGCTCTGATAAAACGTGCCTGCTAGCAATCCAAAAAATACAATGATCTGCATCACCCGGGCTCTTTTTATCAAAGCGTAAAATTCCCCTACCTTTGCACTTTCTCATTCTAAAAAGGAAGGTACACCATGCCAGTGCTACACAACCGCGTCAACAATGAGGAACTGAAACAGCGTATGCTCGCCGAGACCGAGCCACGCACTACAGTATCCTTCTACCAGTACTTCAATATTGAAGACCCTGCAAAATTCCGCGACAAGCTATATATTAAGTTCACGAAGCTAAATGTATTTGGCCGCATTTACATCGCCCAAGAGGGTATCAATGCACAGATCAGTGTCCCCGAAAGCAATTTTGAAGCTTTCCGCTCTGCTCTCTATTCCCTTGCTCCGGAGCTCGATGGTATACGCCTGAACATCGCAGTGGACGATGATGGCAAATCTTTCTGGGTACTACGGGCAAAGGTCCGTCATAAGATAGTGGCCGATGGCATCGAAGACCCCACCTTCGACATCACTAAAAAAGGAAAATACCTCAAGGCAGCCGAGTATAACGAACTGGCAGCCAAACCCGGCACCATAGTGGTGGATATGCGCAACCACTATGAATATGAGGTAGGACACTTTGAGAACGCTATAGAGATACCATCAGACACCTTCCGCGACCAGCTGCCCATGACCGTGGATATGCTTAGGGACAAAAAGGAAGAAAATATTATCATGTACTGCACAGGCGGCATACGCTGCGAGAAAGCAAGCGCCTACCTGCTGCACAATGGTTTTAAGAATGTCTTCCACGTAGAGGGGGGGATCATTGAATATACCCGCAAAGCCCGCGAGCAGGGCCTGCCTATAAAATTCATCGGGAAGAACTTCGTTTTCGATGAGCGCCTGGGCGAACGCATTACGGAGGATGTGATCGCATCCTGCCATATTTGCGGGAAGCCCTGTGATACCCATACCAATTGCAAGAACGACGGCTGTCACCTGCTGTTCATCCAGTGCGAGGAATGCGCTACGAAATACGAAGGCTGCTGCAGCGAAGAATGCCGCGAGGAGATGCACCTGCCCAAAGACCAGCAACGTGAACGTCGTGCAGGCCGCGAAAATGGGCCCATGATCTTCAACAAGTCCAAAGACCATCCCCTCCGCAAGCACCGCGACGAGTGGAAACTGCAAAGGGAATAGTATAACCTCAAATAATACCAGCCATGAAAAAAGAATATTGGGACGTAGAAGATGCCCAGGTCATCGAAAAGACCGGCAAGAACATTGCCGAATGGATCAAAATACTTGATAAGTTCGGAGCGGCCGATAAGAAATCGAACGAGGTGGTTGGCCACCTGCAACAGGACCATGATGTGCCCCGCTACTGGGCTCGTACCCTTACAACACATTACCTGAAAAAGAAAGGGAAATAATGCCCACATCCAATATACTATTGGTACGCCCTGCCCGATTTGGTTTCAACATTCAAACTGCAGACTCCAATGCTTTCCAGGACAGTAGCAACGGAGATGAAGAAGTGATAGCACGCAAGGCGCTCCTTGAGTTCGATCGTTTCGTGCAGGAACTCCAAGTAAAGGGGGTAAATTGCTTTGTCTTTGAGGACAATGCGGAGCCCATCAAACCCGATGCTATCTTCCCTAACAACTGGGTATCTTTTCACCACGATGGCACCGTAGTGCTCTATCCTATGCTGGCCTCTAACCGCAGAGCCGAGCGCAGGCAGGACATCGTCGATGCACTCGCTGAAAAATTCAACATAAACAATATCATTGACCTAAGCGCACATGAAGCTGAAGGTCGCTTCCTGGAGGGTACAGGCAGCATTGTATTCGACCATGCAAATCATATCGCTTATGCCTCGCTCTCCCCACGCACCGATGAAGAGCTGTTCCGCCAGTTGTGCAACAGACTCGACTACAGACCGGTGGTATTCTGTTCGTATGATGCTCAGGGCCGCGCCGTCTACCATACCAATGTGATGATGTGCATTGCGCCGGGCTTTGCCATTGTATGCAGTAGCAGCATAACTGATGCTACCGAACGCCAACAGGTACTTGACACACTACAAGCCACGGGGCACGAAATAATTGATATCTCTATAAACCAAATGAACCACTTTGTGGGTAATATGCTGATGGTGCAAAACAATGAGGGGAAGGAGATACTGGTACTATCCCAAACGGCTTTTGAAGCATTTGATGAGATGCAGGCTGAACAAATAAAAGCCTATACTGAACTGCGGCCAATAGCTATCAATACCATCGAGCAGATAGGCGGCGGCAGCGCCCGTTGTATGATGGCCGAGATATTTTTATCCCAACGATAGCCTGGGTATCCCAGGAGTGATGGGCCCGTAATTGCCTAATGCTGCACCACCACGCGCTGTGTCATCACATCGCCAGTACTACGCACCGTTACATAATAGATGCCTGCTGCCCAATCTTTCGAGTTGAAGAAGTAGAACGATTCACCGGCTTGTATCTTACCACTATGTACATGCTGCACGGGGCGACCCAGCACATCTGTTACATCTATCTCCACCGTACAACCCGCGCTGCTCTTCAGCGGTATACAGGTAATGCCGTTTGATGGATTGGGAAATACGTCCTCTGCTTTGACTGTACTTATATTGGGCACACAAGCCGTACCTGTTACCAGGAAGCTCCAATAAGCAGCCGGGGCGGGCATAGGCCGCAGCTGCGACTTGCCGGATACGCTTGTGACCGATACATAGTAGTACACCCTGGTGCCCGCTGTTTGTGCCGGTATATTACCGCTCCAATAATCCGGCTGCGCTGTTTGGCTCATGCTCACCATGCTGTAGGGCTGCGTAGTGTCTGTTCGATAGTATAGCTTAGCAGAAGCTATGCCCGAGCGGTGTTTCATGTAAGCCTTCACCTCGTAAGGACCGGTGAACGAAGTATCGTGCAATGCCTGGTGCGATATCAGCAGCGGGTCGCTGCTTCCTATCTCCTTTGTAATGCAATGCAGTGCCCCAGAGGCTGATATCATGCTTTCTACATTTATAGGTACTATGGTATAGCCCGGCAACGCCTCACGGTACACCCGCAGCGCCGTTGTGTCGTACTGCTCATAATAGGTGGGCACCAGTATGCTCTTGTTGATGAAGACCGAGTTGGTGTAAGTACGGTAGCTGGCCGCAGGCGGGTAAGTATTGTTGGCGCCCGATGGCATCGGTACCCTGTATATCTTATAAGGCGTACCATATACCGAGTTGAAATTGCTCAGCACATACAGCAGGTTGGCCTCCAGTTGGGGGCCGTCTGATGTATTGGCAGGAAACTGCCCAACGAGCAAGGTTTCCTCATCCAGTAGCTTGATGTGCATATCTATATGGTGTATACCGTCGTATGGCAGGGTATCCATCAGTATATAGCGGCTAATACCCATAAAGCGGCTCATAATGGTATCTATCTGTGCCTCGCTCTTGCTGCTGTTCTCCAATTCGATCAGCTTCGATGAGAAACCCGTCCCGAAGCCATCCACCATAAAATTGCCCCCGGTGTGCACCAGGTCGTTAGGCGCCTGTGTAGTACTGTACAAGGGCAGGTTCACTACCTGTGCTATCGCAGAGGGCACGGTATCGTCCTTCGGCCTGGGGCGGTTATATATCCAGTCCACAAGCAACAGGCTGTCCACATCGTTGGTATAAGCATTCCACTGCCCGTAGTCCCTTGCCCATACGCTGTTGTACGGCGCTATTACATAGGTAATGTTCGCGAGTGGTATAGCTGCATTCGTAAGGTAGTTCTTCACACTGTTCGAGTCGCTGCATACTATATATACCCTTGTCTCGGTTTGTGCAGCCTGTACTATTTGCGCCAGTATGCCGGGATATGATGTCCAGGTGATCATGATCCCATCTATCTCCTCCCACTCTGCCATTGTGCGCACATGTCCTGCAGGTGGTGTGGTTATCGAGTAGGCGGCAGGGCTTACATTATGCAAGTAGCCGCCCATAATATTGCGTTCAGCAGCCGTCATAAACGCAGGTAGCAAGCCTTGCGCATACACCGCATGGCCACATATCGCAACGCAAAAAACACCTAATAATATGCTGGTAAATATGCGCTTCATATATCCCATTTTTTATAAAGCTAATAAAAATATGGGACGGCTGAATCTACTACATGCTATATACAAAGGATTTTGCCATGACGAGATACCCAAAACAAGATTATATATCCCGGTATAGAAAGTCTCCCGAACAGGAATATTCTAAAACCCGCCGGTATCGATATGTCTTCGTGATACAGCCAGGTCCTTTTAGTTTCCCGGGCAATAGTGATCATAAGCCTTTTCAATAAAACCATTGCCCAGTTCCTTCAAATTATAGGAAGTATAAACAAAGATCAGGCAATCGGTATGTTCCAACTCCTCCTGCCAGTTTATTTGCTCTATTGGTAGTGGCGACATTTGCCTTGCTGTTCTCTCTTCATCAGTCATCTCATGAAAATAAAACCAGAATTGCCAATGCTTGTTTACATTTTCCATCATCTTATCTTCAATCAGCGTCCACACAAAACTGTCGCCTATATATATGGCACTTGGTTTGGTCTGCATGCCGTCACCCACATAGGCTATGTCCGGGTAAACCAGAGTGTCAGCTGCGGCGGGGAAAATAAGGTTTACGAGTTGACCGATATCATCATCCTTACCTTTCGCAATAGTCCTTACCCGGCCTTTCATAACAAGATGCGGCATCCTTATGTGCCTGGCCTGCTCAACATATTTAATGAGACTATCCGCAGCAAACGCAGCGCCAAATTGCGTCCAGTGTATCCCATGCCTGCTTATCAACAGGTCGCCATATTTGGGCTTTAAAGAAAGGAGCAAGCTGTTCATATCCAGCTGATGAACACCAAGTGAATCGCCAATATATTTGAATAGCTCCCTGCTCGTCTTGCCCTCATTTTTCCTGCTGTAGTAGACCTCATCAGGAAGATATTCAGGAAAGATATCGGCCTTTGAGGGTGCATGTACCAACAATACCGTTTTCCCCATATTTTCAAGGGTATCCTGTAGCGCCTTGAGTTTATGCATCAGATCACAGGCCAGATTAGTGTCAGCAATATTTTGGCTAAAATGGTCTTTAACATAAGCATCAAGGAAAAGATATCCATCTTTCCCGACGATAACATTTCCCGGATGAGCTATCTTAAAAACAGAGAAGTCAACCTGGTTGTTCAGTCGTACCAGCCAGGGGCGTAGGCCGATGTGATCATTTACATATTTGTTCTTTGCATCCTGGTATGTACCCTCTTTCCAATTCTTGACCGTGAAGCTATCATCCGGAGCAAGGTCATAGGCCCCGTAAAGCTCCTTCACCTTTATGAAATGAAACTTCTCCTGAAGCATGGGCAACAACAGCAATCCAAACATTAATATCAGAAGCACCTTTTTTATTTTTTCGCTCACTATCAAAATCTGAAATATATAAATGGGTTAAAGGAAGTAGTTGTAATTCTGGCTACTGACAGAATGCACAATGAAAGCGCGATACAAGTCATGACCAAATGCCTCCTCAGGGTATAGGGCTCGAAGTAGATCTTGCGTTGTACTGTTCTTCCCCACTTATGTAGCGTAAAGAACGAGAAGAAAGCCGCAACGGGTATCATCCATAAATATTGAGGATCGGGCCACCAGTTGTAGTTAAAGTTCCTCCATGAGAACATTGTATGCAAATATGCCAACGAAGGATGGATGTCCTCTATCCTGAAAAACACCCAACCCACCATTACTACAAAAAAGGAATAAATAACAGAGAGTTTGCCGATCCTAGCGAGCCACCTGCCCAAGAACAAACGCTCCAGCACCAGGAATATACCATGGTAGGCGCCCCATACAATAAAGCCCCATGCGGCACCGTGCCATAGACCGGATGCGAGAAAAACTATCCAGAGATTAAAATATAGTCTAAGCTTGCTTTTAACCCTGTTTCCCCCAAGAGGTATGTACAAATAATCGCGCATCCATGCCCCTAAAGTAATATGCCATTTCCTCCAGAAATCTGTAATTGACCTTGCGGTATATGGGTTGTCAAAATTTTCAGGAAAGCGGAAACCCATCATTTGACCAAGCCCAATCGCCATATCTGAATACCCCGAAAAATCAAAATATATCTGGAAAGTATAGCATAATGCACCCAGCCACGCGGTAGCCGTAGATAGCTGGTCGTGAGGTATTTTGAAGATCAGGTCAGCCTCAAAGCCGATAGCGTTCGCAATAAGTACCTTTTTCCCTAAACCAATAAAAAAACGATATAGCCCTCTGAGTCGATTTTCTGTAGTCTCATGGTCTGTATGACCATATATCTGGTCGGCAAAATCGTGGTACCTTATGATCGGACCCGCAATAAGCTTGGGAAACAGAATGATATATAACTGATAATCCCAAAACTTTTTAAGAGGCTGATGAACATTCCTGTACACATCAATCACGTATGTCAGTGTTTCAAACGTGTAGAATGAAATCCCTATTGGCAATACCAATTTCACCCAATTTATTGTTGGTACACCAAAATGATAAAATACCCGGTTTAAATTACCAATGAAAAAATTGCTGTATTTGAAGTAAAAAAGCAGGCCGAGATTGATAGACAATGACAAAAACAGCAATGCTGTTCTCATAATTTTTTTATTGGTACGCCACATACGCCCCACTACATAAAAATCCACAAAGGTGGTACCCAGTATAACAAATATGAATTTTGGAGCTCCCCAGGCGTAAAAGAGAATACTTCCACATAATATGATCGCATTCTTGAACCGCTTATCCGACATGAAATAGAGCAGAAAGAAAATAGGGAGAAAATAGAAGATAAATATTATGCTGCTGAATACCATTAACCGGGAATAAAAATGAACAATCAGATATCAACCACACAGATCAGTATTCTAAAGTAGTATCTCTGCAGTATTTTTGCAAAACTACTTATGTGCCGAGAGCCATCGCGCTACATATTTCACCAAATAGAAACAATGACCCTATATTGCGACCAGGCAAAACAATATGAACAAGCAGAAAAACATCTTCATGGCAACACTGCTCAGCCTGCTTTCTTTGCAGGGCGGGGCGCAAACTACGTTTCCCGCCGGAACCAGCCTTTGCGACACCGGCAGCTGGAAAATGGTATGGCATGATGAGTTCGATGGCGCTGGTCTTGATGCCTCGAAATGGTACACCTGGACCCCCTCCTGGAATCCTAAGACCCAACGACAGGATACCTTTGCACGTACTGCCTACACCCGGAGGGGTAGCGGCGTGCTCTACGTAGATAGCAATGTATATGTGAGCGATGGTACCTGCAAACTGGTGGCCCGGTACCAGCCCACCCAATGGATAGCGGAGAATGATACGGGCGGCAGCGATACTGTACGTAAAGATTATGTATCGGGTCTCATCCACACCTGGGCCCGCTCCTTTGGCCCGGGCCGCTTCGAGATACGCTGCCGGCTGCCGGAGGCCAAAAAGGACGTGCATGCCACCTTCTGGATATGGGGCGATGCCAACCGGAACGAAATAGACTTCTTTGAATGGTATGGCAAAAAACACCGGAACACCAGTGTGGTGCACTTCTGGGGCAAAGAGGGTGAACGGCACGATGGCGATATATTCCGCTTCAATGCCTCAGGCTGGCATACCTACACCTGCGACTGGGACCATAACTTCATACGGCTGTATATCGATGGCGATCTGAAATACACCTTCCGCCGTTACAAAGGCAGGTATCGTGACGATTGCCACCCTAAGAACGGGAAGACCTTCAGCCTTAACCCTGCTGCGCTGGACGATATGGAGACAGGACAACTCATAGTAAGCCTCGATGCCGACAGGAAAAAGAAGATACCTGCGGGTGAAACGAGGACAATGGAAATAGATTATATACGCGTATATGAGAGAATTAAATAAGAAATGTAGGTTCTAAAGGTTGGAATTCACTATTTTTTTTTATTACATTTATGCCCAAACAAGGTATTATAAAACAAATTTTACTTCTATGAAGTTGAAATACTTCCTTTTAGGTGCATTGCTTATACCAACATTAGGCCATGCACAGTCTTCTGCAAAATTGATCGGACTAACCCACAGCACTTACAGCGGCAGCTCTTTCGTGCCGGTGGATTCTTCCTGGCTCAGCTATTCCAATGGCCGTGGCAGCGATGTATCGACCAATAATGCATTCTATCCTTCACTGCAGATGACGCCTACCGGTCAGGCAGGCACGTTCAACTACGATACATGGGCCACAGGCACTTACGACAGCGCCATGACATGGAACATGACCGGACAACACACACAGGCCTTCGATAGCGCCAGCGGTATGTTGCTATCTGATACTTATAGCATGCCCGACAGCTCAGGCTGGAAGGACGTGTCTCGTGTTAACTACGAATACGACAGCATGGGCACCCTGCTGGCACAGGTATCGCAAAATAAGATGGACAGCACCTGGGAGAACGTAATGCGCTATGCATATACGTACGACCCTGCACATAATATTACTTCCATCACCATGCTTACATGGAATGCCAGCATGTGGAACAATACCAGCAAGAACGTGTACTACTACAACTTCCTGAACAAAGTTACCAGCTCACTGGTACAGACATGGAATGATAGCAATGCAAGCTGGATGAACTCAGAACACTATATCTACTACTCTCACGATAATAACGTGACCGTTGACTCGGTTTACTACCAGCAGATGATGGCTCCCAACTGGATGACCATCACCAAAGAAGTATATGCCAACGACGGCAACAACGACGCTATTGCTCACTGGCATTACGACAATGGTATGCTGATGTGGGGCGACAGCACTACCTACAACGGTATGCACAGCAAGACCATGCAACTGCACCAGGTTTGGGACACTGCATCAATGATGCTGGTAAGGACCAAACAATATAACTGGGCTTACAATGCATGGAACCAACCCACAACTTATATATCCTCTACATGGGATGCTTCAGGCTTCTGGACATACAACAATACCGACATGATGACTGCTTACTACTATATGACAGACACCAGCCTGCATGTAGCACAGTTGGCCAATGTGGCTGATGTACAGCTGTACCCCGTACCTGCACAGAATGTAATGAACCTGGACCTGAACTGGAACGAGCCGCAGACATTTACCGTTGCAATATTCGATGTACAGGGCCGCATTATGCGTCAGTGGGCCGAGCCTGCTACTGCTACTTACAGCAAGAGCATACCAGTAATGGACCTGGCTAATGGCAACTATTTTATCTCGATAAGGAGCAAGGCCGGTAATATAGCCCGCCAGTTCACCGTAGCGCACTAATAGCAAAAGATATCATAAAGAAATGGCTCCCGATGGGAGCCATTTTTATTTGGCCCATACCCCCAAATATTTGTTAAATGGCAGCCTGACGGTTTACAATGATCCGGCAGGTACAATTTTCTTATTAAACCATATAGTGTTCCAAACATCTAATTAAACAAACGAGAAAACGAACAGTATATGAAACAGATGAGAAAAACCGCTGCACTCCTTTTACTATTTATAGGACTCGCCGCAAGCAATGCAGATGCACAGGTGTATGTGCGCGTACGCCCGCCAAGACCATATGTAACGGTAACCGTGCGCCCGCCTGCGCCCTCGCCACGCCATGTATGGATAGAAGAGGATTGGAGGCCTGAAGGTCGTGAATACCGCTGGCACGGTGGCTACTGGGCCGTACCACCCCGTCCGAGGGCCGTATGGGTGCCCGGGCACTGGCGTCATGCACGCCGGGGCTGGGTATGGATAGGCGGCCGCTGGAGATAAGCTACTATATTAAAAGGGGTCATAAGGCCCCCTTTTAATTCATTATTTTAGTCAATGATCAATCTGCAATGGTCCATTTCTCAGAACGGCCTATCAGCGATATCATGATATAGCCATGCACATCCAGCATGTTGTCCTTCAGCTTCATAGTACAGGAGTAGGTCTTGCCATTCTTCGGATCGTAGATGGTGCCGTCCTCATATTCGCCATCCCCTGTCTTTTTGAAGGCTTTTAGTATGAGCAGCCCCATTTCAGGATCGTTCCTGCGGGCCTTATCCGGGTTGTTGATATCTAGCTTTGGCTTACCATTGCGGTCAGGCTCCTTAAGCCATACTATCTTACCATAAAATTTGCCATTGTTGGCCTTGTATATCTGCACCTTGCCCGTCTTGGCTTCGTTATACCATGTATGCTCTATAGGGTCGGGCTGAGCATGGGCTAAACTATTGATAAACAATAAACAGAGAGACAGGAAGAAAATGCCGGTAAAGCGTTTTAAGCACATAAGCAGGTCTTTTTCTTTTTAAATTTAGCAAGAATTTCCGAAAGCTTAGTTGCTATCCTGTACGCCGCCCACGCCGCTTGTTTGCGAGCTGACCACCGGGTGGCCCTTGTAGCGGATGCTACCCGCGCCGCTTACTTCAGCATCCAGTTTTTGCTCCGCGTATACCTGCATATCGCCCGCGCCCGATACGCTGGCCGTGGTCTGCATACTATGCAGGCCATAAGCTTTTATATCGCCTGCGCCGGAAACGGTATAAGAGGCGTGCTGTACATTGCCTCCACTTATTTTAATATCGCCTGCGCCCGATACTTCGGTGCTGAAGTTTGTGGTATTGACCTGCGCAATGGTAACATCACTTGATCCTGAGATACTGAGCTTAAAATCGTTGCCGGTGATATTCCCCCGTACCTCTGCATCCGGTGCACCATCCAGCGTGAGCCCAGTAAGCGATGGTACCGTTATCTCTGCATTCAGGTATTCCTCATCATCAAGCTTAACACCCGGATCGGTATAGATGCGCAGCTTATTGTCCTTTACTTCTGTTTTAACATAGGAAAGCACATTATTATATCCTGAGAGCTTTACGCTCGTGCCTGCACTACCTACATTAATGACCGCTTTGAGCGGAACTGCGATCTCAATAGCATTGAAAGAGGAAGTGCTGCGCTGATCGTTGCCAATGTTACCATGGCCTGAAATAACATTCTCGCGGCAGGAACAGAAAAGTGTGACGACCGCTATACATGATGAAGTGAGGCGGAATAAGTGCTTCATACCGGGTATATTTTAGATAAAGATAGTAAGCCCGGAGCGCTGAGGCTAATTATTTTTATTATGCTTCCACCAGATGAAGCCGATGCTGCCCAGCAAAGTAAGCGGTATAGCCGCCAGGTACAGGATACCACCGTTGAGGCCACGGGCGCTTTTTTCACCAAGGCCGGCTGCTGTTTTGGTACAGATAGCACAACCCTGTGCACCTGCCTGGTATGCCAGCGGCATGAGCAATACCAACAACAATATTACCAGTAAGCTCTTTTTCATACAGCAAAGGT
This sequence comes from uncultured Flavipsychrobacter sp., assembly GCA_964481425.1. Lineage (GTDB taxonomy): Bacteria > Bacteroidota > Bacteroidia > Chitinophagales > Chitinophagaceae > MKUN01. Next base: position 66,234 of record CAYZTM010000019.1, read on the forward strand.
ATGAATAAATACTGCATAGCGCTATAAAGGATAAAGAATGTACTTTTCAAAGAATAAGAAACCTGCAACCCACGTCTCTTACTGAATAACAGCAAAATATTTTTTATGATTTCTTCTTATATTAAAAAGTAAATATTAATTTGCTGTTAAACAAAAAAGGCAACATGAAAAAAACATTACTCCTTATTGTGACTGCTGCTATGCTGCTACCCAAAGCACAGGCACAGCTGGCACTGACCAATTTCAATACCGGCCTGCCGGGCACATGGACCATGATTAAGGTGGACAACAACACACCTTCCAACGCGCTTAATGCAGTGATCGTAACTGCCCTGACATCTAACGCATGGATGACCCGATACAGGGCCGCCGGCGATTCCTGCATGCTCACGACATCGTCCTTTACACCGGCTGGTACGGCCGACCGTTGGCTGGTAACTCCTTCATTTACCGTGACAGATGCCAAAACCATCATTAAATGGGAGGATGTAGAAGGTGTGGACGGCCCTGCTGACTCACTGGAGGTATGGGTATCACCAACAGCCGGCAATACAGTGCCAGACTTCACCAACAAGATATATTCCGGACCCTGCGCCGATTATGCCACCGACCCCAGTGGCAACCTGATATTTGTAACAAAGGGTGCATCGCTCGGGGCCTACAATGGTCAAACCATTACTGTTGCTTTCCGCAATCATTCATACGACAAGGGCACATCGAGGCTTGATAATGTAGTATCAGAGATCAGGCCTTATAACAACGATGGCAAGACTACCGCTGTTTCCTTTCCGAAGATAGTGGCCAACACATCGAATACAACAGTGAATGTAACCATACAAAATATGGGTTGCGACCCTATCACATCACTCGACCTCTCTTATAAAGTGGATGCAGGCACCCCCATCAACCAGAACTTCACTGGGTTTACGATTCCCCCGTACGGTACCCACTCATTCAACTTTACGACACAAATAACCAATCCCGCCATAGGCCAGCATACCATAACCGCAGACATCAGCATGGTGAACGGCGTCGCCGACCAGGACAATACCAATAACCAAAAAGTGATCAGCTTTGCCGTGGCCTCAACAACGGTAGTACGCAGTGGTGTTATTGAAGAATTCTCTTCATCCACTTGTTCTCCATGTAAGTCTTTCAACCAGGTATTCGACCCAATATCAGAGAATGGCACCAACCTACCCAATGTACCTTCTTCGCGCTACAACCTGGTACGCTACCAGATGAACTGGCCTTCACCTGGCACAGATTACAGCTACAACAACCACGGGCTGCAGCGCCGCACGTATTATAATTGCAATGCCATACCCGAGCACTGGGTGAATGGCATGCCCAGCAATACCGCTGCGGGCAACATGCAAAACGACATAGACAATTCAAAAACAGCACCTGCTTTTGTTACCATCACCGGTAGCTATATTGTGGATGGCGATTCATTAAGGGCCAGTGCTACCATAACGCCGCACTTTAGCCTTACCGGTGGCAACTACAGCGTGCAGTTGGTAGCTGCTGAAAGGCACTATACCAATAACGGGCCTTCATCAACAGTAGGGCAAACCGAATACTATCATGTGGAGCGTACAATGTTCCCCGACGGCAATGGAACACATGTAACTGCATGGACAGACGGCACGCCACAGACCTTCTCCTTCACCAAGCATTTTGTTGAGGGCAATCCTGCCCAGATGAATGACAACTTCTGGACACAGGCCATACTCAGCGACCTGGTAATATTTGTACAGGACAATGATGATCATTCAATACTGCAATCATTGTCCGTACCTGCGACTCTCGCTTCTGGTGTGAAGGAATTGAACGGCATCAATGACATGGCCCTGTTCCCTAATCCTGCTAATTCAGAGGCTATCCTGGCCTTCAACATCAATGCCGCAGCCAATATAGACATTACAGTTACAGATGCCATTGGCCGCACTGTATTCAGCTATAGCCAAAACTTTAATGCCGGCACTCAAAAAATAGTGATACCCACTGCAAACCTGTCTGCAGGAGTATATAATGTGAACGTGCGTACAGAAAAAGGCCTTGCCACACAACGCCTTACTGTAGTGAAATAAATTTTTAGAAAATAAGGACCAAATAACCCTGCCAATTGGCAGGGTTATTTGGTTTGAAAAATGGTACATTTATCGTTGTACTAAGCAAAATACCTATTCATGAACAAGACTCTATTTGTTGTTGCTGCTGCTTTGGTTTTCAACCTGGTATCATGCTCAAAGAATGATCCTCCGAAACACCAGTTACCATCCCCGGTGCAAAGCTATAGGACAGCGCCAATGGTGCCGGTGGATACTAATGCAGTTTGGGGGGTAATGTACACTTATAGGTCCGGCCCATATAATACAGCTTCCGGCTACAGTTATAGTGAAGCTGGATGGGCATGGTTCTACAATGCAACCCACACCGCTTACCAGTCAATGGACACAGTAACATTTAACGGGCATGGGAAATATGACCTCTGCTATTGGCCACCTAATACGCCATACCCGATTTATCCCTTAGGACTGTACCATAGCGATAATAGCGGCGATAACGGACCTTGTACAACATATAGCATGGACAACTCAGTGAATTGGGTTGCTGTAAGCGACAGCAATAATGATATTAATATCCATTACAACTACGCAGGAAAGTATCCATCCTATTCCGGCATAGTACCCGGTTCTGTAAGCCTGGCAAATGGCCTTGATCTGCTCCTGGATAGCACTACGGTGTCGGATGCAGATTCTGTGGAGTTAAGGATAAATACAAATGACGACCCGACGATCATTTCTAAACGGTATGCTGCGAATGCCGGGACCGTCAATATGCCGCTCAATGGCATGGCCGGCGCTACGAGCATCAATATCCAGGTAATGCCCTATGTTATAGCCTTGCCAAACTTTAATGGTAAAAAATATGCAATCATAAAACAAGCTTCTGTAACTACTACGGCAACCGTCTTACCATAAAAAGCCGAGACATAACAACAAATTAATTGAAGAACGCAAGTATTCGGGAAAATAGGCGTACCTTTGCGCCTTCAAATAAAAAAGTTCTTAAATTTAATGACGTCTTTTTCGAGCTTCCCCATGCGGGAAGAACTAGTACGTGCCGTAGCTGATCTGGGTTTTGAAACCCCTACTCCAATTCAAGAGAAAGTAATTCCCACTCTTTTATCCCGACCTGTAGATATCATTGGCCTGGCACAAACCGGTACCGGTAAAACCGCCGCCTTTGGCCTGCCGCTTTTACATCATACCGACACTGCACTGAAACATGTGCAAGCCCTGGTACTCAGCCCTACAAGAGAGCTGTGTATGCAGATACAGGAAGAATTTAAAAAATACGGAGCCCATATGCGGGGCCTCCGCAGCACTGCTGTATACGGCGGTGTGCCCATAGGTGGGCAGATACGCGAGCTGAAAGGCCACCCGCAGGTAGTAGTAGCCACGCCGGGCCGCCTGATAGACCTGCTGGAACGCAAAGCCATCAGCCTGGAACAGGTACAATATGTAGTGCTTGATGAGGCCGATGAAATGCTGAACATGGGTTTCCGCGAGGATATAGACTTTATTCTCAAGAACACTCCTGCACGCGAACATACCTGGCTCTTCAGCGCCACCATGAGCAATGAAGTGCGTGGAATAGCCAAGCGCTTTATGAAGAAGTGGGAAGAGTTCTCAGCCGGCCAGGCGAATGTAACCAACGAGAACATAGATCACCAATACTTTGTTACCAATCACCACAACCGCTTCGAGACCCTGCAGCGTTTGCTTGATTTCGCACCAGGTATATACGGTATCATATTCACCCGCACCAAGCAGGACTGCCAGGATGTGGCCGAAAAGCTGATGCGCCAGGGCTATCATGTGAGTCCGCTACACGGTGATATGGACCAAAAGATGCGCAGCAAGGTAATGGAGCGCTTCAAGAACAAGAGCTTGCAGGCCATTGTGGCTACCGATGTGGCTGCCCGTGGTATAGATGTGAATGACATTACCCACGTAATAAACTATGAGTTGCCCGATGACCCTGAAGTATATACCCACCGAAGCGGCCGTACAGCACGCGCCGGTAAGAGCGGTATATGCATGAGCATCGTATCGCCTAAAGAGATATCTAACATCCGCCAGATAGAAAGGCTGGTAAAGCAGCGCTTCAACCGCAGCGATATACCTGATGGTGCCGAGGTAGTGCGCAAGCGCCTGTTCTATTACCTGGAACAGATAGCTGAAGCCAATCCCCTGGCCGATTTCGCCCGTGTGTACCAGGAGACGATCCATGAACGTTTTGAGGAAATGGAAAAGGACGAACTGATACGTCGCCTGATATGGCTGCAACTCAAAGATACCATAGCATCGTATGAAGATGCCGAAGACCTGAATGCGAGTTATGAGAACCGGGAACGTGGCCGCGGTGGGCATAGCGTACGCCTGTTCATCAATATAGGCCTGAAGGATGGTATCAACTCCGCGGAAAAGCTGGTAAACTTCATAACCGAGAGCACAGATATAGAACCGGGCATCATAGACCGTGTAACAGTGCGCGACCTGAGCAGTTTCTTTAATGTCCGTTCAGATGCCGCAGAATTCATTGTACAGGCCATGAGCCAGAAAAAATTCAAGGGCCGCAAAGTACGTATGGAAGAGGCAGAACAGCGCGACCGCGGCAGGAGTGGAGGTTATGAAAAGCCGCAACAGAAAAGGTTTTCAGGGCAGTACAAACGCCCAGGCGATCGCGGAGGTTCACAAAAGTTTAACAAGAGACATTAATATTTAATTGATGTAAAGTTGATTTTTTGGTAATAGGCTACTATATTTGCATAAATTTTAAATGCGTATGAGGCTGCTGATAATTACTTCGATATTTTTATTTACCGGGATAGGCCTTAGGGCCCAGCAAGTGCAAAAGCAAGGGGAACCCGCTGCGGACAGGAAAGGTGTAGCCAGCTACTACCATGATAAGTTTGAAGGCAGGCCAACCGCAACCGGGGAGATCTTTGATAACGAGAAGTTCACTGCTGCCAGTAACCACTTGAAACTGGGTACCTACGTAAGGGTTACCAACCTGACCAACGGACGGGTTATCTATGTGCGTATCAATGACCGCATGGCTCCCAACAACCCAAGGTTGATAGACCTGGCCAGCATTGCTGCCGAGAAACTGGACTTTAAAGAGCAGGGCCTCGCTAACGTAAAGCTGGAAATAGTACCTGCATCTGAAGGCAAGACCAAGATACTGGCTCAGCGTGAGGACGTTGCCCCGGCCAATGACAATGAACTATAATAAAAAAGCGTACCATAAAAAAAACACCCGGCTGATGCCGGGTGTTTTTTTATAAAGGAAATATACTGTCCCATTTATCTTTTTTGTCCCATTTAATGGAGAGCAGCATGAATACCTGCGAAACGGTTACCGGCGCCTTATTGTTTAATTTTTATTATTCTGAATCAGCTATCAGTATTTTTGGGGCGATAATTATGAGTTACCACGGTATACATGTAAGGAATACAACAGAAAGAGGAAGGGGCGTATTTACCGATACCTTCATACCGGCGGGTACCGTGATAGAGACCGCTTCGGTTATTGTTATGGGAGCTGAGGACAGGAAACTACTGGACCAAACCCTGCTGCATGACTATATATTTGAATGGACACCGGAGGGCAAACAAATGTGCTGCATGGCCCTTGGTAATATACCCATGTATAATCATTCCTACAGCTCTAACTGTGAGCACTTTATGAACTATGAGGATGAAACAATGTTCATCAAAACCATGCGGGATATAGAGGCCGGGGAAGAACTGACCATAAATTATAACGGGGAATGGGATGAAAGTAAAGAAGTATGGTTTGACGTGAAATGAACCGGATAAGTGGCTACAAACAGGTCACCCCAAATGGGACTGCGCAGCATCATACCTTTAATGAGTATGAACGTAAAGAGAAACTAAGACTACATGAAAAGATGGCAGCAGGGAATGACAGAAGATATACAATAACTAATCGATGCGGAAAACAGGATACCGCATGTACTCAGGCTCCATGTACACTGAATGATGATAGATAAAATCGAGCTGGGCTTTGCCATCCTTTGCAAAAACCTTGTCGTTTTTCTTCTTCTCTTCAAACAGCTTGCAGAGTTTGGCGTCTTTCCTCAGCAGTTCAGCAGCCTGGTCTTCGAAAATATAGGCACTGTAATATTCCTTTTGTTGCAGGATAGCATCGAAAAAATTCCATGCAAAAAGCGCATCGGGAGCAAGCGGCTCAAGCACCTCTACAAGATAACGTTTAGCCGGCTGATCGAGCGGGATGATATAATCGCCTTTGTGCAGTTGCACCTTTTCCTTACCTGTATGCACCGCAACATTATGGTGCATATAATGCCCCTCATAAGGATGCGGGAGTGTGTCGTACTTATCTATCCTGTAAACCGTTAGCTTCATGAGCGTATCTTCCTTCAACTCTTCCATCTCTACACCATTCCACTTCAGGCGGTTGATGGCATGTGTCCAGCCACGCTGGATAACATATGCCTGTGGTGCAGTAACCTTTTTTGAAGCCATAAAATGATCGTAAACCGGTACCTGTTTGGTAAAAGGCTTGCTCCTGTCGTAATACAGGCGCGGCAGGCCGGATACTTTGCTGGGCTTATGTACCGCTTCGTAACCCTTAAACGTTATATTGCTGTGGCGGGTAGTATCCACTTTCCAGTCAATGGCAAAGATCTTTTGGCTGAGCATCTGTTCCCTGTCACGGCTGCGGGCCGCATGTATCTCATCCGCATGCCCTGATGCGATCTTTATAAAACTCAGCATAAGTGCATAAGTGGACTCTACCCTTCGCTTGTAAGGCTTCCACATATGGGTTTCAGGCACAAAGGCCATTGTCTGAAACAAGGCCGCGAAACCACTGGAAAAACGGGGGTAATCCAAAAATTCCCGCCATCCCTTGTCGGGGGTATCATCAAAATCATTAACATAAGGAACAAGATCGTAACCCCGCTCTTTCATGTCTTTGTAAACAAGAGGTATGACGGTCTTGTGCTGGTATTTACCCAGGGCACCGCCCAGTTTATTATGCTGCGTTTCGAGCAGGGTCATTACATGCTGGTAATCGGCCCCATCGCTGACGTGATTGTCGATAAACATATCGGGATCGAGATAATGAAACAGCTCAACCAGAGTGCGCGTTTCCTTTGCATCCATTTTGATGAAATCGCGGTTCAGATCGAGGTTCTGGGCACTGCCCCGAAAGCCATAAGCTTCGGGGCCGTTCTGATTTGCACGGCTGGGCCTGCCCCTGTTCAAAGCGCCACCGATATTGTAAACGGGTATCACTGCGAGCACCACATTCTCCGGGACATCTATTTTACCGGTGACCGCATCTCGTAACAGCATCAGACTGGCATCCACGCCATCGGGCTCGCCGGGGTGTATATCATTATTGATAAGCAAGATAGCCTTATTCCGCTTGCGCCATTTTACCGGGTCGAAATTCCCATCCTTACTGTAATAGACCACATGCAAAGGGTAATAAGCATCTGTATGGCCAGCCTCTTCCATCGTAATGGTGGGGAAACGTCGCGCCAACATTTTGCAATAACTGATAGCCTCGGCATATGTGGCCGACTCTTTGCCTCCGGTGCGTTCAAATACGGTTGTCATATCCTGTGCCTGTAACAGAGATGGAATAAACAAAAGCAGCAATATCTTTGCTCTCATAAAAATAAATGAAAACATAAAGATACACGCTGCGAACAAGGCGCAAAATACAGGATAGTATCCTCTTAATTTTCACCCTTATATTCACCCGGATGCCTGAAATACGAAAAGCAAGAACGGAAGATACCATAACCATAGTACAACTTGCAAAAGCCATATGGGAACCTACCTATGACCCAATACTGCCTAAAGGGCAAGCGAAGTATATGCTTGAACTACTCTTTGAACCCGGTAAAATAAAAGAACAAATAGAAAGCGGGACACAACGGTATCTTCTGCTATATGATGAAGGGCATGCTACCGGATTTGCTGCTTATGCACCAAGGCCGGAAAACCCGGATGTATATAAACTACACAAGCTCTACTGCCTGCAGGAAAAACAAGGCAAGGGTTATGGCAGGATGCTGATCGAGGCAGTAGAACAGGAAGTGCTGATTGCTGGGAAAAGCACACTGGAGCTAAATGTAAACCGGTATAATAAAGCCAAATTATTCTATGAACGGATGGGGTACGAAGTAGCTTACGACGAAGATATACCTATAGGACCCTACCTGATGAATGATCATGTGATGAGGAAGGCGTTGAATAGTTGATATATTGACAGGTTGATAAGTGGGGGGATTTTGTACTACTTTTACTATATGAGCTGGGAAGAAAAAGACAATAAGCTATACAAGAGCTTCACATTCAAAGATTTTTCAGAAGCATTTGCATTCATGACACGGGTAGCCCTGCTGGCAGAAAAACAAAACCACCACCCCACCTGGACAAATACCTGGAACAAGGTGGAAATATGGTTGTGCAGCCATGATGCCGATAATACCGTAACTGAGCGGGACAGGAAGCTTGCGGCGGCGATCGAAAGTCTGTTAGGATAATAGTTTCTGCTAATACCACAGATCTAAACTTTCGCGCCTCAAATGCGTTAAATTTGCACACTATTTATGGCAGGCAAGAAAGCAGTTAGCGGTAAAACTAAACATGTAGAGGGGATATCAGCACCTGAGGTGGAGCATAAGGGCAAACGCGAACCTAAAATGGCCGATGACCCTGATGTGATTTTCATAAAGGGGGCACGCATGCACAACCTGAAAAATGTGGATGTGGGCATACCCCGCAATAAGCTGGTGGTGGTAACAGGCGTATCAGGTTCGGGCAAGAGCAGCCTGACCATGGACACGCTGTTTGCTGAAGGCCAGCGCAGGTATGCCGAAAGCCTGAGTGCCTACGCCCGGCAATTCCTGATGAGGATGGACAAGCCGGATGTAGACTATATACACGGCATATGCCCGGCGATAGCCATAGAACAAAAAGTGACCACCCGCACGCCCCGCAGTACAGTGGGCAGTATGACCGAGATATATGATTACCTGCGCTTGTTCTTTGCAAGGGTGGGTAAAACTTATTCACCCATAAGCGGTAAAGAGGTGAAGAAAGACACTGTGAGCGATGTGGTAGATTTTGTACAAACCCTGCCTGAAGGCACAAAGGTGCAATTCATCGTTCCCTTAGTGACGCGTTATGGCCGTAGCGTAGAAGAGGAGTTAAATATCCTGATGCAAAAAGGCTTCAGCCGGATGTATGCCCCTGATGCCGATGAAAAGCCCATACGCATAGAAGACATACTGGCCGGGGAACAAAAATTACCGAAGAAGCATGTGTACCTTTTGGTGGACCGTATAGTGGTAAAAGAAACATTTGAAGAGGATGACCTGCACCGGATGGCGGACAGCATACAGACCGCATTCTATGAAAGCGAAGGCGAATGCTATGTGGAAACGAACGGGAAAGAGCTCCACGTGTTCAACAACCGCTTTGAGGCCGATGGTATGAGCTTCGAAGAGCCTGTGCCCAACCTGTTTTCTTTCAATAACCCTTACGGGGCCTGCCCGCAATGCGAAGGCTTCGGGCAGGTGCTGGGCATAGATGCCGACCTGGTGATACCCGACCGCAGCCTGAGTGTATATGAGGGGGCTGTGGCTTGCTGGAGGGGAGAAAAGATGAGCGAATGGCAGGCTGCATTCATCCGCAACGCCTCAAAATTCGCGTTTCCCATACATAAGGCGGTTGCCGACCTGGATGAAGAAGAGTATAAACTGCTGTGGCATGGCAACAGCAAAGTGGAAGGCATACAAGACTTCTTTAAAATGGTGGAGCAGAACCTGTATAAAGTTCAGTACAGGGTGATGCAGGCCCGCTATAGGGGCAGGACCACCTGTCCTGCCTGCAATGGCGCAAGACTAAGACCGGAGGCACTATATGTAAAGATACAGGGCACCACTATAGCCGAACTGATGTTCCTGCCTGCAGCAAACCTTTACGAGTGGTTCCGACAATTGAAACTTAACGAACAGGAACTGGCGATAGGCCGGCGTATACTAACTGAAATAGACCAGCGCATCAAAACGTTGCTGGATGTAGGGCTTGGCTACCTGACCCTGAACAGGCTTGCCAACACGCTGAGCGGTGGCGAGAGCCAACGCATACAGCTCACGAAATTCCTGGGGAGTAACCTTACAGATTCTTTATACATACTAGACGAACCGAGTATAGGCCTGCACAGCAGGGATACCGAAAGACTGATAGGTGTGCTAAAATCGCTACGCGACCTGGGCAATACGGTGGTTGTGGTGGAGCATGATGAACTGATGATGCGCGAGGCAGATCATATCATAGATATGGGACCACTGGCCAGCCACCTGGGTGGTGAGGTAGTAGCAGCAGGACACTACGAACAGATCATTAAAAACAAGAACAGCCTGACGGGCCAATACCTTGGCGGGCATATGCAAATAGATGTGCCAGCTATAAAAAGGAAACCCCGGGGTAAAATACGTATAGAGGGCTGCAGGCAGCACAACCTGAAGAATGTGGATGTGAGCCTGCCGCTCAATGTGCTCTGCGTGGTAACGGGTGTGAGCGGCAGCGGTAAGACCACCCTGGTCAAGCAAACGCTATACCCTGCCCTGCAAAAATACTATGGCGAAAGTGCAGAGCGACCCGGGCAACACAAAAGCCTTGGCGGGGACCTGCACTATGTAGGGCATGTTGAAATGGTGGACCAAAACCCGATAGGAAAATCGTCGCGAAGCAATCCCGTTACCTATATAAAAGCCTATGACGAGATACGGAAGCTGTACGCCAAACAACCCCTGTCAAAAATGAGGGGCTTTGCCGAAAAACATTTTTCTTTCAACACCGACGGTGGCCGCTGCGATACCTGTAAGGGAGAGGGTGAGGTAGTTGTAGAGATGCAATTCCTTGCAGATGTGCACCTGCTCTGCGAAACCTGTAAAGGGAAACGCTTCAAGGACGAAGTGCTGGAGGTGACCTACCGGGGCAAGAGTGTATATGATGTGCTGGAGATGAGTGTGGATGAAGCGATACTCTTCTTTAAAGATGAGAAGAAGCTGGCAGCCGCCCTGCAACCATTAAGCGATGTGGGACTTGGCTATGTGAAACTGGGACAAAGCAGCGATACACTCAGCGGCGGTGAGGCACAACGTGTGAAACTGGCCTCGTTCCTTGGCAAGAGTAAAGTGAAAGAAAAGGTACTGTTCATATTCGATGAACCAACGACAGGGCTGCACATGCACGATATCAAAAAGCTGCTGCAGTCATTCGACGCGTTGATAGAGCAAGGACACTCGATCATAGTGATAGAGCACAACACAGATGTAATTAAAAGCGCTGACTGGGTAATAGACCTTGGACCGGAAGGCGGTGCAGATGGCGGCTATCTTCTTTACGAAGGGATCCCGGAAGGACTGAAAAAAGTTAAAGAGAGCTATACCGCAAAATATATTTAACCACGATTTGCATGATTTGAGGGATCATCGGGACCCAACCAGATAAAAAGACTAAAAAATATTAGATGGTAGCAGAAAGAATTGCACAAATACAGGAAGGAACTAAAGATATACGAAAACAACTCATTGATCATCCACTATATAGCAAACTGCAAACCCTGGAGGATGTACAGCAGTTCATGGAAACCCATATATATGCCGTATGGGATTTTATGAGCCTGCTGAAGGTCTTGCAAAGGGGCCTGACCTGCGTGTCTGTACCCTGGGTGCCTACCGGCAACGCAACAACCCGTTACCTGATCAACGAGATCGTAACAGGAGAAGAAAGCGACATAGATGAAGAGGGAAACAGGATGAGCCACTTCGAGCTATACCTAAAAGCTATGAAAGAAGCGGGCTGCAATACGCAAGCCATTACCAACTTCATCGAGCATATAACAAAAGGTGCTGGTGTACAGGAAGCCTTATCGGCAGACGATATACCAGTAGGCGCACGGACTTTTGTACGACATACTTTTAGTGTCATCGGTTCCGGGAAACTGCACGAGCAGGCAGCAGTATTTACATTCGGCAGAGAAGACCTGATACCGGGAATGTTTGTAGAACTGGTACGGGAACTTGAAGAACGCTTCCCGGGAAAACTTAGAACTTTTCTGTATTACCTGGAGCGGCATATAGAGGTAGATGGAGACCACCATGCGCATCTTGCCTACCAAATGACCGAGGAGCTCTGCGGCAATGACGAACAGAAATGGGAAGAGGCAACCAAGGCAGTAGATGAGGCACTAAAAGCCCGGGTAGCACTTTGGGATAGCCTCCAACTATAAACTTATTTCATGGAATGCAGAGCCAGCCTGTTGCCTTCACTATCGAGGAAAATAGCCCAATAACCTGCATCGGGCGATATCTGTGTCTTGGCCATAATAATGATACCACCTGCTGTTGCAATCCTCTCCAAAGTTTCGTTCAGGTCTTCAGTAAGATGAAGATAAACTATCGGCCCATCAGTGGATGGATTGATGCCCGCCATTTGGAAGAGGTGACCTATATTATTACCGGTCTCATCCTTAAAATAGGCCATTGGAAAGGGAACACCCGGATTCTTTACCAGCTTACCGCCTGTGATAGCAGTATAGAAATCGAAGGCACGTTGAAAGTCTGTTGCAGGAATCGCGATGTATGAAAAATAGCCGGGCATTGAAAAATGGTTTGGAACAAATATACTCACAGTAAGTGGTCTTAACCGCAAAGACACTAAGATGTAAAGAAATTTTTGCCAGAGGGTATGGCTTCAACCAGTGTTTTGGTATACTCATTATTGGGTTGTCGCAATACCTTTTCCGCGTCGCCACGCTCCACTATTTTACCTGCCTGCATCACCATTACCCTGTCACTGATATAATGCACTACGTTAAGGTCGTGGGATATGAACAGGTAAGAGAGGTCAAATTCAGCCTGCAATTCCTTTAGCAGGTTAAGAATTTGTGCCTGTATGCTTACATCGAGGGCAGAAACACTTTCGTCGCAAACCAACAATTGCGGGCGCAGGGCTAGTGCCCTTGCGATGCCCAGGCGCTGCCGCTGGCCACCTGAGAACTGGTGTGGATAACGCTTCAGTGCGCCTGCGGGTAATTGCACGATATCGAGCAGACGCTGCGCTTCCTTTTGTAATTGGCTGCGTGGTACTATATGATGTACCAGCATAGGCTCCATCAGCATATCACCGATACTCATGCGGGGATCGAGGGATGCAAAGGGATCCTGGAATATCATTTGTATTTGCCTGCGGACGCTACGCCAGGCTTTTTGCGGGAGTCTTGCAAGGTCTTCGCCATTGAAGCGTATCTGCCCCTCGTGCACCGGCAGCAGGCCGATGAGGCTACGGCTGAGCGTACTCTTACCACAACCACTCTCACCTACAAGGCCCAGCACCTCGCCCCTCTTCAGCTCAAAAGAGACATCATCCACCGCTTTGAAATAGTTCAAAGGCCTGCCTAAGAGGTCCCTGTTCCCTGTGAACCAAACACGCAGCTTGTTCACCTCCAGTAGCGTGTCTCCATCCTTGGCATGTGACGTAAGATGCACAGGCTTTGTTTCCTGTACATGTTCCGCAGCCAGGAAATCGCTAACTACGGGCAAACGATGGCCTTTCTGTTGGGCCGAAGGGCGGCAGGCAAGCAGGGCTTTGGTATAAGCCTCCCGGGGGTGTTGTAATACCTGTTCAACAGTACCATATTCTATTGTTTTGCCTTTGTACATAACCAACACATCATCGGCCATCTCTGCAGCGAGCGCAAGATCGTGGGTAATCAAGAAT
>CAYZTM010000020.1:0-62295 GCA_964481425.1 uncultured Flavipsychrobacter sp.
AGAGGTTTATTATACGGGAGACACAAGAAGGGTGCGCTACCATTATTTAAACTCAAAGGGCAAGAAAGGAAAACATATCGACGAAAACTCCTTTTTTGCGGTGTATAACGGCAGCAAATGGATGGTAGGCCTGAACGGCCACTGTGAACCGATGACATTTGCAGATGGTGAGATCTATATTGAAAAACGGTTCCGGGGAATAAAAAGTGTATCCCGCTCCGTAGTGAATGCAGGTATACTGTTCGGGCTAACGGGTGCGTTAATTGCCGGGTCTGTATATGGATGGCACGACGAACGTATGGGCTGGAGTTTGTACAAAGCAAAATTCGACCCGGAAACGAAGAGCTTTATTCCTGTCAGGCGGATAGACTAAATGACATGTATGGGCTCCAAATCTCCAACTCCATTAGCTAACAATGTGTTATACAATCAGCATCTTCTTCACTCAAACAATGCGGTTGTTTCAATATTTTTGCATTACAAAATCAATATCAGATGAAAAAGAGTCTTACAATTTGTTTGGGTATTATCGGCATGTCCCTGGTGCTTAACAGCAATCCGACATCGGCAAAAGAAAAGGACACAAAAGAAAGCAACGGTAAAGAAGCTGCCTTCGTAAAGGGTTCTAAAACTTTAGGGTTCGCAGTAGGTTTTGGCGTCGATTATAATTATTATGGCAGCGTAACGCCATTGCCTGCATTCGGTTTCGTTTACGACCAGGGCATTATCAACCACGCAGGACCGGGTACTATTGGTGTAGGTGGTCTGCTCGCTTTCAAATCCGCACATTACAACTACGGCAATGGGTACAAGGCTACATGGACCAATGTGGTCTTTGGTGTACGCGGCACTTATCACCTCACGCTGCTTAAAGACAAGAACAATAAATTTGACCCTTATGCAGGCGTAACGCTCGGCATACGCATCTATAAATACAAGGACACCTATTACGACCACCTTGGGTACAACCCCTATAACTATAACAGCGCTTACCCTGTTGCAGGAGCTTTTGTAGGTGCTAAGTACAACTTCAGCAAGCACTTCGGGGCCTTTACGGAACTGGGATATGATATTTCATTCTTCAGGATAGGGCTGAATGCAAATTTTTAAATTGAGCTAAAAGAAACATACACTGCGCCCCTGCATAATGCGGGGGCGTTTAATTACAGGTCGCTCCTACGGAGCTGATAATTATGTGGGGGATTCAATTGCTATAAACAGGGCGTCCCGAAGGGACTATCTATGCGGGGTTTCTCTTAACGCGTCTGACCGCTTGGAGCGGTGCGAACGCTACCGAGCACATCTAACTACAGGTCGCTCCTATGGAGCTATAATTGTGTAGGGGAGCCCATTGCTATAAACAGGACGTCCCGAAGGGACTATCTATGCGGGGTTTCTCTTAACGCGTCTGACCGCTTGGAGCGGTGCGGACGCTATCCAGTAACATCTTTAAACAGGGCGTCCCGAGGGGACTGTGTGTGCATATGTTTATCTTAACGCGTCTGACCGCTTGGAGCGGTGCGGACGCTACTGCTTAATACTGGCCGGTGCCGAGCATTACAAGGGTACATGCTTCTATGGGTTCAATGCCTTTTTCTTTGGCCATTTTTTCGAGCTCGGGATTTTCGGTGCCGGGATTGAAGATGATGCGCTTTGGATGAAGCGAGAATATATAGTCGTAGTAGGGTTTCTGATTATCCGGATTGAGGTAGAGGGTCACCGTATCAATATCATCCATTTCGGGGTGTTCCGTAATAATATCCACATCCTGTACCTTACCTTTTCGCCTGCCTATTGCGACTACAGGATGATGATGTTGCAATAACCTGTTGACCGCAAGGTAGCTGTAACGGGATGGATTTTCAGATGCGCCTAATACCAATGTCTTCTTCATATCGTGAATCATGATTTACTTGATCCAGTAAAATTACTTATAGATCACCGGGATCCATTAATGAATGAATAGATAATTATTATGCCAGTAAGCGCTGTAAGTGGCAGATATGTCCTAAACGTATCCCTTCTCGAGCGGACATCCCCCCTACCTCCTTCGGCTAATCACAAAGCATCCGCACAAGGGGGACTTGCCCGTATTTGTCGATATTCATAATTGCTATTGAGCAATCGTGCGTACTGAAATCGTGGGGATTTGGTAACTTTAAGTGTTTTTAAAAATATTATCATGCAGGCAGCATATATCATAGCGGGGTACCGTACAGCAGTGGGAAAATCAAAAAGAGGCGTATTCCGGTTCTATCGCCCGGATGACCTGGCCGTGGATGTAATTAAAGGGGTGATGGCCAGTGTACCCCAACTGGACCCTAAACTGGTGGATGATGTGATCGTAGGCAATGCAGTACCGGAAGCGGAACAGGGCCTGCAAGTGGGCCGTATCATTGCCAACAGGGCTATCGGGGAATGGGCGCCCGGCGTGACAGTAAACCGCTACTGTGCATCGGGACTGGAAACAATAGCCATAGCTACAGCCAAGATACAGATGGGTATGGCCGATTGCATCATAGCCGGCGGTACAGAGAGCATGAGCCTGGTGCCTACTGCGGGGTGGCGCACTATGCCCAATTACGAAATAGCCAAAGACAATGGCGACTATTACCTGAGCATGGGGCTCACTGCCGAGCAGGTGGCCAATGATTATAAAGTATCCCGTGAGGACCAGGATGCCTTCTCCTATAACTCGCACATGAAAGCAATGAAGGCGATACAGGAAGGATATTTTAAGAAGGGGATATTGCCTATAACCGTGAAAGAGGTGTATGTGAACGAAAAGAACAAAAAAGCAAACAGGGAATATATTGTAGATACCGACGAGGGGCCCAGGCCAGATACGAGCATGGAAGCGCTGGCAAAACTGCCGCCCGTATTTGCACAGGGGGGTACAGTAACTGCCGGTAATTCATCGCAAACATCGGACGGAGCAGCATTCGTGATCGTGATGGGGGAAAAGCTAATGAACCAGCTGGGGTTGAAGCCATGGGGCCGGTTGATAGCCTGCGCAAGTGCCGGTGTAGACCCACGCATCATGGGCATAGGCCCGGTAGCAGCAGTACCCAAAGCACTGAAGCAAGCGGGCATGAAACTTAGTGATATAGACCTGATAGAACTGAACGAGGCATTTGCATCACAATCGCTGGCAGTGATACGCGAACTGGGCATGAACCCCGACATCGTTAACATCAATGGCGGCGCCATATCGCTGGGCCACCCACTGGGCTGCAGCGGTGCCAAACTGACCATACAAAACCTGCATGACCTGGGGCGATTGAATAAACGCTACGGTATGGTGACCGCATGTGTAGGGGGAGGACAGGGCATAGCCGGTATCGTAGAACGTTTACAGTAAGTTAACCGAAAGTGGCTACTTTTGGCCTGTAAAACACCTCGAATGCAAAGACCATTGTGGCTTGCAGTACTCCTCATCACCTGCCTGCAAGCGAATGCCCAATTTTTTGAAAAGCCTGTATTTTCAGGCATTTACCTGCAATGGGGATACAACCGTGATAAATTCTCCAAAAGCGATATCCATTTCAAGAACGGCAGCGAATATGATTTTACCCTGCACCAGGCAGTAGCCCACGACAAACCGGACTTCAGTGGTTTCCGTACCAATCCCATAGACATCACCATCCCCCAGAACAGCCTGCGCATAGGCGTGTACCTGAACAAACAACATACGCATGCCATAGAGCTCAACTACGACCATGCAAAGTACGTAGTGACCGATTACCAGACGGTGCATATAACCGGCCAGATAGGCGGGGAGCAAATGGATAAGGACACGATGATACGGCCTTATTTCGTACACTTCGAGCATACCAACGGCGCCAACTTCTACCACCTGAACTATGTAGGACAAGACCGAATATGGCATAATAAAAAACGGACGCTTTCCACCTTTGTATATAAAGTAGGGGCTGGTGTAGTAATACCAAAATCGGATGTGACGGTAATGGGTAAGCGCCTGGATAACCGGCTACATGTGGCAGGATATATACTGGGAGTTGAGACCGGATTAAGAATATACCCCCTGAAAAACCTGTTCCTGGAGGCGACGGTAAAAAGCGGCTTTGCGAACTACCTGAATGTACTGACCGTAGAGGGTGGCTCTGCAAGGCACCACTTCTACTATGCCGAGGTAATCGGGCTATTGGGCTATGATATTAATTTCAGGAAGAAAACTAAGATAGTGAGCGCTGAATAAGCCCAAAAACATCATAGACCCAAAATCACCCTGAAACTCACCATAGAAATAGGTTTTTCGGACTATTTTTATGATGGATTTGGCAAGAAAATTGTGGAAATTTGCCTATTCCAAGGCTAAAGCACCGTTGGTAAAGAGAATCATACATATCGTAGTATCCGTATGGCTATCATTCCTGCTCCTGTTCGGGAGCACAACGATGTCATTCCTGCACTCCTTTACGGGGCATGAGGATACAGTAGATAACCGCGGCAAACATGATGGTCTTGCCATTGAAAAAAAGCACCATCACTGTGCGTTCCTGGGTTTCGTGCTGGCCCCCTTCGCCAATGACAGTGAGCTACCTGTAGTACAATTCCAAACCCTTATTCATTTCTCAGCATACTATGCTATCTACAATGCAGTAAAGCTGCAAGCTCACCATGAGCAGCTTTCTTTAAGAGGTCCGCCGGCTATTGCCTAATACAATGAAGGACAGGCATACCATGCCATTTAAACGGATCTTTTAAACTTTTTTCATTCAAAAGAAATGTATTCATATATCAAACAATATGCAGTACTGCTGGTACTGATACTTTTACCCATATGCACTTTTGCCGCCGCAGGCAATACCCTGCGCGGAAGGGTGACTGATGACCAGGGCCAAGCAATGCCCGGGGCCGTAATATCCATACCCGACCTGAGGACGGGAACGGTAACCGATACGGACGGACGCTATCATATCAATAACCTGCCGACCGGGAATTTTCTTGCAGAAGTGCATATGCTGGGCTATGCTACCATAACCACCATGCTGCACATCAGCGGTACAGTAACGCAGGATTTTAAACTGAGCCAAAGCATCATAGAGAAGAACGAGGTGGTAATAACGGGGACCAGCCAGGCTACGGATGAGCGACGCAGCATCATACCCATACAAAGCATGCGGCTGAAAGAGCTGCATGAAGATGTGTCGACCAACATTATAGATGCGGTGACCAAGGTGCCCGGTGTGAACCAGGTAAGTACGGGGCCCGCCGTATCGAAACCCGTAATAAGGGGGTTGGGCTACAATCGTATCATTACCCTTAATAACGGTGTGCGACAGGAAGGACAGCAATGGGGCGATGAACATGGGATAGAAATAGACGACTACAATGTGACCCGCGTGGAGGTGCTGAAGGGCCCCGCATCGCTGGCCTACGGATCGGACGCGCTAGCGGGAGTCATCAATATCGTGTCGGACGACCCGATCCCGCTGGGTAAGATAGAAGGTAATATTACCGGCAATTTCCAAACCAATAACGGCCTTGGGGCAGGGCATGTGCAACTGGGGGGAAACATTAACGGAATAAGCCTGAGCGGCTACCTGACACAAAAAGAGGCCCATGACTATAAGGACAAATATGACGGCTATGTGTATGACACCCGTTTCCGCAATACGGACTATGGGTTCAGTGCGGGCATCAACAAGCAGTGGGGCTACTCCCGACTATCTTACACCTCGTATAACCAGCACCTGGGCATAGCCGAAGGTGACCGTGACAGTGCAACGGGAACCTTCATAAAACAAGTGGACCAGTCGGGCACGGCAGCAGAGGCACTGGTAACTGAAGCTGATGGCAAATCGTACAGTATGGTGGTGCCCTACCAGGTAATCAATCACCAGAAAATAGACTGGGAAAACAATATAAACCTGAATAACGGCAGGCGGCTGGGCATCAACCTAGGTTACCAGCGCAATGTGCGCAGGGAGTTTGCCGACCCCGTGGCCTTTGATGTGCCCGGCCTGTGGCTAATGCTTCAGACCTTTACTTACGACCTGAAATATTATACCCTGAAGGTAAAGGGATGGCAGGTATCGACAGGGATAAACGGTATGGTACAATTCAATACCAATAAGGGAAGCGACTACCTGGTACCCGACTACTCGCTGTATGACGGCGGTGCATATGGTATCGCCAAAAAAGAATGGGATAAATGGAGCGTGAGCGGCGGCCTGCGCTATGGCTACCGCAATATAAAAAGCGATGCACTATATCTTGGCCCCGACCACCTGGCCGTAAAATCGCCGACCGCAGATGTGCAATTCAGCTCGTTCGACCGTAATTTCTCCAACCTCACCGGGAGCTTAGGAGCCGGGTATAATGTAAGTAAGCGCGCCACCTTAAAGTTCAATATAGCTACAGGCTACCGTACGCCTAATATTGCGGAGCTTTCCGCCAATGGGGTGCATGAAGGCACTATACGCTACGAATACGGCAACAGCCAGTTGAAAGCAGAACAGGGTGTGCAGGCCGACCTGGGGCTGACCTGGAGTTCGGACCACGTAATGGTAAACGCTGCCATATTCGACAATTATATCCGCAACTTCATCTTCATTTATAAACTACAGGCGGTGAATGGCGGAGATTCGATACCTGAACGAAACAATGACGGGCAGGTACCCGCTTATATCTACGGACAATCGAACGCTAACCTGTACGGCGGGGAGCTGAACGTGGACATACACCCCCACCCGCTTGACTGGCTGCACCTTGAGAACACACTATCTTATGTAAAAGGCATGTTCACCAATGGTACGGACAGCACCCGCAACCTGCCCTATATACCGGCAGCGCGCTGGCAGGTGGACCTTAGGGCACAAAGCAAGGCACTTAGCAAACACATCAGGAATGTATATGCCAAAGCCGGGCTGGACATCAACTTTGCACAGAATAATGTGTTCAGTGCTTACGGGACAGAAACGGCCTCAGCCGGCTACATACTGTTGGATGCAGGCATAGGCGCCGACATATGCAACAAAAAACAACAGACAATATGCAGCCTGAGTATAGCCGGGCAGAACCTTACCGATGCAGCCTACCAGAACCACCTGAGCAGGCTGCGCTATGCCGACATCAATAATGTGACCGGGCGACAAGGGATCTTCGGGATGGGACGTAACATAAGCCTAACCTTATCAGTGCCTTTACACATAAAATAAATACTCCCCTAAAAAAGCAGTATCCCCGACATTTTGCCGGGGATATTTTGTTTTTTAACTGATGAAAGGTTAAATTGGTAGTCCTTTTAATGTAAAGTTTATGGCAGTCTTAATTTCAAAAGAAGAAATATCAAGCTACAAGATCGTACCGGCACTGGTGAACAGGGTAGCAAAATGGCACAGGGAGCTAAGCTATGCCATGCGCCTGGGCAATGAATTCAAAGGAAAGACCAATATAACCTTCGAAACGACGGAAGGCCCGGTATCTGTGGAAACGACGGTATGGTCTGTAGCAGGCGGGCATCTGCAACTGAAAGGCGGCACTATGATACCCGTGGACAGTATAGTGGACATCCATTTCTAGACACAAGGCGGAACAGGTGAAGAAACTGCCTTAATGTAAGGCAGAGCATGCCATTTTATACCCATATGACATGGGTGGTCATATTTTTTCCCTACAAAAATTGAATTTTATTAATTTTACAAAGCGGAAGCATAACCGCTTCCCTTAAAGCAATATCAATATTAAATTATTTTTGCCCTTAAGGGCTTACCCCTACTTGATAAGTGTTTATGGATCAACAAGAAATAATCAGCCGGATCACCGATTTTATGGTGGAAGATTTTGAGGTGGACGCCGATGCCATAAAACCGGAAGCAGACCTGAAGGAAACGCTGGACCTGGACAGCCTGGACTATATAGACCTGGTGGTTGCCATCGAACAGAATTTCGGCTTCAAGGTAAAACCTGAGGACTTCCAGCAGATGCACACGCTACAGGACCTCTACGATTATGTATCGAACCGCCTGACGGCGCAAATCAACGCCTGATATGCCAGCATGGGAAGGACGCTCCCGTGGCACGACATCAGGATACCGGATATTTGTATGGCTATTACGTTACGGAGGGCTTAAAGCCGCTTACGGGCTGCTGCATTTCGTAACCTTATACTACCGGCTATTTGTGCCCGGGGCAACCCGGCCACTGCGCTACCTGTACATGCAACGGATGGGCTTCAGCAAAGCAAAGGCGAGCAAACTCATCAAAAAGAACCTGCTCATCTTCGGGCAAACCATCATTGACAAAATAGTGGTGCTGGCTGGCATCAAAAGCCCCCTGCAATTCACTAACACGGGTTTTCACCATATACAGGATGTTGTAAAAGCAGGTAAAGGGGGCATACTGCTGAGTGCGCATATGGGCAACTGGGAAGTAGCGGGACAAATGCTGGATGACCTGCATACAGCCATCAATATCGTGATGTATGACGGCGAAGGCGAACAGATAAAAAACTATATGGAGCAGTTTGACCAAAAACGGTCATTCAACATCATATTCATAAAAGAGGACATGTCGCACATCTATGAGATGTCGGCGGCCCTGAATCGCAATGAACTGATCTGCCTTCATGCAGACCGCTTCAGACCCGGCAACCGGACGATGCGACATGCCCTGCTGGGCGAGGAAGCAAATTTCCCTGCAGGGCCATTTATACTTGCATCGAAATTAAGGGCCCCTGTTTGCTTTGTTTTTGCCTTCAAAGACAGTAATTTTCAGTACCATTTTTACTCAGAACCCGGTAAAACATACGAGGGAAGGGGTACAACCGGTATGGAGGCCATGCTGGATGACTATGTGCAACTACTGGAACAAAGGCTGGAGCAGTATCCCGAACAATGGTTTAACTACTACGATTTTTGGAAAGCATGAGCGAAACGAAAGCAAGCCAATATATACCACAAGCAGCACCCTTCGTGATGATAGACGAGGTGACCCGTGCCGATGACAGTGTGTCGGAAACCACTTTTACCGTGCGGGATGGACACCTGTTCGTGGAGAACGGGAGATTTACTGAACCCGGGCTGGTGGAGAATATGGCCCAAACAGCGGCAGCCGGCACGGGGTATAAGGCACAACAAAGCGGGAAACCTGCACCCATAGGCTACATAGGGGCCCTGAAGAACCTGGTGGTACATGAGCTACCCAAAACGGGCGATACCCTGACAACAGAAATACGCTTCATACACCAGGTCATGAACGCTCATATAGTGCAAGGGAAGATAATGAAGGATGAGCGCGAGATAGCTAATTGTGAACTCAAAATATTCTTACAACAATAAAAACCGTTTTATGAAAAGGCTCATCCTTTCGATCATCGCAGTTACATTCTGTGCATTTACATGGGCACAAAGCAAAGAAGACGTTTTTAATTCGGGTACTGAAGTTACCTGGCTGGGGCTGGACTTTACGCAACTAAAATTCATAGGAGATGCCGCGCAGTGGAAAGATGCCGGTGAAATAACCAATAACGGGATGCGTGATAAATATTTCCCAGGATGGAACGACCTGTTCGTGAAAGAGCAAAAGAAATATGATGTGGCAAAGGCGATAGACCGGGGCGAAGTAAAGTATGCGCTGAGCGTAACCGAGAAAGCCAATAACAGCCTGAAAAAACCGGATTTCTTCACCGATGACGCAAATGCCTACAGTCACCTGAGCGAACAAAAAATAGAGGGGCTTGTTAAAAAATATGATTTCCAGGGGAACAAGGGCATTGGCCTGCTGTTCTTCGTGGAATCGATGAGCAAAGGGAAGGAAGAAGCTGCCATGTGGGTAACCTTCGTGGACATGAACAAGAAAAGCGTGCTGTTCACCAAAAGGCTGACCGAAAAGAGCGGCGGTTTCGGCTTCCGCAATTACTGGGCAAAGACCTTCTATAATGCACTGAAGGAAATGGGTGACGACTTTAAAAAGTGGAAAAAGGGATAACAGGTAAAACGGCAGACAGATTTGAACGAAACACTGACACATAGTACGGAACTGGAAGTAAAATTCAGCGAGGCAGACCCGCTGGGTATCGTATGGCATGGACATTATATCCGCTACTTCGAGGACGGACGTGAAGCGTTCGGTAAGGCATACGGACTACGCTACCTGGACCTGTACCGGGAAAACATCATAGTACCTATTGTAGACATCAAATGCGAATACAAGCGCATATTGAGGTACAGCAACCTGGTAAGACTGGAGACGACCTACCAGGATAGCCATGCTGCGAAATTGCTGTTCAACTATACACTGTACGACATCAATAGCAACGAGATAATAGCCAAGGGCAGCTCGGTACAGGTATTCATGCATAAGGAGAGCATGGAGCTGATGCTGACCCTGCCCAAATTCATGATAGACTGGAAAAGAAAATGGCTGAACGACTAAAGATGAGCGGAGCATATGCAGTAGCCACTAATATAGTATCGTCGCTGGGAAATAATACCAAAGCGAACTGGAATGCAACAACTACCGGCAAGACCGGGATAAAACGCTATGAAGATGAGTCGCTGAGCAATACAGGGTTCATGGCATCGAAACCCGGCCCTGATCAATGGCAGGTGATCTATGAACAAACGCGTGACAAAGGCCTACTATCACCTTTTGAAATGCTGGCCTATTATTCTGCAAAAGATGCAGTGAATAATTACGAAGGGGAACTGAAAGCAGAAGAAACAGTCTTTATCCTTTCTACCACTAAGGGAAATATAGAACTGCTTGGCAAGGAGGCTGATAGCAAATTAATGCTCAGCCATAGTGCCGGGGCGATTTCGAAGTGCCTGGGGCTTGACAACAGCCCCATAGTAGTATCTCATGCCTGTGTATCGGGTGTGATAGCGCTTGACTATGCGTTACGAATACTGCAGAGCGGACGCTATAAGAACGTGATCGTAACAGGCTGCGACCGGTTCAGCCGCTTTGTGCTTAGCGGTTTCCAATCGTTCCATGCTATATCCCCAGAGGCCTGCCGGCCTTTTGATGCAGACCGCAAAGGAATCACATTAGGCGAAGCAGCTGCGAGCATCATCCTTACATCTGAACCACAAACTTCCCCCAAAGCGCGACTGCTATCAGGAGCTACCTCTAACGATGCTAATCATATCTCCGGGCCATCCAGAACAGGAGAAGAACTGGCGATGGCCATCAGCAGGGCCATGGAAGAAGCGAACATAGGTGCGACCGAGGTGGATATGATATCGGCACACGGCACGGCAACAGCATATAACGATGAGATGGAAGCCAAGGCATTCGGCCTGACAGGATTGAATAATTGCGCAATACACAGCTTCAAAGGATTTACAGGACATACACTGGGTGCAGCAGGCGTTATGGAAAGCGCAATAGCAATCGAAGCCATGCAGCATCAAATGCTCCTACCTTCTATTGGCTACGAGGCGCAGGGTGTATCGGTAGCACTTAATATAACCAGGGAACTAAAAGCAGCACGCATAAACCACATATTAAAAACAGCATCCGGATTTGGGGGCTGCAACGCTGCGCTGGTTTGGGGTAAAGAATAGGTAACAAATAATTAAGAACATAAAAAGAGCCCCGACGCCATGGTGCCGGGGCTCTTTTTATGTTTAACACTAATGGTTATTTCACTATGATCTGTTTGGTAAGCTGCTGACCGTTTGCTTTGTCGGTAAAGCGGATGTAATAAACTCCTTTTGCCCATGATGCCACGCGAATGTCTGTATGGTCATTCATTTCCCCGATCCATACCTGTTGGCCCAATGTATTGGATATATTCAGACCAAAAGTGTGCGGGACCAGTGTACTAATGTGAACCTGATCGCCTGCAGGAACCGGATATACCTTGATATCATCATTCAAAGCAAGTTGCTGCACCGAAGTAGCATGAGCAATAGTAAAGTTGACACCATTCACGTTAAAGAATACATTGCCGGCACCCTTCACTTTGATACGGGATGTGGTTACCGTACTAGCTGGATTTGGCAGGGTAACTGCTGCCGAGCCATTATTTACAAATCTACCCAGCGAATAAGGCCAGGTATAACCACCATCTACAGATAAATAGACATCTACACTATCGCAGCTGACAGGTGCTGCATCGGTACCTACCACATTCCAGGTGATGTTTTGCAATGAGAGGCCCTGCCATGTAACTGCCGTTGAGGGGCTTGTAACTTTAAAACCCTGGTAGTTGTTGGCCGCACCTGTGCTTACGGCATCGAGGAGGATGTTATCGTCGGGTATCAAAACAGCCCCTGTACCCTGGTAAATGGCGCGGATCGTATTGATGAAGGTGAGGGACCTCGCTGTGTCTGGCACTTTCTCTCCTGTGTAACTCAAGATATCTGCAAGCACTTTACTGATAGTCGGGAAAATCCTTGTACGGTTGGTATCGGGCGAGAAAGAACGAAATATAGGTCCTGCCAGATGAGTATTGGCAAAAGACAAACCATAATCGCCAAGGTCCCATTGTTCCCAGCAATATGTAGTCAAAGTATCAGCAACCGAATCGACAGCAATGGGTGCAGTCAATTCAAAGGGTGTTTTGTATGGTATCGTATAGGAGGCAGTAAAATTAGCAATGCCCACAGGCTTATTGTTTGTGTTCGTCTTTACAGGGCAATTATCAATTGTAGGTGTCGAAATGATATAGGAGGATATTTCTTTCAAACTTGCTGCATGAAAATAAGCGTCACTATGCTGCTGAATATCATCGGGAGGGCATATTCCGGCATAAGCCATAATAGTGGTACCGCTTGAGGGCTCATAGGCAGTTCCCTGATTAGCATTACCATTGCAGCTCCCATTGATATCGTTATTGAATGTGTGATTAGCCCCAAACTGGTGCCCCATCTCGTGAGCGACATAGTCTATATCAAACCCATCGCCTATTGGGTTTGGAGAACCCGTGACACCTTTGGCTTTGCTACTGTTTTTACAAACACAGCCAAGGTTGGCAATACCACCGCCACCTGTACTGAAGACGTGCCCCATATCATAATTAGCACTTCCTATACGATTGCTGCAAGTTGTTTGGTTCTGGTTGAGCATCGTGCCGCCGTTATTGTTTGTATAGGGGTCAGTGTTACCGTTCAGGAATATCAGGGTATCCTCATTCGCAATGAGGGTCAGGATAATGGAAAGTTCCGTTTCATAAACGCCATTTACCCTGTTTATAGAAGTGACCATATGCGGCAGAACTGCCGCAGCAGTGGGATTTGCACCTGCAACCACAACGGCATATTCACCAGTACAAGCTAAGGCAAGCCTGTAATTACGCAATACGTAGCCATTAGTTGTCCGGTATTGCAAATTGGGTAAGCCGTCATTATTTATCCTTAACAGTGCATCACCGTTCAACTCTTCATCGTCATCTTTAAATTCGCATTTCATTCCCTGCCCCAACGGCACAAAATGATCACGCTTGTAGTAACAGATGTAGTTACCATCGTTGAGTTTGCTATACGGATCGATGAAGTAGGTATTCCTGCCGTTGTAGATCATAGCGTGGAAGCCCGTTAGTGAATAA
This sequence comes from uncultured Flavipsychrobacter sp., assembly GCA_964481425.1. GTDB lineage: Bacteria > Bacteroidota > Bacteroidia > Chitinophagales > Chitinophagaceae > MKUN01. Next base: position 13,520 of record CAYZTM010000020.1, read on the forward strand.
TCGATCTTGGCCATTACCTTAGGATCATCGACAGCATACGCCGTAAATGTGCGGATATCCGGATGCCTACGTTCCAAACCCGGTTCCATCATATGATACTGCCACACGGCGAACTCATGGTATTTGCCGTCAGGCGCGGGTAATTCAATGGCTCCTGCTTGCTTGATGTTATCCGACAGACCAAACAGGAAATCCTTCATGAAATCATTGTCCAGCGAGTAAACCTTGTAGTTTACGGGATGCACTAACTGCTCTCCTTTTGACGGAACATGATAAGGATCCAATTCTGTCCAGATACTATTATAGGCTTTGGCTGTGAGCGATATACTGCAGGCCCAAAGCAGCAACAGGTAAACTGTCGTTTTTTTCATTCGTTAATTGATTAAGATTGGTTTTACAATGCGTTTGCCGTTCTCATGGTAAGCAAGCTGCATATAGTAAACTCCTTTGGCCCATCCGCCAACAGGTACCTGTAATTTATTATCTACCTGTCCTTTCCAGACAAGCTGACCAAGATTATTGAATACTGAGACATCCGCAGCGTTCGCGGTCTCTACATACACAATCTTATCAGCGGGAACAGGGTATATCTTCAAATCATCACCAGGCTGCTGCGTATTGCTTACCGCAAGATTAGGCACCGTTACGTTAATGGGGTTATTGGGATCTGTAATGGGCAAATTGGGATCGAGTGTAACCGTGAAGTTACTGCCATTGACGTTGAAGAAGATATTATTGTTGCCCTTAACCTTGAGGCGTGCTGTTGACGTAGTTGCAACATTAGGCACCACAATAGCCGCACTGCCATTGTTGAGGTAACGCCCAACCCAGTAAGGCCAGTTATAACCACTATCGACCGAAAGATATACATTAACACTATCGCAGCTAACCGGTGGCGTATTTGTGCCTACCACATTCCATGTCACAGACTGGGTAGTACCCCCTGTCCAGTTAACAGGCGTAGACGGGGAGGTTACTTTGAAGCCCTCATAGTTGCCCGCAGCACCCGTGCTTACCGCATCAACCTTTATACTATCATCAGGGAACTGGAAGCAACCATCGCCCCAGTGAATAGAACGCAACATGAGTTTGAATTTGAGTGAGCGTGCCGTATCAGGGGCCTTTTCACCTTTTGCATTCTCGGTGGTCACGTAACTTATCGTTCCTTTCAGTACCGAATCTATCCTTGGGAAAACACGTACAGTAGATGTAACGGGCGGGAAGGAACGGAAGATGGGGCCGTTGATAAAAGTCTGGTCTAAGCTTTTGCCAACGTCACCGAGATCCCATTGATCCCAACAATATGTAGTGATACAAGTAACAGAATCGACCGCACCGGGGGACATCAATTCGAACGGCGTTTTATAGGGTATGGAATAAGATGCTGGGAAAGGCGCCAGTGCAGAGCTATGGTTGTTAACCGGTACAGCAACACCACAAGAGGTGCCAACGATAGTAGCATTGTATATCTCAAGAATATTCACGGAATGAAAATAATCATCGCTATGTGGTTGAATATCATCGGGCCCACATATACCGGCATAGGCCATAATGGTTGAGCCACTGCCGGGCTCGAATGCCGTGGGTGCCCAAATATTGCCGCAGCAACAAGCGCCATCGTGGTTATTATTAAATGTATGATTGCCCCCAAACTCATGACCCATTTCGTGTGCCACATAATCAATATCAAAACCATCGCCAGTGGGCGAGCCGCTGCCTGTGGTACTTTGAGCTTTGGCGCCTGATTCGCAAACTATCGCCAGGTTAGAAAGGCCACCACTACCTGTAGTGAATACGTGACCTATATCATAGTTTGCATCGCCAATGAGCGAGTCGCACATAGTCTGACAATCATCAAGTAAATTCAATGCATTGTTATTGTCAAAATTGTAAGGATCGCCGGCAGCAACGATGTTGATCAATGTGTCCTCATTGGGTACCATTTCCATCGTAATGGAGAATTCGCGCTCGTACACACCGTTCACGCGGTTCATGGTAGTGACCATGGCGCTTAAGGTCAAAGCTTTTGTAGCTGCATTTGGGGCACAAACCGCTACGGCATATTGGTGCGAACAGGCAAGTGCCAGGCGATACTTCAACAAGTTAAAGCCTCCTATGGTCTTTGCAGCAATAGCAGGCAATACTGTCTGATCGAGCGGCATGGGCTCACCCTGTAATTCGTCCTCGCCATTGTTCTTCACGAGGCATTGCATACGGTCGCTGAGGGGGCGGACCTCATCTCTTTTATAATGGCACATATACAGGCTCTCGCCCAGTACATTATTGTACGGATCAACAAAGGCAGTATTTTCTCCATCAAATATCATGGCGTGAAAGCCGAAATCCGTGAAGTCAAGTTTGGCCGTTACAGACGCGTCATTGGCGGCCACAGCCCTAAATGTCTTAATAGCCGGATATTTTGCTGCCAACTCTGCCGGTAACATTGCCTTTTGCCAGACATTAAATGTCCTAAAGTCGCCATTGGGTAAGGGCAGATCAACTAAAACGGAGGTCTCAGGCGTATTCCCTGCAGACAGAAGCAGATCGCGAAAAGACGATGTATTCAAAGCATACACCAGGTAGTTCTTAGGTTGCATTTTTGCACTTGCCTTAGACGGAACATGGTTACGATCTATCGGGGTCCAGGTATTGCTATACGCTACAGAGATGAGGGGCATAAGAAGGGCCGTTACGACCACTACAACACTTACCAGTTTTTTCATTTTTTTGCTATTTGACTATTTATCTTAAAGCATTTTAATACAATCGCAATAAAACCACCGGAGCATGCCAGTGCTTAGTTGCTGCAACAATAAATAAATTAATGGCCGGAGGGTGAGGAATGCCAGTAATCCGAAAGCGTAAGTTAAGAAGAAATCAAATTTTGTAAAAAAATAATTTGGTGAAAGTGGCATAAAAAGACGTGAATTTCAACATGTGTAACAGGTAGTACAGAAACCAAGTACAATAAAGTCATAATTTCGCGGCCTATGCCTGAAATGATACTGGAACTGAAGTATAAGCTGGGTGACATAAACACAGCGGCAGATAAATTCCGGCAAATTGCCCGGGACTACCCAAGGCTTGCCTTCAGCGGTGAATTGGGCGCCGGCAAAACCACCTTCATCCATGCGCTATGCGAAGTACTTGGCGTGAGGGATAGTGTAAGCAGCCCCACTTTTGCCCTCATCAACGAATACCACTATACCGACAATGAAAGCGGGAATGACGAGACCATATACCATATGGACTGGTACCGCCTGAAGAGCACTGAGGAAGCTATAAATGCCGGCATGGAGGACTGCCTGCTACAAAAAGATATTCATTGCTTCATCGAATGGCCTGAAAAAGCATTGGACCTGCTGCCCAAGCCCTACCTGTGGGCCAGCATCAGCAGCACAGGTGAGCAGGAACGGGAAATGAAAGTGTACCTGCATGAATAATAAAGTATGACATCGGTCATTTTACCATAATACCAGTAAACGGGATTTCCTTATTATATTGCCGTATGCAAGCGCATTTGATCGATGCAATAGTAAAGGGCATACTTGTAGGCCTGTTCATGGCCATTTCAGTAGGGCCCACCCTTTTTGCAGTAATAAAATACAGCCTTAACCATAGTTATAAAGCAGGTATCGCCTTCGTGCTGGGTGTTTCCCTTAGCGATATCATGTATGTGACGCTTGCGAATGTAGCCGCCTCGTGGCTGGAGGTACTTTCGGAATATGAGCGCTACATAGCCTATGGTGCATCAGCCATACTCATAGTAGTGGGCCTAGCCGGCACATTTAAGAAAATAAAGCCTAAGCGCCCCTCCACTATCCCGGTTACTATAACGGGGGGGCATTATTTCCGGATATGGAGCAGCGGTTTCCTGATCAATACGGTGAACCCCGGGGTCATCTTCAGCTGGCTTACCGCGGTAACCGCCACAGCAAATACCAGCAACCTTTACCGCTTTGTACTTTTCGGCACCTGCCTCTCCCTGATACTGTCCATTGACTTCCTGAAAGTGTTCCTTGCCGATAATATCCGCCGGAAACTGACCATAAGGAGGGTGATCTTCCTGCAGCGCTTATCGGCCATTATCATCCTTACCATCGGGATAGCCCTATTAATAAGCACTGTCTTCAGGATACAATTCAAGCCCCGTAAGGGAACGCAATCGGCATATTATGAAATTCAATCAAGCCCCGTTAAAAACATCAATAAAGCTTTAGTATCTTTGCAGCCTCATGTCTGACGCGATACGCCACGAATGTGGCCTAGCTTACATCCGCCTGCTGAAACCACTGGCTTATTACCACCGCAAATACGGAACAGCCTTCTACGGCCTCAACAAATTATACCTGCTGATGGAGAAACAGCATAACCGCGGCCAGGATGGTGCGGGTATTGCTACCGTGAAGCTTAATATAGAGCCGGGGCACCAGTTCATGCACAGGCTCCGCATCAGCGGCTCGCATGCCATAGGACAGATATTCCAGAACATACAGCAGGAAGTGAGCGAGCTTGAGAAAAACTACCCGGAGATCCGCAAATACCCGGGCTTGCTCAAGGGCTACCTCCGGTTCATGGGAGAAGTATTGCTGGGACACCTGCGTTATGGCACACAGGGGAGGAACAATGTGGAATTTTGCCATCCTTTTTTCAAACCGCACATCAACCCTACGCGCAACCTGACAATGGCGGGCAACTTCAACCTTGTGAATACAGATGAATTGTTTGCCCTGCTGGATGCCCACCCCACTACCACTATACGGGAAAGTGACCTGGGCGCCATGATAGAAATGGTACATTACTACCTGTGCCTTGCGGATGAAACAGACCCGGGAACCTTAAACCTGGAAGGTGTACTGAAACAAGCTGCTGCGCACTTTGACGGTGGCTATGTATGCAGCGGCCTGGTAGGTAATGGCGACAGCTTTGTGATGCGTGATGCCAATGGCATACGGCCGGCCTACTTTTACAAGAGCGACGAAGTGATCGTAGCGGCATCTGAGCGACCTGCTATCATGACGGCCTTCAACGTGCCGAAAGAAGAGGTGAAGGAACTACAGCCGGGACATGCAATAATAGTAAGTGCGAACGGCACATTCAGCAATCCGCAAATACTACCAGAAAAGGAACACAAGGCCTGCAGTTTCGAGCGCATTTACTTCAGCCGCGGCAGCGACCCTGATATATATCGCGAGCGTATGCAACTGGGTCGCAACCTTGCGGAGAAAGTACTGCAAGCGGTGGACCATGACCTGAAGCATACCATAGTATCCTTTATACCCAATACAGCTGAAACAGCTTTTTACGGCCTTATAAAGGGGCTGGAAGATTACCTGAAAGACATTAAGCTGCAACGCATACTATCGCGCCGTGATACTATGACAGAGGAAGAGATGCGCGAGCTTATCAGCCGGCGTGTGCGGATAGAAAAGATAGCGATCAAGGACGTAAAGATGCGCACCTTCATAACCGAAGATACATCGAGGAACGAGATGGTGCAGCACGTGTATGATATCACTTACGGCACAGTGCAGGCCGATACGGACACCCTGGTGATCATAGACGACTCGATAGTGCGCGGCACTACACTTCGCGAAAGCATTATCAAAATGCTGGACAGGCTACGTCCCAAACGCATCATCATTGTGTCGTCCGCACCGCAGATACGCTACCCAGATTGTTATGGTATCGACATGAGCAGGATGGGCGACTTCATCGCCTTCCAGGCTGCCGTAGGATTACTGAAAGACCACGGCAAAGAAGCACTACTGCATGAGGTATATGAAAGCTGTAAGCAGGCAGACCGCGAAGGGACACTACATGAGCGCAACTATGTGAAGGAAATATATGAACCCTTTACACCGGAGGAAATAAGCAAAAAGATAGCCCAGATGCTGCGCCCGGAAGATGTGAATGCGGAAGTGGACCTGATATACCAATCGATAGAAGGGCTTTATGATGCCTGCCCTCACAATAAGGGTGACTGGTACTTTACCGGCAACTACCCCACACCGGGTGGCAACAAGGTGGCTAACCGCGCCTTCATGAACTATATGGACCGCAAGGAAGGCCGGGGCTATTAGGCCCGGGCCCTAAAAGGTACGATTGACCCCAACCACATAACGGAAAGTAGCGTACTGCGGGTTGGCATAAGGCGGCCTGTTGATGAATACAGGTACGTCGAAACGCAAGGTCAATGGCCTTGCCTTTTCAAATACACCCCAGCTCTTTATCGTAAATGCAACACCTACGCCCGCATCCACACGCAGATCGCTCCATTTATCGGAAGGCGTAATATCATAGAATGTTGCCGGGCTTGCTATGTTACTCAACTCAATGATACCGGCATCGGCAAATCCGTAAACGTCGGCATGCAGCCAGTTGCGCGTAAAGTGCGGTCTGAATGGGAAATAATTATCAACGTCGAGCTCAAGGCTGGCAGAAGCGCCGCTACGGCCTTTATAACCTATCATTACATTCCCATTACGCTCATCTGCAACAAAATACCCCGCATAGCCCCTGAGGTTCAGGCCACCGCCCTGCTGGAAGTGATTGGTTTGATACCGTGAAATATCCTGCCACTCTTCGGGGATGAAACCGCGCGTGCGGGTATATTTATCTTCCATCAACTCCTCCGGGTTAGCCCCAGCCAAGAACAGTGCGCTTTCGTAGGGTATGTTGCCACCTGTGCCGTACCGTCCAAACAGACGTGTGCGCAGTTCCAATTTACCCAACCTGTTATAGTTCACTGCTTCTAACTGTGCATAGGCATAATTAAAGGCTTTGGTTCCGTTACCGCTGAAGAAGGGAGCCCTTGCACTGAGCGTATAATTACCCGAACCATAGAAATAATTGTACCGGTGCGACCAGGCTATGTTAACAGACGAGTTAGCATGAGCAGGCATGCTGCTCCACTCCGTAGGATAAATGAGATAATGCAGCGAATTAGTATCCTGCCGCCACATGGTCTGGGCATAAAGACTAATCGTATTGTCATCACTAAACAGCCAATTGAAACCACCGCGATGGTACCAGAGGCCATCAAGAAGGCGGCTATTCAGTTGTAGTTGCAGCTTGGGGAAGTTGCGGCTGATCGGTGACAGATAATTGAAGGTGTAGTTAACCGGTTTATACCTGTCGTACCAGCCTTCATTAGTATAGCTCTTGTAGCGAGTATCCTGCAACACATGGGTATTCCACCATACGGTCGCATCTATTTTATGCAGGGTATGCATATAGTCGCCCTCAAGGTGCAGCCCAGCCTTTATACCATCAATAGGGTTCCACCACAGGTCGGGACGCCAATATGCCTGGTATTGCCTCCTGTTGAGCGGCTCATTCAGGCCTCCATCGAATTTCAATTGTATGGCGCCGGGGCGGAAAGGCAGGCCCCGGGTCTTGTAATTATCTTCCCAATCGCGATCGGCAAAACGAAAAGAACTATCTACCTGTACCGACCTGATACCTGAGGGCACCTGCACTTTAGCATCGTAGGTCTGTTCCAGTTTGCCCCAGCCATACCACTTAGGCAATACTTCTGCACCCGTACTCTTTGCGAACCATGTATTAGGGATGGTATAAAAATGTTTACTGCCGTCTTTTGCCGTTACCTGCAGGTCAACAGGCATCTGCATCTCGCCTTTACGCTTCAGCCTGATCGCGAAGCTATCGGCACCATTTATTCTGTGTATGCGCCCTATGCTATAATCAAGTGTCTTGGTTGTTTCCAGCCACTGGTCAAAGAACCAGTTGAGGTCTACGTGCGTATAGTTTATAATGGAGTTGCGGAAATCGTCGAAATAAGGGTGCGCAAAACGCCATTCATGGAAATAATGCCTGAGGGCGGAATGAAATAAGGAATCACCCAACACATACTGGAGATTGTATAGCATAGATGCCGTCTTATAATAAACCTCCCTGTAACCACCACCGTGCCCCAAGGCACTGCCAAAATCATCGGAATGGGTATTAAGCGGGATCTCATTATGGTTCAGTGCATCGTAAGTGTAGGCATATAGCACATTCCTGTCGAGCGTATTGACCGGTGTGGTGAACAAACGCTTGTACCATGACTTTTCCTTGCCGCGCACCTCTGTTTCCCCATCAATACGACGCAGGCCCCATGCGGTAAGGAATTGTGTGAAACCCTCGTCGAGCGAAGCGCGATAGGTCTCATTATTACCTATCATACCATAAAACCAGTTGTGACCTATCTCATGTACCAGCAGGCTGTGGTAACCCGGCTCCCTGCCCCCATCCATTGTGATCATGGGATACTCCATACCGTCCGAGGCATCGGCAGCTACCATTTTGGGGTATTGGTACATGCCGATATCTTCCGAAAAGGTCTTGATGATCTTCGCCACATATTCTGCAGCATTCTGCCAGCCTGCTGCATGCGGTTCCTGTGCTATGGCTACACATTCCACGCCATTCCAGTGTGCTATACCTATGCGGTAAGATGGATCGGCTGTAAATGCGAAATCGTGCACATTCACAGCCTTATAATGCCATTCTTTTCTTTCCCCTTTCACATAAGGAATGATCGTAGAAGGCTTCTCTCCCCACTTTTTGTTGGCAAAGTTCTTAATATCCAGCTTTTTCATCAGGGAATCGGGCAATGCTGTCTCCCTGTTCTGTAAAACACCGGTCGCTTCCACAATATAGTTGGAAGGAAAATTCAGGGTAACATCAAAAGAACCGAAATCGCCGTAAAACTCCCTGCCCAGGTGCTGGTCGGTGGTCCAGCCAAATTTGCGGTCATACACACATATTTTGGGATACCACTGAGTGCCGTTGTAGTGTTTAAAACCCCAGGCATCATACATCTGCATCCGCCTGCGAGTACCTTTACCATCTCCATAGAACGTGCGGAAATCTACATTGAAGAAAGTCTTTGCGCCAGGGTATAGCGGCGTTGGCAGGTAAACCTTCATTATTGTATTGTCGATCTCAACATTTACCGGCCGACGCTCGTTGGTAAGGCTGGTTATTACAATACCGAGGCCTTCCTTTTCCGTTTTGCGCAATGTAGGCTTTGAGTTGTTCACACGTTCAAGGTCGTGGAGGTAAGAGCCTTTGACAAAGGCGTTCTGGTACAGATGGAAATAAACATAGTAAAGCGTGTCGGGAGAATTATTCCAATAGTTAAGCAGCTCAGAACCTTCTATCTCGTTCGTTACCTCGTCGATCTTTGCACGTATGGTATAATCCACATCCTGTTGCCAGTAAGCATTCCCCGGCCTGCGGTTTTGCCAATATAGCGGGTTATAGCTATTCCGGTAAGCATTATCATTAAGTTTTTGAGCGAAAACCGGCGTGACGGCCAGTAGCAATAACAACAGGACTATACTTTTTCTCATGTAAGAACAAATGAATGCTGCAAGGTATGCAGTGCGAACAATAATTGCCAATTTTTTAAGCAAAGCAGTCTCTCATATAGAAAACATAATAATGAATATGTCTCTTACTGAAAGAGGATGCCGGCACAAATTTTTACACTTGGTTTTTGTTATCTTTGGCTTAACTTTAACGCTTACCCTTGTAAAAATACTAATTACCGTTTTTATGAAAAATTTACTACTCATACGGAAACTGATCGTTGCCGTTTTATTATTGATGGTTGCAGGGAATGTGAAGGCGCAGCCCTATCCCGTGTACACACTAGAGAATTTCAATGACGCTTATGTTAATGCTACCTGGCCCACTGGTTGGATAGACTCCAACTTATCGCGCTCTTATGATCCTAACAGTATGGTTTATACCTTCCGTACCCCCGGGCACCAGATAGGCGGCTGGGCTATAGGGCCTGACACTCCTGCAACAGAAAGCATCCATGGATACGCGAATAACATCGAGTTCGACGGATCTGATGGTTTTCTATATTCACGTGGAGACTCTGCGATGAACGACGTAATCCCGTTTCAGTATGCCCCATATACCACAATAGACAATTGGGTATTCCTTCCTATTGACAGTATATCTGACAATACAAAAATTGAATTCCAAACAACAACAGATCCGGGACTGATCAATAATACTTACCTTGATTCGCTCCAGGTATATTATAACATCACCGATAACTCAACAGACACTAGCAAGTTTGTAAAATGGACCGGTTGTAATCAACCTCCTGCGTTCCCCAATACATGGACCCTCATTCAGGACTCCATGAATAATATCTTAGCACCAAATACACATGTTGCAGGACGCATCGCCTTCAGACACCACGTAGTTGGTGATGTCAACGGCGCCCTATCAAGGATAATTGCCATAGACAATGTAAACATTAACACTTATCCTTTGCAGGTATCGCTCATGAACCTGTATTGCAAAGCAGACAAGGATAATAACGTGAACCTGTACTGGTCAACTGCCTCTGAAAATAACTGTGCTTACTTTATAGTGGAACGTACCGTTGACGGCAAAAACTTCAAACAGATAGGTAAAGTGAACGCTGTGGGTAACAGTACTGTGAAACAAAACTACAGTTTCCAGGATGTGACTGCTGCAAGCGCGGGTTATAATAAAGTAATGTACCGCCTGAGGCAAGTTGATGCCAACAACAGGTATGGCTACTCTCCGCTGGTACAGGCATCGCTTACCAGCACCGGTGTTTCTAACATGGTAAATCCTTGCCTGGTGGGCAACACCCTGTATATCCGCTTCATGGCAGGCGATGCCAGCACGGCCGACATACAGATACTGAACTCTAACGGACAGAAAATATCTGAAATCAAACAGCAAACAGCTGAGGGTCTGAATATTGCAACACAAGACTTTAGCAGCATGCCATCAGGTATTTATATCGTAAGGGTGAGCTATAATAACGAAACGCTTATCAACCGTTTTGTAAAATAAAGACGATCTGATCTTATAAAAAGAAACAGGCCCTGCTATCCGCAGGGCCTGTTTCTTTTTAACCTATAATGATGCGTGGGCCAAAATACTTAGGCTGTGTATTCAGCAACAGGTCGAACATCATCCTGACCCTTGCCAGCTTTTCGCGGAACATGACTTTGAAGCCGTCCTGGCCATTTACATCGCGGGCATTAAACGCCACCGCATTAATGCCCTTACTGTTGGCTATAAAAAGCGCCCTTTCGTTATGAAACGGCTGCGAGATTATGGTAAAATTATCTTCCCCGAACACGTCCTTACAGCGCAAAATACTATCGAGCGTACGGAAACCTGCATGGTCCAAGAAAATACGTTCCTCGGGTATACCTCTTGTGACGAGGTCCCGTTTCATCTTTTCAGGTTCGTTGTAGTTCACTGCACTATTATCGCCACTAACGAGCACATAATCTATTTTACCCGCCTTAAAGAGCTGAACTGCAGCATCTATCCTGTATTGATAGTATGGATTAATGCCGCCCCCATTCAGGTATTTGGATGTGCCCAGTAGCAGGCCAACCTTATTTTTAGGTATTGTATTTACGTCCGAAAACAATTGAGCTTTTGTAGATGCCGCCACCCAATAGTCTATAGCCCAAACTGAAGCAAGCAACAGCAGCAGACTGACGATAACGGTATTGCGCCAAAAACGTATGCTCATAAATATGGGAAAGGTTTTGCAACAATAAAAGAACGCGCAACCGGCCTCAACTATTGCTTCTCGATAGACTCAAGCAATTTCTTAGCATGTCTTTTGTCCGGGCCGCCCTCATCAACCACAATTTTCAAAAGCCGTTGAGCTTCTTTACTATTGCCCAGTTTTATGTAGCATTGTGCAGCCATATATGATGCTTCATGCCGCTTAGACTTGGAAGAATTATTGATCTCGGTCTTATATTCTTTCAGTGCATCTGCCCACTTCTCTTTTTTGAAATAATACTTCGCCCTATCCATTTTATCAGCCGGTAAGTCATCAGACGCCTTTGCCGATTTTGCCTCGGTGCCCGCTGTTGCGGCAGTATTTTCAATATGTGCCGGGACTGGTGCAGGTGGAGGAGCCGCCGCGGCCATTGTATGTACCTGGGCCGGTTCAGCAGCTTTGTTCCTGCTATTATCTTGTTTGGTTACAGCCGCAGGCTTTTCGGGCAAAACGTGATGTTCATCCTTTGCAGCCAGTTTCGCCGCATTTCCTGCCGGCAGCTTGCCTGCATTGGGATCGATCTTTTTCGCATCAGGTACAGCTTTTGCCTTTTCCGCAAGGGTCTTTTTATTATCGGCAAGCAGTTGGGCAGCCTTCGCCTTATCATCTGCCGCCTTTTTAGCATCAACAGCAGGTATATTTGCAGGCTTTGCTTCAGCAGGTTTTGCCTGTACGCCGGCAGTCGCTACTCCTGCAGCAGCGTTGTTATCCACGGCGGCAGTTTGTGTTTCCGGGGGGGGCGCAGCAGTTTCTTCTGTTGCAACATCCGCATTTTCAGTGGTTTGGGCTGGTTGTACCTGTTGAACTTCCTGTTTTGGCGCCGAAGTCTTAGGCGTTTTCTCTTCGTCAAATTTCTGGGCGATGAAGGCATTCTGGTCGCTCCGCTGAGACGACCTCACGTACCAGAATATACAGATGGTACCGAAAACAGCAGCTGCCGCAGCAACTGTGCGCCAGAAAGGCCTCATCTTCGCACCGGGTTTAGGCGTTTCCATGATAGGCGTATCCTGCTGTGCAATCGAATTCAATTGTACCTGTGGATTCTTGAGGTTGAACTGCTCCTTCAGGAAGTCAGTATTCATCTCCGCCATAGTTGCCAGCGATCTTTCAGGCTCAAGCAACATACCATCAACAGCGGCACTACACAAAGGGCAACTATTAAGATGATGCTCAACTGCATGACATTCTTCATTGCCCATATGCCCGCTTACATAATCCTTCAACTGCCTGCTTGAGAGGCAGACACTTTCATCAAAAATATGTTTCAGATCACCGTTCATTACCCATACCCTGGAGGGTCTCTATTTTTATTTTCAAATTCCTTTTACCGTTCTGTATATGGCTCTTTACCTGCATTAAAGTATAGCTAGTCTTTTGTACGATCTCAGCATAAGTAAGTTTATGCAAATAAAAAAGTTCTATACATGTTCTCTGGTCCTCATTGAGCTGGGCTAAAGCCGTCTCAAGATTACTCAGTTTTTCTTCCAACTCTATCTTTTGATGCAGATCCTGCTCAAATTCCATATCCTGCCCCAATTCAATGGTATTATTGACCACCGGCATACTGCTGCGTAGCTGCATCAGGCAGGTATTGCGGGTTACCTTCAGCAACCACGGTTTAAAATTATTTATATGGAAGCGATTTAGGTCATCCAGCATTTTGATAAATATCTGCTGTGTGGTATCCTTTGCGGCTTCAGTATTGCGCAAATATTTAAGGCAAACACCGAACACGAGGTGGCCATACCGTTCATACAGGTAGGTAATGGCTGTGTTGTCATGTAAATTCACATACCGATACACTAATTCATCATCCGGGAACTTTTTGTAGTCCGACACTTGTACTTGCAGTTTTGTCTTCACAACCTGACTAAATTACCTAATAAAAATTAATTGGTGCAAGCCTGAACGGTTAAATGTTCGAAAATCATTCTGATTATGTGTATAAAATGGGAAAGCTTGTATTTTTCTGCTTCTATAAACTATATTTGCAGTCATTTTTAACCGTTTTAATATTTTATGAATATATCTTTTTACCTCGTGCCTTGTTTCGGCATTCTCGCCCTGTTGTACACGGTGATCAAAAGTTCCTGGGTAGGCAAGCAGGATGCAGGTAATGACCGGATGAAGGAGATCGCGAAGTACATAGCCGAAGGAGCTATGGCTTTCCTGAAAGCTGAATATAAGATACTTACCTATTTTGTAATTATTGCAGGGCTTCTGCTGGCGTTCATGGGTTACAGCAATCCTAAATCGAGCCCGGCAATCGCCTTGTCTTTTGTGATCGGTGCATGCTTCAGCGCCATTGCAGGTTTCGTAGGTATGCGCATTGCTACCAAAGCCAATGTGCGCACAGCCAATGCTGCTCGTACCAGCCTCAGCAAGGCCCTGGCCGTTTCTTTCGGCGGCGGCTCTGTAATGGGCCTGGGTGTTGCGGGACTTGCCGTACTGGGTCTTGGCGGACTGTTCATTATACTTAAAATGATATTTGCGCCAAATGCAGCTGTTAGCTCAGAAGAAATGGAACGTACCATAGAGGTGCTTACCGGTTTCTCACTGGGAGCAGAGAGCATCGCACTTTTTGCACGTGTAGGTGGCGGTATCTATACCAAAGCTGCCGACGTAGGCGCCGACCTGGTGGGTAAAGTAGAAGCGGGCATCCCCGAAGATGATCCCCGGAACCCTGCCACGATAGCCGATAACGTAGGTGATAACGTGGGTGACGTTGCCGGTATGGGCGCTGACCTTTTCGGATCTTATGTGGCTACCGTTCTGGCTACAATGGTATTGGGACGCGAAACTATAACCGTTGCAGGCACTGATAATTTTAATGGCTTTGCACCGATATTGCTGCCCATGCTTATTGCCGGTCTTGGTATCGTGTTCTCTATGATAGGCACCCTGTTCGTGCGTGTATCGGACAATGTAGGTGTCAGCACATCTGCCGTACAGAAAGCACTGAATATGGGTAACTGGGGTTCTATCATCCTCACTGCAATATCGTCTTACTTCCTTGTAAATTATGTGATGCCTGATACGATGACCCTTCGCGGACACGAATTCACAAAGAATGGTGTTTTCGGCGCTATTATGGTAGGTCTTGTAGTAGGTACCTTAATGAGTATCATTACCGAATATTATACAGCAATGGGCAAACGCCCCGTGCTTTCAATAGTTCGCCAATCTTCAACAGGTCATGCCACCAATATCATCGGTGGCCTGGCGATAGGTATGGAAAGCACTTTGCTTCCCATACTGGTACTTGCCGGCGGCATTTATGGTTCTTTCCTGTGCGCAGGCCTATACGGTGTGGCAATTGCCGCAGCAGGTATGATGGCCACTACAGCCATGCAGCTTGCTATAGATGCCTTTGGCCCTATAGCTGATAATGCAGGTGGTATTGCAGAGATGAGCGAACTACCCAAAGAAGTGCGTGAAAAGACAGATACGCTTGATGCAGTTGGTAATACTACCGCAGCAACCGGTAAAGGTTTCGCCATTGCCTCTGCTGCACTTACTGCCCTGGCGCTATTTGCAGCCTTCGTTGGTGTTGCAGGCATCAGCGGTATAGACATCTATAAGGCTGATGTGCTTGCCGGCTTGTTCGTAGGTGGTATGATACCTTTCATCTTCTCATCGCTGCCCGTACGCGCAGTTGGGCAGGCTGCAATGAGCATGGTGGAAGAAGTTCGCCGCCAGTTCCGTACCATTCCGGGCATTATGGAAGGTACCGGCACGCCTGAGTATGATAAATGTGTGGCTATCTCTACCAATGCTTCTATCCGTAAGATGATGCTGCCGGGCGCCATCGCTATCATCTCACCATTGCTTATCGGTTTCATACTTGGCCCAGAAGTATTGGGCGGGTTCCTTGCCGGAGCTACTGTGAGCGGCGTACTGATGGGTATGTTCCAAAACAACGCCGGTGGCGCATGGGACAATGCAAAAAAATCATTTGAGAAAGGTGTAGAAATAAACGGCGAGATATACTATAAAAAATCTGAACCGCATAAGGCGTCTGTAACAGGTGACACTGTTGGCGATCCTTTCAAAGATACATCAGGTCCATCCATGAATATCCTGATCAAACTGATGTCGATAGTTGCATTAGTAATCGCTCCTACTATTGCCAGTGTGCACCATACTAAAACAGAAACAGCGAAAGCTCCTGTAACAAAGGAAGTAAAAACTACTACACCGATAGTAACGCTGAAATAAGCAAAAGCATAAATAAAAAAAAATCCCGCTCTTAAGAGCGGGATTTTTTTATGCGTTCTTCCTGTATAAATTACTTTTTATCAAACCCCATTTGTGCATCCGGTGGATCATGGATACCCTAAGCACGCCCCGGCCATATTTCATACTCCGACTAAAATTGATACTGGAGGCCTCTTCGAAATATTTGGTAGGACAGGTCACTTCTGCTATCTCGTAACCATTCATGAATATCTGGGAGATCATTTCGTTATCGAACACGAAATCATCGCTATTGTAGGTAAAATCGATAGAGCGTAATACTTCGGCGGAGAAAGCACGATAACCTGTATGGTATTCACTGAGCTTTTGCCCGATCATAATATTCTCAAAAAGCGTAAGGAAACGGTTGGCTATGTACTTATACATAGGCATACCACCTTTAAGCGCCCCTTTCCCCAAAATACGGGATGCCAACACCACAGGATACACATCCATTGCTATAATAGAGGCCATAGCATGTATCAGTTTGGGGGTATACTGGTAATCGGGGTGCAACATTATAGCAATATCGGCACCTAATTCCAGGGCCTTGGCATAGCAACTTTTCTGATTGCCTCCATAGCCTTTATTTACCTCGTGCCTGATGATGTGCTGTATGCCGAGTTTGTGTCCCACCTCAACCGTATCGTCCCGGCTATTGTCATCCACAAGAACCACATCATCAACAATATCGAAAGGAATCTCCTTATAAGTACGTTCAAGTGTTTGTGCCGCGTTATAGGCGGGCAACACGATCACTATTTTCTTTCCGTTCAGCATTTACTGGCGTTAAAAATACGGCGAACATTGCCGAAAATGAAATTTATAGTTAGCTGGCCACGGGAAAATCGCCTTCTGCAGGGCGCATACTTGTTACTATCAGGTTGCTGCTTGCTTTGCCCAATAAGGTACCTTCCATATTCTCTACACTGCACTCCACATGTATGATCTTTTTACCGACCCGTATCACTTTAGAGGTAGCGCGCAACCTGTCGCCCTGTTTTATCGCATACAGAAAATCCACATTCAGATTAAGTGAAGTATAGCCGGTCCCCATATCCAGGCTCACAACGGCCCAGCCTATCACCTCATCCATCACCAGGGCCATCATACCTCCATGGATATTGTTGTAGGGGTTAGTCATGTCTTTGCGCACCTCGAGAGATATTGTAGCACTGCCCTTTTCGATATGCTCCAGTGTAAAGTGTAACCAGTTGCCAGCGGGTGAGCGGGATTCTGTCACCAGTTTTCCTTCGAAATTCTCTTTGATAAATTTCAGCACAGAACCTGTCGGTATTTCTTTGTAACTCATTGTTTTGTTTTGTTGCTCTTTAATTCCTTTTCTGTTCTTAATACCAATAACATCTCTATCATCTTCTCTATTCGTCGTTGTCTTGTTTCGGGCTTTTTAGCACCGGCTATGGCCTCCAAATATTCTCTTTTATGGCTAAATGACATAGCATAGAAAAACTCATCAAGGCCTTTAAAAGGCTTCATTGCCTTTAACCCATCGGCGGGGAGCGACACCGTGCGGGCTACATAGTCTATACCCTCTGTCTTGCGCTGTTCCATGGGTACCGATGCCCTGGCAGGGTCCTTTTTCTTAAACCGCAGCCCCGACCAATCATCGTTTATGGAAACAGAGGAAACACAAGTATAAAAACGGAAGGTATATTCCCATGGGTTGTTGCGTACAAGGTCGGACTGTATCCTGCCACTTTTTTTAGGGTATGCTATCCAAAATACCGCGCCATCACTCATCTTCCCTTCTAGCTTAGAAATGCAGGTATCCAACGTGTTGCCGTCTTCTGCAAATAGTATTAGCTGATCTGCCTGCTTGCCCAAGGGGATATTCTTTTTCAGTTGTATCCCTTCAAATAAGTCCAGGCAGTCTCCCGGGACGTTAATGGCATACAAAAGCAGATCGGTATTGAAGCGTAATTTTTGAAACAGAGCCATAAACAATCAACCCTGCAAAGGTAAATGTATGTTGGTGAAGAAAGCACAGGGTACTAGGATAATAGCAGTTCGCACTCCCGGTATAGACGTTCTTTATTTATAGGCACAACACCTACCTCTTCGCATACCAGCCCTCCCGCCAGGTTAGCTATCTCTGCCATCAGGCGGGCATCCCGGTCAATAGCATATACCATGGCTGCCACGGCTATTACCGTATCGCCAGCACCGGATACATCAGCGATATTTCTTAGGTGTGAGGGGATCAAAGCTGCATCCCGGTCATTATTATAGTAAACGCCATGCTCTGAGAGCGTAATAAAGGTCATTTTATGCTGCAGGGCATCTTTTAATTGTTCATGCACTTTGTTCAATGCCGGTAAGTTTATCCCGGTCAATTGTAAGTGCAATCCTTCCCGAACCTCTTTCAGGTTGGGTTTGAAGATCGAAACATGCTTGTAGACAAGGAAATTCTTAAGCTTTGGATCAACTGCCGTAACAATGCCTATCTCGTTACAATGTGCGATGATGCGTTGCACTACGTTCTCCTTCAATACTCCTTTATTGTAATCCTCGAATATGAGTACATCGGGCTTCTCGCGCTGCAGGTAGCGCAACACCATATCGATAAAGGGGTGTTCTTCTTCCAGGTACAATTCATCACCTACTTCGTCATCAAGGCGAAGCATTTGCTGGCTCTTGCTGATAACACGTGTTTTGGTAGTAGTAGTCCTTTTATTGCTGGCCATCAACAGGTCGGTACTTATACCTGCCTGTGTGGAAAGTTGCTTTAGTACCTCACCTTCATGATCGTCACCAATAACACCCGCCAAAGCTACTTTTGCACCAAGGGCGCGACAGTTGAGCGCTACATTGGCAGCGCCACCGAGCCTACTTTCCCGTCGCTTAACAGCCACTACCGGCACCGGAGCTTCCGGTGAAATGCGCTCCACATCACCCCACCAATAATTATCGAGCATAACATCGCCCACAACCACAACATGCAGTTGTGCCATATGTTCAAACAATTCTTGTAAGCTTGCTTTATCCATTTTGTCCTTTTCCCTGTCTTTGTACTACATAGTATATGGGTATACCAATAATAACGATAATAAGACCCGGCCAGGTATAATCAGGTTTATACATGAGCAACACCACGCAAATAAATGCCGCCAGCACTATGTACAGCAGGGGGATAACCGGGTAGCCAAATGCCTTATAAGGACGCGGGATATCGGGTCTTGTTTTACGCAACTTGAAAATGCCTGCGATCGTAAGTATATAAAAGAGCAATACCGTAAAGATGATGAAATCGAGCAGGTCGCCATATTTGCCACTGAGGCAAAGAATAGAAGCCCAGAGGCACTGCATCCAGAGGGCCACACCGGGTACACCTTTATTATTCAGTTTTTTTGCAGCGGGCAGGAACAAGCCATCGTTGGCCATAGTATAATACACCCTTGCGCCCGACAATATAAGCCCATTGTTACAGCCGAATGTGGACACCATGATCATCAGGGCGATGACCGTAGTACCAACCGAACCGAATATTTTTAATGCCGCGGCAAGCGCAACCCTGTCCGAAGGGGCATTGGCGATCTCCGTCATGCTCAATACATTCACATACATGAGGTTCATAGACACATAGAGCAGTGTAACGACCATAGTACCTATAAACAGGCTGAGGCCGATATTGCGTTCGGGTTTCTTTATCTCACCGGCAATGAATGTTACGTTGTTCCAGGCATCGCTGGAGAACAAGGCCCCAACCATGGCCACACATACTGCGATCGCCAGCGTCCCCCCGGTCAGTCCCTCATGAGTGATGACATCTTTGGTCACGGTAAGCTTCTTCGCCATCCAGGCAATATCCCAGTTACTGTGCCATATACTGCTATCCTTTACCCAAATAAAACCGAATATCACCAGCGAAGCAAGGGCTGCTATCTTGGCAAAGGTGAAGAAGAATTGTATCCATTTACCATTTTTAACTCCACGTGTATTGAGGAAAGTCAACAGGAAAATAATGGCAATGCCTAATAACTGGGCGGCAGTAATATGGAAGCCATCTTTGGCACCCATCAATATGTTCTCCTCTCCTAACTGCGGAACAAGATAGCCCGTGAATTTGGCGAAGGCCACCCCCACTGCAGCGATGGTGCCAGTTTGTATTACGGCAAAAAAAGCCCAGCCATACAGGAACCCGTACATTTTGCCAAATGCTTCGCGCAGGTACACATATTGGCCACCCGCATGGGGATACATGCCGCTGAGCTCGCCATAGCTGAGCGCTGCGGATAACGTAATGAAACCGGAAAGGAGCCAAACAACTATCAGCCAGCCGGCACTACCCACATTGCGGGCTATATCCGAACTTACAATAAAGATACCCGAACCGATCATGGAGCCGATGACCATCAGCGTCCCGTCGAGCAAAGTAAGAGAACGATGAAAAGACGGTTTATTTTCCAACAGCAGATGATTTTACAAGAAAAATACTACTTATTTTTCTTTGTAGTATCACTATTCTGGCTGACAGTAGAATTCATTCCTTTTATCACATCATTGGTTATATCCAGGTCCTTGTTGGTGAATAGGATAGAACCACCCTGTGAATAGGATAATATATAATCGTAGTGCTTGTCTTTATTGTAGCCTTCAAGAAATTTATCGAGGCGCTGTTGCAGGTCTTTATTAAAGTCATCCTGCTCCTTAAGCAATTGTTCCGTAAGTACCTGTTTACGTGTTTCCAGGCTCTGCTGCATCTGGGTAAGACGCTTTTCTGCCGCCTCATACTCCGATTGGGTAAGCGTATTGTTTTGCGCCTTTTTCTGCACATTCATATAGTCGTTCTGTATCTGCTGGGCCGAGCGCTGCAATTCAGCATCCACATCCTGCTGACGCTTCTTGAACTGGTCCTTTTTGTTTTTCAGGTATTCATAATGTGCTTCCAGCGTATCTATATTGACGTATGCAATACGCCCTTCGCCATTTACCATTGCTGTACCGGGGTTACTGCCGGAAGTGGAAGCCGCCGGGCCATCATTCTTTTTACCCGAGAAATGCATGCCGAATAGTATCAAAACACCTATGAGGGCCAGGGCGCTGAAAACAGTTGCGAGATTTTTCATCTGATTATATTGTTCTTTAAAGACCGTACCGAATGCCGATGCGACAAAAATAACACCTAAACAACGACTTTACGCATATGGGCTTTCTTAAAATTAGTTTAAAAATGGAAAAGGGCTACCCTGTGAAGGTAGCCCTTTCGTTTATTCAAAAATAGCTTACTGCAGTTTGAACACGATAGGCAATGTAAAGTAAACCTTTACAGGACGACCATTCTGCTTACCGGGCTTCCATTTAGGCATGCCTGCTACCACACGTTTGGCTTCCTCATCGCAACCTCCGCCTATACCACGTACAACAGAGATATCGGATACTGCACCATCTTCGTTCACCACAAATTTCAATATCACACGGCCCTCAATATTGTTCTCTTTTGCCTGCTCGGGGTAACGGATATTCTTAGCAAGGTAGCTGGTCACATCTACTGAAGACTCCGGCATCTGCTCCACGTAAGTATATATCTGCGGTGGTGGCGGTGCTTCAACAACACCTGTACCTGTACCAGGCTTATCTACTATACCGGGGTCGATACCATTAACGTCACCGGCCTGGGTTTTGATACCTGCAGATGCATCCTTCAGTTCTTTCTGCTCCGGTGGCTTCTCTTCTTCCTTCACCTCTTCATCCTTCTTGATCACCGGCGGAGTGAACTTCACCGTTGGCTTGACCGGTGGCGGTGGCTCAGCAGGTGGCGGAGGTGGTGGTGGCTTCTTTGGATCGATAGGCGGTGGCTCGGCGAGTGTCACCTGCTTCATGATAGCTATAGGCTTTTTCTCGTTCTTAGAACTTAAAAGGCTGGCTATTGCAGGCCCCGCTACGGCAAGCACAATAATGCTAATACCTATTACGGCAGCATTGCGCATGCGCGTCGGGTATTTTTTGCGCAACTCATAGCCGCCGTAGGTCTTATTACGGCCCTCGAACAAGATGTCGAGGTAGTCGCTATTGAGTATTTTGTTTATGTCCATTTTAGAAATACCTTTTTATTACAATTTAAAGATGCATCCCGCGCGAAAATCCATAAGGCAAGGCCTACTTGGCATCGCCATTCGCATTTTCCGTATCATGAATAAAGCTTCGATCAACATCTGTAATATCAACAATGGCATATATTCTCACATCGTTGATGCTCATTTCGTCCAGTATATTCACGAGGTCGTCATAAGTGCTGTTCGTATCCGGCTTTATCAATACGGTCGTCAGATCTTTAGGCCCTAAAGCGCCGCTCTGCTGTAATTGAGCTACCTTTTGCTCCTTATCGATGATCGCATCACGTATGCCCCCTTTAGCCTTGAAGGTAGTCACCTTCAGGTCCGGGGGAGTATTGGGATCGTCGCCCAAACCCTCGTAGTAATAAACACGATGGTTCTTACTGAGCAATATGGTCAATGCCGTACTGGCCTTTATTTTGGTTTGGTCCTTAGGGTCTATTTTTTCGGTATTAGGCATGTTAATTTCCATGGTCTTGGGCTTAGACATTGTTGTTGTGTACATAAAGAATGTAATCAACAGGAAGCCTAAGTCCACCATTGGCGTAAGGTCAATACGCGTAGAAAGTTTTTTGCCTTTTTTGACCCCCGGGCCTTTCTTATGTCCCCCACTACTGGAGGTATCCATTTCAGCCATGGTAAAGCTTTTATTTAGTTAATAATTTTATTTCTAGTCAGTTATTTAGATTCGCCCTTATTGGCTATTTGCCATGCAGCAGAACCAACAGGTACTGCCTTAAGGCCTGTTATAAGGTTGAATTTAAATATCTTCCAACCCTCCAGTGTTTTGATCACTTTCTGTACGCTGGGATATGAGGCATCGCCATCGGCTTTGATACATATCCTTAAACGCGGGTTGGTATTACGTGCACTCCTGATCCATGCGGCCAACTCATTATTCTCACTGTCTACAGAAGTATCTGTAGGCACACCTGAAGCTGCTTTGGTGTATTCCTTTTGTTGTTCAGGATCTGCAGCCAGGTAAGATTTAAGCTGGTTGAAGGGAACACCGATAGAAGAACCAATGGCAAAAGCGGTCTTTTCTGCCTCGGTAAGACCCAGGTTCTTGTATTGATCTATGTTGTCAATAAGCTCTTTACGTTTCAGCTTATTATCAATAGAGAAAAATACCCTTCCTTTTTCATCAACCGTTATGAGCATGATATCCGTATCGGGTATGGGTATCTCCGATATGGATGAGGGTGTTTTTACCACCACCGGCTCATCGGGTTTGAACTTTGTTGCCAACATGAAGAATGTAAGCAGCAGGAATGCGACGTCGCACATCGCCGTCATGTCGATGTTCGTGCTTTTCCGTGGTAATTTTGCGTGTGGCATTTTTGTTTTCTCTGCTTTTAACTAATAAGACTCAAATTCGTTTCTTTTCCACAAACGTTCCCGGCTTGTGTGCCGGAACCATTATTTGTAGTTAGCAGCAAAGCTCTGTGTCAAAGTAAAGCCACTCTCATCTATGCCATAAGTGATACCATCAATTATGGTAGTGTAGAAGTTGTACGCTATAATAGCAAGGAATGAGGTACTGATACCTAAAGCCGTGTTGATAAGGGCCTCAGAGATACCACCTGCAAGGGCAGCAGCATCAGGAGCACCAGCCTGGGCCATAGCCGAGAAGGCGCGTATCATACCCATTACCGTACCGAAAAGACCAAGAAGCGTAGCGCATGATGCAATGGTAGAAAGGAACACAAGGTTCTTTTCAAGCATTGGCAGTTCCAGTGCGGTAGCTTCTTCTATTTCTTTCTGTATGCTTAATACTTTCTGGTCTGTATCCAGTTCGTGGTTATTGATCATTTCGCGATACTTCACAAGACCGGAACGCATTACGTTACCTACAGAACCAGCTTGTTTATCACACTCGGACAGTGCTGCATCGATGTTCTTATTAGCAAGGTGATACTGTACTTTACGTACAAACTCATTTGAATTCACCTTACCCTTGGCTTTGAATATGGTAAGGGCGCGCTCGATAACGAAGCAAATAAGAGTGAGCGCTGTTGCCATAAGGATAGGCACAACCCAACCACCTGAGTACATGGTACCCATGAAATCTTTCGGCTTTTCCTTGGTCGCACCATCCATGAAGTGGCTAGGATTGCCAAGCACAAAATAATATATCAGCTGCCCTGCTGCGATACACGCAGCTACTACCAGTAAATTAACCAAAAAATTGTTTGCATTCTTTGGTTTACCGGCCTGGTTACCTGATGGTTTTGCTGCGGCTGTTTTTACATCTGCCATAATACTGATTTTTGAGTTGTTTGTTTGTTGTTATAATTTCTGAAAAATGATTTTTTAGCGTGCTTGCAAAGATATATTTACGCTTGTAAAAAACAATTGAGCGAAAAAAAAATCTCCTAAAGTTAAAATAAGCCCTGATCCTGTGCTAATTATACCCCGGGACACCTTAAAAACCGTACCTGCATAACGGGGTACTCCCCAAATTATTGTATTTTCCTAAAAAAGGAAAACGGCAAGTCTTTTAACCTGTACCTTTGCAGCCAAAATATGACAAAATTATGGCTTTTAATCCCTGGCATTCGGTGAGTTATGGCGAAAAAGTACCTGATATTGTAAATGCTATAATAGAAATACCCAAAAACTCAAGAGCAAAGTATGAACTGGACAAGGAAACCGGCATGCTGAAGCTGGACAGGGTGTTGTATTCATCGGTTTACTATCCTGCCAATTACGGTTTTATCCCCCGCACCTACTGTGACGATAAAGACCCACTGGACATATTGGTACTTTCGCAACTGGAAATGGAACCGCTCTGCATCGTGGAGGCCAAGATAATAGGTGTGATGCGTATGCTGGACCAGGGTGAGGCCGACGACAAGCTTATTGCGGTATGTGCTAACGATATGAGCGTAGCGCACGTAAATGACATCAGTGAATTATCTTCGCACTTTATCGATGAGTTAAGGCATTTTTTCGAGGAATATAAAAAGCTGGAAAACAAGGTAGTTAAGATAGAAGATTTCGAAGGCGAGCGACTGGCAAAAAAAATATTGCAACACAGCATCAACGATTACAAATCAAAATTCGGGGAGTAATACAACACCGTTTTAATACACAATTCGCAAACAATGGCACGCACAAAGATCAAAGAGATACTGCAGCGCGAAGACAGCAACTACAAAGTAAATGTAAAGGGATGGGTGCGCTCATTCCGCAATAACCAGTTCATAGCCCTTAATGACGGCTCCTGCATGAGCAACCTGCAAGTGGTGCTTGATATGGAAAATACAGACGAACAAATACTGCGCAATATAACTGTGGGCGCCTCCCTCAACGTTAATGGCACTATAGTGGAATCGCAGGGCAAGGGACAAAAGGTAGAAATAAAAGCGGATAATGTAGAGGTAATGGGCACCTGTAATAATGAGGAATACCCCTTGCAACTAAAGAACCGCCCGAGCCTGGAATACCTGCGCGAGATAGCACACCTGCGTTTCCGTACCAATACTTTCGGTGCCGTGTTCCGGGTGCGTCATTCGCTGGCCTATGCTATTCATAAATTCTATAACGACAGGGGATTCGTTTACCTGCACACGCCCATTGTTACCGCATCGGATGCTGAGGGCGCAGGCGAGATGTTCCGTGTTACTACCCTGCCCTTTGACAATCCACCACGTAATGACGATGGCAGCATCAACTACAAGGAAGATTTTTTTGGCCGCAGTACCAATCTTACCGTAAGCGGACAGCTTGAGGCTGAACTGGGCGCCATGGCCTTCAGCGAAGTATATACTTTCGGGCCCACCTTCCGTGCCGAAAATTCAAATACACCCCGTCACCTTGCGGAGTTCTGGATGATAGAACCGGAAGTTGCCTTCAACGATCTTACAGACAACATGGATCTTGCGGAAGATTTCATCCAGTACATCATTCGCCATGCACTGGACAATAACCGTGAAGACCTTGAATTCCTGGCGCAACGCCTGGCCGATGAAGAAAAGCAAAAGCCACAAAACGAACGCAGCGAGATGGGGCTGATAGAAAAGTTAGAATTTGTGCTGAACAACAAATTCGAGCGTATAACCTATACCGAAGCGATAGATATTCTTCTTAACTCACCGGTTTATAAAAAGAAGAAGTTCCAGTACGATGTAAAATGGGGCATCGATATGCAGAGCGAGCATGAACGTTACCTGGTGGAGAAACACTTTAAGAAACCGGTAATCGTCAGCGATTACCCCAAAGACATCAAGGCCTTCTACATGCGCCAGAATGACGATGGCAAAACCGTTGCCGCTATGGACATACTGGCCCCCGGCATTGGTGAGATAGTAGGTGGATCGCAACGTGAGGAACGGCTCGACAAGCTTACACAGCGTATGGAAGAGATGCATATCCCTACCGATGAGATGTACTGGTACCTGGATACACGCCGTTTCGGCTCGGTACCACATGCAGGCTTTGGGCTTGGCTTCGAGCGTATAGTACAGTTCGTTACCGGCATGACCAATATACGGGATGTGATACCCTTCCCCCGTACACCTAAGAACGCAGACTTCTAATAATATTAAAACGGCGAACTTTCCAGTTCGCCGTTCCTTTTATAAAGCAATATGGTTACATCTTCTCCGGCAGCCTTATACCCAATAGGTGCATAGCATGGCGCAATACTTGTGCGGTCATAATGATGATCATCAGGCGCAGGTGCTTCTTCTCTTCGTTTTCTGCTTTCGATATGCTGTGCTCGTCGTAGAACGAGTTGAACAGTTGTGCCAGTAAAAAGGAGTAATTACACAGCAGGGAGGGATTGTATTCAATGGATGCATTCTCCAGTATGGAAGGATATTGCTCCAGTGTAAGTATCAGCTTCTTTTCTGCGGGCAATATCGCCTCATTGCAACAGAAGGTCTGGAACTTAGTGTTAGGAGGGAGTAATGCTATATTCTCTTTACGTAGTATAGAGCAGATACGCGCATGTGCATACTGTATGAACGTAGCAGTAAAACCGTGCAGATCTATAGACTCTTTGGGGTCAAAGATCATTTTCTTTTTAGGATCCACACGCAGCAGGTAAAACTTAAGGGCTCCCATGCCGATGGTCTCGTAGAGCTTATTGAGTTCTTCCTCAGAAAAACCTTCGGTCTTCCCGGCTTGTTCGGTCTGTTCCTTTGCCAGGGCTATCATCTCATCCATCATATCATCAGCGTCCACTACCGTACCTTCACGGCTTTTCATACGGCCTGTTGGTAATTCTACCATGCCGTAAGATAGATGATAGATGCCATCGGCGCAGGGCTCGCCCAGCTTTTTTAATATCAGCTTCAGCACCTGCATATGGTAGTTTTGCTCATCGGCTATTACATAGATGGACTGATCCAGTTTGTAATCATTATACTTCAGCTTTGCCGTACCGAGGTCCTGCGTCATGTAAACCGACGTGCCATCACCACGAAGCAACAGCTTCTGATCCAGCCCCTCATTGGTTAGGTCTATCCATACCGAACCATCCTCTTTCCTGTACAGCACACCTTTCTGCAAGCCCTGCTCCACGATGCTCTTGCCCAGCAGATAAGTATCACTCTCGTAATACATCTTATCGAAGTCTACGCCAAGCCTTTTATAACTTTGTTCAAAGCCCTTGTACACCCAGCCATTCATCATTTCCCACAGGCTACGCGTTTCTTTATCTCCCGCTTCCCATTTACGCAGCATTTCCTGTGCCTGCTTCATGATAGGTGCCTCCCTTTCTGCGGTCGCTTCATCCATTCCTTCTGTGGTCAATTCCTCCACTTCTGCCTTATAAGCATCGTTGAACTTCACGTAATAATCCCCAACGAGGTGATCGCCCTTTACTCCCGTACGTTCCGGTGTATCACCCTGTGCATAGCGCTCCCAGGCTATCATTGATTTGCAGATATGGATTCCCCTGTCATTGATGAGGTTTGCTTTTACCACCTGC
Source organism: uncultured Flavipsychrobacter sp. (assembly GCA_964481425.1). Lineage (GTDB taxonomy): Bacteria > Bacteroidota > Bacteroidia > Chitinophagales > Chitinophagaceae > MKUN01. Next base: position 41,364 of record CAYZTM010000020.1, read on the forward strand.
TCACCGTTCGCTTTCAGCACCTCGGCCATTGCATAACCAAGGAATATGTTCCTCAGGTGGCCAAAATGTAAAGGTTTGTTTGTGTTTGGCGAAGAATACTCCACCATTATTCGCCTGTCATGCTTTGGCTTTTCGCCATAGTGCTGATCGTTAAAATGATTGAGCAGGAAATTGGTCCAGTAAGCATCTTTAACCGATAAGTTCAGGAAGCCGCTCACTATATCATAACCAGAGAACAGCCCCGTCTTGTCCACAAGGTAGTTACCTATCTCATTCCCTATCTCCTCCGGCTTCTTTCGCAGCAGTTTTACGAAAGGGAACAGTACCAGTGTATAATCGCCTGTGAACTCAGGTTTGGTCTGGTTCACAGTAATAGATGAAACGGGGATATCGGTGCCCGGATACAGATGCTTCAGGGCATCTTCTGTGGCCATCTTTATTTGTGCTGCAAGCGTCATTTACCTAACTCTTTAAAGCGCAAAAATAGTTTTAAAAGGGCAAGCCCCCAACAGGAAGGCCCGCCGATCGGCAGGCCTTCCTGTTGTTTTACCAGTTTTTTTATTTGCTGATCGAGAATTTAAGTATATTCTTACTGCTACCTGAGTTCAGATGCAGTATATACATACCCGAGGGCAGATCGTTACTTAACTCGATGTGCATTTTGAACTTGCCATTAGTAACAGGCACTTTACCCTTATAAATTACCTGGCCAACCATATCTACTACTTCGGCATCGAGTATTGCACCTGCTGTGCTGCCTGATACGGTAAAATTGCCTGTGTTAGGATTAGGGTACAACGTGATGACATCTGTATTCCCGGTGGTAATGACATTTGTTGGCACTATGATGTCAGGATTGCCCCAGATAGCAGAAGCCGTATCAGTGGTTGCACAGTTAAAGCTGCTATGCACTATTACTTTTACCTGGTCGTTAAGGGTAAGATTGTAGCCTGTATATGTTGTACCGGTCACATTAGGCAGCAACACACCATTCCTAAACCATTCGTAGGTCGGATTGGTACCTGCATTCATCGCGGTAGCGGTGAAGTCGATCGGCTGACCGGGCAACTGCTGGTTAACATTTGCCGTAAGCGTTACCGATGGTGTCAGGTAGCCTGCAAGCGTAATAACTATCTTATTGCTGGTATCAACCGGGTTGTAAACACAGGCCTGGTTACTGGTCAGTATACAGTATATCGTATCGAATGTCGTTAATGAAGCAGAGCCCCAGAAACTATCTGTAGCGCCCAGTACCCAATAGCCGTTCTTTACCCATTGGTATTGTGGGTTGCTGCCGCCATACATGATAGATGAAGAAAATTCTGCATCATCCCCAACACAGAGTGTATCGTTCGGAGCAACACTGATGTCTATACTTGCAGTATCGGTCTGTATTACATCCACATGCACGGTATCCGATTCGCTACAGCCATTGAATGCAAGGGCAGTAACTATGTAATCACCTGCGTCAGTAACCGCTGCATTATTTATGGTCGGATTCGCAACCGGAGAATAATATGCATTAGGGCCTGTCCACGAATAGGTAAAGGCGGGACTGAAGTTAGTAACAGACAGATTTAAATCCTGGCCACTGCACACAGGTGAATTTGAAGCACCTACAGGCGCACCTTGCGGCAAGCCAACAGATACAACTATCGAATCTGCAGCAGATTCAATTCCACCGATTGTTTGGGTCACGTAATAAGTTCCTGCATCAGCCGCAGTAGCTGCGGGTATGGTAAGTGTCGCCCCATTGGTAGGTGCAATATTAGGCCCTGTCCATGTGAACACTGCACCGGTAATACCAGTAACACTTAAATTGATCGGCTGGCCGATACATACCAGGTTATTACCGGATGCAGTAGGTGCATAACTCCACCTGTATATCTGGCCAGGCGCCATCATACTGGACAAGGTTGTGGTCTCGACCGAAGTATTAATTGTAGGTGCCGTCGTAGTGTTCTCCAACGAGGCAAAACTATTTGCCCCTGTAGCTGCAGTGGTCAATCCTATCGAAGCACTCGCATTTTGGGTTGTACCAGTAGAATCATAAACAAAATCAATGAAGTTAGAGGTCTCATACAATTTTACCTGGAATGAACCGGCTATAGGCACATAGGCCTGGTTCCAGTGGATATTACGCCATTGCATGGTGAATACCCTGTTAGGTGCACTACCTGATGTTTGGTAGCTAAGCCCTGAGGTTGCTGAAATATCGTCCCAAAGCGGTGCGATCACCGGGCGGCGCCCCACCAAACCACTGGTGAGGTTGTTCACCGGCGTAGAGTTGTTCAGAAAGCCGCTAAGTGTCATAAAGCCATTCGTGCTAACGCCTACCGATGTGGTGGGCGCAGCATTGCCATTATAATAAAAACTGAAGCCTACCGGTATAAACCAATTATATCCGTCGTTGGTATTACCTGTCAGCACAACATTTGTAGCCCCCGTTAGCGTTGTATAAGCACCTTGTAAGGCTGTAAACCTGTAGGTAACTTGTGCCTGCAGTGCTTTGAAACCGAATATAAAAGAAAAGAATAAAAATGTCAGAAAGTAGTTTTTCCTCATGCCTCAAAATTTATTAAGCAGCATTTTACAGTCCGTAAAGATATGAAAACACCTTTACAGGTTAGAAAGATAATATAACATTAGCAATTATAAAAATGAGCGCAGAATAAATAAATTAAACATATGAAATGAGCCAGATAGAAAGAAAAAAGCGCCGGCATTGACCGGCGCTTAATATAACTCTTGCTAAACCACTATCGTTAGTTGATCATGAACCTAAGTATATGAGCCTCATCACCGGTGCCCAGCTTGAGTACGTACATGCCACCCGGCATATCAACGAGGTTGAACTTAATTTCCATTACATTATTCGTAATGTTTGTTTTATCGCTATACACTACCTGTCCAAGGGCATTAATCACCTCTATAGGAATGTTATCCTGCGATGCAATACCCTGGAAGATACCCTTGACAGCAAACGTACCGTTATTCGGGTTAGGATATAGCGTAATCGCAGTTTCCTGGCCTGTTACAGATGTAGTATGCAGGGTTATGTCAGGATTACCCCAGAAGGCGCTGGCAGTATCGGTAAGAGCACAGGTAAAGCTACTATGTACTACTACCTTTATCTGATCGTTTGCAGTAAGATTATAACCGGTGTAAGTGTTGCCTGTAACATTTGGTATCAAGACCCCGTCCCTGAACCATTCGAAGGTGGGGTTAGGACCGGCATTCACTGCAGTAGCTGTGAAATCAATAGGCTGTCCCGGTAAGATCACTGATGGATTGGCCGTCAGCACTACAGATGGTGCTATCTGTGTGCCCAGTGTGATATGGACACCATTACTTGTATCAACCGGGTTGGTTACGCAGACCTGGTTGCTGGTCAGGATACAGAAAATACTGTCATTGTTGTACAAGGACGGTGAGCCCCAGAAGCTATCCGTTGCACCAAGCACCCAGAAACCATTCTTCACCCACTGGTACTGCGGATCATCGCCTCCATTAATTATGGTGGCCGTGAAGGTCACGTTATCTCCAAGGCATATTGTATCACTCGGATCAACAGTAATGGATATTGAAGCGGTGGTAGTAGGTCTTATGACTACGTGCGTGGTGTCCGGGGCCGACAGGCAACCATTCAATATTGCAGAAACAATATAATCACCCGAATCTGCAAGCTGCACATTTGTAAGGATGGGGTCTGCTATGGGTGTGTAATAGCCATTAGGCCCTACCCATGAGTATTGTGCTCCGGGCACCAGGACACCTGCATCCAGCTTCAGGGTATCACCTGTACAAAGCGGGCCATTATTGCTAGCCTGCAGGCCGGCAAGCAGGATATTGCCTATAAACACTTGCGTGCTATCTTTTGAATGGCAACCCGCAGGTGAAGTGAATTCAACTGTGTATTCACCACCATATAAAGTTATCGCATTTGACCTGGTTGGGCTGTCAAGTGTTGATGTTGGGCCGTCAGGATAGGTCCACAATACAGTTGAACCCGCAATGTCGCTGGTAGAATACAGTTCCAGCGTGCCACCGACGCATACAGGAGTATTGCTGCTTACAGTAATTACCGGTAATGGGTTGATCGTGACGCCGATGACCGTTGGTAAAGAAGTACAGTTAAATGTATCCTTCACAGTAACTGAATAATTGCCCCCATATGCGGCCGTAACGTTTGGCACTACCTGGTTTTGGCCGGGTATGTTATTACCAAATGCGGCAGGGCCTGACCACTTATATGTTGCCCCGTAGGTTGCCGAAACGGCGTCTAACTTAAGCGAATCACCAGCACACACGGGCGAATTACTACTGGCACCCGGCTGAGCAGGTGCAGGAGGCTCAGTGAGTGTAACAGGACCCAATGCATTAGATGGGCAAGATGCCGGGAAAGCCGAGGTCACATAAATATTATCATAAACGCCTAAGCAGAGACCGGAACGTGTATAAGTACCCGTTGCCGTACTGGTAAAGTTAACAGGAAACTGCAACACGGCATTTTTAAGATAATGCAACGTGTAGCTTGTATTCGGGTCTAAGCCTGATATGGTAAATGAGCCATTACATGTACCACATTTTGTAGGATTGGTTGATGAGAGACTTGTAAGGGTAGGCGTCTTGTTGATCACCACATTGGTTGTCGCAGAATCTTTGCAACCGGTGGTGAGATCCGTTACCACTATTTTGTAAGTACCTGCGTCTACGGTAGCTACTGCGGTCCGGGTAGGACTTTGCACACCTGTAACATTGAAGCCAGTCGGGCCTGTCCATGCCCATGATACACCTGCAGCAGGGCCACCCGTTAAATTGAGGTTATTACCGCTACATATCGGGCTATTACTGCCGGCTGTCGCTGCAGGATTAGCCGGGTTGGTTAGCGTAACCGGCCCAACAGAATTGGTGATACATCCACCCTTGGTAGCATATATATTATCGTAAGTACCCGCAGGCAGGCTGCAAACGCTGATACATCCACTTGCATCGCTCGCTACGGCACCTGTATTTACAACATTGTTAGATGGGTCGAGGTAGGTTATGACAAAACCACCGGTTGACGGCGGAAGCCCACATATTTTAAAGCAACCGGAGTTACCACAGGTAGTAGGATTGGTAGTTGTAACACCCGATAATGTGTATGATGGATTAACGAGCACAATGGGACCGGCCCATGTATTGGTGGTACAGCCATTTCGTACCACGTATATATTCGTATAGTTACCCTCACACATGTTGCTCAACGTAATCTGCCCTGAACCATTAGTACTGCGGTTAAGGGCAGACATCGGGTTACCATTAAATAAATAATACACATTCCATTGATTGGCAATATTGGCTGTAAGACCAGATATTGTAATGGTACCATCACAGCCAGGCACACAGTTAGTCGGATTCGTAGAACCAACATTGGTTATACCATAAGATGGGTTCACCAAAATAACGGGGCCGATAATATTAGAGGTACAACCATCCTTAACTATGTAGATATTTGTGTACGAACCTGCTATAAGGCCATTTATTGTCAAGGCTCCGCCAATTGCGATAGCACTGGTGGCAGAAGAATCATGGATCACATTGAGCGGATCGGTCCAGAATAGTTCATAACCCTGGCCTGTGGTCAGTCCGCCGATTTTTATAGATCCATCGTTACCCGGTGTACAGGTTGTTGGGTTCGTCAAACCACTTAAGGAAATATTATAAACGGGGTTGCTCAAAACCGTGACTACATTGGGAGTCTGGCATACCGGGACGGTCTGTGTCAGTACATAAACCGTATAAGAGCCTGCGATCAAATTGCTTATTGTGATTGCACCCGCTGTTGCAGTTGCGGTCATGTTACCATTCATTGGGCCATTCCAGAACACATCATAAGTAGTGCCGGTAGTAAGACCCGAAACTTTTATCTGCCCCTCATTACCAGGCACACAGGTGCTTGGGTTGGTCGGGGTTAATGTTAACGTTGGTGTCTGTAATACCGAGACATTGGTAGTGAATGTATCCTTACAGCCAAACGCATCAGTGACGATCATGCTATAAGTACCAGCATAGGTAGTAAGCATATTGGTCCTGGTCTGGTTCTGGCCTACCTGGTCGTATGCTACGGGGCCGAGCCATTCCCAGCCGGTGATCGGGTCTATCGGAGTACCATTGAGGTTAAGTGTCGTTCCGCTACATACAGGACTATTACTGCTGGGCGTAGCCTGCGGCTGAGCATGTATAGTAACATTTGCAGTCCCGACCGCAGTGGTATCACAGCCATAAAAAGCTTTAACTGTGTAAGTACCTGTATTGGTCATTGCCGCATTACAAACATCAAGGTTCGGGTTGGTAGTTATCACAGGCGCAAAGGTTGGAGGATAGGTCCAAATATATTTTGTGCCAGCATTAGCATTGGCAACGTTCGCAGTCAGCGTTACACAACTACCCACACATACATCGGTATTACCCGCTATTATTGGCGTATTAAGTACTATGATCGGCAATATATTCGCTGTATAGTCGTGAGTTTCGCCGTAGTTCCATACTGGGCCTGCATTACAAGGGTCAAAGCTTGCGGGTGCTACTCCTCTGCCCACCATTACACGCATTCTATGGTTCCCGGTTGTGGCACCGGTTGGTATATTGATCGTTATATTGTTCGGTATCGGGTAATTGTTAGTTATGTTCGTCGCTGTGGCCACACTTTCCGACGCGCTGAATATACCATCGTCATTAAAGTCTATCCATATGTTCACATTATCCTGCTGACCATTATTCGTTATTTTGGTTATGATTGCACCGTAGCTTACACACTGCATTAGTTGGACGGTCTCTATGGTTCGGTCGTCATACGCGTTGGCATGACACCCGGTGCCAAAGTCCGTTATTGCTGATGCATTTTCACCTGTCAGTATGAAAGTGTTGATGCCATCACCACTACCACATCCACCAGAGCCTGGATTAGGTATGCAATAGCAAGAAGTAGGCGGGTTTTCTGTTACGGTCACTACATTCGAATAACCAATATTGCCATTGAAGGTGCAAGTTACTTTAAGCCTGTATTGCGTGGTAACTGTCTGTGCGCTAATGGGAAAACTTGTAGGGTTAGTAGCAGTACCACTGTCGTTCCAGCCAGCACCAGTATTGTATTGCCATTGATAGGTAATTCCGGTATCAACAGTATAGCCAACATCACTCAAGGTGAAAGGCGTATTAGGGCAGATGTTAGCAGCGGTTGAAGAAGCCGTGCCACCAGTTGGTGTGCCTGTGCAGGGAGTGTAATATTTTACTACAAGATGTGGTGCGAGTGCGCCTGAAGTTTCACCACTAATTGTGTATATACCGGTACCCGACGTTTCAATAAATCCAAGTGTAATAGAGGAAACCGGCAGGTAAGTTGCCATTTGTACTGTACTGAGGGGTAATGTGACCGTTCCCACATTAGTACCCCAGGATGCAGAACTTACTATTGTGGCAGGGAATAGCGTATTGTACAAAGCCGGGCCAGCATATTGCGAAGCATCAAGATTGTTTATCGTTACCATGTAAGTGCCGGCAGCGGGAGCAACCACATTCGTAATATTGAATACGAGGTCAACACTTGCCATGACTGCCCCCACGGGTAAAACCAGATTAGGCTTCATTACCGCCCAGCCACGTTGCAGGTTTGTGGAAGACACAGTTAATGCGTTGTCCACCTTAGTGCCTAAAGAGTTCACCCAACCTGTTGTATCGGTGCCGGGGCTACCTGTAGCGTAAATATTCACAGTATTCATGTAGTAGGCATAGGTATTGCTGCATAGGGATAGCAGCAGAGCCATCATAAAAAGAGGTAGCTTTCTTAACGACATAGTCTTTGAATTGTTTGCTTAATAAACTAATAGTACGCGCGTAAAATATCAGTTGATTTTTTTAACAAATATTTGGGAGTAAATTAGTTATAAAATGTCTAAAAAAAAAATCTCTGCATGAAGATTTCTTAAATAACCAATAGTTTTATTAAAAATAATAACACTCCATAAACAATAGACATCAAGCACAATTTACATTAAAATAATACACTAATCTTCTTTCTCTGTAGGAGTATTAATGGTGAGTTTTACCCTTTTAATGCGCATTTTTTCAATTTCAAGCACAGTAAAATCATAGTTCTCGAAACTTATTGTTTCATTGATCGCGGGGAACTTGCCTGATATTTCCAGCATCAGCCCACCAAGGGAATCACTCTCTCCTCTGACAGCATCAAAAACATCCGACTGTTCCCCTATGATCCTGCAAACATCGTTGATGAGTGTCTTGCCATCGAATATGAAATTAAAATCATCTATTCGTTTAAAGTGGAGATCTTCTTCATCAAACTCATCTTTGATATCGCCTATGATCTCTTCCATTATGTCCTCCAGGGTAACAATACCTGATGTACCACCAAATTCATCTACAACTATTGCGAAATGGATACGCTTCTGCTGAAATTCATGCAGCAGGTCCTCTATTAATTTTCCTTCGTGTACAAAATACGCTGGTCTGATCAAAGTGTGCCAGTCGAGCTCATTATGCTCTGTGTAAGGCAGCAGGTCTTTGGTATGTATCATGCCTGCTATCTTATCCAGGCTTTCCTTGTATACTGGCAAGCGAGAATAACCCACTTCTATGCAATATTGCTGCATTGCCGTAAAGGTCATATCATAGGATATGCCGCTTACATCCATACGGGTGCGCATGATCTGTCTTACAGTAATGTTACTGAATTTCAATATACCTTTAAATATGTTCACCTCCTCACGGGTGGCCGAATGACCAACTGTAAGTTCAATGGCATGCTCAAAATCCTCATTGCTCAGGTTATTAATGCTTTTAGCCCCCAATTTACCCTCTATATAGGAGGTTGATGACACCAGCATCCGGCTCACAGGCAGAAATGCTTTCGACATCAATTTCAATACCGGGGCTGAAAATAGGGCCATGCGCATATTGTTTTGCGTAGCATACACTTTAGGCAAAACTTCCCCAAAAAGCACCAGCAGGAAGGTTACAATAACTACCTGTATCAGGAAGGAGACGATTGGGCTGATATCCTGCGGCATCAGGCTGTTGACCAATAAGTTAGTACTAATAACGATGGCAATATTTATAAAGTTATTGGCTACAAGTATGGTCGCTAAAAGTAGCTTTGGCTGGTCAAGAAGGCGTATCACTTGCCTGGCCCCGGCATCTTCCTTAGTTTTCAGGTAATTTATGTCTTTTGCTGTCAGCGAAAAATAGGCTGTTTCGGCCCCGGCAGTTATAGCGGTAAGCAATAGCAAGACCAATATAATAATGATAAGGATCGTAATATTAGATGCTGAAAAAGGTGCGCTTGCGGCTTCAAATAGAATAGTGTTCAGTATCGTCCCGCCTTCCGTGCTTTCCAAGTGTCGATTCGTTTGATGATGTATCAAAATTAAAAAAAGGAAAGAAATGCCGAGCCTTGTTCTTTCCTTCTTCCATAAAATAATTTATTCTTAAAAGGGCAAGTCGTCTTTAGTGCTGCTCTCATTACCGGAATCATAATTTACATCCGGGCTATGGTAGTTACTTGATTCGGAATTAGAATCCGTATTATTTTGATATTCACTATCTTTTCTTTTGTCAAGCATTACCAGGTTATCACCAACTATCTCTGTACTGAAACGTTTATTCTTATCTTTATCTTCCCATGTCCGATTCCTCAACCTGCCCTCAATAAATACAAGGCTGCCTTTATGCAAATATTTTTGTGCCAGTTCTGCCAGTCCGCGCCAAAGTACAACCGTATGCCATTCTGTTTGCGACACGAGGTTGCCATTCTTATCCTTAAAGGTTTCTGTCGTTGCAAGGGGAAATTTAGCTACCGCAATATGTCCTTCCAGGTACTGCAGGTCCGGCTCTCGCCCAAGATTACCTATCAGTATTACTCGGTTAACGCCTCTCATGATAGTTCTGATTTGTCAATTAATCTAAATTTATATCCTTTAAGATTTCTAAAAGTATAATTTTTTTTCTAAAAAAGAAACAAGCGTCTTAGGGAAGGCTATATTTCGCAGATCGGCTATTAGCAGCCATTTCCCATCGTGCAGGCCCATTTTGGGGCGTCCATGCAATCTAATCACATAAAAATGGGCCTCTATGTATTGATGCGTCAGGCGCTGCCTTGATACACCTTCATAGACCATGTCCCGTCCATCAATATCCAGCCCCATAAATGATGGGTGTCGCATAAGACCGTTTTTATCCAGAGCATTGTCTGCCTCAATAAGATATGGCTCGTAAAGGTTTTGCCAGATGTCTCCCTCATTTCGCTTGTGCAGCCAGATATGGTCGTTTACAAGTAACACCAAGTAATGAAAATATCGTTTTCTGACAGCTACCTTTTTACTCTTTACAGGTAACTCTGCAACAATGTCTTGACTGTAAGCAACACATTTCTTCTGCAAAGGGCATTTATCGCAAGCCGGCTGGCGGGGAATGCATACCGTCGCTCCCAGGTCCATGATCGCCTGATTGTATGCTGCACTGTCACCTGTATCCAACAAATCACCCGCGAGTTCCTGAAACATCTTCTTACCCGGCCCTGTATCTATAGCCTCTTCGATGCCAAAATACCGCGACAACACACGGTAAACATTCCCATCAACCACTGCCACACGCTTGCCGAATGCGAACGATGCTATTGCTGCCGCTGTATATGGGCCTATCCCTTTGAGGCACAACAAATGATCATATTCGTCAGGAAACGCGCCTCCAAATGTATCACTGATCTGCCTTGCTGTGGCAAGCATATTTTTGCAACGATTGTAATAACCCAAACCCTGCCACAAGCGATATACCTTTTCTTCATCAGCCATAGCCATATCGTGTATGGTTGGGAAGGCATCTATAAATCTCAAGTAGTATGGCTTCCCTTGCATAGCGCGCGTTTGCTGCAATATTATTTCTGACAGCCATATTTTATAGGGGTCCTTTTCACCTTTCCAGGGCAAGCTCCGGTCATTGTCTAAAGCATGCCATTTCATCAATTCCTTTGTAAAAAAACTATTTTGTCCTTTTGTTGCTTTCATCACGCTATAAATTTACATAAGCTGGTCGGCACACTTAATTTTTTGGTAAAAGTCACCTTTAAAAATTACTTTTGCCGCACAAGTTTTTAATATAATATGGAGCTAAGCAAGTTGCAGGAAATAGCGGCGCAGGTCCGCAGAGATATAGTACGTATGGTGTACAAACCGCAAAGTGGGCACCCGGGTGGTTCCTTAGGTTGTACTGACTTTATGGTGGGCCTTTATTTTCATGCCATGTACTACAATACGGAGTTCAACATGGACGGCATTGGTGAAGATTTGTTTTTCCTTTCTAACGGGCATATCTCGCCTGTATTTTATAGTGTGCTGGCGCGTGCAGGATTTTTCCCGGTAAGTGAACTGGCGACATTCCGCTTGATCAACTCCCGTTTGCAGGGCCATCCTGCCACGCACGAACACCTACCGGGTATAAGGATAGCTTCCGGTTCACTAGGCCAGGGGATGAGCGTTGCCTGTGGTGCTGCTTTAGCCAAAAGGTTGAACGGAGATGCGAAGCTCGTTTACTCATTACATGGTGACGGAGAACTCCAGGAAGGCCAAAACTGGGAAGCGATCATGTTTGCAGCCCACCATAAGATAGACAACCTTATTGCAACCATAGATGTAAACGGCCAGCAAATAGATGGGCCCACAAATCAAGTAATGAACATAGCACCACTGGAAGATAAATTCCTGGCCTTTGGCTGGCATGTAATGAAAATGGAGGGAAATGATATGGCCGACGTGGTAAGGATGCTTGATGCCGCCAAAGCGGAAACAGGTAAAGGAAAGCCCATCTGCATATTGATGCATACAGTGATGGGCAAAGGGGTCCCTTTCATGGAGGGTACGCACGAATGGCATGGTGTAGCACCCAACGAAAAACAACTGGAGGAAGCCCTGCAGGCTTTGCCGGAAACCAACCTGGGGGATTATTAGCAGCAACTTTATTCAAGAGAATAATAACAAATAGGGTGGGTCATTGACCCACCCTATTTCTATTCTAAACGTATTTGTTATTACCACTTAGTGACTCACAACAAAACGGTTGGTAGTGCGCACGCCATCAACATCTATGCAATAGAAGTAAACGCCGTTGGCTAAACCTGAAATTGAGAATGTTGCTGTCTTTTTAACACCTGCAGTTACACGGCCGAAAGACTGAGAACTGATAACCTGGCCTACAGTATTCATGATGCTCACATTAACATTCGCATCAGCAGCAAGACTGAAAGGCATGTTCACTGTGTTATTGGCAGGATTAGGATAAACATCACCCATCAACAGATTGCTGGCAACGCCCGGCACGCTGGCCACCTGTGTCTCTGTAGCAAAATGAAGACGTACCAAAGGTATTGATGTAAGACCTGTTGCTTCATTTTGGAAACCGAAACTATAGTTACCGTTATTAAGAGATGTGTCTGACTGTCCAAAGAATCCTGCATATGGAGTAGCAGGGTTAGGTGAGCTGGTCAGAACGACAACTGTAGAAGAAGCAGCAGCATTTACTGTAGTAGCAACCGCAGCCCAGGTGCCTTCTGTCAATATAGGATACCCGCTGGCGACATCCATCGGTATGTAAGCGTATTTCACAGTACTATTGTCCGATATTTCGGAAGCATCAAGGTTATGTATAAATGTAGTATACCTTGGTAACCATCCGTTTGAAGAAGGATTATCCAATTGGTATACCTGAACCTGTATCGGTGCCCCGGCTGTAGTGGTTGCATCAAGTGCTATGCTGATACCTGTAATGGTATCTGCAGCGCCGGCAGGAACGTCAAACCGTGTACCGTTGAAATATGACAGTTCGCCCTGGCTTGCAGGTTTATGCAGATAATAACCACCTGTGATCAGGCCCTGGTTCTGCGACCAGAGGGTATCCAACACAGAGAATACAACAGTATCTGTAAGTTGTGTAGTGTTGGCATTACCTGTTACATTCACAGAGAATACACACACATAGTCACCCATAGAGCTTGCAGTATGTCCCGGGTCATAGTAAGGGAATTCTGCAAAAGAATCCACAGCAGACAGAGGCAGTGCTACGTTCATTGTATTGGTATAAACCTGTGCAGCATTCTTATAAATGGTAGCAGTCACAGAAGCGTTTTCAGCATTCGAACCCAGGTTATCGAGTTTAACAATAGGAGAAATACTATCAGCAAAAGTATAAGGCACATTAGCGATAGAAGAAGCATATGAACCTACGAGGTCGCTATACAAGAATCCGTTATGCACTGATACATTGTGCGGTTCAAGTTCGGCCAGTACCAGGTCATCAACCTGCCATGAATAACCACCGTCTACAGGGCCATAATAATAGAAACGGAGATAAACAGTAGAATGGTTGGCGGCAACGGCCGTAGCATTGATGAAAACATTATACGGGTTTGTGGCCACGTAATCATTACCATTCAGTGTGTTGTTGGGGTTAACGGCATACCTTGTCCAGGTGCTGCCGTCGTTACTTACATCCACAAAGCAGGAATCGTTGAAGCTCCTGAAATATTCATTAAAATTGATCGCTACTGTTGAATGACCGGAACAATTGATGGCTGCTGTTTTCATCCAGCCCACGGGGTTTTTACCGGGGTTTGCCGCACCTATCGAATCAGAATCATAGATCATAAAGCCTGTAGTTGTATTTATAGCACCTATATGGTACTGTGAACTTGACACCTGGCCATTGGGAAACCATTTCCAGGTTCCGTTAACACCACCGTCAGCACCTGTTGACCACCCTGCAGGTAATGAATTGTCAAAGGTCTGGCTATATATCGTTGTAGCCGTGCCTTTGGCAGCATAATGATGTTGACTTGCAGGCACTACCAGCACGTCCGTACCATTATTTTTATGCAACTTCACCTGGGTCTTTGCTACACGTGCATCTTTATGCACATCCTTCGCATTTGCGCCGAAAGCCACTATCCCGGCAGCAATGAATAAAAGTGTTTTTCTCATTACAAATTATTTTTTTAGACAATAAAATTTGAAGTAAAGTTACGGAAATCTTGCTTTTTTCCTAAATATTTATATACTTATACAAGTTAGCAAGCAAAAGATTTTTCGCTTGCAATTTTACTACGTCAAAATGCTCCTTACTTTTGCACTCGCAACATAATTTATGCTTCCTCAGTTCGACGACACCGCAATAGCTTTTGAGTACCGCTCAAACAAAGAGCTAAAACGTGCTGAATTCCTTTTCTCCTCCATGAGCTCTTCCCTGCTCACGAAGTTGGGAATGGGGATCACCAAATGGGCCATGGGCTGGCATCTGCCGATAAAAGGCCTGATAAAAAACACCATCTTCAAACAATTTTGTGGTGGAGAAACAATGGAAGAAGCCGCTAATACGGCAAAGCAATTAGGCCAATATAATGTTGGTGTTATACTCGATTATGGTGTGGAGGGAAAGGAAGATGAACATGAGTTTGACAACGCGGTACCTGAATTCATAAAGGCTATTAATTATGCGGCTTCTCAAAAGAACATCCCGTTCATTAGTGTAAAGGTTACCGGCTTCTCCCGTTTTGCGCTGCTTGAAAAAATACACTCAGGCAATCCTCTTAGCGATGCTGAAAAAGAAGAATGGGCAAAAGTTCATGACCGGGTACAGCGCATATGTAAAGCGGCTTGCGATGCCGGCATAATGGTGCTGATAGATGCTGAGGAAAGCTGGATACAGCAACCGGTGGACAACCTAACAGATGCTATGATGGAGCAATACAACAAAACCAGGGCCACCATATTTAATACCTTTCAGCTTTACCGCCACGACAGGTACGACTTCCTTAAACGATCTCATGAACGGGCAATAGAAAAAGGCTACATCCTGGGTGCCAAGCTGGTACGCGGAGCTTATATGGAAAAAGAGCGTAATCGCGCTGCATCAATGGGATATCCATCGCCCATCCAACCTAACAAACAGGCTACAGACAAAGACTATGACGAAGCTGTGTTATATTGCCTGCAGAATCTGAATAATATTTCTGTCTTCATAGGTACACACAATGAAAAGAGTTGCTACCAGGCAGCAGAGTATATGGAGCAGCACAACATGCCTGCCAGCAACTCGCATGTCTGGTTTTCACAACTTTTTGGCATGAGCGACAATATTTCGTTCAACCTGGCACATAGCGGTTACAACGTGGCCAAATACCTTCCTTATGGACCCGTAAAAGACGTAATACCTTACCTGATGCGGCGGGCGCAGGAAAACACCTCAGTAGCAGGACAAACATCCCGGGAGTTATCGCTGATCCGTAAAGAAATAAAAAGAAGGAAACTATAAAAAAGCCAACCCCTTCGGGTTGGCTTACGTTGTTAATATAAGGTTGGATCTTTTCTATTTATTTCGCTCCACAAGGTACACGTCCTCATTGTCTCTTTTCATCCTATAGTGTTCACGTGCATACTGCTCAAGCTTCTGCGGGTCCGTGGTTATCTCGGTATGCTCCTTTTCCATTTTAGCTATCTCACCGTTCAGGTACGCTATACCATCATTCGCTGCCTGCAGGTCTTGTTTGCGCTGCGATTGTGATTCATAATCATTCTGGTCAAAGAACAGCATCCATACGGCGAAAGCAACAGCTGTGACAAAATATTTGTTGGTAACAACCTTTAGCAGTTTCTTCATACCTTAAAATTATGCATTATGCTCATTCCTTCTGAAAAATCCTTTTCCACATATTCACAAAGGGCATTCTACTTGCCGAATTTTAGCGCTTTGCCGGGGTAGTAGGCATTGGCACCCAACTCTTCTTCTATTCTCAGCAGTTGATTGTACTTCGCCATCCTGTCACTACGACTTGCCGAACCTGTCTTGATCTGGCCGCAATTCAACGCCACAGCCAGGTCAGCTATCGTAGCATCTTCAGTCTCTCCGCTGCGATGGCTCATGATGGTATTATAGCTATTGGTCTGTGCCATGGTAACCGCATCGATTGTTTCACTAAGGGTCCCTATCTGGTTTACTTTTACCAGCAGGCCGTTAGCCGTCTTTTCTTTTATGCCGCGTTCCAGCCTGGTCACATTGGTCACAAAAAGATCATCACCTACCAACTGCACCTTACTGCCTAGCGCATCAGTAAGCGATTTCCAACCCTTCCAGTCATCTTCGTCCATGCCATCCTCTATACTTACTATAGGGTACTTCTTGCACCACTTCACCCAATATGCCACCATTTCCTCACTGCTTATTTTGGCACCACTGCTTTTATGAAAATGATACTTTTTGTCTTTGGCATTATATAATTCACTATTGGCCGCATCCATGGCTATAGCTACCTGGTCACCCGGCTTATAGCCCGCTTTTTCTATTGCTTTAAGTACAGTTTCTATAGCCTCCTCATTGCTTTGGATATTTGGTGCAAATCCGCCTTCATCACCCACATTGGTAGAGTAGCCTTTTTCCTTTAATACCTTCTTCAGCTCATGGAATATCTCTACGCCCCAACGAAGCCCTTCACTGAATGTATCGGCCCCAAGCGGCACAACCATGAACTCCTGGAAGTCAATTTTATTATCGGCATGGGCACCGCCATTCAGAATGTTCATCATGGGTACGGGTAAAGTACGTGCATTGGCACCACCTATATAGCGATATAACGACAAGCCACTTGCCTGGGCAGCAGCCTTTGCTGCGGCCATACTTACGGCCAGTATCGCATTGGCCCCAAGTTTACTTTTATTAGCTGTCCCATCCATCTCTATCATGGCCATATCAATACCGCGCTGGTCGGTCACATCCCATCCATATAGCTCTTCAGCTATCTTTTCATTAATGTTATCTACAGCTTTCATTACACCCTTACCACCAAATACCTTTTTCGCGCCGTCACGCAGTTCCATCGCCTCGTGCTTGCCGGTAGACGCACCGCTGGGTACCGCTGCGCGCCCCACAAGACCATCGCTGGTATATACATCTGCTTCTACTGTAGGATTACCCCTGCTATCTAATATTTGCCGGGCAATGATGCTGCTGATAAAACTCATTTGATAGATTTTTTAATACGGCGCAAAGATAATATCGGAGTGGCTTAATAAAAAGTTATAAGTATAACTCAGCGCTAACATTTACCTTAGCTGTGCATGAAAAACATTTTAAATGCATTTTCTTCTTTTACCCGCACCGAGCGCCTGGGTATTATAACACTCGTATCCCTTCTCCTATTATTCTCTTTTACCCGCATGGGGCTCAAGTACGTGGTACAGCACGATAAAAATGAATTACTACCTGACAGGCTTAACCAACTGTGGGAAACACAAAAACAAAATACCGGGGCTGCATCATCTGCCCTCAACTCATTGATAGATATCAATACAGCCGATTCGATCACGCTGCTTACCATTGATGGCATCGGCCCAAAGTTGGCCCACCGGATACTGCTGCGAAGGAAAGAACTGGGGGACTTCAAAAACTACATACAGGTTTGGCAGGTCTATCATTTTAGTGAAAACACGAAAGAAACAATCAGGAAAAGGACAAGGCTACAAAAGAACCTGAAGTAATTATAAAGTTTAAAAATCTATTAAATGAACCTTACCCACCAATGATGTTAGAAAAAATTGTCGTAAAATTGCGCCATACTTTTTACCCGTTGGAATAACAGATCATATGGATTTTACTTATACCGATACGCAGGTTTCGATAGCTGAGATGATACGCGATTTCGCGAACAAGAACATTCGTCCTAAGATGATGGAATGGGACGAAAGTCAAAAATTCCCTGTAGAACTCTTTAAGAAGATGGGCGAATTAGGCCTTATGGGCGTACTCGTGCCAGCCGAATATAGCGGTAGTGGCCTTGGTTATTTTGAATACGTGACCGTGGTAAGCGAAATAGCTAAGGTGTGCGGTTCCATAGGCCTCTCAACCGCTGCACACAATTCACTCTGCACCGGCCATATCCTTTATTTTGGCAATGAGGAGCAAAAGAAAAAGTACCTGCCCAAACTTGCAACCGGTGAATGGATAGGTGCATGGGGACTTACCGAGGCCAATACCGGCAGCGATGCCGGCAACATGCGTTGCACTGCTGTACGCGATGGTGATGACTGGATACTGAACGGCACAAAAAACTGGATAACTCATGGCATAAGTGGCGATGTAGCGGTGGTTCTCGCCCGCACCGGCGAACCTCGAACCAAAAGCAATATAACTGCATTCATAATAGAGAAAGGCACTCCCGGTTTCTCTGCAGGTAAAAAGGAGAATAAGTTAGGTATGCGTGCCAGCGAAACTGCCGAACTGGTTTTTGATAATTGCCGCATAAGCGATGCCCAGCGTATGGGCGAAGTAGGTGAGGGTTTCCGGCAGGCAATGAAGGTGCTGGACGGCGGCCGTATCTCCATTGCAGCCCTCGCCCTCGGCATTGCGAAAGGCGCCTATGAAGCCAGCGTGAAGTATGCCAAAGAACGCTACCAATTTGACCAGCCGATAGCAAATTTCCAGGCCATAAGCTTCAAACTTGCGGATATGGCCACTCAAATAGAAGCAGCAGAAATGCTCATATACCAGGCGGCAGACCTGAAGAACCGCGGCGAAAAAATGACCAAAGAGTCGGCAATGGCTAAATATTACGCATCGGAGATAGCAGTGAAAATTGCAACAGACGCCGTGCAGATATTTGGTGGCTATGGCTATACAAAAGACTTTCCTGTCGAGAAATATTATCGCGATTCCAAACTATGTACTATTGGTGAGGGTACGTCTGAGATACAAAAGCTCGTAATATCGCGGGAAATCCTGAACTATTAGATGTTCGGATTATAATTTTAGTATTAAAAAAATATAAATAAAAAGCCTGGCAATATATTGTTAGGCTTTTTTTACTTTTTTTAGACATAATTGAGAACAAAAAAATATTTATTAATGCCTAAAATTATTAACTTTATTTAAAACCATTTTTTGTCAAAAAACTTTTACATAATGAAAAAGCTTATCCTTCTCCTTTGTGCGGGGATGTTAGCAAATGGGGTGAACGCCCAGTCGGCTCGTCCCAGCGTTAGCGAAATACCGCACTATGCCAATGGCAAACACGACCCCGGAGCAAGAGTGCCCGGTTCCGAGCAACTTATCATGACGCCTGAAATCATTGCTCACGCTAAGGCTACGCAAACTGTAATCGGCTCGGTAGAAACATTTAGCGCAGCTTCATTTACAGCTAATTGGCATGAAACAGCCATTAACAATAGCCAGCACTGGATACACTCAGATACCGGTGCAGCCAACACGCTTAGCTTTATTCCGGACCTGGCATCGCCATCTGAATCCGACGGATTTGCTGCATATGACGCATATCCTAACAATACAAACCCGGCGGAGGCTGTATTATATTCCAACGCATATAATTTGTCGGGACATACAAATGTTGGTCTTGTTTTTAACCAATGGTTTGAGCGGTTCAATGACTCATGTGAAGTGGATGTCTCCACTACATCAAATTTTACCGCAGGCAGCACTACCCGATACCAAGTCTATTTAAATAATACTTTATCATCAAATGGCTCAAGCAGGAACACAGATACAGTGGTGATCAACATCAGCGCTGCTATTGCTGCTAACCCCAGTACTGTATATGTGCGTTTCCACTATTACGCTCCAAGTAATGCATATGGTTGGGGCATAGACGATATGCGTTTTGTAGATCTTGATGCTGTGAACTTTTCACTTCACAGGTCTGTAGTTGCCTATATTTATGATACTACCAATGGCTACGGCTATCCTGCAGGTA
Organism: uncultured Flavipsychrobacter sp.; assembly: GCA_964481425.1. Taxonomy (GTDB): domain Bacteria; phylum Bacteroidota; class Bacteroidia; order Chitinophagales; family Chitinophagaceae; genus MKUN01. The sequence goes on from CAYZTM010000020.1 coordinate 61,165, forward strand.
TGATACCTATATCATTCGCACAAGATCTGAAATTCGTGCCCATAACATTTATGTACAATAATGCCAGTGCTGCATTGACTTCACAAAGCGTAAACGCTTCTGTTTCCGGTGGCCCGGCATACAGTCAAAGTCTTTCGACTGACTGCGCCATAAATGGCTATGATTCCGCTATTGACTTCAGCGCAAATCCATATGTGCCCAATGCGGTAGCATCCTGTGTCACTGCTTTTTCTTCTACCAAGGCGTCTTTTACTGCTAAGGACAGTGTGCAATTCCGTATAGACGATTCGTCCTGGACAGAATTCGACCCAAGGGGTATTACCAATGGTGCATATTGGTTGCACCGACCTGCATCTGCCAACGGAGGTGAAAGGTCATGGAACTACGGTGCAGACTTTAGAGTTCCACAGGGAAGATCTGACACATTGACTTCTGCAAATGTTGTGTTCTACTATAAAACAGACCCCGGCGTCAAAGTACAGATTCAGATATGGAAATTTGACCCCAACATTACCCCTAAGTGGAACATTTATGGCATTACCTACAGCAAGACACTGACTACAAACGACATATCACCACAAAACACACCTACCTGGTCCGGAAACTTCTATGTAAATGAGGATGCAGGTTCTGTTATACTTGACGGCGGGCCAAACGGCACGACATACGCTGCTGTGATAACACCCGACCTGGTACCGGCAAACAATCAAATATCGTTCTATAGTTCAGCACCTGCAGGTTTTACAGGTTATTGGGGTTCCCAAGCTGCAGAAGACTCTTCGGTAAACGATGCCACACAGGTGACACAACTTGGTTGTTTCGGCCAAAATATTCAAAATACTAATGCAGATCACCTTCCCTGGTCTAATCAGGATGTTCCTATGATCAAGTTGAATTTCGGCAGCTATATAGATGCTTCTGCCAATGTCCAAAACGTTGGCCTCATTGAGCGGGAGCTTGCTTATCCCAACCCTGCCGAGAATTCATTATCCATCAGCTTCAGGGTAAATGCTGCGGCAAATACAAGTATAACTATCAGTAATGCGATAGGGCAACAGATAAAAATGCAGGACCTCGGCACAATTGTACCGGGCCAGTTGGGTAGTGCAACTTTTAATACCAGCGATATGG
>CAYZTM010000020.1:62305-79534 GCA_964481425.1 uncultured Flavipsychrobacter sp.
AATAGCCAACTCCACACAGGTCGTTTTGTCATTACACATTAAAAAGAAATGTCGTTCAGTTAAAAAGCGGGCAGGTATTGCCCGCTTTTTCTATAAAGCACATCAGACCTCGAACAAACCATATTTTATTAATCTATATCAGTTAATGCAAAAAAAAATTTCAAATACCCGGGGATTGCGTAATTTTAACCGAACCATTTTATTGTCATAAAAAACATTTTAAAGATGAAAAAATCAATTTTACTCCTTGCAGGAGGGTTATTAGTTCTGGGTGCCAACGCTCAGTCTAAGAAAATAAACAAGACCCTGCAGCCAACAAGGACAGAAGCGAAGGTGAAAGGCGCGGAGGCAGTTTACATGCCGGGCGTACAAACAATGCACTATGGCAAAGCAACTATTGCACAGATAGGCAGTACGGTGACCTGGGGTGGCTCACTGTCCGGTTGGGTAGCCGCTGCGGCCACCAGCACTGTTGTACCCAAGTGGGTTAATACAACTTCAAACCCCAACTATTTCCCTGATCTGGCTTCTGCTTCAGCAGGAGACGGATGGGTAGTGTTTGATTTTAATGACAATACAGGTACTGCACCGGTTGATGCTACTCTTACCTCTCCTTCTTCTTTCAGCTTTACAGGCCATGCACATGTAGGCGTAATGATCTCTGAATGGCATAAGCGTTTCCAGGATTCTGCTTATATTGACGTAGCTACAGCAGTGAATGGTCCATGGACATCATATGCCATATACCAAAATAACACACTGCGCCCTAATGACGAGACAGATAATCCATTCAACACACTGGTGAATATATCTGCTACTGCTGGCAACCAGGGCACTGTGTACATACGTTTCCATCTCAAAGGCGACTACCAGGGCTATGGCTGGGCATTTGATGACCTGAAATTCTACGATCTCGATCCTGTTGATGTTCGTCTTCAGAGGTCAGCTCATACCTACAAGACCGGTAATTACGAAGAGTATCCACTAGGCGTCATACCTCCGCAATTCATGACGCAGGTGCAGCCTTATGCTTTTGTAGACAACTACGGGTATAATGCGCAAACAAACCTGAGTGTGAACAGCACAATAACTGCAAACCCTGCTGGCGGTCCTTCTTACAACCAGAACCAGACGTTGGCTAACCTGCCAGTAAGTGGTTTCGATAGCGTTATCAGCTATACCTCCGCATTTACACCGGATGATACTGCCCGTACTTACACCAACGTGTTTACGCAGGGTTCTGCTACAGACACTGCAATGTTCCGTGTTTCAGACAGTTCCTGGTTACAGGCACGTCCAAGCTTCACTGCCCACGGCTATTACCTGACCAAAGCCGGTTCTTTCTCCTATGAATATTGCACTATATTCAATGTACCTTACGGCAAGAGTGATACACTTACCACATTAAACCTGTCTCTGTACAATGGCGCCGGCCAAAATGTTACTGTACAGATCTATACATATGATGCTACAGGAGGTATATTCCAGCCTGTTGCGAGTGCTACCAAGCAACTCAGCGGCGGTGATGTCTCAAATAACAGCATCATTTGGAGTAGTAATTTCTACCCAGCCGACGCTAACAATATGTCACCTGTACTGACAGGAGGTACCAATGACTCTTTCGGCCAGAACTACTATGTAGTGGTCAAAACGGTTAACGCAACTTCTGATGTTGTGTTGTGGACTGCAGACGCACCAGCATTCCCTGCTACCAGCTACTTCGGTGGCCAGGCACTGCAAGATACATCTGACAATGCCGACACATACACATTCGGCCTGGGTACTATCTTCGGCTTCACAACCGTTCCTTGCGTAAGGCTTAACTTTGGTGTTCCTCAAACAAACCTGGCTGTTAATAACATTGACAACAGGACGAAAGTATATGCTGCATATCCTAACCCAGCTAACAATGAGATCAACATACCATTCCTTACGCAGGAAAAGGGCAATGTTAATGTAACCATTACTAACGCGCTAGGCCAGGTTGTACGAACAAAGACAATAACCAATGTAGAAACGGGGGTGCAAACAACAGCACAGTTGAGCACCTCGAACCTCGCAGACGGTATTTACCTATTTACAGTTGAAGTAAACGGTACCCGCTCTACAGGTCGCTTCACCGTTACTCACTAGTGATCATTTATTTCTTAAAACAGGCTGCCAGAAGGCAGCCTGTTTTTTTATTTGCCATTAGTAGTCCTAATATCTCTAATTCCCAACTTTTGTAGTACTCACCAAGTAAGCCCTTTTTATTTTTTACAAAACAATACTTATTATTGCACACGCCGGAAATGAGTTCCGACAACAAAAAGCGTTTAAAAAAGACTAAAGACTTCTGAAGAATGGCGAGAAACCTGTTGATCGTAGAGTCCCCTGCTAAAGCAAAAACCATTGAGAAGATATTGGGGCAGGATTTTGAGGTAAAGTCTTGCTATGGCCATATTCGCGACCTTGAAAAGGAGGATATGGGTATAGACATCAAACATGGTTATAAACCAAAATACATAGTCTCGGAAGACAAACAGAAGGTCGTCAAAGAATTAAAATCACTCGCAAAAAAATCCGAAGAGGTCTGGCTGGCAACGGATGAGGACCGCGAAGGAGAAGCCATATCCTGGCACCTTTGCGAAGTACTTGGCCTGGACCCTAAAAACACTAAACGAATCGTATTCCACGAGATCACCAAGCCCGCAATACAAAGTGCCGTACAAAATCCCCGTACGGTAAATATGGACCTGGTGAATGCCCAACAGGCCCGCAGGATACTGGACCGTATAGTAGGCTTTGAGCTATCACCGGTGCTGTGGCGCAAGATGAGCATGCGCAATAACCTGTCGGCAGGCAGGGTACAGTCTGTAGCTGTGCGCCTTATAGTAGAGCGCGAACGGGAGATAAACCGATTCAAGGCTGCAAGCTCCTTTAAAGTGGAGGCATTCTTCCGTGCGGAAGACCTAAATAATAAGAAAGTAACCTTTAAAGCAGAGGGACCGGACAAATTAAAAAATGCCGGTACAGCCAATACCTATATTAATAAATGTATCGGCGCCTCCTATACCGTTAAAGACATACAGGTAAAACCCGGAAAGAAATCACCGGCAGCCCCCTTCACCACTTCTACCCTACAGCAGGAGGCCAGCCGAAAACTGGGTTACTCAGTCTCAAAGACCATGCTGCTGGCACAGAAACTGTATGAGAACGGGCACATTACTTATATGCGTACAGACTCGGTGAACCTGTCGGAAACGGCAATAGACAATGTACGCAATGCAGTACTCGACCAATATGGCGAACAGTATTACCAGCAACGTCGCTACCAGACAAAGAATGAATCGGCACAGGAAGCCCACGAAGCCATAAGGCCTACAGACATGAATACCACAAATGTTGGCGACGCAGACACGCAACGCCTGTATGAGCTGATATGGAAACGTACTATGGCATGCCAGATGGCAGATGCGCAACTGGAACGTACTATTGCAAAAATTGACGTATCGACACATCCCGACCCGCTGACCGCAACCGGTGAGGTGCTCCGTTTTGACGGCTTCCTGAAAGTATATACCGAAGGAAAGGATGAAGAAGACGGCGAAGAAGAAAATGAAGGCATGCTGCCGCCGCTTACTGTCGGGCAGGTGCTTGACCTGCAGGAGATGAAAGCTACAGAACGCTTCACCCGTCCCCTGCCAAGATATACCGAAGCCTCGCTGGTGAAGAAGCTGGAAGAACTGGGCATAGGCCGTCCATCTACCTACGCACCGACCATCAGCACCATACAACAACGCGGCTATGTAGAACGCCGCGATAAAGAGGGCGTGAAACGTGAGTACACAATTATCTCACTGAAAGGGGAAAAAGTAACAGAAAGCACAGAGACCGAAAACACCGGCGCAGAACGCTCCAAGCTCTTCCCTACCGACCTGGGTATGGTCGTTACCGACTTCCTCAGCGAGCACTTTGAACGAGTGATGGACTACAGCTTCACTGCACAGATAGAAGAAGAATTTGACGAAATAGCCACAGGCAAGAAGGTATGGAACAAAATGATCGACAACTTCTACCACCCCTTCCACGATAATGTAGAGCATACTATAGAAAATGCAGCCCGTGCGAAAGGCGAGCACGAATTAGGCGTTGATCCCCAATCCGGCAAACCTGTGGTTGCGCGCCTGGGCAGGTTTGGACCTATGGTGCAGATAGGCACCAGTGAAGACGAAGAAAAGCCTCGCTTCGCAAAGCTGCGTACCAACCAAAGTATCGAGACTATTACGCTTGAAGAAGCAATGGAGCTCTTCAAGCTACCTCGTAAAATCGGTCTCTTTGAAGGCGAAGATGTAGTAGTGAATATCGGCCGTTTCGGTCCTTATGCGCAGCATGCAGGCAAATTCTATTCTCTCAAAAAAGAAATGGACCCTTATACGGTTGAACTGGATGAAGTGGCCCCGCTGATAGAAGAAAAAAGGAAGGCTGCAGCCGAGAACACCATAAAGATCTTTGAAAAAGAAAAAATAAAAATACTTAAGGGCCCTTATGGGCCATATATCAAACAAGGCCTGCGTAACTACAAGATACCGAAAGAAAGACTTGAAGATGCAGCTAATCTCACACTGGAAGAAGTAAAGGCTATCATAGAAGAAATAAAAGCCAACCCTCCGAAAAAATCTGCGCGCGGCAAGAAGAAATAATACAGGATTTTTGTATTTTACTAGTGGAGAAGGACATATGCAGGCAAATAAGGAGATATCAGCACTACTAACGCTCATTGACGACCCGGACAATGAAGTATTTGATACAGTAGCAGAAAAACTGCTCAACTACGGCAAGAAAATAATCCCCGAACTGGAACAGCTTTGGGAGGTTACCGCCGATGAATTGATACAGGAACGCATTGAGGTACTGATACACCGTGTACACTTCCAGGACCTGCAACATGATTTCATGGAATGGAGCCGCTCCAAACATCCCGAATTGCTCAGAGGTGCTATCCTTGTGGCCCGTTACCAGTTCCCCGATCTTAACGTACCATCCATACTGACACAGTTCGACCAGGTGCGCCGTAATGTTTGGCTGGAGCTGAACAACTACCTTACACCTATCGAACAGGTAAACGTATTCAACAGCATACTTTATAATTATTACAAACTACAGGGACACGAACTCACCGAACGCGAGCCCAAACACTTTTTCATCAACCAGGTATTGGAAAGCAAACAGGGCAATGCCTATTCGATAGGGGTGCTCTACCTCGCTTTATGCGAACTGCTGGATATACCCATATTTGCCGTCGACCTGCCCCGCCAATTCGTGATGGCATACATCGACACCCTGCATCACTTTTATAGTCCCGATGATGAAGGAGTACAGCAAATACAATTCTATATAGACCCGATAAATGGCATGATCTATACCCAGAAAGATGTGGACACTTACCTCCGCAAGATCAACGCCAACGACAGGGAGCAGTACTTTGCACCGCTGCTTTCCAAGAGGGTCATCTTCAAAATGCTCGAAGAACTAAGCCTCTGCTACCGCTACAAAAGAGAAGAAGAAAAGGCGGAAGAGATACAGCAACTAATGCGATTGCTGATCGATGACAATACCGATCAAGCCGGATAAGCATTATTGATCAATAACAGGTCGGCCAAGGCTATCGCCGTAGCCGCTTCGGCCACAACCGGCACGCGAAGGGCGATACACAGGTCATGACGTCCCTTCACCTCGAAGGCTTCTACCTTTCCCGTACTTTTATTAAATGTTTGTTGTGTTTGCGGCGTACTGCTGGCGGGTTTTACAGCGATGTTAAAATGAAGTTCATTCCCGTTACTGATACCGCCGTTTATACCGCCTGAATGATTGGTTGCGGTAGTACCCTTTTCGTCCAGTATCGCATCATTATGCTCACTGCCATGCATCCGGCTTGCCGCAAAGCCGCTGCCAAATTCAATACCCTTTATAGCCGGTATCGCAAAAACAATATGACTGATGACAGATTCCATCGAATCAAAGAATGGCTCGCCCAGCCCTACCGGCAGCCCTTTCGCTGTGCAACTAACTATGCCGCCGATACTATCCTGCTTTGCCACTGCATCGGCAATGGCCGCTTCTATATCCTTATTGCCTCCGGCCTCCACCAGCACCGCATTTATGGATATGCCGTTGAGTATTTTCTTAGCGACCACACCGGCTGCTACAATGCCCAGGGTAAGCCTGCCCGATGAATGTCCGCCCCCTCTATGATCGTTGTATCCCCCGAACTTTTCATGAAGTACAAAGTCTGCATGCCCCGGCCTTGGTATATTTTTTATGGCATCATAGTCTGCTGAACGCACGTTATTGTTCTCAAAGAGTATGGTTATCGGGGCACCCGTGGCTTTCCCTTTAAATACACCACTTACAATCACAGGTTCATCCGCTTCTTTACGTGGCGTGGTACCGCTAGCCCCCGGCTTCCTGCGCTCCAGGTCCGGCAGCAGGTCGGCCGCGTCTATATTAATTCCTGCCGGGCAACCATCAATACATATCCCTACTATCCTGCCATGCGATTCGCCGAATATTGATACCCTGAATAACCTTCCGAATGTATTCATGCTACTCCTCTTTAAAATCGTAAGTTACACCTAATGCTGCCAAATCTTCAAAAAAGGCCGGGTACGATTTATTCACTGCATCGGCATTATCTATGATCACCCTGCTATCAGCCCGCAGGGCTGCAACAGCTGCAGCCATCACGATACGGTGATCGTTATATGAGTCTATATAGCATCCCCAGACCTTTTCGTCGCCTGTTATACAAAGCATATCATCTTCTATAGAAAAGAAAACGTCGAACTGCAACAACATCTCCGCAGTGCTCTCTGCCCGGTTACTTTCCTTATGCCATAGCCGGTGTAGCCCGCTGATATAGCTCTCTCCTTCACAAAACGCAGCTAACACCGAAATAGCGGGGAAAATATCCGGGCAGTCCTTCGCATCGTATTCAAATTCTTTCAGCGCACTCTTTACTACTCTCACTTTATTATCTCCTGTTTCGGGCTCTGCACCAGCCAGCCGTAGCACATCGAGTATGGCTTTGTCGGCCTGAACCGAATCTGTATTTAACCCCTTTACCGTGACATCACCGTTTATCGCACCGGAAACCAATAGGCTTACAGCACTGCTCCAATCCCCTTCAATAGTGACCGTAACCTCTTCCTCATCCGTAAACTGTGCAGGGTCTATGTAAAAGGAAACATAGTTATCATTGCGTATCGGTCTGCCGAATTGCTTCAGTACCTGTAAAGTCATATCTATATACGGCCTGCTTCTTAACTGAGCGACCTCTATGGTCACAGGTTGCTTCGTGGCGTAGCAAAAAGCAAATAGTAATCCACTCAAGTATTGCGAACTGACCGAGCCATCTATCTTTATATCGCGCACCTGCAACGGCCCCATCACGGTAAAAGGTATATTACCTGTAAAATCGGCTACCTGCACGCCCAGTTCCGGCAGTATGTGCCCCAATTCATTCATTGGTCTTTTAAGCAAACTACCTCCGCCATCTATACGGATGGGTTTATCGCTCAAAGCAGCGATAGGAGTGAACAACCTTGTAGACAAACCGCTCTCGCCGCAAAAAACATGGTCACTCACAGGCAATACACCCTTACTCTCCACTTCTATGGTGTCAGCACTTTGTGTAACTATAGCCCCTAACTGCTGTATAACATTTAGCGCAGCCCTGTCATCATCCGAAATACCGGGATTGTGTATAATGGTCTTGCCCTTGTGCAGCAATGCCGCCGCACAGGCGCGCTGCATCATGCTCTTAGAGGGTACAGCTTGCACAGTCCCCTGTATCATGCCCGGCTTAACGATCACTTGCATCTTGTAAACGCTTTAGGGTCTCTGCAATATATTCAAATGATAAAGCCTTGATCACAGCCTTACCTGTTTGTTCGGGTAGTATATAGTCTATTGTCACTGCCTTTCTCTTTTTATCTCTTATCAATAGTTCCATTACTCTTTGGATATCCATCTCTATATATGCAGGCAATTCATAGCGCTGCAGCATATTGATCAATCTACCGGTAATGGTCTTATCTAACCCACACACATCTTCAGCTATCCTGCAGGCTGCCACCATCCCTATAGCTACAGCATGACCATGTGGTAGCCTGTATAGGTTCTCAATAGCATGCCCCAGCGTATGCCCGAAGTTGAGCAGTTTACGCTCGCCCTGCTCTTTTTCGTCAGCCAGTACTATCTTATTTTTCCAATCTACGCAACGCTGTATCAAAGATTGAAGGGCTGCTTCATTGTTTTGATAATAAGTTATATCCCCTTGCTCCAGTTCGGCGAACATCGCTTCATCGAACAGGCAGGCATATTTTATGATCTCCGCAAAGCCATTGCTCCACTCTTCAGCAGGCAATGTCTTGAGAAATGATTGGTCGTACAGTAGGAACTTTGGCTGGGTAAAACTGCCCGCAACGTTTTTATAAAGTCCTGTATCTACCCCGTTCTTGCCACCTATAGCAGCATCCACCATCGCCAGCAGCGTGGTGGGCACGAAGCCGAAAGGCACACCACGCATATACACAGAGGCCGCAAAGCCTGCCATATCTGTAACCACTCCCCCCCCTACTCCTATGACGAAAGATCCCCTGTGGGCCTCATACTGCAGAAGCTCTGCAATAATTTGCTCTATAGTTTGCAGGTTCTTATGTGCTTCGCCTGCAGGTATCACAACGACTTTCTTCCCTTTAAATAACTCCGGGTACAATGCTGCAACATTACTGTCGGTAATGAAAAAGCTATCATTGGCGCTCGCATATGCTTCACAGGCTCCGAAAGAGCTATGCAGCAAATACTTTACAGTACCCCCCGGAAATGGAACAGAATACTCCATAAGAATCCCAAATTTACTCTTTCTCTACGCTCTATCAGCCTATAAACAAGCCAAATCCGCATATTGGCCGGCATATTCGTAAATTTGCAGCCAAATGAGCAGGAACGGAAAGGTTTTAGTGGCTATGAGCGGCGGTATCGATAGTACTGTCACTGCCCTTATGCTTCATAACCAGGGTTATGAAGTGGTCGGCATTACCATGAAAACATGGGATTATGCCTCGTCGGGCGGGGGCAAGAAGGAAACAGGTTGCTGCAACCTCGATTCCTTCAACGACGCCCGTATGGCTGCTGTGGAGCATGGCTTCCCCCATTACATACTCGATATCCGCGAGGAGTTTGGCGACTATGTCATTCAAAACTTTGTGGATGAATATATCGCAGGCCGCACACCCAATCCATGTGTGCTTTGCAATACCCATATCAAGTGGGCTGCGCTGCTTAAAAGGGCCAATGCCCTTGATTGCGATTATATCGCAACCGGGCATTATGTAAAGGTCCGCGAAGAAAACAACCGCTTCGTGCTTTCAAAGGCCCGCGATCTTACTAAAGACCAGAGCTACGTATTATGGGGCCTGGGCCAGGATTGCCTGAGCCGCAGCCTTTATCCCCTTGGCGACATGCTGAAGACCGAAGTACGGCAGCTCGCCTACGACCTGGGCTACAAAGAGCTTTCAAAAAAGGCAGAGAGCTACGAGATATGCTTCGTGCCCGATAACGACTACCGTGGCTTCCTTAAAAGGCAGCTGCCGGAACTGGAGGCAGAGGTCGAAGGCGGCGATTTTGTATTGGCCGACGGAAGCAAGGTAGGCAAGCACAGGGGCTACCCCTTCTACACCATAGGGCAGCGTAAGGGTCTCGATATCGCTTTGGGCAAGCCTATGTTTGTTACCAAAATTGTTCCCGAAACCAACACTATAGTATTGGGGGAAGCTCATGAGCTGCAGCAAAGCCAAATGATGGTTTCAGGCCTTAATATGGTGAAATATGATAGTATTCAACCGGGTATGAATGCTGTTACCAAGATCCGCTATAAAGATCCGGGCACTGAGAGCGTCCTGGAGCCTTTAGGTAGTGATGTGTCCGTACACTTCGACCATGCGGTAAATAGCATCGCCCCCGGTCAATCTGCCGTTTTTTACGAAGAAGACGATGTAATTGCCGGCGGCATCATCAAAATGGGAATTTAATATTACGTTAAATCAAATTAGTTACTATTTACTGCGAAAAAAACAGTATATTTATGTACTTGTAATAATATACTACTTTTCGTTTCTTTAATTATATTTACGGGATAGAAAACAGCTTTGTCTAATATTATGAATAGGAAATTTTTACTTGTCGGCGTACTGGCAATAGCAATATCTTCTTTCATTTCTTCCTGCCGGAAGCAAACCGTAAATAACGATTCGGTACAAACGAAGGCTTACTTTCCGCTGGAATTGGGCAAATATGTTGACTACCAGGTCGATTCGCTCATCTACAGCAGCTTCGACTGCTCTGTGCGCGAGTCTCATTGGCTTTTGCGTTACACTGTTGCCGATACCTTTACCAATGAGGACACCATGAGGTCTTATCGTATCGAGATACGCCAGCGCAAGGCTGACAGCTCTTCATGGCAAACACAGGGCAACATATTGGTTACCCCAACAGAAACCAACCTCATTTACCAGCAGAGTAACCAAAAGTTCATCAAACTCATATTCCCGGTAGTTGATGGCCTCTATTGGAATGGTAACAGCTACATCGTTACTGACGACCAGGACAATGCATACTTTGCTAATTGGGTTTATAAATATGCTAATGTTGGCCAACCTTATAACACTGGTCTTGCTAATTTTGACAATACGGTAACTGTAAACGAAGCCGATGAATCATTGAATAACAATGATAACCCTGACGCTTATTCTTACAGGACCTTCTATAAAGAAATCTATGCCAAGAACGTGGGCATGATCTACCGCGAAATGACGCATTGGGTACAGCAACCCGACTCTTCAGGCGTGAATTCCTGCAAAGAGGGTTACTCTGTCATCATGCGGGCTACAGACCATAATTAAAGCTTAGCTTATGAAGAGCAGTGGTATTGCTTTGTGTTTTGTTGCTTTTCTTTTATTTGCCAACGCAAGTAATGCTACCGCTGCACAATGGGCTTTCAGGGTCAGTTTCACAGATAAGAACGGATCTCCCGACATCAATAATCCACTGGTATTTCTCTCACAGAGGGCGCTTGACAGGCGTGCTGCTCATGGCATAGCTGTTGACAACAGCGACCTTCCTGTATCACCTGTCTATCTTAGCGAGGTACTCTCTTTGACCAATGGTGTATTGCATGTTACTTCAAGGTGGCTTAACGATTGTGTTATCCTGCTCTCCGATTCATCCAGGATCGGGATGATACAAGGCAAGCCCTACATTTCGTCTATCAAATACATTGCCTTCTACGCAACCGGTTTACACAACAAACCGGCGCCCGGCCAAAATCCGAATAAGAAATTTACACTCGAACAAGCTACTGCAGGTCCGTCCGCAAAGGGTACGGGGCAACCCAGCTTTTATAACCTCACCTGGAACCAGACATCTATGGTAAATGGTGATTGTATGCATGACCAGGGTTATAAAGGCCAGGGCAAGTTGATAGCTGTGTTGGATGAAGGTTTCTCAGAAACAAATACACACCCCGGGTTCGATAGCCTCAGGCAATCGGGCCGACTGCTCGAAACCTACGATTTTGTGAGGAAGAACAGTAACGTTTATAATTACTCCTTGCACGGCACACAGGTACTGTCCGCCATTTCCGGTTATGTACCGGGTACCTTTATCGGTTCTGCCCCGCTTGCAGACATAGCCATATACATTACGGAAGACGTACAAAGCGAGCAGCCTATTGAAATGGACAATATGGTCGCTGCCGCAGAGCATGCAGATAGCCTGGGGGCTGATATCATCACTTCCTCACTCGGCTACAATATTTTCGACGATTTTCATTCCGCTGACCTGAGTTATTCCGACCTTGACGGTGTTTCTACCATCGCAGACCAGGGCGCTAACTGGGCAGTAAAGAAGGGTATTCTCTTTGTGATAACTGCAGGTAATGAGGGCGGCAACCAATGGAACCACATACTCACACCCGGCGATGCCGACAGTGCATTAACAGTAGGTGCAGTTGACCCCTCTAAAAACATTGCCGGTTTCAGCGGCTTCGGGCCCAACTTCGCAGGTGTCACTAAGCCGGATGTTTGCCTGCAGGGCGATCCGGCGCAGGTATTTACTACTGGCGGCAGCTACCTTGCTTCAAATGGCACTTCATTCGCCACCCCGCAGTTAGCCGGCTGGGCAGCTTGTCTTTTACAAGCTCATCCTTCCGCTATGCCTTACCAATTACGCGAGGCTATTGTCACGAATGGCGATCACTACAGCAATCCGGGCGTTCAGTATGGCTATGGCGTACCCAATGTATGCCAGGCCAGCAATACACTGACACAGATAGTTAATGTAGCTCCAATACAAAAACCATCGGCTGCATGGATCAATGTTTATCCCACTTATTTTCATACTGCAACCGAGCTGAATATTGTGACAAATACCTCCGGCGATCAAACGGCCTTATTCACACTTACAGGTATCGATGGGCGTCTGTATACTTCAGCAGAGAAGATCATAAGGGCCGGAGAGCAGCATAGTATACTGACCATACCCTCTTCTTTACCCGCAGGTGTTTATATCTTCAGGGCTGTAGCCGGCAATGTCGATAATACCGTGCGACTGGTTAAATATTGATTACCACCTGTTACATAAGATTGTATTATTACGATTATTGACTAACTTTCTATAATGAAGAAAAGCGGTTTTATTTTATTGGTAACTTTTGCCATGCTCTTAGGCAACACAGTAGCAAAAGCATTACCTGCCCAATGGGCTTTCAGGATCACTTTTACCGATAAGAACGGCACTTTACCCTTCGATAATCCGCTCGCTTTTCTGTCGCAAAGTGCGCTCGACAGACGTATGGCCCAGGGCATCGGCGTAGATAGCCTCGACCTGCCCGTTTCACCGGCATATATTGATAGTGTACTGACGCTCACCAATAGTGTCTTCCACCTGAAATCTAAATGGCTGAACGAATGTGTGATATTGCTCGATGACTCTTCACAGATACTCAACCTGCAAAACAAGCCGTACATATCTTCTATAAAATGGATCGCATACTATGCCGGTGGCCTGCATGCAAAACCGGGACACAATAACCCGAAATTCGAGATTGAGAACCAACCCGCCGGCAAAGCCACGGGTCAGCCTTCATTTTATGACCTTACCTGGAACCAGGTACACCAGGTGAATGGCGACTGCATGCACGACTCCGGTTATATGGGACAAGGCGTGTTGATCGCACTGTTGGATGCAGGCTATATTGAAGCTAATACCCATTTCGTACTCGATAGTTTGCGTCAGTCTGGCAGATTATTGGATACTTTCGATTTTGTGCTACACGATGATTTTGTATATACAGGCTCTTACCATGGAGCACAGTGCCTGTCCACGATAGCGGGCTACATTCCCGATAGTTTCGTGGGCACAGCTCCCCTTGCACAATTCGCATTGTTCCGTACCGAAGACGATTTTTCAGAGCAGGCTATAGAGATGGATAACCTGGTGGCAGGCGCTGAACGTGCCGATAGCCTTGGTGCTGATGTTATTTCCGTATCATTGGGCTACAGCACCTTCGATGCACCTGCCAATGTGGGCAATGATCTTACTTATGCCGACCTTGATGGTGTTTCCACCATAGCGGTAAGAGGCGCTAATATTGCTACAAAAAAAGGCATTGTGTTCGTGAACGCTGCGGGCAACCAGGGAGGTAATGCATGGCATTACCTGATGACACCTTCAGATGGTGATAGTGTGATCTGCGTAGGTGCTGTAGATGGTTCGGGTAACCCCGCCGGCTTCAGCAGCTATGGTCCCAATGCTGCAGGCGTTATAAAACCCGATGTCAGCGCGCGGGGCGTTTCCACCGCGATACTGGGAGGAGGTAACACTTTAGGCACAGGCAGTGGTACTTCATTTGCTACACCACAGATGGCAGGCTGGGCGGCCTGCCTCGTACAAGCTGCACCCGGTGTCCGACCATGGCTCATCCGCAAAGCACTCGATAGCAGTGCCGACCATTATCTCAATCCCGGCGCACAAATAGGCTATGGCATCCCGGACATCTGCCTGGCAAAAGACATCATCAATGGCCTCAATACCCCACCGCAGCAATGGGCATTCAGGGTATCGTTTACCGACAAGAATGGCACCCTACCGCTCAATAACCCTTTGGCTTTCTTATCTCAGAGGGCTATAGACAGGCGTACAACATATGGTATCGCCATCGATAGCACCGATCTGCCGGTTTCACCTGCATATGTACGCAACGTGCTTACACTTACAGCCGGCGTGCTGCATACAACCTCAAAATGGTATAACAACTGTGTGATCTTGTTGAAAGATTCTTCACAAATAGTCAACCTGCAGAATATACCTTACATCTCCAACGTAACTTATGTAGCGCATTACGACAGCAGCCTGCATTACAAACAAAGTGGCAACCCCAAGTTCGCAGCAGAGCATGGCGCGCAACACAAAGGCACAAAAGCTACTGGCCAGCCCTCATACTACAACCAGACATGGACTCAAACTCACCTCGTGAACGGCGACTGCCTGCACGACCAGGGCTTCAAAGGACAAGGCAAATTAATAGCCGTGCTGGACCAGGGTTTTACAGAAGCTAATATGCACTTTGGCTTCGATAGCCTCATGCAGTCAGGGCGTCTTATCGACACTTTCAATTTTGTGTATCACATGGATTCTGTATTCCGGATATCCTACCATGGTACAGAGGCCCTTTCCACAATGGCCGGATACATACCCGATAGTTTTGTCGGCTCTGCACCACTGGCAGAATATGCCTTGTATCTCACGGAAGATATCCGGACAGAACAGCCTATTGAGCTTGACAATATGGAAGCAGGCATGGAACGTGCCGATAGCATTGGCGCCGATATTATTTCCAGTTCACTGGGTTATAATACATTCGATGCACCATTTACGAGTTTCACTTATGCCGACCTTGACGGTAAAACCACCAGCGTAGCCCAGGCCGCAAACCTCGCCACTACCAAGGGCATCCTTTGTGTGATCAGTGCCGGCAATGAAGGCACTACTGCATGGCATAATATCCTTACTCCAGGCGATGCGGACAGCGCTCTTACGGTAGGTGCGGTCAATTCATCAGGTATTCCGGCATCATTCAGTGGTTATGGCCCTAACGCAGCCGGAGTTACCAAACCGGATGTGTGTGCACAGGGTGTTGCAACCATGGTCTTCCTGCCTGGAAATGATTTTGGACCCTATGATGGCACTTCTTTCGCCGTACCGCAAATAGCAGGCTGGGCTGCCTGCCTGATGCAGTATGCCCCGACCCCTATCACTCCTTACCAAATACGCATGGTGATAGATAGCAGCGCTGACCATTTCACCAATCCCGATACTCAATTAGGATATGGTGTGCCCGATATTTGCGCCGCTTCACTCATCATATTCGATCCCAATCATGTAAGTGCAGCTCCACTAACGCAGCAAGCATGGATGGATATTTACCCTACACTTTTTCATTCGGGTGACGACATAAGGATCGAGATCAATTCATCGGTTCAGCAAACGGTATCATTTGTACTGACAGACCTGCGCGGCGCCATATTGACATCGTTCAGTAAAGAAGTGCCTCGTGGTAACAGCAACCAATACTGGAAAACTCCGGCGTACCTTTCCGCAGGCATGTATATATTACAGGCCGTGTCTGCGGATGGTAAAGTGCAGAAAAAGCTGGTAAAGTACTAATTACGCAGTACGCTGATGAACATACAATCGGCTTTATGCTCAATGCCATTGATGAGTTCGCTATGCTCCAGTTGCAATGAAGTTTCACTCATTATATGTGCTACGGCTGCTTCATTCTCCTGCCTGAATACGGAGCAGGTGATGTAAAGCAGTCTTGCATCGGGAGCCATATATTCAGATACGTTCTTTACGATGTTGCGCTGTAGTTCCGATACATTTTCCAGGTGCGATGGATCATAATAATACATCTGCTCTGGCGTGCGCGCCCAGGTACCGGAACCTGTGCAGGGTACATCAGCGATAACACCATCGAACTTCTCATCGCCAAAAGATAGTTCCAGTTGTTCGGGATCTGTACAATCTATCAGGAATGATTCCGGTAACTTATGGTGATACAGCCTAAACCTGTCCTCGAGGTTGTCCAATATGCTGCCGCGCTTATCAGATACAGATAGTTCTATCTCAGGTTCTATATCTTTTAGCAATAAAGATTTACCACCCGAGCCCGAGCAGCAATCATACCATGATTCACCGGCCTGAGGCTGGAAAAAGTTACCGGTAATTTGTGAAGACGCATCCTGCACCACATAGTCATCAGCCTGCAATATCTTATCGATAGCCACCCCATTGGGGAGTGCCAGGCAATTCTCGAACACCCAATGGTAGGCTATACCGTTTTGGTGCAGCAGCGTGGTAATACGTTCTTGCTTCTTACGTACCCGTATAAAAAGATCAGGCTGCACAAGCAGCGATTTAAGCCAATCTTCCTTACTTAAGCCTTCAGACAATTCGTACTCGAATGGAAAAATATCCTGCAGGTGAAAAGTAATACCATTCTGATCCAGCACGGCTATTTTATCCGGGTTAGGATTCAGCCACAATGACTGCAGAGGTCCTTCTACCAACTGCTCTATCAATTTAGGCTGCGTGCCGCAGAGATACAATGCAGCGTATATTTTTTCTTCGAAAGGCATTTCCGGTGGCATCCCCTTCTCGCAGCGGTACCAGTTATATGCCATCTCGCTAAGTATCTTCCTATCGCGGCTGCCCAGTATAGGGAACTGCTTGAAATAGTTCTTCATGAAGTAAGACAGTGGAGCACCTCCCTTGTAGGTGTCCAGGATCGTTTTGATATGTTCCCAGATGTATTGCATCGACAATTAAAAAAAAGTCAAAAAATGAAAATTCCTAAAATGAGGGCCTGTGTACGGTCAAAAGTACACATTACAGCTAAACTTCAAGCAGGGTCTTTACCGGATCCTGCCCGAAAAGTAGTAATTCAGGGTTCTCAAGAAGCTCTTTTACCCGTACGAGGAAGCTTACGGACTCTCGCCCGTCTATTATTCGGTGGTCGTAGCTCAGGGCTACGTACATCATTGGTCTTGCCTTTATTACTCCATCCACTACCATGGGGCGCTCCTGTATCTTGTGCATACCCAGTATGGCCGATTGCGGAATATTGAT
>CAYZTM010000021.1:0-71665 GCA_964481425.1 uncultured Flavipsychrobacter sp.
CTACTGCACCGGCAGCGCCGGCCCAAAGTAAGCTGGACGAAACGGGCACTAAGAACCTCATGACTATGGTAACGGACTACTACGAACTGAAAGATGCGCTGGTTGCCACCAATGCGGCCAATGCCGATGCCGCCGCCAACAAATTGATAAGCAGTACCGGCAATATGCAAGGCAGCCTTGATTCTGCCAATGCCACAGCGCTTAAACCTTACCTCGATACGATCGTCTCAGAAAGCAAGGCTATGACGGCCATGATGGATGAGAGCTGCGAGCACAAGAGAGCTAATTTTGACAAGATATCGGATGCAATGTATAGCCTGCTCAAAAAGGCAGAACTTAAGAATGCCGGTGTGTATCATGAGTTTTGCCCTATGGCCTTCAATGAGCGTGGCGCATACTGGCTGAGCAATAGTGCTGAGATAAAGAACCCTTACTTTGGCAAAAAAATGCTGGAATGCGGTGAAGTGACAGACTCGTTAAAATAATTTTGCGTTATATAATCGTTATGCCCGGAACTAAGAAGAAAGCAACCAAGACAGGATTTGTTCTATTGCTCCTACTCCTCCTGATACCTGCCAGCCTGTATGCACAAAAAAAAGTGACCCTTAGCGGTTATATCCGTGACTCGTCGAGCAGCGAAACACTGATAGGGGCAACGGTTTATTTCAAAGAACTGCAACAGGCAGTACAAACCAATAATTACGGTTTCTACTCCATCAGTGTCCCCGCAGGTGCTTATACGGTCATCTTTTCTTATGTTGGTTATGGCACCGTTACTGAGAGCCTAAACCTGAATGAAAGCCGGACACTTGACGTAGCCATGCAAAACAAGGCCATCATGAAGGAGGTAGAGATAACATCGACCCGTAGTGATGAGAACGTGAAAGGCACCCAAATGGGTACCGTAAGCCTGTCGGTGGATAAGGTAAAGACCCTGCCGGTCATCTTTGGCGAGGTGGATGTATTAAAATCATTACAACTGATGCCGGGTGTGCAGTCTGCCGGTGAAGGCAGCTCTGGTTTCTATGTGCGCGGCGGCGGCCCGGACCAAAACCTCGTACTGCTCGATGATGCTGTGGTGTATAACACCGGGCACCTCTTTGGCTTCTTCTCCGTATTCAATTCCGATGCCATCAAGAACGTCACCCTGATAAAAGGAGGCATGCCTGCCAGCTACGGCGGAAGGCTATCCTCGGTAGTGGACGTATCCATGAAGGACGGCAATATGAAAGAATACCATGCAGAAGGCGGCATAGGCCTTATTGCATCACGTCTTACACTGGAAGGGCCCATTAAAAAAGATAAGGGCTCCTTTATGCTTGCAGGCAGGCGCACTTATATAGATGTGCTGGTAAAACCATTCGTCACCGGGACGGCCAAAAATTCCGGTTACTTCTTCTATGATGCCAACCTAAAGGCCAATTATGAAATAACCAAGAAGGACCGCGTGTACTTAAGCGGATACCTGGGCCTGGACAAATTCAAATTCGAGGGAAGCGGGGGCAATTTCAAAGCAGATATACCCTGGGGCAATACTACTGCAACCTTACGCTACAATCACCTTTTTAGTGACAAATTATTCTCTAACACTACCCTTGTTTATAACGATTATAAGTTCGCCTCTAATTTCGACCTTAGCCAGTTCGCAATAAAACTATCTTCCGGCATACGCGACTGGAACGGGAAAACCGACTTCGATTATTTTACAAGTTTCAACCACCACTTCAAGGCCGGCGTTGCCTACACCTACCATACATTCATACCCAACCAGGTATCAGGGAAGGCCGATACACTGACCATAGAACCCAACACTACACTGATCAAATATGCACATGAGCTTGGCGCCTATATCCAGGACGAGTTCGACATAACGAAATGGCTGCGTGTGAACGCAGGCATCCGCTATTCATGGTTCGGGCAGGTGGGACCATATCACTATTACACTTACGACGACGAAATGCGCAAGACCGCAGATAGCAGCTTTTACCCAAGCGGAAAACTGGTACAGGCCTATGGCGGCTGGGAACCGAGATTGAACCTGAACTTCTCGGTGAGCAGAACCTCTTCTATCAAAGCCAGTGTCACGAAGACCTACCAATACATTCACCTCACCTCAAATAATGGCTCTACCCTGCCAACCGATGTATGGGTACCGAGCACTTACGTGGTGAAACCGCAAACCTCCTGGCAATATTCTGTGGGGTACTTCCGCAACTTCCTCGAAGACAAACTGGAAACCTCGGTTGAAATATATTATAAGGACATGACGCACCAGATAGAGTATAAAGATGGCTTTACGCCCGGTGCGGAAGACCCTGAGGTGGATTATGTGTTCGGAAACGGGCAGGCATACGGTGCCGAGTTCCTGATCAATAAAACAAGGGGCCGTTTCACAGGTTGGATAGGCTATACTCTTTCCTGGACCTGGCGTACTTTCCCCGACCTGAACCACGGTAACCGCTTCCCTGCCAAGTACGACAGGCGGCACGATCTATCGGTAGTGGGCACCTACGAATTGAGTCCCAAGTGGACCGTATCCGGGGTATTCATCTATGGCTCCGGTAATGCCATTACCCTGCCCACCAATTACTACTTTGTGAACGGCAACCTGGAACAGCAGAACAGCGATATAAATGCATACCGCCTATTCCCTTACCATCGCCTCGACCTCTCTGCTATTTACAAACCAAAACCAAAGAAGAAAAGACGTTGGCAAAGCAGCTGGGCACTGTCAGTATATAATGTGTACGACAGGCACAACCCATACTTCCTGTACGTAAAAACTGATGGGGACGTAAATAATGGAGTAAATGTAAAGGTAATGGCCGTGTCTATCTTCCCGATATTGCCGAGTATAACTTATAACTTCAAGTTTTAAGCACCGGGGCGTTTAAAAAGACGCCGATCAGCACACCTCGAAATTACCTGAGAGCTTGAACAGGTCGTATGCCTCGTTTTTGAATGAGGCATTAACATTGTAACCTGCATCGCTTTCTTTCCAGTTGATGCTTATCTCCGGCTGTATGTCAGGTGTTATCAGCTGCAGAAACTTCACATTGCCTGCATTACGCAACCAAAGCTCTTTACCCATAACCTGCTGGAGAAACTCCTTCACCATCTCCATCATACATACACCCGGCACAACGGGTTGCCCCGGGAAATGGCCTTTGAATATATCGTGCTGTTGGTTAAAGATGATCCGGCAGGAGAAGGTATGGTCACCGGTATGCGCTTCGCGATAGGTATAAAAATCATTCATCAGCATGAGATGCTATTTTATGGAGTTCTATTGTAAAATTTGCCTTCAGGTGCCTGAATAATACTGAGTCGGGTAATTCATTTACACTATTATCGCCACTCAATAATATTTCGGTCACCAGCCGTTTCTCCCCTGTATTATCTATCTGCATTAATCGTGCCGATTTTTCAACATAATACACATAACCTTTTTCCAATTTAAACCTGTAGTATGTTTCATCGCCCTTCTTATAAACTGATTCAGAACCAACATTCAAACCCTTCATCAGCAACAGGTCAAGGTCTTTTTGCAGGGTCTTTATAACTGCTGGCTTATCAAGTTGGGGGATAATGCTATTGACTTTAAAAACATCCTTTTTATCCCATTCAAAGTCAAAAAAGGTGAAGCCCATCTCGTTCTGGAAAATGGCCCGTGTGCTGCCATCTTCAAGTGTCTTAAAGAACAACACGCCGCTCAGGTGAAACTTCTTAAATACAGCCCGCCCATCCACTATACAGCGGTAAAGTTGTTTGTCGAAATGTGGTTGAAAGCTGAGGGCACTCTTACCCTTAGGTTGTGGCACCAGTTTTGAATAATACGGTGCCTTGCAGGATACCAGTAGCAGCAGTAAAAAACTACCTGACTTTAAAAAGGCTCTCATTAAGCGCAGTGTTGTGCTGTGTATTGCTGAAGTCCATATCCGTATAATCACCACCATTTTCAGTCATGGTCAGGCGGTCAACATCAAAGTTCTTCTTATCCATGTATACGTCTATCTGCTTGAACATTTTTTTCATGGTCTCCGTTATAGGCTCCAGGGAGAGGAGGTAGTCTTCACCGTTTTCGTAAGCCACAGCCTTGAAGTCAGGATTTTGCAACACGGTACCACTCATACAGTCTATCATTATCCTGTTTACCGACTGCATGGTCTTGCTATTACGGGTATTGATCTTATTACTCTTTTGTTCGTCCTTCACCATCAGCTGTCCACCATTCATCACCAGGAGATAGCTATAGGGGGAGGTATATTCTATCCTTACCTTATCCTGTTTCTTAAAATAGAATTTGCCTTTTGATTTGATCTTGTCTGAAAGCAGGGATAGATGTTTTATTTGGGCGAAATCGCTGGCTATAGTTTGTTTCCCGCTGTTGGCCTGCGATAAGGCCTGCTGGAATGCAGATACATTCTTTACCGGCTGAAAGCCCTTAGGTTGGGCATAAACAGCGAAAGAAAAAAGCAGAAATAGTAAAGTACTAAAAACCTTATGCATATGCTTCAATATCCAATAATTGGTCAATGCGTGCAAAGGTAAAGCCCTTTTGGCGGGTACGCACTATCAATTCCGTTAAAATTTCACGCGTAATGGGCATACTATCATGTAATAATATGATATCGCCCCCTTTAAGCTTGCCCAGTATTCGCTCCAGCAGTTGCTGTGGGTCTTTTGCAGTAGTATCAAAAGACCGGACATTCCAGCCTATCGACAACATACCGGTCCGCTTTATTGCCCGGGCCAGGTTTGGGTTGGTTACTCCATAGGGAGGGCGGAACAAGCGGGGTGTCTTGCCTGTAACAGACCGTATGGTGTCATTGGTCTTTTGCAACTCCGCGGCCATCTTCCGGCTGCTTTGCCAATCGAAATTAAATCCGTGCCCGTAGGAGTGGTTCCCGATCGCATGCCCTTCTTCATGCCATCTTTTAACCAGTTCCGGTTTGGCAGCTGCATTTTTACCAATGGAGAAAAAAGCCGCCGGCACCTCATGGTATTTAAGAACATCAAGTATCGCAGCAGTTTCTGCCCCGGGGCCATCGTCGAAGGTCAAGGCTACCAGTTTATGGTCTTTACCCCTATTATAAGAGCGGACAAAGAAATTCCATTGGATGTATATTGCCCCAAGTACAAGGACATGGATGTATATAACAAGCAGCAGTACCAGCCACCAAACGGATGCACCCGCAAAAAAATAAGCAACATCAAAAATGATGAGCAGCAATACAAACAGAATACTTGTATATCTAAATGGGGTCAATGCTCGTTATTTCTTTATTATGCCCAAAAATAAGAGCAGCCAGCCGATAATGAAACAAAGACCTCCCAAAGGCGTAATAAGGCGTGCTATGACAGGAATATTCACGTTTTTAACTTCCAGCAGGGGATACAGGTACAGGGAGCCACTGAAGAACACGATACCTAAAATGAACATAATAGACGAGGTTTTCAGCAAACCGGCAGGGTAATACGCATAGATAATACCCAACACCAGGAGGGCAAAGCTATGATAGAACTGGTAGGTCACTCCTTTCTGGAACGTATCTATTTTATCAGCGGGCAGAATGTCTTTAAGTCCATGGGCAGCAAAAGCTCCCAATATAACCGCTACCATTGCAAGGAGAGCCCCTGCGGTGAGTGCCTGTTTATACATTTGGTAATAATTTCTTCAAAGGTATTAAGAGAAATGTCTTCACTTTGTAAAATATAAGCAGCCTGGTTGTAATAGCGCTCACGTTGCTGTAATAATTGCTGCAGGGCCCCTGCTATATCTGTCTTATTACGCAATAAAGGACGCATGGTATTATCATTTTTAATACGCGACGCAAGGGTATCAATATGCGCTTTCAGGTATATAACGACACCTGAACGTTGCATTTGTTTCAGGTTGTTGAAGTAGCAAGGCGTACCTCCACCTGTAGCTACTATGGTGGGCCTGCTGATCAGTCCTATCAGGTTTATCAGGGAGGCATGCTCCTTACCCCTGAACCATCCTTCGCCTTTAGAGAATAATTGTGTAATAGGTTCCCTTTCTCTTTGAATAATGAACTCATCAAGGTCAATGAACGGCAGTCCAAAGGCTTCCCCTACCCTGGTACCCCAGTAGGTCTTCCCCGAAGCGGGCATCCCGGTAAGGTATATAATGTTCATAGCTTGTTATTCAGGAACTTCCATATCATGAGCATACCCATCTGCGCTGCCAGTTCTTTGTTAAGATGGCGGTCGTAATGAAAGCGGAATTTTTTTGTCTTTATCTGCTGCTTACCGGCTACTGCCATCCACACCGTGCCTACAGGAACCTGCGCATCGTTTGCCCCAGGGCTGAGCAAACCGGTAACGGATAAGCTTATATCACTATCCAGTACCTTTAGTGTATTACGGGCCATCTCTATTGCTGTCTCTTCACTCACCACACCGTATTGATCTATAATTCCTTTTTCTACTCCTAATATACGCTCTTTTATTTCATTTTGATAACAAACCATGCTACCCTGGAAATATCCACTGGCACCTTGCACCTGTGTGATAAGGTGGGCCATATAGCCACCAGTACAACTTTCGGCAAGACCTAGCTTAGTATTATGCTGTACCAATGCCTTGCCGAGGATGTATTCCATGGGCATATCTTCCATAGCTATAACTATATTTCCCAGCCTGTTGGCTATCTCCTCCTGCCGCAGTTTCAACTCTTCGATAAGGCGTTCTTTGTTATCGCCTCTTCCTGTTAGGCGCAGCTTTACCATTCCGGGACTCGGCAGGTAAGCCAGCTTGATATGCGCGGGTAAAGCAGTTTCAAGGTCCTGTATCTTTTCGGCAATAAAGCTCTCCCCTTCACCCGATGTTATGACAGATACATGCAACAGGGCATCACTCGTATAACGTTGCTGCAGCTTTGGCAAGACACCATCCTCCATTATAGCTATCATCTCGAAGGGCACACCGGGCATAGACACGATCACTTTACCTTGCTTCTCGAACCACATTCCGGGCGCTGTGCCTATACGGTTATGCAGCACCGTGCAGTTATCAGGTACTTCAGCCTGTTTCAGGTTTCGTTCCAGGAATGGCCTGTTCCTTTGCACAAAGAGGGTCCGGACATGCTCCAGCACCTGTTCATTCACTACCAGCTTAGCCCCGAAATATTCACACAAAAAAGGCTTTGTAATATCATCAGCTGTAGGCCCAAGCCCACCGGTTATGAGTACGATATCCGAATAGGAAAGTTCGGCATCAAGTGCCGTTCTTATGGCCGTTGCATCATCCCCTACAGCCACCCTGCGTTGCACATCTATCCCTATCTCGTTCAGGTGTGTGGCTATCCATGCAGAATTGGTGTCGATGGTCTGCCCGATCAACAGCTCATCACCAATGGTGATTATCGATGCTTTTATATTAGCCATTATCTTGTTGCTGGTCTTTAAAAAACGGTTGCAGGCGTGTAAGGAGTTCCTGTGGCATTGGTACTTTTTTCTTTTCCTTCATATCGTAAAAAACCAATGTGGTTACGCCAACGTTCAGCAATGTTCCCTCCTCGTTATACAGCTCCGAATGGAAATGTATCTTCGATCCCTGCGGAATCTCTTTCAGTATGGTCTTCACGGTTATCAGGTCATCATATAAGGCGGGCCTGTAGTATTTGCTGTTCATTTCGGCAACCGGCATCATTACGCCCATTTCTTCCAGTTTCCTATAGGTGAAACCCAATTGCCTTATAGCCTCGGCCCTACCTACTTCATAATAAAGTGCATAGTACCCGTAGTATAAATAACCCATCTGGTCCGTTTCACCATACCTTACCCTAACCTGTGTAGTTGCTGTGTACATTATTCTTAATTCAGGAATTTAACAAGTATCATGCTGGTTTATCCGCATCTTTTACTGAATAGACGCTATTGGCCTGGTTCAGGCAGGTGACGGTAAGGTCATTGATACAAACGTGGGCCGGCAAACCGGCACAGTAGTAAGTGATATCGGCAATATCATTAGCGACTAACGGCTCAAAACCCTTATATACATTGGCAGCCCGCTCATCATCGCCTTTGAAACGCACTAAAGAAAATTCTGTTTCAGCCATACCCGGATTGATGGATGTAACCTTGATGCTGTACGGCAACAGGTCTATACGCATTGCCTGGCTCAGCGCATCTACAGCAAACTTGGTAGCACAGTACACATTGCCATTCTTATACACGGTCTTTGAAGCTGTGGAACCTATGTTTATAATATGCCCGCCTCTCTGGTCTTTCATAAGGGGTGCAACCTGCCTTGTAACATACAGCAGGCCCTTCACATTGGTATCTATCATCACATCCCAGTCATCTGTATCACCCTCCTCTATCGAGGACATCCCCGATGCGAGACCTGCATTATTTACCAGTATATCTATCCGGTCTACCTGTTGCTTTAGTTGTTGTATCGCTGCACTTACCTGCTCTTTGTCCCGTACATCGAACTGCAGGCTGATAACTTTTGTATTGTATCGGTCTTCCAGTTCTTTTTTCAATTCTGCGAGGCGTTCTGTCCTCCTGCCGGTTATACACACTGTGTAACCCTCTTTGGCAAAACGTTCTGCTATTGCCCTGCCAAAACCCGACGTAGCCCCTGTAACTAATATGCTCCTGTTCATCCTGGTAAATTTAGCGTAAAGATACAGTCTTAACTCTTGCTTTAAGATAGCAAAAGACGCACATGTTTGTGCGTCTTTTGTCAATATCGTTGTGTTATTTGTTGTTCACTAACGTATTAGGGTAACGTCACCCTTATAGAATTCTTTTTCACCATGCCTGTTCGTAACACTTAACTCCCAGAAGTAAGTCCCCACATCAGCAGGTTCACTATTAAAGTTGCCATCCCAGCCCTGGCTGAAATCTTTGCTCTCGAATACCCTTTCGCCAAAACGGTTGAATATCCTGAAATAATTATTTGCACTATACCCTATGGCTATGGGTCTTAATACATCATTTCTCCCATCACCGTTCGGCGTAAAAGCAGAAGGAACAAAATAAGAAGGCTGCGCCACTACCCATACCTTTATGGAATCGTCCCCTTCACACTGCTCAATACTTTTTATATGTACATTATAAGCATAATGCCCGGTATCAGGATAGGTGCCAATGGGGTTGGGGCCATAATAAGTGTTCAACATTGTTGCAGGGGTCCAGGTATATTCTATGCCACCGGTGGCTTCAAAATTGATCTTTTCGCCAGCCACTATTATGGTATCATTGCCTGCAAAAGGCTTAAAGTCTTCCACATAAACATCCTTTTTCACAGTATCGGTACAGCCCAGGTGATTACCTGATATAAGGGTCACATTATAAGTATTGCCTTTTGAGTAGGCATGTACTGCATTTTGTGTATTGGCGGTGTGTTGGTCGCCAAAATTCCAGTTCCAGAAGGTTATAGGCTTATAGGTCGATTCAGACATGTCGGTAAATGTGAGTGGCGAGTTAGGGCAATGCAGGCCGGTAACATTGAAGTCGGCATTGAATGTGGGGTATATCTTTACCAAAGCAGTAGTACTGTCAGGGCAGGTGCTACCTTCATTTACAGTCAACTTAACTAAATAAGTTCCCGTATCCGGGTAAGTATAAGACGGTTGGAATTGAGTGGAAGTAGCTCCGGGCACCCCAAAATCCCACATATAGGAGAAGCCTCCTGTACTGGTATTCCGGAAATCCACCTGGAATCCTTTACATTGTATAGTATAGGTATTCGCGTCTCCAGCAATTTTGGGTATATCTGCTACCACAGCTCGCGAACAATTCGTAACCACAAACTGGAAATCACGGGTCACTGTATTGATCATATTGCCGTTACGCCATTCGTGGCAGCATACAGTCACCACAAAACGTCCCTGTATATTTGGCTTACCTGTTATCATCCCCGTAACCGGATCTATTGATATC
Organism: uncultured Flavipsychrobacter sp.; assembly: GCA_964481425.1. Taxonomy (GTDB): domain Bacteria; phylum Bacteroidota; class Bacteroidia; order Chitinophagales; family Chitinophagaceae; genus MKUN01. Next base: position 9,918 of record CAYZTM010000021.1, read on the forward strand.
TGTGGGAAACCACCCATGGGATTGCCTGCGGTAAAGGGTGAAATATATGTAACCGGAACATAAGGAGGCGGCTGAGGAAATGGCTTTGCATCATTAGTGCTACCACCTACATAAGAAGTGCAAAACTCATAACTTAACGAATCCCCATCAGGGTCAGTAGCTGAATGATCATATACAAGAGGGTTGTTCAGACATATGATCTGCGGGGGGTAATTTTTAAACACTGCACTGCTATTGCAAATGGCCATTGTGGAGGGGGGTATGTCACAGGAATAAGTGGCACCTACCGAACCTGGACTTGCAATGTTAAGAATGGTTGCGTTTCGGCAACAACGCTGGTAAACGATCTTATAACCTGTGGTATTGGGTGGGAGATGATACTTTCGGACGAAAGTGGCCCTTTTAAGGCAGGTATTGGGATAGTTATTGATACACTGGTTACTAAAGTTGACCGGAACATCCAGTCTGCTACTCAATGGTATAGAATCAAATAAAACAAAGTCCTGGTAATTTGGTCCCTGGTAAATAGCCAAATAGGCCGGGTCGTCCTCCTGTATGGCCGATTGCTGGCCGGTAAGGCAGTCCTCGTATATCTCTATCGTTACCAGGTAGTCACTATTCCCCATACATTTGTACGACACATCACCGCCAACGATATGCGATGCTTTGGCAGGAAAAAATGAGGCTACCAGCAAAAGAAGCATCAACCAGTTAATGTTAGGCCTAAAGCACATATTCCGCGCTAAAATTAAAGATTTTTAACGGATTAAGGTGACATCACCCTTGTAAAATTCCTTTTTACCAAAGCGATTGGTAATGCTTAGTTCCCAGAAATAAGTGCCCATATCGGCCAACTGACCTTTATACGTCCCGTTCCAGCCCTCGCTGAAGTCTTTACTGGTATAAACCAACTCTCCAAAACGATTGAATATCCTGAAATAGTTATTGGCACTATAACCTATGGCTATTGGCCTCAACACATCATTGATCCCGTCATTGTTTGGCGTAAACGCATTAGGTACAAAATAGGATGCTTGTCCAACTACCCACACTTTTATTGAGTCATTCCCCTCACAACCCGTCTCACTCTTTATATACACATTATATGCAAAGTGCCCGGTATCAGGATAGGTGCCTATCGGGTTGGGAATGTCAATAGCGTTAAGATTAGTTCCGGGCGTCCATAGATAATGTAGCCCACCGCTAGCATTAAAATTTATCTTTTCTCCGGCTACGATGATCGTATCGTCACCTGCAAAGGGTTTGAAGTTCTCGATGTAAACATCCTGTGTTGCCGTATCCGTACACCCCTTTACGTTCTCTGATATAAGAGAAACGTTATAATTATTACCTAAAGAAAATGCATGTACCGGGTTCTGCTGAGTGGATGATTGGCCATCTCCAAAATTCCATAACCAGGACACGATGGGTTTATAGGTCGATTCTGTCAGGTCTGTAAAATTTATCGGGCTTCCCGGGCAATGAAGACCACTCAAGGAATAATTGGTTTTGAATGACGGATATACCTTCACCAGGCGGGTAATACTATCCGCACAGGTACTGCCCGGGTTAACTATAAGTTTGACCGTATAAGTACCTGTATCAGGGTACGTGTAGGTTGGCTCGAATTCCGTAGAGGTTGCACCCGGTACGCCAAAGTCCCAATGATAAGTATTCCCGCCACTGCTCTTATTGACAAAATGAACAGTATAGCCATCACACTGTATGATGTAGGTATTGGGCTCATCGGAAAGTATGGGTATGTCTGCTACGACGGCCTTGCTGCAATTGGTCACAACGAACTGGAAATCCCGGAATACCGTATTGATCATCTGCCCGTTCCGCCACTCATGACAGCAAACGGTAACCACAAAGCGGCCAACTATATTGGGCGTTCCTGTAATAAGGCCGGTTACCGGATCGATCTTTATCTGCGGGAAGCCCCCCATCGGGTTAGTTGCCGTGAAGGGTGACAAATATTGCACGGGCTGGTATGGAGGGGGTGCCGGCCGAGGTTTCACCTGGTTCTCACTGCCACCCTGGTAGGCAGTACAAAATTCATAACTCAGGGAGTCTCCATCTGCATCCGTCGCCGAATGGTCATAAATCAGTGGCGTGTTCAGGCAAATGATCTGGGGAGGGTAGTTTTTGAACACAGCGCTATTGTTGCAGGCGGCCTGTTGAGATGGCGGTATATTGGTATAGTAAGTGGCTCCTGTAACACCCGGATTTACTATATTAAGCACAGTTGAATTTCTGCAACAACGCTGATACACAATAAGATAACCGGTAGTACTTGCAGAAAGAGAATAAGTCTTGATAAAGCTTGATTTCAGCAGGCATACAGTGGGATAATTATTGACGCACTGGTTACTGAAGTTAGCTGGTACATGTATCTGGGGATTTAGCCGGATAGAGTCGAATAGCACGAGGTGCCTGAAATCAGAACCGTCGTATATGCTTATCAGCCCCGGGTCATCCTGTTGTATGGCTTCCTGGTATCCCGTCTGGCAGTCTTCGTAAATATTGATGGTTATTTCGTACTTATTATTGCCCAGGCACTTATAGCTTACCTCGCCGCCCACTATATGGGAAGCCCTTGCCGGCAGGGCTAATACCATAACCGGGAGCAACAACAGGCAGATCTTTGATCCCCAACCGCGCATGAAACATTCGCTTAAAGTTCCCAACAATAACCTGCAAAATCCAAAAGATCGGACACCAGGTCTTTACTATTTTCGAGCATACTCATATGCCCGCACATATTATAGACAGATACAAAGTTAGTATTAGCAAGGGTACATTGTTGTAATCCTTTTGTAAAAGGTATCACAGAATCGTCCTTTCCTATCACCCACTGTACCGGGAAGGGGGCTTTTTGCAGCACACCCGTTCTTTCGGGTCTTTCCAGCATAGCCTGGTAATAGGCCGTCATGCTTTCTGCCGCAAGTAGCATGCCACGTTCTACCTGTCTTTCAATGACCTCCGGGCAGGCTTCCTGGGTATGGGGGGAGAATAAAGCCGGGATCATTTGCTTAATAAACGGTGCTTTACCACCTTTTCGTATCAGTTCTATAGCTTTTTTACGGTTATTTTTTTTATCCTCATCATCCGCATATGCTGTGGAGTGCACCATGCACAAGCCAGCCAGTTGAGCGGGATATTTTTCAGCAAAGGCCAGGGCTACATAACCACCCATGGAATGACCGGCAAAAAGGGCGCGATCAACACCTTCAGCTTTTAGTATTGCGGCTATGCTGTCGGCCATTCCCTCCATCGTTATCTTTTCAGTACCGGCCTCGCTGTTTCCGCTACCGGGCAGGTCGGGCACTATCACCATATACTGTTCAGATAGCGCAGGCCAAACCTCCTTCCATAATACACCACTCTCCGGAAAGCCATGCAACAGCACAATGGGCTTTCCATTGCCAAACCTTCTGTAATAAGGCAATTGTACACTAGCCCGCATCATCATCACGAAACATTTGTTCTTGAACGCCGCAAAACCGTGCCATAAACAAATAGTAATGCTACCATCAGCGGCATCAATTCAAGCAGGGGCAATTCCTGTATATGTAAGAGGTGCAGGAATAAGCTAACCACGAGCAACAGGATTGCTATCAGCGCATAGCGGTCTTTTCTCTTCTTTCTAAATGCAAAGACGATATTGGTAGGTAAGGCCCACAATATATTCCAGTTGTTCTGGCAGGCCTGGTGATCGGTACCCAGCCACATGAACAATACCAGGCAGCCCAGCAAACCTGTTGTCAGCATCAGTATAAAGCTCATTACCCTGCCCAGTACTTTAAGCTTATTCATGGTCAGCCCGGCAATGGTCAACAAAGCAATGATACACGTAAGAAGAAAAGGTCCGTTTACGCCACCGTGCATGACATCTCCGCCTTGTGGCAGGATGACTCGGGTCTCCCCTGCTACTTTTCGGCCATCAAGTGTAGCGCCTGCAAGTCCATCTCTCAGGTAGTCAGGCAGGAACATCACATCACTGTTGCTCATCACTTTGTCGATCCGGCTACCCAGCAGTATATCGATACCAAACCGCTCCCAGTCCTTATACGCCAGGTATTGGTCGATGATATTGCGGAAGGTAATTTTAGAATCTACCGGGAGCGCCCGGCCGAACTTAAAGCCCGCTCCCAATATGTCCGGGCCTATGTCCCGTATACGGGTAGCACAATTGTCAAACAGGAAATCATATTTATAATACCTGTTCTCCGGCAACACATTCCACTCCAGGAAGGAATAGATCTTTTGTTTTTGTTCGCCGTTCAGCAACAGTACCTGTTCTTCCACTTTACGGTGTTCGTACACATACTCCTGCATAAAGCCTTCGAAAACGTCCTTCGAGGCATAATACAATAGCTTACCTCTTATGAACTTCGTATAAAAATCGGGGTCGCTGAAATCAAAGGTACCATAGCTGTATACTACGTCCATGCCTTTCACGCTGTCAATAACACGTACCCCTGTATGGCCAAAGGAAGAGTATAACTCCTCACCTACCCCACAGGTAAGCAGGCTGATACGCAGGTGGCTGCTATCGCTTTGGGCATTTGCCTTAGCTATCAATAATACAGCTGCTAACAGAATAATAAGTTTCCTGAACATGAGTACAAAATAAGAAAAGGCTGCCTAATCAGCAGCCTTATATATTAATTCATTGGTTTCTTTATATTAAGCACCTTCCCCGCTTCCGGAAAATACAGCACCTATATATTCACGGTTAAGGCGGGCAATGTTTTCCAGCGATATGCCTTTGGGGCATTCCGCTTCACAAGCACCAATGTTGGTACAACTGCCGAAGCCTTCCTTATCCATTTGCTGGATCATATTCACGGCACGGGTCTTGCGCTCAGGGTCACCTTGCGGCAACAGCGCCAGGTGCGATACCTTGGCAGAAACGAAGAGCATGGCTGAGGCATTGGGACAAGCTGCTACACAAGCACCGCAGCCGATACAAGCTGCTGCTGCAAAAGCTTCATCAGCCTTTTGTTTTTCAATGGGTATGGAGTTGGCATCCACCGCGTTACCGGTATTTACCGAAACATAACCACCGGCCTCTATGATACGGTCGAACGCAGTACGGTCAACCACGAGGTCTTTGATAACAGGGAACGAATTGGCCCTCCAGGGTTCTACTACGATCGTATCCCCGTCCTTATACTCACGCATGTGTAGCTGGCAGGTAGTGGTATGGTGCCAGGGGCCATGTGCACGACCATTGATGTACATGCTGCACATACCGCAGATACCCTCACGGCAGTCGTGGTCGAAAGCGATAGGCTCTTTCTGCTCCGCAACAAGCTGTTCGTTCAACACATCGAACATCTCAAGAAAAGACATTTCCGAAGAAATATTCTTCACCTGGAATGTTTCAAAACGGCCTTTCTCATTCTTGTTTTTCTGACGCCAAACCTTGAGGGTCAAATTCATATTGTAATGTTCCATAGAATCAGAACTTTTCTTCAGGTTTTTAAATTATTTGTAAGAGCGCTGTGTTGGATGAACAACTTCGTAATCGAGGTTCTCCTTGTGTAGTTCATACTGGCTGTCACCCTTGTATTCCCATGCAGCCACGTACATGTACTTATCGTCCTGCCTTAGCGCTTCACCATCCTCAGTCTGGTATTCCTCACGGAAGTGACCGCCACAGCTTTCATTACGCTGCAAGGCGTCCATACACATAAGTTCACCAAGCTCTAGGAAGTCAGCAACGCGTCCTGCCTTATCCAGTTCCGGGTTGAATTCATTTATTTCACCGGGAATGTACACATTGCTCCAGAACTCTTTGCGCAGCGCCTTTATCTCCTCTATAGCTTCTTTCAGCCCTTGTTCATTGCGCGCCATGCCGCATTTGTTCCACATTATCTTACCGAGGCGCTTATGGAAACTCTCTACGCTTTCCTTGCCTTTTATACTCATCAGTCGCTCTATCCTGTCGCGTACTTCTTTTTCAGCAGCCTCAAAAGCAGGATGGTCTGTTGGTATGGCCTTGGTGCGGATATCGTCGGCAAGGTTATTGCCCAAAGTATATGGCGCTACAAAATAGCCATCGGCAAGACCCTGCATCAATGCAGATGCCCCCAGGCGGTTAGCGCCATGGTCACTGAAGTTGGCCTCACCCAATGCATACAGGCCGGGGATAGTGGTCTGTAACTCATAGTCTACCCAAAGACCACCCATGGTATAGTGCACCGCAGGGTATATACGCATAGGCACTTTGTATGGGTTCTCACCGGTTATCTTCTCATACATCTCGAAGAGGTTACCATACTTCTCTTTTACTACGCCTTCACCTAACTCACGTATCGTACCTGCATCAGGGTTATCAATGCCTTGTTTATTAGCTTCTGCCTTGCCATAGCGTTCTATGGCCGAAGAGTAATCAAGATATACTGCCTGCTTACTGGCCCCTACTCCATAGCCTGCATCACAGCGTTCTTTGGCAGCACGGCTGGCCACATCGCGTGGCACCAGGTTACCAAAGGCCGGGTACCTTCTTTCAAGATAATAATCACGCTCTTCCTCAGGTATATCATTGGCTTTGCGGGTATCACCCTGTTTCTTGGGCACCCATATGCGGCCATCATTACGCAGCGATTCCGACATCAGGGTCAGCTTCGACTGGTGGTCACCACTCACCGGTATACAGGTGGGGTGTATCTGTGTAAAGCAGGGATTACCGAAATAAGCTCCTTTCTTATGCGCTTTCCAGGCAGCAGTTACGTTACTGCCCATTGCATTGGTAGAGAGGTAGAATACATTACCATAACCACCGCTGCACAGCAGTACTGCATGGCCGAAGAAGCGTTCCAGTTCTCCGGTCACGAGGTTGCGGGCAATGATGCCGCGCGCTTTACCGTCAACGATCACCAGTTCCTGCATTTCGTGGCGGCTGTATTGGGTAACATTACCAAGTGCAACCTGCCGCTCCAGGGCCTGGTAGGCGCCTATCAACAACTGCTGGCCCGTTTGGCCGGCAGCATAAAAAGTACGCTGTACCTGCACACCACCAAAAGAGCGGTTGCTAAGCAAACCACCATATTCACGGGCAAAGGGCACGCCCTGTGCCACGCATTGGTCTATGATATTGGCGCTCACCTCAGCAAGGCGGTACACATTGCCTTCTCTTGAGCGATAGTCGCCTCCCTTTATCGTATCGTAAAACAGGCGATAGGTACTGTCGCCATCGTTCTGGTAATTCTTTGCAGCATTGATCCCTCCCTGCGCGGCTATAGAGTGCGCCCTGCGGGGACTATCCTGGAAACAAAAGGTCTTTACCTTATAACCCATTTCGCCCAGCGATGCCGCTGCCGATGCACCGGCAAGGCCCGTTCCTACCACTATTACATCAAGATGCCTCTTATTGGCCGGGTTCACCAGTTTGCACGTCGATTTGTAGTTTTTCCATTTCGACTCGAGTGGTCCTGCGGGAGTTTTTGAATTAAGTGTCATATCGAAAGAACGAATATTATTTAATTAAAACAGGGTATCAGTATATCCAGCCCATATAGAAAGATATAGGCATCAGCGCAAAGATGATCGGAACTATTATCGAGAAGGCTACGCCTATCCCTTTTATGATCGCTTTATACCTGTGCGTACCCATGCCCAGGGTCTGGAAGGCACTGTAAAAGCCGTGCAGCAGGTGCCAGCCCAGCGCTATACAACCCAATATATACACGATCACTACCCAGGTCACCTGGAATTCATCGCGCATCATACTGTACAGGTCCAGTTCGCCATCGCCCATGGTCTGCGACAGGCGGTTAGGCCCCCAGAACTTTGAAAGATGAAGAATGAGGAACAATAGCACGAGTGTGCCTAACAGCGCCATAGAGCGGCTATACCAGCTGCTTGTTTTATTGCCTGCACTCACAGCATACCTGTTGGTACGGCGGGCCCTGTTCTTAGCCCAAAGCATCAGGCCCTGCACAACATGCAGTATCAGGAACGCGAACAGGCCTATCTCAATAGTGCGTATAACAAAGTTGGTGCCCATAAAATGGGCGGCCTCTTTGAACCGTTCGCCGCCATCATTGTAAAATATTTGTGCGTTGATGTAACAGTGTACTAACAGGAATACGATAAGAAACAATCCCGTAAGGCTCATTTGTAGTTTCTTACCAATAGATGTACTGAAAGCGGATTTCCAATTCATACGTACCGGCGGTATTAAAAAGTAGATGAGATTTGCTAAAAATCCCCGCAAAGATAGCACACGAAAAACTAAAACGCCAGTCTTTTGCTATATAATACCTTAAACAGGCCTATTTATTGAAATATATAATTATTTGAAATCAAAAAAACACCCTTGAAGCATCAGGCATTCAGCAGCTTTATCATTTTGTTATCAACCACCTGGAAGAACAGGTGTGGTTGATAAGTACGCCACTCCGGTACATCTATCAGCTGTATATACCGGTCAATATGCGAACGGCGGAAATCATATTGCGTTTGTTCAGGCATATTGATCGCAGCTATCCAGCCGCCGTCATCCCTTATATCCTCATACCATTCTTCATAGTAATCGGTATCGCTGCTGTGGAAGTTCAGCACATTTTCCGTTATCAAAATAAATTTGTTGATGCCCTTTGGGATCATCTCGTCAATAATAGAGCGCTTTAGCTGCATGATATCATTTTCCACCGCATCATTCCACTCCCCTATCAATTCTATGATGACGTAGTTGAAATCGTAATCAGCAAAAAGTATTTTTAGATATAAGGTTCTCGAACCGAACTCATCCCACTGGGGGTGTATGTAATAATTGTATACCGTGTTCGAAAATTCAAATTCACTATACTCCCGCCCGAAGAATGGCGAGTTCTCATCTTCCTCAGCTATGTATAAATGCCTCCAGTTATAATATGGTTCTATCTCGTGCACAAATTCCTGTTTACCCGTTGACCAATATTTATTATCCTTTACCTACCATATCCTGCCAGGCAAGTACACCGCCGGTAACGTTCTTTACCTTGGTAAAACCTACTTGCTCCAGCACCATGCAGGCCTGCATACTACGCTTACCTGAGCGGCAATGGATGATGAGCTCTTCATCCTTCAGATCATCGATATCCTCCAGCTGCATCCCCATTATCTTGCCAAGCGGCAGCAGTTTCGCACCGATGTTGTATTCGGCGTATTCTTCAGGCTCGCGTACATCTATGACGTAAAGTTGCTCCCCTGCATCCAGGCGTTGTTTCAGTTCCTGTACACTTATTTCCTGCATCGTTTCTGTGTTTTATTGTTTAATGATCTTTTGTGGTGTTGTGGCTACCCCATCGAACCAAAGACGGGCAAGATATATGCCCGGCCTCAGGCTTTGCACATCAATACTCCTGCTGCCATTCAGTGTGCCCCCCGCAACCAGTCTGCCCTGCATATCACTCAGTTCATACCGTACCTCTTTTTGCGCAGTGTAATAGAAGCTAAGCTTGTCGGCAGCCGGGTTGGGGTATGCGGTCCAGCTTTCGGTCTCCGGCTTTCTTTCTTCATCCGCTATACCGGTATTGAACACTGTCTGACCAAGCAATGGCCTTATCATTATGGCGCCACCTATAGTAGATGACGTCCATTGGTCCAGTACATTGTAATAAGCATGGTTGCCCGTAGTCCTGTTTACGTCCAGCCCAAGGTATAGGCTGTCGCTGCCGCTGAATGCGGGCTGGATGGTACCCATATAAAAAGTACCCGCCGGCAGGACAACAGGAGTTGTTAAGGCATAATTCCAATATTGGTTCACTTCACCATAATGGGGCTGCAACAGGTCCTCCTGGTGCAGCAATACATCTGCCGCAGCGTTATTTATTCCTTGCAACTGGCTATAAACAGCGATCGAAAATATCTTGTTCGTGCCCATAGGTACTTGCCTGCCAAAATATATCGCCACTCCACGCAGCGTATCCGGCTGGTTCAGGTGAAACTCGATAGCTATCTTTCCCGGCAAAGTAGGAAACAGGTTCAGGTAATAGGCCAGTTCTGCAGTACCATCATCATACGCGAGATAGTTATCGAATACCTGGTCTTTTACAATAGTATCATTACCATGCGGCTCTGATGCATTCACCTGTTCGAAGTAGAATTTATTTTCGAATACAACCTTGTTATAATAGCCCGGCGAGGGGAACGAAGGAGTATAGGTAGGAGAGCTGATATCTTTTATACTGCTTGCGGACACAACACTGCTGCTTACCGGACTGCTGAACAATGGCGTGTTCGTTTCGGTTTCTGTTGCCGTATAGGCAAGGTTCAGTGTTTGAGATACATTATAATTATTGCGTACGCTGTCATATTGCTGGCTGGCAAGTTCAGCACCCGCATTGGCCAGGAACTGGCGATAAGGCATCGAGGTGTAATCGTTCAGCATGTTCTGCGGGTCCGTCGTGAAGGCTACATCGCTGATCGCTGTATCATTCACATTCCGGTTGGCTGCCATGCGTACATAGTCCAGGTTCCACACCGCATCACTGGTATTGATAGCCGCCTTGTTTACAAATCGGAACCTGAAATCGCTGTAGAAATAATTACTACCCGTTACGGGTACCATTACCTGCTTAAAAGCTTGCGGCAAACTGCCGGGTATGGTCCAGACCTTATCCCACACGCCGTTATCTCTGCGGAAGAGAAGCATCAGCGAATCCTCTGCCCTTGGGTAGAAGCCATTACCACCCGGCTGGAAAAAGAAGCTGAGGTAAATACTATCCGATGCCTGGTTACTGCTTAAGTCTATGGGTTGAGAGGTCAGGCTGTCCGCATTCACCACATTGTTATTGTTCAGTGTATCGTAAGGGAGTCCATATTGGTTAAGCGCATCGAAGGTGGCCACGCCACGGGTAATAGGACTAATGCACATCGTATTGTTGATATACACCTCATGGTCACTCCAGTTGGCAGCATCAGGGTAAGGACTGTAACCTGTGAAATCATCAAAGAAAGGCAAGGACATAGAGGTGGCCTTATGTGCCGGCGCATTGCTCCTGTAGCCATCTTTAAGTACCGGGTTATAATTTACAGGTGCTGTCATTTCCTGTGCTCTTGCAGTATTTATCACTGCAAAGCAGGCTATTAACAGCCATCCGTATGTTATTCGTTTCATCAGGTATAAAACAGTATTTAGGGGGTTTTATTGTTTGTTGGTCCGCCCTGGTCCATATCGTCAGCACCGGGACTTTGCATTACGGTTATATCAATGATATCTCCTTCCTTAATGTGATTGGTAGCTCCCATATCATTTACTGCAGAAGGCGTTTGTCTTGCCACCACTGCTGAAGCTGTATCGCTTATCGTTCCTGAGAATATTGGAGTATATGTCAAGCCGGAGCCGGCCAACAATGCTGTTGCTTCGGGATAGGGCATACCTACTACGTTGGGCACCTCCAGCAATACATTGCTGAGGCCATCGCCTATTACCAGGCTTATCTTACTACCCTGGGGCACCATCTGTCCCGGTCGTATCTCCTGCCCGTTCAGCAGTTGTTTTAGTACCGCCCCCTGTGCTATATCAGGCTGGTAGCTGGTATCACCCAGCATCAGTTTATTGTTCTTCAACTGCATTTCAGCTATCCGGAACGACAGGTTGATGAGGTTGGGCATAGGGGTAAGCGGTGGGTTCCGCTTATTCACAGTTATGAATACCGTCCTGCCACCTTTTACTACCGACCCTACTTCGGGTATCTGCGACAATACCGTAAGTGGTTGCAGCTTGGGATCGTAGGTAGAGTCGATGGATACATCAAAGCTCAGGCCTTTCAACTGCTTAACAGCCGCTTTCATGTCCTTATGGACAACATCGGGCACCTTTAATTCTTTACCATGGGCCGTAATATAGCCCAGGCTAACGAAGAAAAGTATATATAACAAGATACTGAGTAGTAGCACAACCAGGAGGTTGAACCAAAACGACCGCCTTACTTCCTCTTTAATGAACATATGTTAACCGTATCGCAGATACAATATACTAAAATATCCTTTCGCCAAAGGTAATGGAAAAACACAGTACCCTAAAGCCGCATTATAAATAGATTGTGAGCATTTTGTGAAGATTTTCCCGCATTTTTTCATTTTTTTCACCCATCACTTTTTGAATTTAACTTTCTTTGCAGCCATGAAATTCCTGTTGGTCGGTTTAGGAAACATTGGCCCCGAATACGATGCCACACGGCACAATATCGGCTTCGAGGTGGCCGATACTTTTGTCATAAAACATGGCGGTACTTACCGCCTCGACAGGCATGCCCATGTGGCTGAGTGCAAATGGAAAGGCAGGAGCTTTATCGTCATTAAACCCACAACTTATATGAACCTCAGTGGCAAGGCATTAAAATACTGGATGGATAAGGAAAAGATACCAATGGAAAATGTATTGGTGATCGTAGATGAGATAGCATTGCCCTTAGGCACACTCCGACTTCGTGGCTCAGGCAGTGCCGGCGGCCATAATGGGCTGAAGAACATTGAGCTATTATTGCAAACCGACCAGTACCCCCGCCTGCGTTTTGGCATCGGTAACAATTTCGCCAAAGGACACCAGGTCAATTACGTGCTGGGCCGCTGGACCAAAGATGAGATAGAAGTCATAAAGAACACACTTTTAAAGGCCGTGGAAGTAATAGAAAGCTGGGCCACGCAGGGCATTGGAAAAACAATGACGCTTTACAATAAATAGCCTGTTCAACAATGCTATTTATTTCTGTCCCAAAAGGTTTCTTTTACCGTAATGTTATGGCATAATCCGGCGCCCTTTCTGCGCGCTTGGTGGAGATGTTCAGGACTTTAATGTCGCGCATCCATACTTTATCGCCCGGGTGCACCCGGTCATAGAACATTGCCAGCTTTTCAAGATCCTCATTATTGTAGTCATAGGTACAGGGCCCTATCACGGCATGGCTGTTGGCAGGATACAGGTACATATCATAGCTCAGCACCAGGTAACCGGGTTCCATCACGATCAGCCTTTGAGAATTTTCATTATAGCGCACATGGATACTCTTGTTCTGTGCGCCTGCAGAGAATGTAAGAAAAGCGAAGGCAAAAAGGAACAACGAAAACTGCTTCATGATACCTTTTTGCCTGCTAATTTAGCCATTTTATCCTTATAGAATGTTAATATCCCGCCATTACTCCTGGTGGAAAGGATACCTGTAGTTGGTCACAGGCACCAAAGTTTCCTTTATAGTCCTGGCACTCAACCAACGATACAGGTTCAGTATAGAGCCGGCCTTATCATTAGTACCCGATGCCCGGGCACCTCCGAATGGTTGCTGTCCCACCACTGCACCGGTAGGCTTATCATTGATATAAAAGTTACCGGCACAATTCACAAGCCTCTTGGTCATCAACTCAGCAGCATATCGGTCTTGTGAGAATATAGCCCCGGTCAATGCATAGGGCGATGTCTTATCCACCACATCCAGCATTTCCTCCCATTTATCGGCATCGTAAACATGTATGGTCAGTACAGGGCCAAATATCTCTTCACACATCGTAACATAGCCCGGATCGCCGGCCTCTATTATGGTCGGATCTACAAAATAGCCATGCTGCTTATCATAGCCGCCACCGCAAATGATCTTTGCAGCCCCATTACTGTTCTTTACCCCGTCTATATATGCTGTAATGCTGTTAAAAGCCTTCTCATCTATTACCGCGTTGATGAAATTAGTGAAGTCATCCACTATCCCCATCTTCATTGTTTCCACCTCAACGCAAAGTTTCTCCTTTATTGCATCAGCGAGGTTCGATGGCAGGTAAGCCCTGCTTGCTGCAGAACATTTTTGACCCTGGTATTCGAAAGCGCCACGCGCCAACCCTGCAACCACTGCGTCCACATTTGCACTCGGGTGCACGAATACAAAGTCCTTTCCCCCCGTTTCACCTACTATCCTCGGGTACGATTTGTACCTGGCTATATTATCACCTATGCTCTTCCACATGCTTTGGAACACACCCGTAGAACCGGTGAAATGCACACCGGCAAAATCGCGGTGCTGGTAGCATATTTCACCCAGTTGCGGGCCAGAAGGATAGATCAGGTTGATAACGCCTGCCGGCAAACCGGCTTCCATCAATATCTCCATGAATACACTCGCGCTGTACACCTGTGTGTTGGCAGGCTTCCATACCACTACATTACCGCACATGGCAGGTGCTGTAGGCAGGTTACCACCTATTGCCGAAAAGTTGAAAGGTGTCACAGCAAGTACAAAACCCTCTAAAGGACGATACTCCATCCTGTTATGTATGCCTTGTGGTGATAAGGGTTGCTGTTTATATATCTCGCTAAGGAAATGCACATTGAAACGCAGGAAGTCTATCAGTTCGCAGGCGCTATCTATCTCAGCCTGGTAAGCATTCTTGCTTTGGCCAAGCATTGTTGCTGCATTCATCTTGAAGCGGTACTTGGTAGCCAGCAGTTCAGCCGCCTTCAGGAAGATGGCAGCCCTGTGCTCCCAGCTCGTCTCTGCCCAGCGCTGGCGTGCAGCCAGTGCCGCATCTATGGCCATATTGATATGCTCCGCGCCACTTGCATGGAAATGCCCTAAAAGATGCCGGGTCTCATGCGGGGGACGTATCTCCTTCTTATCATTACTGCGCACTTCCTGCCCATTGATGTACATGGGTATGTCGCGTATCTCATTCTTCAGCTCTGCAATGGCCTTCTGGAGTGCCTTGCGTTCAGGGCTGTTCGGCCCATAGTTCAATACCGGTTCGTTCTTTGGTTCAGCGAAATGAAAATATCCGTTATGCATAATTATCTAATTGAGGTGCAAATTTAACCCATTGCGGGGAATTATTAAGTGAGTATTGTTACAGAAAGCCCTGCCCTCTGTCTGGCAGCCGTTCTATCCCCCGGTATTCCGCTGTGGTACCTGCTTTATCTTTACGCCTGCCTTTCGTCTCGATGCATTGTCATCCCGCATAAGCGGCTCCATGTATTCCTGTTGTGTGTATTGTTTTTTAGTATATGCCCTTAAACCATATGCGGTCCGCGCCTCATTGATGCGGGCCATCAGCTTGATATCGGCCTTCATATAGCTCACATAACTAAAGAAGCAGAAGTCCATCACCGGCAAGGGTAAATGTCCCAATTCTATCTCCCGCCTGAATATAGGTATCATGCTCCTGTCGCAAAACCATTCGGGATGGCTCTTCATCCAATGTATCAATACTGCTCTGGGCGCACACCTTTCGTCGAAGCCTCTCCCCAAAAGACCCTTACAGGGAAACCCCGCGTCGGTGATCAGCCTTGCAAGCGTTCTGAAATTGATCGAATCTGTCATATGCCACTCCTCCGCGATCTCCTTCATAGCCGCAGAGTCATTGTTCTTTTTTGCAGCCTCCCACCTGTTACGCACCTCCTGGTCGGCATGTTCCATATTGCATGCCACCTGCCCAATACTATCCTTTTGATGGTCGCTAAGTACGGTTTGCGCATATAATGGCCCCGGGCAACAAAAAAGTATAATTATAATAGAGACAAATAGTTTCACACAAACATTTTGTTTGAAGATAATAAAAGAAGGCCCCTCATACAAACGCCCCTCAAAAAGACTACCTTAGCATTGATACAATACAAACTATGGCAAAAATGTGTTTTCTTTAACGTTTCTGCTTTGTCCTTTGAGGCTTCTTTCTCAATTTTGACCCATGAAAAAGTTATTCCTTTTATTCCTTTTCATACCGGCATTGTCTTTCGGACAGAACTTTGAAATAGGTTTGGGTGCTGGTGCATCAACAAATACCGCACCTCTCGGCCAGTCTTTACCTGCCGGCGCATCCGAAAACGGTTTTAAGGTATCCTATGCCGGTTCCTTCAGTATATTCTTCAACTTGTCCAACTGGCAACTGGGGCTCTGTGCAGAAGCTTACCCCCTGAAAACCAAGTCTGATGTTACAACCGCGGTGGGCAGTGAAGAATTGCACCAGGTCACAACCAACCATTATGCCGACCCGCAGGTACCCATACTATTGAAGATAAATCGCCTCTTCTATATGCGCAAAGCCTATTTCTATGCAGGTATTGCAGGCTGGTCAGGTGTCAACCTGCTGAAGGATAGCACAGGCAGCATGTACTACAATGAGCTTCAACCGGTATTGGGTGTACAGCTAGGCTATACCTATGGCTTTAATGATTGGATCGGGGCCAATGCAGAACTGGCGGCCCGCTGCAATGGGAGTTTCGACAAGCCCATACTCTCTTTCCCGCTCACAGTTGGGTTAAGGTTCAGGCTCTGATACACTAGGAGGTAAAAGACAGTATCAGTTCTTTTTGCTCCATCGCAGCCTTATACCCAAGCTCGAACACCTTCTCGGCATGTTTCAACTCGAACATATTGTAACCCGCCAGCATCGGCTCCAGGAACACATCGCAAAGCAGGGCCTGTTCATATACCTTATTGGCAATGGCGAGGTGAAAACAATGCTCTATGATCTGTATCTCGCTGATGTCGATATGCTTGCCATCATATAACTTGTTCACATGCGAGCCTATCACCACATCACAAACATCTTTCAGGCAGGAAACGGGAAAGTTGTTCAGTACGCCCCCGTCCACATAATAGGAACCTTCTATCAATACGGGCTGGAATACAGCGGGTACCGAGGCTGATGCCATCACCTTGTCGCTAAGCTTGCCTGACGAGAATATTACCGACCTGCCTTCCGAAAGATTGGTCGCAGTGATGAATAAGGGTATGCCCAGGTGTTCGAAATTGTCTTCTTTCAGCAAGCCCTTAAGGGTGGTCTCTATATTCCTCAGGCTGAAGATACCGGTCCTTGACAGGGCCAGGTTCGATACTGTGAAATAGTTATATTCCTTCACCAGTTTAAAGATCTCTTGGGCCTTATATCCTGCTGCATACAGCGCACCTGTTATGGCCCCAGCGCTCACCCCCGACAGGGCCGACACTTTTACTTCCATTTCTTCAAGCGCCTGCAATACGCCCAAATGCGCAAAGCCTCTTACGCCCCCACCTGAAAGTGCCAGTCCTATCTTTTTCATCTTTTAATAATTTGATACAATACTACGATGTTTGGCAAAAAATAACAGCTAACGAACTGTGAATTTCCCCCCAATATCTATCCAACATAATCTGCATCATCTTAAGCGATGACCCATGTCACCATCTGCATCGGTATCCGGGGCTAATTTACATTCATTATGAAACAGGCCTTACGCATATTTGCAGAGATCATCCTGCTGTTCAATGCCTTCACCGCGGTATATGGCGGCGCTACCCTCATCGCCGATCCCTCCGGGGGGCTTTTACAGATGCCCCTTTCCATGTTACAACACTCCATGTTCCACGATTACCTTATTCCCGGTATCTTTTTATTCGGCAGCATTGGCCTGTTTTCGCTTTTCCTGTACATCCTGATGTTCATTAAAAAGGAGAACTACCCCTGGCTGGTCATAGCTCAGGGTGCCATTATAGAAGTATGGATCGGCGTCCAGGTACTCAGTATCCCTTACCGGCATTTTTTACAATTGTTCTATGCAGGTATCGGGCTCTTGCTTATCCTCAATGGCTTATGGCAGTTACGTCTTTCTGCAAGGCCCGGCGTTAAACAGCAACTTGCAGCCGGTTAAAATCGTATTTTTAAACTTTATTCTTCACATTGCTTTATATCTACGTATTCCTTGGCTCCCTTGTGGTCGACCTCATGCCGTTCTTCGGGCCACCCGCATGGACGGTAATGGCTTATTTCCAGCTCAGGTATGGGCTCGACGTGTGGTGGGTGCTTGTCGCAGGTGTTATCGGCTCTACATTGGGGCGTTATTGGTTCAGCCTCTATATCCCCCTGCTATCGGCAAAGCTCATCAAACCGCAAAAGAACGAAGACATCCGTTTCATTGGGCAAAAACTGTCCGGCAACGGTTGGAGGATACAATTGTTCGTACTTCTGTACACACTTGTGCCCCTGCCCACTACCTCTTTGTTTACGGCGGCAGGCATGGCCCGGATACGGGCCATCAACATCATTCCCGCTTTTTTCATAGGCAAGTTCACCAGCGATGCCCTCATGCTGCATGCAGGCAAATATGCCTTCGAGAACACCGAACAGGTACTCGAGGGTATGGCCTCATGGCAAACCATATCCGGCACGCTCATTGGCATATTGCTCTTACTGGCATTTCTGTTCACCGACTGGAAAATACTCCTGCAACAAAAAAAATATCGCCTCAATTTCCGGATATGGAAATGACGGCCATCATAAGTACCTAACAGCAACAACTATACTTTTGCTCTTCGGTATGCGTTCTGCGACATTAAAGCTTCTGCTGGCTCTTTTATTAACAGGCCCAAACCCGGTCAGGGCACAGCAATTGACGCTCTACACCATCCCTTCACCTCTGCCGCTTAACTGGAAGTCACCGCATACACTATTTATAAGCTATATGGAGAACCTTATGATACATACAGGTTATCCCCATCACAGGCACCCTTTAGGCCATGTTATTGTAGAGCTGCGCGATACTGCCCATTATGCACTGGTTGGAGCTGTGGCCCGCTCAAAGGCCGAGTTATTCAATACGGTAACAAAGGAACATTATGGTTTAGGGGCTCTGTTTACCGTCTTCAATGGCAAACTGGAGACAAGTGAGGATAATTTCCACCAGCTAATAGACCGCTACCCAAAGGGAGATGTTGCCTACATCAAATTTCTGCTCAACGAAGAGACCTTTCGGCGTCTTTGGCAGTACCTGCAGGAATACAATGCACGCGGCTACGATAAAATGTACAACGGGCACAACAGGCCGCGTGAGGGCAAAGGCGCAGGCTGCTCTGCCCTTGCCATCAGCTTTGTTGAATTGGGTGCCCTGCTCGATACGGCTACACTTGCCCAATGGCAGGTCTCAGTCAACATACAGGATAAACTAATTGGCGGACCCGAAGGCGGCAACAAAAGTATCAGTATGCTGCGCATGGCCTTTACCCAGCACTGGGCCGATACCGCCAAACAGGCCTATAAGAGGCTCAGCTACTACGAGCCCCGCTATATATACAACTGGATCAACACAGCCTGGAAATATCCCGATACCGATCTCAGTTATGGCATCCGGCAACGTGGTAAAGCAAAAGGTATCATTATCGACTGCCGCCACCATCCCACACCCAATAGCGATATATGGCTCATCCCTTGACAATAAGTTTTCCAGAAGCTGTCAATTATTTATTTTAGCTTTTCATTTTTTTGACCTTTGACTTATGAATTACGATCCAAGAGTAGATGCATACATTGCTAAAGCTGCCCCCTTTGCACAGCCCATACTCAACCACCTGCGCGAGCTGGTACATGCCGCTTGTCCCGATGTCGAAGAGACCATCAAATGGGGTTTCCCCAACTTCCAGTACAATGGGGCGGTAATGTGCAGTATGGCCGCCTTTAAACAACATATGGCTTTCAACTTCTGGAAAGCCGCTATCATGGACGATCCTCATGGCATACTCACCGTCACCGAACGGGAATCTATGGGCCACCTAGGGCAGCTCCGCAGCCTTGACGACCTGCCCAAGGACAAAATATTCAAAGAGTATATCAGGCAGGCAGCCAAACTAAATGAAGCGGGTATAAAAGTGCCCCGTGCAAAACCTGTCGCAAAAAAAGAGCCGGAAGTTCCGCCATATTTTATGAAGGCACTCAAGGCCGACAAAGCCGCGCTGGAAACATTCAAGGCATTCAGTAATACCAACAAGCGTGAATATGTGGATTGGGTAACCGAGGCTAAAACAGAAGCAACCCGCGATAAACGCATGGCCCAGGCTGTGGAATGGATGGCCGAAGGCAAGGTACGCAACTGGAAATACCAGCGTAAATAAGCAAAAAGGCTGCTGGAAAGCAGCCCTTTTTATTCCTATTTTATTGTCAGTATTTGTGAACCTTAAAAAACATTAACTCCCTTCCAACGAACGGGCTGTCTAACACTCTGTTCATGAGCCGCTTATGCCCGTTTATTCCGGCTACAAAATCACGACTTTCATGTTAACGCAACATATCCGCTCCGTTAACCTTTCATGACCTTGCAAAAAAGCCGGTAAGCCTTTTACTTCGTAAATTAGCATAGTGAAGTTTTTGTTTTGCTATACGATCGCATGCTACGCCTGCCTCTGTTCTGCTGCATCCGCACAGGCTTGGCAACAGTACAGGCCCCCGGCGAAAACTACAAGGCTTGCTCATGACTCCCTGCTACCTTCCTTTAAGTACATCCGGCCCACTCAAAACAATAACACAAACCTCTCCCTCCGGCCCGATGGCTATACACAACATTTCGGCTTCTTTTGCCGCCAGGAGTTGAAGCTGGAAAAACAGTCCCGTGTTCCCCTGCATTTTCGTCTCGGCAGTATGGACTATTGCGACTGGCTGGAAGGAAAAGCATCGGCACGCAGCTACAACCACTGATCAGCATCAACGCAGCTACTGACTACCATCATTTCATTACCCATCAGCCAGGGATAGCTTTACTACAAAACACTAACCGTATGAAAGAACACATAAGGCGCAATGTGAGCAGCCCCCCATCTGCTGTGTATGGCATGGGCTTCGTCGGCTCAGCCATTTATTTTATCCAGCATGCTACAGGTTTTTGGATGGGAGTATTGGGTATATTGAAGGCTATCGTTTGGCCCGCTATACTCGCCTACAAAGCATTTGGGCTATTGAATATGTAACAGGTGCAGGGTACACATCGATTGTAGCATTGCTCCCAACACGCATTTCCTTAATTTTATAGTAAAATGTATGCTATGGAGATCGAGGACAGGCACGAAGAAAACCCCGACGATACAAAGCATTGGATATGGGGCATCTTTTATTACAACCCGGATGATAAGCGGATATTCCCTCCCCAAAGGATTCGGGGTATAGGCTGGACGATAAATTTTGCCAATCCATATTCCATTATCGCTATGGTGGCATTGATCGCGCTGATGATATTACTCGTTAGGTACCTGCATTAAATTTACCGGGAGCAGCAACACCCACTGGTCTAAGCATCCCGCTTAGACCTAAGATCATGCAAGCGTCCCGCTTGCAACCGAAAGGACTTTAGCATTTTTGGGCTTAAATTATTTTTCTCGCAGCAGCATCCATTCTTCCCTGCTGATCCCGAACAGGTCACACCGCTCCCCCCTGAACTCTGCTCCCTCTTCTATCAGCCGCATACCATTGCGCATGGCCACCTTTTTTGACCTGTTGTTATCCGGGTGGATAATAGACACTATAGTATCGGCCACGCCGTTTTCAAAACCCCAATCACGGAATAGCTGCGCCGCCTCAGTAGCATAACCCTTACCCCAATATCTCCTTAGTAAGTGATAACCTACTTCTATCATCTCTTCCCCGTTCACCTCTTGAGGGAATAGCCCGCACATGCCCACGAAGGTGCCGCTTTCCTTCTCGATAAGCGCCTGCAAGCCACCCCGCTGTTCCTCGTAACGTTTCAGGGTCAGGTCAATAAATACTTGTGCTAATTCCTCCGGCCTTTTCCCCTGTATATTCGTGAACTCAGTCGCAATGGGGTCATTGCAATACTCTAGCCATGGCTCGGCATCCGCTAAGGTTACATAACGGGTGGTAAGGCGTGGTGACTCCAGATTATTAGTGTAGTCCATTTTGTGAATGCATATAAATGTATGCACCTCTGCCATTCAATATTTAGGTCCTAACCTCCTCGTATACTTGGTGCATATACTTCTGATACTTAGTATCCTGTCAATAATATAAATTTCTCTTCACATAAAAAACCGTGTTTTCACTCTTGTCACATTTTCAAAATACCTATAGGTTTGTTACGTCTAAAAAATAAAAAACATGGAAGTCTCAAAATCAAAGAATGGCCTCAGTGTCAAGGCCTATAAGGGCGACGCTATGACACTGCTTGCTTTCGACCTCGCTGAAAATAAAACGGATAATTTTACCGGCTTTAGCATCCGCGTCACTGTACCCGGCCATAAGCCCTACTATCTTTTCAACAGGTTTGCATACAGTAGTGTCGTGCTTAAAAAGAGTGGTATAGACCCAAAAACTACTAACGTAAATTCTATGGAATTCGCACCGCTGCAAAAATACCGGTGGGTGCATACTCCCGGCGTCAACCACAACATCAACGATCCTATCTATGGCAAATACACTTACGAAGTAACGCCGCGTTACCTTATAGACGATGTGCTCCAGCCGCTCAACCCAAAGCGTACAATAAGCCTGCAGATCGATGTAACCCCTTACGAAAAAGGTAATTTCAAGATAGGTTTTGCCCGGGGCTTTATCGAGTCGCAGGCTTATACCCGGCATTTCGGCTCGCAGAACAATACCCGTCCCAACAAGACTGATCTCATTTTCGATATAAAACAACTTGCAGGCCCCTCTGCTAAAGACAAGAAAAAATACCCTTTGCTGAAAGATTACACCTACGAAGACCTGCATACCTGGCTGGGTTGGCAAGCGCGCGCCCGAGTGATGGAGCTGCTGGCCGACACAGACAAAGACAAGGATATCACATTCGACGTTTTCGCCTTCGACCTAAATGAACCTACGATTTGCGACACACTCATAAAATTAGGCGCGCAAGGCCGTGTGCGGATAATACTTGACAATTCTAAAGATCATAGCGGCGCCACGAAATTTGAAACGAAATTTGAAAAAGCTTACCTAAAAACGGCTAGAGATAAGAAGAGCCTTGTAAGGGGGTGCTTTAAGGCCCTTGCTCACTCCAAGGTATTCATACAAAAAGCAAAAGACAAACCTGTAAAAGTGCTAACCGGCTCTACCAATTTTTCAACGAACGGCCTATACATTAATGCCAACCACGTGCTGGTATACAACGACCCAAAAGTGGCAGCCTTATACGAAGAAGTGTTTGAGAACTCCTTAGGGCAGGATAAGATGAATGTGTTTAGCAAAGCTGACAATGCCATTCAGGATTACGGCTTCAGCACAGCTAAACTGCCGGATATGACTCTAAGGTTCTCGCCGCACAGCAAGAATGTTGCCTCTAAATTCTTCGATGCAATAAATAAACGTATCCTAGGTGCCAAAAGCGATGTGCTCTTCGCAATCATGAAAGACAATAGCCAAAGCGCCATACTCGATGCCGTGCAGCAACAGGTAAAAAGCAACAAAGTCTTCACTTATGGCATTACCGATGTAATTGGTGACAAGAACGATATCATGCTCTACAAGCCCGACAGTAAAAAAGGCGTTCGGGTGGCGGGCAAGCCGGGTACGTATATACTACCGCCGCCTTTTGAGACCGAGTGCAAGATACCCGGCATTAGCGTGCACCATAAATTCATCGTTGTTGATTTCAAGTCCGACGACCCTGTCGTGTATTGTGGCAGCAGTAACCTTGCTTTTGGTCCTGAACAAAGGAACGGAGATAACCTCATCGAGATCAGGGATAAAGATGCAGTAACCACCTTTGCCATCGAAGCCATCCGCCTCGTAGACCATTTCCAGTGGCGCGACAGGTTGGCCCTTACTCCGCAAAAAGGAGAACAGAAGCCCATCTACCTGCACAATAGTAAGGAAGGCCACTGGTATAAAAAATATTACGACAGCAAAGACCTTATGTTCATGGAGCGTACACTATTAATAAAGTAAACGGTACGCTTATACTTTACATTTTCAAAAAAACGATGGGCATAAGCAATGTTCAATAGTTGCTTATGCCCATCGCATTATTTTACTACCTTACCAATCCGATTTGCCTTTGCAGGCCTCTTCTATCGACGCGATTATTTTTCCGAAATTTTCATCCACGTCATTCATTATCTTCTTGCGTACGCCTTTGGGTGCGTAAAGCCCCTTATAATCGCCTAATGTTTTAGGGATACCCTGGGGGTTCACCAGCACAAACGAAGTAGCACTCAGCTTATATTTGCCATCCTTAATATCTATGTTCAGCTTAAATTCGACTGAGGACAAACCCGAAACCACAAACGAAGGGGTGGTGCTGATGGTGCCTTTATCAGTCTCGTCAAAGTAATTAGTGTTCGACTGCGACTTTATGTTTTTGATCACCCAGCTTTTGATGGCGGCGAAGATATCGGCTTTTGATTTCCCCGACACTTCGTAAACCTTTTCAAAACTATAGGTCTCATCCGCACCCTTAGTCAAAATTTTAGAATCCTGCGCAAAAGCCGATTGTGTAAACAGCAGTGTGAACATAAGGCCTGCTGCATAAAGAAATTTATACATTGTTCATAAGTTTTTTGTGATGGCAAGATAAACAGAAAGGATAAAAAAACAATGTTGGCCGCCCCCCACTGGTCTAAGCGTCCCGCTTAGACCTAAAAATTACACAAGCGTCCCGCTTACCATACAAGATACCCCCACCTCATCCAAGCTCCCCTACTTTCATTATCTTGCAGCCTGTTTAGAAAGGGGGAAGATTTCATATAACAACTTTCTACTTTCTACTTAAGACTTTCTACCAAAATGAACATTAAGAGATATTTAATAACTGCCGCCCTACCCTATGCCAACGGCCCGGTACATATAGGCCACCTGGCAGGCTGCTACCTGCCTGCCGATATCTATGTACGCTACCTCCGCGCGCAGCAGCGCGATGTAAAATTTGTCTGCGGTAGCGATGAGCATGGTGTCCCCATCACCATCCGCGCCATGAAGGAAGGCGTCACTCCGCAGCAAGTGGTCGATAAGTATAATGCCATCATCAAAGACAGCTTTGAAGCTATGGGCATCAGTTTCGATATCTACAGCCGCACCAGCAGCGAGACCCATAAAGAGACCAGCCAGGCCTTCTTCAAAAAGCTCTACGATGATGGGCTTTTCGAAGAGCGCGAAAGCGAGCAATACTACGACGAGGAAAAGGATATGTTCCTTGCCGACCGCTATATAGTGGGCACCTGCCCCGTATGTGCCAACCCCAATGCCTATGGCGATCAGTGCGAGAAGTGCGGCAGCACCCTCAGCCCCGAGATGCTTATAGACCCGCACAGCGCGCTCAGCAATGCCAAACTCGTTAAGCGCAAGACCAAACACTGGTATTTCCCGCTCAATAAATACGAGGATTTCCTTAATGACTGGATCGTGAAGGGCAAAAAGGATGAATGGAAGCCCAACGTATATGGCCAGTGCAAAAGCTGGCTGGACAATGGCCTCCAGCCCCGCGCCATGACCCGCGACAGCAACTGGGGCGTGCCCGTTCCCCTGCCCGATGCTAAGGGTAAAGTACTCTATGTGTGGTTCGATGCGCCCATAGGCTACATCAGCGCCACCAAGGATCTTACCAACCAATGGGCCGACTACTGGCAACAGGAAGATACCAAGCTCGTGCATTTTATAGGCAAGGATAATATCGTGTTCCATTGTATCATATTCCCCGCCATGCTCAAAGCACATGGCAAATATGTGCTGCCCGATAACGTGCCCGCTAACGAATTCCTGAACATTGAAGGCGAGAAAGTAAGCACCTCGCGCAACTGGGCTGTGTGGGTGGATGAATATGTAAAAGACTTCCCCGATCAGCAGGACCTGCTGCGTTATGTGCTCTGCGCCAATGCACCGGAGACCAAAGACAACGACTTCACCTGGAAAGACTTCCAGGACCGTATCAATAGCGAGCTCGTAAGCATCTTCGGTAATTTTGTAAACCGTGCTTTTGTGCTCATGCACAAGCTCTGCGGCGGCCGTGTGCCCGTCCTCCACAAAGAGGCGATGGATGGTGCCGACAATGCCCTTATCGAGGCCATCAAAGAAGCTAAGATCAACGTAGAGTCATACATCGAGAACTACAAGTTCCGCGATGCCCTCTATGAAGTGATAGACCTTGCCCGCAAAGGCAACAAATACATGCAGGACAAAGAGCCGTGGAAGCTCGCCAAGACCCCTGAACTACAGGCGGAGAACCAGCAGAAGATAGACAACTGCCTGCACCTTTGCCTGCAGCTCACCGCCAACCTCGCCATATTGGCCAATCCTTTCCTGCCCTTCGCGGTCAGGAAGATGTGCCACATGATGAAGGTCGTAGATAAAATGCTCGACTGGGAGAATGCAGGCCGTATTGACCTGCTGAAGGAGAACTACCCGCTCCGTGCGCCGGAGCTCCTCTTCCGCAAGATAGAGGACGCAGAGATAACCGCGCAGGTGGAGAAACTGCATGCCAACCTCAAGCAGTCGGCAGTGGCAGGGGGCAGTACAGGGGATAAAAAAGCGACAGAAGCCCCTGCCTTCCCATCAGCACAGAAACCCGAGATAACCATAGATGACTTCGCGAAACTCGACCTGCGCGCAGGCACCATACTGAGCGCCGAGAAAGTAGAAAAGGCAGATAAGCTGCTGAAGCTGGAGATAGACCTCGGTTACGAGAAGCGCACCGTGGTATCAGGCATAGCGCTGCACTACAGGCCGGAGGACATAGTGGGCATGCAGGTGACCGTAGTGGCCAACCTCGCCCCCCGCAAGATGAGGGGCATTGAGAGCAAAGGCATGATACTCATGGCACAAAATGCTGACGGAAAGCTTATTTTCGTATCCGCCTTAAACCCCGCCGACAACGGCGCCGAAGTAAAGTAGGTAGCGTCAGCACCGCTCTATGCGGTCAGACGCGTTGAAGGGCCCGGTAGCGGCAGCACCGCTCCATGCGGTCAGACGCGTTGAAGGGCCCGGTAGCGTCAGCACCGCTCCATGCGGTCAGACGCGTTGAAGAGTTTATCTTTGCGGCGGTATTGAAGAGCAAGGAAGATTTTTTTGAATTTTGGCTTTCGAATTTTGACTTGAACCAAGCAATATGAAAAAGAAGACTTTATGGTGGATCATCGGGGGCGGCATCGTGATGCTCGTGCTCATCATCGTCATTGCTAAGCGCAGCGGCAACGATGGCGTGCAGGTAGCCGTAGAGAAGGCAGCCCCCCATACCATTACCGAGACCGTCACTGCCAGCGGCAAGATATACCCCGAGACCGAAGTAAAGATAGCCCCCGAAGTGAGCGGTGAGATTACCGAGCTCACCATCGATGAGGGCGACAGTGTCACTAAAGGGCAACTGCTCGTTAAGATCAATCCGGCCATCTACAACTCTATGGTCAACCAGGCCGAGGCTTCTATGCAGCAGTCGCGCGCGGGTGCCATGAACTCTAAGGAGATGATGGCACAGGCCCAGTCGCAGTTCGAGCTGGCAAAGTCCACCTACGAGCGCAATAAAAAACTCTTCAAAGACAAGGTCATCTCCGAGCTCGAGTTCGAGCAGGCAGAAGCACAATTCAAAAGCGCACAGGCCACCTACGAGGCATCTAAAGCCAGCCTCAGTGGCGGCCAATACGGAGTAGCTGCTGCGCAGGCCAGCTTATCGCAATCGCGCGAGAACCTCCGCAAGACCACCATCATGGCGCCCACATCCGGCATCATCTCGCAGCTCAACGTCAAGAAGGGCGAGCGCGTGGTAGGTACCGCACAGATGGCCGGTACCGAGATGCTCACCATTGCCGACATGAGCCGTATCGAGGTACGCGTGGACGTGAGCGAGACCGATATAGCCAAGGTGAAGCTGGGCGATACCACCGTCATTGAGGCCGATGCCTACCGCAACCGCAAGTTCACCGGCGTAGTGTCCAAGATAGCTGTCTCCAGCCAGTCAACAGGCCTGGTGCAGACCAGCACCGACCAGGTGACCAATTACACCGTACACATCTGGATACTGCCCTCCAGCTATGCCGACCTCTCAGCTAAGCTCGCCAAAGGCAAGTACCCCTTCAAGCCCGGTATGTCTGCCGCGGTGGAGATACAGACCAACAAAGCATTCAATATACTCTCTGTACCCGTTAATGCCGTTACCACCCGCGACTGGCCCGATAGTGTAAAGACCAAAATGCGCAACGCTGCCGATGCCGGCCTCAACGACATCCGCCAGGTGGTCTTCGTGTACGACCGCGCCACCGGCCAGGTAACCACCCGCGATGTAAAGACCGGCCTGCAGGACAATGAGTACCTCCAGGTCACCAAAGGCCTTAAAGAGGGCGAGCAGGTAGTGACCGCCCCCTACGGCGCCATAGCCCGCACCCTGAAGGATAAGATGAAGGTCAAGGTGGTGGATAAAGACAAGCTCTTTACCGCCAAAGACGAAAAATGATCATTGAACAAGCCATTTAACGAATTGAACGATACACCCCGCACATTCGGACTCACAGGCAACGGAAGCTGGGCCACGGCCATAGCCAAGATACTTACCGACAACGGCCATAAGGTACACTGGTGGGTGCGCAACTCCGCCAGCATGTCGCACATCAGGAGCCGCCACCACAACCCCAATTACCTCACCTCTGTGCGCTTCCTGCCGGAGATGATACAGCTTACCGACAACCTGCAGGAAGTGGTGCAGTCCTGCAACGACATCATTGTCTGCGTGCCATCGGCCTACGTGCAGGGCGTTATCGAGAGCATAGATAAAGACCTCTGGAAGGGCAAGAACATCATCTCAGCCATCAAGGGCATACTGCCCGAGGCCAACCTGCTGCTCAACGACTACCTGGCCGAATACCGCGGCTGCGATATGCAGCAATATGTGGCCATCACCGGGCCATGCCATGCCGAGGAAGTGGCACAGGAGCGCCTCTCCTACCTCACCTTCTCCGGCCTCAACGATAGCCTCACCGCAGGCATTGCGCAGGCCTTTCGCAACGACTATATCTATACCAGCCACAACCACGATATCTGGGGCGCCCAGTTCGCGGCGGTGCTGAAGAATATATACGCCATCGGGGCCGGTATGGCACACGCTATGGACTATGGCGACAACTTCCTGAGCGTTTATACAACCAACTGCTACCGCGAGATGTTCCGCTTCCTCGAGGGCCACTTCAACCAGGTGCACCCATCTAACGAGCGCCCCGACTTCCATACCAGCGCCTACCTCGGCGACCTGTTAGTGACCTGCTACTCGCTGCACAGCCGCAACCGGATGCTGGGCACACTATTAGGGAAAGGCTACTCTGCCAAGGCCGCTATCCTCGAGATGAGCATGGTGGCCGAGGGCTATTACGCCTCTCGCGGTATGCAGACCATTGCAAAGTCTTTCAACATCTCCATACCCATCGCCGACAGTATCTACGAGGTGCTCTGGAAAGACCGCCCCGCCCCCGACATGTTCGCAGAACTGGAAAAGACATTTTCTTAGTAGAAAGTCGAAAGTAGAAAGTAGAAAGTAGAAAGACAATAAGAGCTTTCGTATTCTCTGCGTCTTAACGGTTAAATCCCCCGCATAACAGCTTTCGACTTTCTACTTTCGACTTTCTACCCTATATCCTCTTCACGCAACAGCTTTCTACTTTCTACTTTCAGCTTTCTACGTTATACCCTCTTCACGCAATAGCTTTCTACTTTCGACTTTCTACCCTAAACAGCACCAGCCGGTCAGCATACAGCACATAGAGCACATTGCGGCCCACTGCGGCGTTCAGTATATCGCCGGGGGGCAGCGGCAGCACCTTATCCCGCACCGCCTTCATGTCGAAGGAGTGCAGTGTATCGCCGTTGCGGTACACCAGTTGGCTGCCTATTACCTGCAGGTATGTGGCCCCGTAGATGCTCAGCGTGTTGATGTAGGAGCCATACTGGTCGAAGGTGAAGATGCCCTGTGCCGTATCGCAGAGGTACACCTTGCGGTTGCGCTCTACTATGAAGGAGGGCTGTGGCGCCCGGTCCACCTGCTGGCGGAGGTCGTTGCTTTGGGCCGATATGCTTAGTTGCTCGCTCACCTTGATCAGCCGGGCGTTGAAGAGGTCGTATACCCAGAGGTCGCCATCGGCGGCGGAGGCCACATAGGCCGTGCTGTAGATGTGCAGCTTCTTCAGGTCCAGCTCGTTCTTGGCGGTGAGCATCTTGTCGAGGAGCACTATGCGCTGGTAGGCGGGGTAATAGAGCACTATGCGCAGGGGGTTGGTGGCGTCCACCTGGCCTATGTTACCGTTCTGTATGCTGCGGTACACCGCGCTGCTATCGCCCTGCTCCGTGAGCCGCAGCAGCGAGTTGTCCTGCCGCACTACGTACACATTGCCCAGTTCGTCCACCGTCATCATGCGGGCCTGCATGGGTATGCTTTTGATGAGCTGCAGAGAGTCGGCGGCGCGGGCACTTGTGGTGAGCAGGAGGACTATGAGTAGGCGGAGGAGCATGGGATAAAGTTAGTTGATTACTCCAATCGGGAACTAGTAGGCAGTAAATTGATACAATTTGAAACTACTTAATAGTATAAATTTTACATAAAATATCGAAATTCGTAAGGCTTGTTAACTAAATTTGACATTCTTTTTATTGTTGATGCGAGCACTTTAGCATATCCTAATGTCACAGGTAGTTTGTCGTATAAGGCATCATGATTCCAATTCATTTTAGTTAAGCCCAAAATAGCCTGACAATTCTGGTCCCATCCACCATTTCCGGCAAAACGCCTAAGAACAATCGGGGCCGGGATATTTTTGCCTTCTTTAAAAAAATTCTTCCCACCTAAATTTATATTACCCTGTGTCCACAGCATTACTTCTTGTGGGCCAATTTGAAGAGCACACCCTCTTTCTATTGGATATAACGCTGGGGATGCGGTATTACCCTGTTGAAGATATTTTATACCTCTCCAATTAGATGACTCAACAATTTGCAATAACTCTAATTGAATGTTCGAAGGAATAGCATCAAATGCTCCATCGATTTCTTCCTTTGAAAAATAGCTTGTTTTATGGACTATCAAAGTCTTGGGAGCTCTTCCCGAATGTCTCTTTTGATACAGACTTAAACTTTTTGACATTAATTTACGCATTTCTGATCGGGTTAAAAATGGATTATCTCCAACTCTAAACGCAACTTCTCCAGTATCGTAAGCAATAAATTCGAGCCCTGTACCATCCGAATCAAATACTTGGCTACAGCAAGTAGTAAAATCAAAACGATCAGTCCGTGCATTATATCTTGTGCTGTAACTCAATCCAATAAACGCTGTTTCCGTATTTGTGGCAGCCAATTTCCAAGGCACTCCCCCAGCCTTTACATAAAGCGCTATCGATAATCGCCACATTACACTACAACGGCAATTATAATCAATTGCTTTACTCTGTCTCAAAATTTGAGTAGGTACGTTATGAATCGCCGTTGTTGCTTTTACAAAATCATGAAGATCGAAATCAGTATCTAAATCTGCGAAACCATCACTCAATGCTTCGGGAAGGAAGATTACAAGCACATCGAAATCTAGTCGTTGTTTACTAATAGCTTGTATCGCGCTAGCTAGCTCATTGCTTAGATTTATGTAGGGCTTATTATTCCCATTAATAATTTTCTCGCTTTCAAATTGAATAGATTGAGTTTCATCTAGTAGTACCAATTTTGATTTGAATGTTTTTTCAAAGCCAACGTAAGATGGCAAGTAATCTTTTCTTTCTTTCGGCTGATGCGTCTTCTCGAATTCACTAAACAGAGTACGAATTACATGAAAGCATCCAGTCGGACAAATAACAGCTACTCTAATATTATCGATAGGCGCTAGTTGTGCGCTATATGGACCAAATTCTATTAAACCCATTAAGGGATGAATATTGTATGGTCTCGGCTTTAATGCATCGAACATTAACTCGGGTTCATTTAATATGCGATAACCAGGAAATTCCATTGTTACATTTTTTTTGCAAATGGCGATTTGCGTTGAAGTTTGAAAGTAGCATTTACACCTTGAACATCTGGATCGTAAGCTGAAACTGAAATCTCCTCATTCCCTTGGAAAAATATATCAAGCCAAGCCTCAAGTATATTATCAAATTTGGCATTATACCATCGGGCGGTAGCCTCTTTTATAAAAGGTGCAACCTTATGTCTATCTGCTTCGATATTTGACTTGGTTGCAAGTATTGTTGGCGTAACTATCATAAAAAATCCTGAAAGCTTTTTATTAAGCTCAATTTCGATAGCAGCCAACCATTTGATATTTGTATTCGTAATTTGTCCAAACAGAGGTGTCCCTAACCTTTTTCTAAGTTCTGTAAAGATTGGATTATCCAAATTATTGCCTTTGTAGTTTGGGAAAATCAAATATCTGTCATGCCTTTTTGTCCATAATAATAATCTTGTTCGGGTTAAAGCCATTAACAGTGCTGTAGATAATAAACCTTTTAAGGTCGAGTCTTGATGATGAATTACCTTATCTGGAATATGATAAATATCCCTACTAGTTATTTGAAACGGAGTAAAAATCTGTTCGAATTCTGAGTCTGGTCCAAAGCCAACTACCCCTTCTCTTTTACGTACCGCGATAATAGGTTGATTGCCTTTCACGATAATTTCTTGCAATTCTTTTTCATTTCCAACATTACACTCTACTCTCCTTGCTGTGGCCGGGAGTTCTAATATAGTGATCCCGTTAAATCGAATTACAGGATAGTTGCTACCTTTTCCAGGTAAATAAGATGTAGGTTTAATAAAATAGTTTCTATTTAATTGGTCTTGATCACTTGAGGGCAAACCAGAAAATCCTTTAACCAAATCAGCCATTGCGGTATCGAATGTCTTAATTTCTATTAGGTGTGCGTCAACTCCTTTTGATCTTGCTTTATCAATAAAAGAGGATACTGCTTGAAGTGGCTGAGAATCTGCTTTTATAAACCAATAAATGCCGTTTGGGAAAGAAACAGAATTTGTCAACGCCTCCTCTAAAGTTGCCATAATCGATTGGTCACGTCCACTGTAACCCATTATTGCTAATCCATGGGAGATGCAAGTATGAAGTAATATACTACGTAGTTGTTTGTCTTGCTCTTGTAATTCCGGTGACGTATTCTTTAATTTCTCAGAATGATAATCACCATGCAGCTTACATATAAACGGCCTTTTCCCTTCGTAATAAAGCTTCTGCGCGGTCTCGCTATTGTCAATGGACCCTACATAAAAACTATCAGTTCGCCTGAAAACATCAATAGCAGCATTTTCAAATGCTTTGTCAAAATTAGTCGTGAATATCAAATTACATAATCCATTTTTCATCAGAATACCTAGCACTTTATGCCCAAAGCTATTCTGCATACCACTTAATTGTTCAGCTAGAAATATTCGTCTATCTGCGGGATATGGAAATGCTATTTCGAAATAATGAGAATATTCCTCAATGGAACCTTCTGTAGGATACGATCCTTTCGAGTCAAAATAGTTTTGTATCTGGCGCCTAATGGTTGGATCAGAAAGATTATTAAAAAAGGACAGGTTATATCTTTCCTCAGAACAATAAATTGTACGCTTGAATTGCCAAATCAAATCCCAAGCACTTGGCATACCCGCAGCAACCGATGTTCCGGCACCAAAGAAAAAAGCAATATTCTTAGCCCGAAGTGGATATAGCCTGACAAATTCCGAAAATATCATAATGAATAATACAATTAGCTTTTTACATTTTAATCCGACTTGTCTTCTACGTAAAATTCACACCAATCGCTGGCAATTCAATCCAACCTTCTTTTTGTAAAAAGACCGGCGCCGTCAGTACAATGTAACCAAGTTTGTACGAGTTATTATTTGTAACGCCTAAGTTAAACTTCATAGTAGGTTCGGCATTTTCTGAAAATTAATAAAATAATTGTTTTGAAACGTATACCCGACTTCCATTCAATAATATAAAAAGGTCACTTCTGATTATGACTATTGAACACTTTCCCTACTTCTACGTTTGAAAGCAGTAAGTTCCCATTCTGCCAATAAAATATCATTCTTTGATGCAATATCCCTTGCTTTATTAATTATTGCTAGGTAGTTCGTCTCATCCAAATCTTTTGACCAAGATATTACAGGGTTATATTTTAGTACTAGCTGTATTGTTCTGTCAACTGGAAAATGAGGTGGGGGCTTGATTTTATCAATGCACCACAAATATTTCAGGTATAAGTTCAGTACTTTTTGCCTCACACCAAAATTCAAATATCCATCTTTAAGAATAGGACTACTAACATTGTTCAGAGTTTGGATGTTTTCTAAATGCTTTTTTTCAGAGACATCACCCTCGGCATATTCTGATGATATTTCAGACACACGCTGATGAAGTTCTTTTCGAAACTCTCCCTTTTCTTTCTCTGAAGTACTTTTTTTATAGATTTCGACCCTTTGAAATGCGCCAGCAATAGTCATCATCCATATTTCCTCCATTATAAAAGCGTACTTGCTATCAGTCATTCGTTCTGTTTTATTATTTCTCTCTTACAATTTAGAAATTTTAATTTTATCACTTCTTATCCACATTATTTGGAACACCCCCTTTCCATTTCGTAACTTTATCAGCAGCCATAGCTTTTTTTTACCGCCATAGCTTTAGCGAAGGTGGTAAGCGACGGCGGCGCTAAGTTGCCGATGCCCTAAGCACTAGCACAAGTTCTTTGACATCACTGTAAACCCTGGCAAAAGCTACAGGTTCGATCCCTGTCCTCACTACACCATTTCCGGAAACCGGTAACGACTAGAACTCCCCTCCTGGGCGGCAACTGAAAAAACAAACCGGCAACGACCAGAAATTATTCCATAACGCAATATGAGGCTTCCAACAAGCATTTCCGCCGATTATACTATTTCCAACCGGAAATTATTTTTTGACTGCAAAATCGGAAATAATAGAAATTTGAATGTGAAACCAGCAAACCTTATCAGAAGTAAATTGCAGAAAACAAGAAGCAAACCAGAAGCAATATTCACATCCAATAACCCACTCTAAACGATTGAAAATTAGCCCAAAAGAAGAAAAAGTACACAAGATCAACTTCTTATTTTTTCTTTTCCGCAAAATCAGAAGCAGGAACCAAATAGCTCCCCTCTTTTACCAGCTTGTGCGTGGCAGCAAAGAGGGGTGGACTGCTTCAGACAGACATGCGTTTCCTATAAAATGAAGCAGGACGGGGTGATTGTACTTTTCCCTCAATATAACGAGATCGCTTCCCCGAAGGAATCGGGACACGCGTGCCTCGCGAAGACGCACAGAGGCCCGACCTCTACATCCCCCTGGCCCCCTTCGCAAACGCACATGCCATCGCGCAAGGGGGAAAAGCTGCACACTGCTCCTGCCCTCCTGCCGCTGCTATCTGCAACTCAATTAGGCACTTCGCCTTTATCCACCAGCATGGTGCCTTTCTGGTTCATGATGCGGTACCAGGAGAAGTCTTCGTTGGCTTCGAGGCCGTCGCCATACATAGTTAGGGTGGGTGTGCTGATCTTCACGAACTTCTCGGTAAAGAAGCGCTGTATGCCCTGGTTCCATACCAGCTCTTCGGTGTGCAGGGTGTCGCCCTTTTTGTTCACCACCACTATATGGTCGCGTATGAGGAAGTTGCCCTGCTTCTCGTAATAGCGGGCATAGTTGGCGGTCAGGGTGCTCTCCACATGCATGCTGTCGTTGTACACCTCGGCCTTTATGCCCTTGTTCATGTCCATATAAGGGGGGCGGGCGCTCTCGTTGGCAATGTATTCTTTGGCGTAGATGCGGGCCCTTACCCTGCCCTGCTCGCTGTAGATGAGGGTAACATCCTCGGCCCTGTCGACCTGGTAAACGCTGCGGCCGGTGAGCGCGGTCACTTCCTTAGGGTCGTTCTTGCAGGAGGCAAGGAGGCTAAGCAAAAGACCGGGAATGAGTATCTGCCGCATGAAGCGGGGCTTAAGACAGAATGCAGGGCGTTGCCGGCGCCTAGTCATACCTGCGCTTTATGAACCAGCGGTCGTTGAGCGATATGCCGAGCGAGAGCTTGAAGAAGTTCTCCTTCACGAGGCCATTGGCCTCGGTGCCGCGCTTGCCTATCTCGAAGGCGGTATGTATGCGGTCGGTATAGCGCTTGAAGGGCAGGCTGAAGCCGAAGGTGAGCGCGTAGTAATTGATATCGGTACTGCGCAGCGACACATGGTCTTTGCCATAGTAGAAGCCGAGGCGGTAGGTAACACGCTGCAGGTAGTTGTGTATGCTGAGGGGGTTGGGGGTATATGCCCCACCCGCGCCTATGCGGTAGGTATTGGCCACCGAATCGACAGAACCGAAGTTGCGGAACTGGCTCCACTGCACGGCAGAGAAGTCGAGGCCGGCGCTCCATTTTTCGCCGTTCATCAGCTGCACGCCAAGGCTGTAGGCCATGGGCAGCTTCATGCTGCCTTTGGTATTGAGCAGGGTGAAGGCAGTATCTTCCTGCAGAGTGCCGCCGAGGTTGAAGTAGGTAACCCAGTACTGGTCGCGGAAGGCGCGGAGATCCTGGCTGAGGGTGAAGGTGCCCCCCACCCTGATGGCGAGGTTGGTATCGAGCTTGTGCTCGTATTGCAGGCCGGCCTTCCAGTACAGGCCGCCTATGCGGGTGTATTTGGATATGTCGGTATTGATGGCGTGGGTGGTATCTATATTGGCAAAGACGCTGGTATTGCGTATGGTGCCGAAGGTGTAGCCGAAGTTGGCGCCGAGGCTGAAGCCCTTTACCTGGCCGGCAAGGCCGAGGAAGGCATAGTTGAGCGCGCCGTCGCCATAGTAGGTATGCACCGTTTCCCCGATGCCCACGGTGCCCGTGGTATCGTTGAGGTGGTAGTACACATGCGACATGGGGCGGAGGCCCACAGCGAGGCCCATGTGCTTGCCTATGGGGAAGCCTATGGTAAGGTAGGACAGGGTGGCCATACCGGTGCTGTTGCTGGTGCCATTGGCGGTAAGGGTGGATAGTGAGCCCTGCATGGCCCCCTCGTAGGTAGTGAGGCTGAGCGATGCGTATGAGGCGGGGTTATCCGTATTGACCTGGTACTGGCCGGCAAAGGCGGAGGAAACGTTGCCCATACCCTTGATGACCACGTTGTTACCATTCACCATCTCGCCCACGCCATAGCGTGAGTAGGGCTGGTTCTGCCGGTTGGAGGTAGGGTTGCTTACCGAACTGGTTTGCGCGGCAGCTGCCGCAGTAAGGAAAATGGATATTGAGAGTGTAAAAAAGTGCTTAGCGCGAATATGGCACATTATGTTTTAAAATTAGATTTAGCCCCCTGAGCGATAAGTAGGGGTCTGCAAATATCTTGCTTTTGAGCCTGCTTTCAAAATAAGCCGCATCGCCCCCGGTTAAAGTGGCGTTAAATTCGGGGTATTGCTCTGAGAAATGGGCTATCATTCCATCTATCTCTGAGGCCATGCCATATACGGCGCCGCTGCGCATGCAGGTGGCGGTATCGTAGCCAAGGAGCAGGAGGTCGCCCTCTACTTTTACCTGCGGCAGCTTCTCGGTGAACTGGTGCATGGCCTGGAGGCGCATGTGCAGGCCGGGCGATATGGCCCCGCCGCGGAAGGTGCGGTTCTTCTGCACAAAGTTGTAGGTGATGCAGGTGCCGCAGCTGATGACAAGGTTATTGACATCGGGGTTCATCATGTGGGCGGCCACTGCCAGGGGCAGCCTGTCCATGCCCAGGGTGTCGGGCGAGGTATAGGCATTGATGATGGGCAGCGGGGTGTTCATGTCGAGCTTGATGAAGTAGCTGAGGTTGGTCTGCAGCATGCTTTCGAGGCCCGGCGGGTGCATGGCCACTGAGGCCAGTATGCCGTTATCGATCTTATGGTCCTGTATATAGAATGAGAGCGATGTAATGATGTCCTCTTCAGGGAATACCTTGGTCTCTATCAGTTTGTCGTCGCTAAAAACTGCTGCTTTCACACGACTGTTACCCCAGTCGATAACAATGTTCATTGACATAAAAATGGTATTTTTTGGTAAGGACTGCCAATATAGTAAAAATTAACAGAAAGTAGAAAGTAGCGGGTGGAAAAGCCCTGCGAGAGAGCGGCCTCATCCCCGGCCCTTCTCCAAAGGAGAAGGGGGAAAAAATCAGAAAGCTCCGGATCTTTTTCTTTCAGACAAGAGGCTCTATTGCATTAAGACGCTCCTGGTTCTGTGCCTTTTCCCAGTTGTCCATTAGCTCCTTTTGATGCAGCGCGGCCCACTCTATCACAAGACCCAGTACCCTTGGCGGCAGATAGCCGTTCCAAAGCTCCAGCTTTTGAATATCGATGGTGGCTTTGTGCTCCCCATAGTCGGCATGAAAATGCGGGGGATTGTGCTCCCGGTAGTACATTTTAATAATGATCCCAAGGAAGAAACTAATCTGCGGCATTGAATGTAGGCGTGTGTAACACTTTTACAGGTTCAGCATTGAGTATCTCGGCATAGATATTATCCGCATCTATCTCTAATTCATCCGTCCAGATGATCGCGGCGCCATCAGTATGTACCGAGGCAAAAAGCGCAGGATCTTTTAATTGAACGAAGATGCCCTTCTCAACAAAATCGGCGAGGCTGACGATGCCGGAGACGCCATCGCTAAATGTTACCCTTATTTTATAGCCGTCGAGGGCCTGTACTTTTGTTGCAGTCATGACAATTTCCTCTTATCAAAATTAAGCTATTTTATGGGAACTATGCAGGCCCCATAAGAGGGAATTTTTCATCAGAGGTTGAGGCCATCGATGGAGAGGTCGCGGAAGTGACCGTTCATCTGTATGCGGGCCTTTAGCTGCTCCAGCTCCTGCACGAGGGGCAGGATGGAGTTGAGGTGACGGCGCAGGTATTCGAGGCGCTGCAACTCTGTGAAAAGACCCAGCAGCTCATACTCCTGCTGGCGCGAGAGGCCCACGAAATGGGCTATCTCGTAGGATATGACGGCGCCGCTCCTGTCTGGGAACTTGTTCTCTACATTCAGCAGGGTGTACATGCGTTTTACTTCAGACATGATGAGGTCAGCCATGCTGCTGTCGCCGGGCTCCACTATATTATCGGGGTAGTTGACGATGGCGCCGTGGTATAGCTTGCCGGGTATCTCTTTTATCACTTCGAGCACTTTGAATACGCTGAGGCCCCGCGTGCGGATGTCCATCTCGCCGCTGTCGTATTCCTTTACCATCTCGGTGATCTCCACAAGGGTGCCCAGCTCCCCTACTTTCTTATCAAAAACGGGGGGGATGCCGAAGGGCTTTTTATTGTCTATGCACTCGCGTATAAGCTGCTTGTATTGGGGCTCGAAGATGTGAAGGTTCAAGGGCTCCCCGGGGTACACTACTATCTCCAGGGGGAAAATGGGTACAAAATTTGTCATGATCGTCCTGTTTTTATGCTGTGTTCGCTTTGGCTCGTTCTATATAATCATGCCCTTGCCAGAGCAGGAAAAACAAATATACGAACACACCGTATTGTATCTCCAAAACGGGGTTGATCAATAACTCTATGAACAGGATCTGCCATATGATGTAGAGGAAAAAGCCGCCCCGCTGTCGTCGTATCCAGGTAAGGGGCATGAAGACCCAGATGGCAAATAGTATGGCGGCAGGTATGCCGCAGGCCAGGGCCACTACCATGAACTGGTTGTGCGGCAGCAGCACCTGCTCCTCTTTGGTGCCGGGATACCACTTGTTGTAACCGGCACGCATGGAGTCCATCATGTCGCCGGCCCCTACACCGAAGAGGGGGTGTTTTTTGATGGCTTTGAGGGCAACGTCGTAAGACATCCAGCGGCCCATGTCGCTATAGTTGGCCGACATCTCGCCCTGGTCGTACACGATCATCATATAGCTCATATAGCCAATGCGCATCTTGAAGGTGGGGATGTAGGTGATGGCCAGTGCAAAAAAGACGACGAGGGCCGTTATGATGCCTATACCTACCCAGCGGCTCTTGCGGATGCCCATGAAGATGCCCCAGGCAACAACGAAGATATACCACATGAGCAGGCCGGTACGCGCGGCCAGTATATGCAGGTAGACGCTCAGGAGAACAACGGCTATGCCTATGAACCAACGAACGAAGCCCTTGCTGAGCGAGGGGAAGATGTACACGCACCATGCAATAAATGCCGTTATAGAGAGGCTGAAAACGATATGATCGTTCTTGGCGGGTGTTGGCAGCAGGTGCGAGACCGCATACTCATCCACAAAGTGGCTAACATGCCCAATGAGCGGATACACACTGTATGCCGCACCGGCCAGGAAGAGCAGGGCCACGCCGATGGTAAAGGCCTGTAATTGTTTATTACTGAGCTTTGGGCTGAATGCGAAGGCAAAGGGGAAAATGAGCACAGGCAGCTTTACCTGGAAGCGTTCGGCCCACAGAGGTATATCATGGCTCCAGAAATAAGATATGCCATACATGGCCACCCAGGCAAAACCCAGCCACCACCAGCGCTGCCGGAACCAGTAGCGGGGATGCACATCGCGGATGGCATTGAGCACAAATGCTACCATGGACATGGAGAGCAGGGCACGCGAGAACAGGAAACCGACCATCATCGCAAATGCCGTAAAAACAGCAATATTGGACTTGGATAAAACTTTATGGATCAGATCGCTATTTTTGTTCAAGAAGCAGGGGGATTACAATTCTATAACGAACATAAACATTTTTTAGTGCTGGACAATATAAACGGGCTACTGGAGGGAATAAAAAAGGGCGATCAACGCTCTATCGCCAAGGCTATCACCCTTGTGGAGAATAGCCTGCCCGGGCATGAGGAATTGCTCCTGCAACTGGAAAATACACAAAAGGCGCTGGTGACCGGCATTACCGGCCCTCCGGGTGCTGGTAAAAGCACCCTTGTGAATGCGCTGCTGCGGCACTGGGTGAACGAAGGCAAACATGTGGCCGTAATAGCTGTGGACCCATCCTCCCCATTCAATTACGGGGCCATATTGGGCGACAGGATAAGGATGAGCGATTTTTACAATAACCCTAATGTGTTCATCCGCTCGCTGGCAACAAGGGGCGCCCTGGGCGGGCTGAACCCCAAAATCATAGAGATATGCGATGTGGTTAAAAATGCGCCCTTCGACCATATCCTTGTAGAAACAGTGGGTGTAGGCCAGAGCGAGGTGGAGATAGCGGGGCTGGCCGACTGCACCGTGGTTACGCTGGTACCCGAAGCTGGTGATACCATACAAACCATGAAAGCAGGCATCATGGAGATCGCTAATATATTCGTGGTGAATAAGGCAGACCGGGAAGCTGCAGAAGCTATGTACCGTAACCTGAAAATACTGACACACGAACGCGCTCATGGAGCGCAGGAGGTGCCCGTCGTCAAGACCATAGCAACAGAACAAAAGGGGATCGATGAACTGGCCGCTGCTATAGATGAATACCTTGCTACGCAAAACGCGGACCCTGAAAAGCGCCTGCACCTGATGACAGAAAAAAGCTGGCAACTCATGCAAGCCGGCAAGATGAAACATATAGACAAAAACCAACTCAGGCTACAGCTTTCACAACAGATAAAGCAAACGGGGTTCAATCTCTATTCTTTTACAAGGGATTTTGAGGCAAAGCATAATTGAATGCCGGACGCCTGCGAACTATACTTACGCTACAGCTTTTTAGTACTTTTAAATGCCATTCAGCATTATTAAATGAATATCATCCGCCTGTACCATACCGTCAAACACCTGCGCTTTGAACAGTGGTATTACAGGTTTTATTATAAGGTCAAAAAAGCTTTTTACCGTTATCCACAAGTTCCTGTGAAAGCCTTAGAGGCTGCGTCATCTTTCCCAAAAATACAGTTTCCCTTGAGGGATGACGCAGCGCTGTATAAAGCAAGGGGCAATACATTCAGTTTCCTGAACAAGAGCCATTCTTTTGGTAATAATATTGACTGGAATTACGGGGCTGAAGGAAAATTGTGGACCTACAATCTTAACTATTTTGGCTGGCTCAATGACGAGGACATTCCGCTTGCAGAACGCGTTGCTACAATATCGGATCATTGCTCAAAAGAGGACCTGCTGAAAGATGGTGCAGAGCCCTACCCCATTTCGGTAAGAGGCATGAACTGGATCAAATTCTTTAGCAGGCACGACATCCGGGAAAGCACTTTCGATGAATGCCTATACCGGCAATATGATAAACTGGCTGCCTTCCCTGAATATCATTTGCTTGCCAATCACCTGCTGGAGAATAGTTTTTCCTTATTTTTTGCAGCGCATTATTTTAATGACAACCATTTTCACCAATTAAGCACGAGGCTACTCAAGTCACAACTTAAGGAACAAACATTAGCTGACGGCGGGCATTATGAGCAGAGCCCCATGTACCATTGCGTCCTACTGGCAGGCCTGCTGGACTGTATCCTGCTGGCAGAAAATTCTGACCGGTTTAACGACCCAGTATTATTACAAGTCATGCGGCATACTACCGCCCGGATGCTTGGCTGGTTGCAGGCATTTTGCTTTAGAGATGGCAATTATGCTATGTTTGGAGATTCCGGCCCGGGAATAGCGCCCGCTCCCCTATGGCTGAAAGAATATGGGAAACAGCTAAATATTGATGAAATTACAACTGAGCTAAAAGAATGCGGGTATCGCAAATACAGTACGGATAATTATGAAATGATAGTTGATGCCGGCAATATAAGCCCCGCTTACCAGGCCGGCCATGCACATGCTGATACCTTTAGCTTTTGCCTGAATGTGCGGGGTGTACCAATAATAACTGACACCGGCATATCGACCTATGAACGAAATGAACGCAGAGCCTTAGAACGGGGTACTGCTGCTCATAACACTATAACGATCAATGGTAAAGATTCATCTGAAGTGTGGGCGGCTTTCAGGACAGGGAAAAGAGCGCAGGTGCAAGTACAGGAACAAAACAGCTCAGGCATTGTCATGTCGCATGATGGTTTCGGTAACGAGGGAATTACCCATAAGCGAAGCATAAAATGTGATAACCTAAAAATAACAATAGTGGATGAGCTGGATGGTTATAAAGCGCAGGAGGCAATATCATATTTACATTTTCATCCTGATGTACGAATAGTACGCGACAGCGAAGATCAGTTTACAGCAGGCGATATACGTATCCGTATTAGCGGAGCCTATAGTATTGGTTTGCATAATTACCTATATTGCAAAGATTACAACCTGCTTGCCGGGGCGCAATGCCTGCAAGCGCATGTAGGAGAACGTGCTGAGGTAGTAATAGAACTAATAAGCTATGCTGGTTGATATAATTGCAGGTGCCAGGCCAAATTTTATGAAGATAGCCCCTGTTATAGAGGCTATACAGAAGGAACAAAGGAGAGGGACCAACATACGCTACCGCCTTGTTCATACCGGTCAGCATTATGACAGGAATATGAGCGACTCTTTTTTCGAACAACTGGGCATACCCAAGCCTTCGATAAACCTTGAGGCGGGCAGCGGTTCACAGGCCGAACAAACGGCAGCTATAATGACACGTTACGAGAAGGTACTGCAGTCCGCAAAACCTGACCTTGTGATCGTGGTTGGTGATGTTACATCGACCATGGCATGTGCTATCACTGCAAAAAAAATGGGCAATATCAAAGTAGCCCATATTGAGGCTGGTATACGCAGCAATGATATGAGCATGCCCGAGGAAATAAACCGGATCGTTACAGATTCTATCTGCGATTATTTCTTTACCACAACGCATACCGCCAATGAAAACCTGCGCGAGGCGGGCGTACCTGATGAGCGCATCTTTTTTGTAGGCAACACCATGATAGACACCTTGCTGAAACAAGCGCCATTGTTTCACCAACCTGCATTCTGGAACAAGCTGAAACTGCAGCCACAACAATATCTTGTACTAACACTGCACCGACCTAATAACGTGGACAATGTTGCCGACCTTAAGGCGATCCTTGTAGCGATCATCAAGGCATCAAGGGGGTTCCCAATCATCTTTCCCATGCACCCACGTACGGCCAAAACTTATGAGGCTTTGGGCATACGCTCACCGAACCTGCACATTTGCGAGCCGCTTAGCTACCTGCAATTCAATTACCTGGTACAACATGCCAAGGCTGTGATAACCGACTCAGGCGGTATACAGGAAGAGACCACCGTAATGCATGTGCCCTGTATCACACTCAGGGACAATACAGAACGCCCAGAGACCTGTACAATGGGAACAAACGAACTGATCGGTACCAAACCCGAGGCCATTGCCCCCATCATGGAGAAACTATTCTCCGGAAATTGGAAAAAAGGGAACATACCCTATATGTGGGATGGCAAAGCAGCAGAACGCATAGTCAGCGTACTGAAAAATATGGTATAGTTATTGTGGCCAATCCTTATACGGGTATTACAACGGCAGCGATACACATATAATATCTCTTTATTTTTTATTAAGTTGTTATTGCCAAAAACTGTAAAAACAATAATGTATTTTTGCTTTAAGTATAGCCGGGATAAGGGACAAAACAAGAGCTAAATCTTTTACTTACATTACAAGGCACAAGCCCGGATATCATTTTATGATCGAATTGCCACCTTATATCATTTACCTGGCCGCATTTGCCACCGCCCTGGTGATCAGTATGGTCTCGATCCCCCGTATCATCTATGTGGCAAAAAGAAAACGTCTATTCGACGTACCCGACAACAAGAGAAAAGTACATATCAATATCATCCCCAATCTTGGTGGTATAGGCATCTTCTTTGCATACATCA
The DNA here is from genome assembly GCA_964481425.1 of uncultured Flavipsychrobacter sp. Classification (GTDB taxonomy): domain Bacteria; phylum Bacteroidota; class Bacteroidia; order Chitinophagales; family Chitinophagaceae; genus MKUN01. The sequence goes on from CAYZTM010000021.1 coordinate 54,376, forward strand.
TTGTTACCTCCCTGTTCATAAAAACATCTTCGCTGGATAAATGGAACTACATATGTGCCTCATCGGTGCTGCTGTTCCTTACCGGGCTGAACGATGACCTGATCACTATTACCCCCAAACAAAAGTTTGTTGCACAATTTGTTGCTGCTATCATAACCGTTTACTTCGCAGATATTCGTATCAATTCCCTGCACGGCTTCTTTGGCATCTACCAGTTACCACTATGGGCCAGCCTGGGCTTTACGGTGCTTGGCGTCATGTTCGTAACCAATGCCTTCAACCTGATAGACGGTATAGATGGCCTCGCCGCCAGCATCGGCTTGCTTTGCTCCATTACATTAGGCATTTGTCTTGCCCTGCTGGATAATTTCGGAGGGGCATGTATTGCTTTTAGCCTGGCGGGCGCTATCATCGGCTTCCTGAGATACAATATATCGCCGGCGAAGATATTTATGGGAGATACGGGCTCGCTGCTTATAGGTTTTACTATTTCCATACTCTGCATCCTGTTCATACATTCGTTTGCACCGGGCAAGCCCCTCATGTCAGTAGTCCACAATCCCCGCGGCGGTATGGTGATCGCATTGTCAGTTCTCTTTGTACCTGTATTCGATTCGTTCCGCGTATTCATTGCCCGCATCCTGAAAGGGGGATCACCTTTCCATGCGGACAAAACACACCTGCACCATTACCTGATGGATATAGGTTTTGGCCATTCGCAGATCGTGACCATATTGCTTACATCGAACGTGCTCATCATTATCGTATCGCTCCTGGTACAGGATTACAACCCCAACATTGCACTATTAAGTATCTGCTGCCTCACCTTCGGGCTTTACGCCATATTATACTTCATGAGGAAAAAGCGCCTTAGCAAAGAATTACGATTGATGAAATCGCCTGCCGATGCTGCAATAAACGGAGTAAAAAACGGGGCACCATCACTGAGCGCCAATGTGTACCAGGTATCTGATGCCATGAGCAGCCGGGACAGCATTACGCCAACAACCACTCCAAGAAAAAATCAGTAAAACAGTTTATTATTCTATCATGTAGGATGCGTCCTCGTAGCGGTACCAGTACACCCGTTCGTTCTCGTTGTACAGCACCTCACCATTCACATCCCAGCGATGCTTAATGTCATAACGGGTAAAAGGTACCATTGCGTTATCGGACATGTTCTCGTTAAAGATAGTACCATAACGGTTCAGCAAGTATGCATACCAGAACAGGGTCTCATAACCACGGCAAACAGTTTCGTTTGGCTTTGTTCCGAAGCTTTTACTACAAACATCGCTAAGATAACGACCTTGCTGTGTTGTGAGGTCATAGTAAGATGGTGCCGTAAGATAAATAACGAGGTTGGGGAATGCGTCGGCCTTGCGGAGATCGGCCATGCCCCGCCATGAAGGCATACCATACACTTCGAACTTATAGGCCGGGAAATCATGATACAATTGCTTCAGTAATGAGTCGGCATAGCCAATGTCCATAATAGCCATTATGATCACGTTGGTCTCTTTCGGCGAAAACACATCGGCCAATGTTTCCTTCCCGGGCATTTGGTTGCAGAGCACCTTTACGAACCTGTTGTCCCGATCCTCGGCGGCATCCATGACAAAATTGAAAGCGCTCTCATCCAGTGGTACAAAACTACGCCTGTAAACCGCTATAGTTGCATTCTTATGTTGCTTCTGGGCCTTCCACATTATGGCCTCGCAATGCGTTTGCAAAGTAGGCTGCAGTATAGTAAAATAAGGATTATCTACAATGCCTGCATCTGAAGGCGAGGCCGCAGATACAAAATTGATCTCATGTTTTTTAGCGAACTGTGCAATAACAGGCATCTGGGGAGATTGGATAGCGCCAATGATCAGATCAGACTTATCCAGTACTTTATTACGGACCAGGGCTTCCGGAGACTCTGATACACCCGCCACATCATGTATATATACATCAACCTGGAAGCCCAACTTATTCAAGGTATCGGCTGCCAACTGCACACCCTGGCAAAAATCGGCCCCAGTTGTTGCTTTTTCAGGCACCCTTCCTTTGTAAGCCGGTTTATTATCTTTTACCAATTCGTCCAGATAAAGCGGGGCCAGGACATCAATCCTATAGCGGGCCCTTTTCTCAGTGCGAGGATAATCGAAAGACTGTTTCCGGCGATATCGCGGCGGCTCATTACGCAAAGGCGGGGCCTCATCAAGATGTTTCTTCTCGCTGCTATGCTGTCGTTGTGGCGGCTCATCTTTCCGGAACCAATGTTTCCAGAACTGGGCATCCGCCCTGCGCGACTGGCAAAGCGACAAAAGAATAAAAACAGATATCAGCGATACTCGGGCCTTCATAATACATTCCTGTTATTCCCACTCAATAGTTGCAGGAGGTTTCGAGCTGATGTCGTACACCACCCTGTTGATGCCTTTTACCCGGTTAATGATGTCGTTGGATACTTTGGCCAGGAACTCGTGCGGCAAGTGCGCCCAGTCCGCAGTCATACCATCTACGGAAGTAACGGCACGCAATGCTACTGTAAACTCGTAAGTACGTTCGTCGCCCATTACGCCAACGCTCTGCACCGGCAACAAAATAGTGCCCGCCTGCCAGACCTGCGTGTAAAGGCCACTGTCGCGAAGATGCTGTATGTATATCGCATCAGCCTCCTGAAGCAATTTCACCTTTTCTTCGCTAACAGCTCCTAATATACGTATGCCTAAGCCCGGTCCCGGGAAGGGATGCCTGCTCAGGAAAATATCGTCGATGCCTAATTCGCGTCCTATTTTGCGCACTTCGTCTTTGAAGAGGAAACGCAAGGGTTCAACCAGCGCCAGGTGCATCTTCTCGGGAAGACCACCTACATTATGATGCGATTTGATGGTAGCCGAGGGGCCATGCACCGACAGCGATTCGATCACATCGGGGTATATGGTACCCTGCCCCAGGAAACTTACGTCGCTGAGCGCTGAAGCCTCCTCCTGGAACACATCTATGAACAACCCACCTATTATCTTACGTTTCTTCTCAGGATCTGATACGCCATCGAGTGCAGTGTAAAACCGTTGTTTGGCATCTACCCCCTTGGTATTGAGACCAAGATGCTTGTAGCCTTCCAACACCTGCTCAAACTCATCCTTACGTAAAAGGCCGTTATCAACGAATATGCAATAGAGATTATCCCCAATGGCATGATGTACCAGTGTGGCGGCCACTGTTGAGTCTACACCACCACTTAAGGCCATTACTACTTTCTTATCGCCTACTTCCTGTTTTATACGTTCAACTGTTTCGTGAACGAATGATGCCGGAGTCCAGTCTTGCCGGCAGCCGCAAATATCCACTACGAAGTTCTTCAGCAATTGCCGGCCATCGGTACTATGAGTTACCTCCGGATGAAACTGAATACCGTAAACGGGATTTACAGCATAAGAATCACTTGCCTTAAAAGCAGCAACAGGAATGCTCTCTGTACGCGCGATAACGGTAAAATCGTCCGGTAATTTCTTAATGGTATCGCTATGGCTCATCCAGACCTGCGAGTTGGGCGCCACAGTGGCCATTAATTCATCATGAACGAGGTGCTGTAAATGAGCTCGCCCATATTCACGATGCGTGGATTTACCCACTTCACCTCCGGACTGCTGTGCAAGCAATTGTGCACCATAACATACAGAAAGGACCGGCAGGTGATTGGCAATAGCCTTTATATCGGGCTTGGGCGCCTGTGGATCATTAACTGAAAAAGGACTGCCCGAAAGCACTACCCCCTTCAAAGTATCGTCGTACTGCACCGGTTTGGTGCAGGGCTGTATCTCGCAATAGACATTCAGCTCGCGAATGGCACGGGCAATAAGCTGCGTGAACTGCGAGCCGAAATCAAGGATGAGAATTTTATCGTTCATTGAACCGGTATAATAATATTAAGCTTGTCCTGCAGGACCGTTGAAAGCAAAAGGCAATGCGGGCGCTTCCTGGTCCTTGATCACACCGTATTGCGCTTCGAAACGCTTTACATTCTCAATGAGTGCCTTCATCAGGCGCTTGGCATGCTGCGGGGTCATCACTACACGCGATTTCACTTTTGCTTTGGGCATATTGGGCATTACATTCACATAATCTATTACAAATTCTGCAAATGAATGGGTTATGATAGCCAGGTTGGCGTAGGTGCCATCGGCCATTTCTTCCGTTAATTCTATATTCAGTTGTTGTTCTGCCGGTGCCGGTATTTGTTGATCTGCCATAAAATAGTAGTTTGAATCAGGCTGCGAAATTAACAAAAGAAAGGTCACCGCCCTAATAAGGAGAGCAAAGCAGTGTTAAACAATATTTTCCCGTTCGGCAGGCGCACTCATTATGCTATTTTTATGTTAGTTTTGGCAGCCATGACGCGATACATTCCGTTTTTTATACTGTGTTTGTTGATAGTATCCTGCAAGCCGGAAACCTATACTCCAAAGCCCCGGGGCTACTACGCAGTGAGCTTCCCTAAGCATGAGTACCGTGCATTTGACAATGCCGGCTACCCATATACATTCGAGTACCCGGTATATGGGAATATTGTAAAAGACACTATGTTCTTCGATAAGAAGGCGGAGAACCCATGGTGGATCGATATAGACTTCCCGTCTATCGGCGGTCGTCTATACATCAGCTATAAGGAAATATCAGCACAACAAACCTTTGATAAGTTATTGGGTGATGCCCACGAGCTAACCTATTGGCATGATAAGAAGGCAAACTATATAGAACCACAATCGTTCGTAAACCCATATGGTGTTACGGGAGTACTGTTCAATGTAGGCGGCGACGCGGCATCGGCTTATCAATTCATTGCCAGCGACTCGGTGAAACACTATCTGCGCGGGGCTTTATATTTTAATGTAACCCCCAATGCGGACTCGCTGAAGCCTATGAATGAATTCCTGGCAAAAGATATACAACATCTGCTGATGACGCTGAAATGGCGTTAGAATGATGCGGAAATGTGCCAACGATACATTATTTTTGCCAGCCTCTAAAACTCCTGTCAACTATTACACAAAATTTTGGTCCCGTAGTTCAATGGATAGAATAGAAGTTTCCTAAACTTTAGATCCAAGTTCGATTCTTGGCGGGACTACTAAAGTGAGTGCGAGTGTGGGAGGAAATAGCGAATTAAGCGCAGGCGGGATGCCTGCGTTTTTTCATGATATTCAGCCTCATAGCATTGTAGACAAAAAAGAGCGTAGCGGCATGAACCGCTACGCTCTTTTAATCACTATGGGAAGCCTCTATGCTAAACCAGCTCGAAGCGGTCAAGATCCATCACCTTAGACCATGCAGCTACGAAGTCGTTAACGAACTTTTCTTTCGCATCATCGCATGCGTAGACTTCGGAAATAGCGCGAAGCTCTGAATTAGAGCCAAAGATGAGGTCGGCACGCCGGGCCGTCCATTTGGGTGCACCCGTCTTGCGGTCACGGCCTTCGAACTCTTCAGCCGATTCGCCAACCGGCGCCCATACCGTATCTACATCGAGCAGATTGGTAAAGAAATCATTGCTGAGCGTTCCCGGTTTATTCGTGAATACACCATATTTCGACCGGTCGAAATTGGTATCCAGTACACGCATACCGGCGAGCAGCACGGTCATTTGAGGTGCGGTAAGCGTTAATAACTGTGCTTTATCAACAAGCATCTCCTCTGCGGAAGACTTATAATAAGCATTCTTATAATTTCTAAAGCCATCGGCAGCAGGCTCCAGTACTTCGAAGGCTTCAACATCGGTCTGTTCCTGCGATGCGTCAGCACGACCGGGCGTAAAGGGCACCTTCACGTTGTAGCCTGCATCCTTTGCAGCTTTTTCAACTGCAGCACAGCCAGCCAACACGATCAGGTCGGCAAGAGAGACCTGTTTGCCTCCTTTGTTTGCATCGTTGAAATCCTTTTGTATCCCTTCAAGGACACTTAAGACCTTGGCCAATTGGGCCGGGTTATTGACCTCCCAATCCTTCTGGGGTGCGAGGCGGATACGCGCTCCGTTGGCACCACCGCGCTTATCCGAGCCACGGAATGTAGCAGCAGAAGCCCAGGCTGTTGACACCAGTTCAAAAACGCTAAGACCTGAAGAAAGTATCTTCTCTTTCAATACGGCAATGTCCGCATCCTCAACCAGGGGATGTGTAACTGCAGGTATCGGGTCTTGCCATATCAGCACTTCTTTGGGCACCTCGGGGCCGAGGTAACGGGCAATCGGCCCCATATCGCGGTGTGTCAATTTATACCAGGCCCTTGCAAATGCATCAGCAAACGCATCGGGATTCTCATAGAAATGCCTGGATATCTTTTCATAAACAGGATCGAACCTCAGGGCGAGATCAGTAGTTAACATTGTTGGCGCATGGTGCTTTGAGGCATTATGTGCGTCAGGTACAGTACCCTCCCCTGCATGGTTCTTTGGCTTCCACTGGTGCGCGCCTGCAGGGCTTTTTGTCAACTCCCACTCGTAGCCGAACAAGTTCTCAAAAAAGTTATTGCTCCATTTGGTCGGTGTAGTGGTCCATGCCCCTTCGAGGCCGCTGGTGATGGCGTCGCCCCCCATGCCCGTACCGAAAGAGTTCTTCCAGCCAAGACCCATTTCTTCAATACCTGCTGCCGCAGGCTCCAGGCCAACATGTGCCCCGGCATCGGCAGCGCCATGCGTTTTGCCGAATGTATGTCCACCGGCAATGAGTGCGACGGTCTCTTCGTCATTCATGGCCATGCGGCGGAATGTCTCCCTGATATCTACTGCCGCTGCAAGCGGATCAGGGTTACCGTTAGGCCCTTCTGGATTTACATATATCAAACCCATCTGAACGGCGGCCAGCGGATTTTCGAGGTCACGCTCACCTGTATAACGTTGATCTGCCAACCATTTACTTTCTGCACCCCAGTAAACATCTTCCTGTGGTTCCCACATATCTTCACGGCCGCCTGCAAATCCAAAAGTTTTAAAACCCATGGATTCAAGGGCACAATTACCAGCCAGTATCATCAAGTCTGCCCAGGATATTTTGTTACCGTATTTCTTTTTAACGGGCCAGAGCAACAAACGTGCTTTATCGAGGTTCACATTATCGGGCCAGCTATTCAGTGGTGCAAAGCGCTGCATACCTGCCCCGCCGCCGCCACGTCCGTCGGAGATGCGGTAGGTGCCGGCACTGTGCCAGGCCATGCGGATAAATAAGGGGCCATAGTGACCATAATCAGCCGGCCACCAGTCCTGCGAATCCGTCATCAGGTCGAAAATGTCTTTCTTCACAGCTGCGAGATCAAGGCTATTAAATGCCTCTGCATAGTTGAATTTGCCCATCGGGTTGGACAACGAAGAGTGTTGACGAAGAATATTGAGTGGTAACTGGTTGGGCCACCAATCACGATTCCTGGTACCGCCGCCGGCTGTAAACTTTGGGGTGCCACCGCTAAAAGGGCATTTACCATTTCCAGAGGATTTTGTGTTTTCCATTTTCAAATTGCATTAAGTGAACAAAAGAAATATCTATTTCGAGGCACTAGCAAAATAGCATTTTAAGAGAAAACGGGTAAATGCAATACTTTATAGTTGCATCGGTTTTATCAATGGGATGCCCAAAAGGTGCTCATCTTATATACCGATCTGATGGTTGAAATAATAAGTAGCCCCGACACACACTGCCGTGGTGTCTATAAAAAACAAGCTATTACCTTTGTTCTTAGCTATCCTTTGCAGGAATGCGCTTCAGGGTCTCCAGCAAGTAGGACCAGAATTTCTGTACAGAACTTACCTGTACACGCTCATCGGGAGAATGGGCGCCGAAGATATTGGGACCAAATGATATCATCTGCATACCGGGATAATTGGTACCTAATATGCCACATTCCAAACCTGCGTGGATCGCATCAACTTTAGCAGCTTCATGGAACATCTCGAGGTACAAGTCGCTCATAAGTTTTATAATAGGCGCATCCGGGCGTGGTTGCCAACCGGGATATGCCCCATTAGCAGTAACAGTCGCATCCATTAACTCAAACGTGCTGGTTATAGCATCGGCAAGGTCGCCCTTCTCCGTATCTACCGAACTACGTGTCAGGCACTGGATATTATAAGACCCTTCGCTTACCAATACACGGGCAAGGTTGTTGGAGCTTTGCACCAGCCCATCTATTTCAGGGCTCATACGGTATATACCATTGGGGCAAGCATAGATCGCTCTTAATAATTTCTGCTGAAAACCTGCGTCCATTACCTTTCCCGGTAATGCTGCGTGTTCTATACTCACTTTAAGATTAGGGTCTGTACTGCGGTCTTCTTCACGAAGCATAGCTTCCGATGCAGCTACGGCCTCTTTTACTTTGTCGGCATTCTGTTCCGTAGTTACAATAACGGCAACTGATTCCCTGGGGATAGCATTGCGAAGGCTGCCACCGTCTATGGAAGCGATTTCAATATTGTGTTCTTTAGTGAGCTTCAGCAATATGCGGTTCATTGCCTTATTGGCATTGGCCCTGCCCAGTTGTATATCTACCCCCGAGTGACCACCGGTCAATCCTTTTACTGCCAGTTTGAAGGCAGTATTTCCTTTGGGCGACACCTGTTCATAAGTACCATTTGCGGTGATATCAATGCCACCGGCGCAACCGATGGTCAGTTCATTGTCTTCTTCCGTATCCAGGTTCAGTAATATCCTGCCGTCCAGCAGGCCACCTTTCAATGCTAAAGCACCCGTCATGCCTGTTTCTTCATCTATGGTAAACAAGGCCTCGATCGCAGGATGAAGTATGTCTTTAGATGCAAGCAGCGACATGATAGTGGCTACGCCGATGCCATTATCCGCGCCTAAAGTTGTGCCCTTTGCTTTTACCCAGTCGCCATCCACATACATATCTATACCCTGTGTATCAAAATCGAAGTCTGTATCAGCATTCTTTTGGTGTACCATATCCAGGTGGCTTTGCAGCACTATCGTCTGCCTGTCTTCCATACCCGGGCTGGCTTTCTTTTTTATAATGACATTACCGGCTTCGTCTACGCTTGTCGGAAGGCCAAGGCTTTCACCAAATGCTTTAACGAAAGCGATCACCCTCTGCTCCTTCTTTGAAGGACGGGGCACTGCGTTCAGGTCGGCAAAATGATTCCATAAAGCGGAGGGTTGCAACTGGCGTACTTGATCACTCATGTTCTTTTATTTTTTAGCAAGCGCTAATTTAGGCATCTTCAGGGAGAATACCTTCTGCCATAACCCTCCCAACGCAAGGCCATGAGTTTTAGATATATAGTGGAGATATAACAAGCCTACGTCGCCTGCCTTATCCATTCCTTTGCTTCTGCTTTCTGATCTACAGTAAAGAATCTTACCATTGCGGGTGTAAAAGGTTTCATGACGGATGCAAGCCATTTCTCCCATCGTTCATCACCCACCATTGCTATCCTCTCAAGGTCGTTGGTGTGTTTTATGTCGAATTTCATATCCTTCCAAAATGCGCTTGCCTCCCAGCCTTCAAAATCGTTCATCTCAAAATACCAGCGTATCTTACCGTACTCCCTTATGAGCATTTCCAGTTGAGGCACTACCTTATTATAATCGTCCTCATCCAGTTTTCCCGTTGCAGTGGTGTAGATCACCTTGCCTTCAGTCCTGATGTCTATCATAGTTCATTTATTTTTTGATCTCCCTGCTCTAAACAACAAAACCGAGCCATCAAATAGCTGCCGATCAATAGTGATCTCCATTATACCGGCCAAGGCTATTCAATGCCATAACCGATGCATAAAGTAGCGTATGCACATTATACATTACAATATTACCTATACCCCACCCTGTCACTATGGCCATAGTGGCTATATTACCATGTTGCTAAAGACGTACAGAAAATCTTTAATTATCAAATAATTTCATAATTTTCTCACTTATCAGCAACACATCCCCAGTTTGAAACACTGGCTCATCATACTTCTCCTGCTCTTATTGTCATATACAGGCAATGCTCAACCTGTGTTGCCAAAGCTTAGTACCTATGCCGACCGGTATTATTATACCGAAAGTATAAAGCCTGCCCTGGATAAAATGCCTAAAGAAAAGGTAGCTGACACCTTGAATGCACTGATAGACGCTGCCGACAAAGCTGATGACGAATCGCTTGTTTATCAGCTCAGGCTATTGAAATGCGAAACAGAAATGTATGCGCACATCGTTAGTCCAAAAGGGATAGAAGAAGACATAGAAAGCATCATAGCATACGCCTCCGATGAACAGAACCAATACATGGAGGCTGAGGCTTTACAATTGGCCGGGGACTATTATATCGAATACCATAAACAAAGTGCATCGCTTGAGAACTATGTAGCCGCTTACAGGATATACCAAAAATTCACCCCCAATGATTTTCCGCCAAAACAGGACTACGTCTATATACTCGGGAGTGCCTACTATCGCCTCGATGACTATGAGAATGCGATAAGATACCTGCAGGAAGCACTGCTTATAAAGAACACACGTGGCAAAAAACTTTTCTATACCATCAACAATACTATTGGCCTTTCCTTCAGGAACATGGGCCAATATGATAGTGCCATATGGTACTTTAAACGCATTTACGATAGTGTTTCAAAAGAACCTTCTCTAAATACCTGGCAGCACATATCGGAAGGCAATATTGGTATCACTTTCTTCCTGCAAAAAAAATATGCAGAAGCCATCCCCCTCCTGGAACATGATATTGAAACAAGTATAGCGCATAACCAGGTAAAAAATGCCGTTAAGTCAATGACCATAAGGGCTGCTATTTACTATTATTACAATGACTACAGCAGTGCAAAAGACCTCTTGCTAAAAGCCCTTACAATGGCCCGGAACAAAGGTTTTTGGGACGACTATCAATTACCGGAAGAGATATACGGCTGGCTGGCAAAGGTGTATGCAGCGCAAAAGGACATGACGCAGGCCTACCTGTATGCAGACTCCGCACTGGTGGCTAAAGACAGCCTGATGACAGAGAACAGTTCGCTGAACCTGGCCAAGGCCAATGAGAAGATAAGCTATGTACAAAAAAAGCTGGACGAAGAGCGGTACAACGAACGGCTTAAGCTGGACCAGCTTGCCCTATCCAAGAAACGTATAGAAGCCACTTTCTTTTTTATAGGCATCGTGGTATTGCTGCTCGTGGTCATCTTCATAGCCCGCGAACGTAAGCGCTCTGAGAATATATTGCTGAACATACTACCGGAACAAATAGCCGAAAGACTGAAAAAGAGAGAGCATCCAATTGCCGACTACTTCGACAATGCCTCTATCCTGTTCATTGACATGGCCGGGTTCACTTCGTTCTCCGGCACACGCGACCCCAAAGAGGTAGTAACCATGCTCAACAAGATATTCACCAACTTCGATATGCTGGCCGATAAGCACGGACTGGAGAAAATAAAGACCATCGGCGATTGCTATATGGCGGTTAGCGGTTTGCCTGAACCCAATCCGCACCATGCCGAAGCTGCAGCAGCAATGGCCATGGAAATAAAGTCTGAAATGGGGAAATACAAGGCGAGTGACGGAACACCTATACAGTTCAGGATGGGGCTTGATTGCGGCCCCGTGGTAGCCGGCGTCATCGGCCAACGTAAATTCATCTATGATCTCTGGGGCGATACCGTGAACACAGCCAGCAGGATGGAAACAACCGGCATAGCCGGCGAGATACATTGCTCCGACCGTTTTAAAAAGCAGCTGGAGGGCAAATACACCTTCAAAAGCCGGGGCACGATAGAGATAAAAGGAAAGGGCATGATGGAAACATGGCTGATGGTATAACTAAGCCATTGCCATAGCCTCTTTGTTGTACTTATGCCTGTACTCAAGCGGTGACAGACCGGTTATCTTTTTGAACGTGGTCCTGAAGGCTTTGATGTCGGAATAGCCCACTTCGTACATAACCTCATTTACCGCTTTGCGGCTCATCTCCAGCTCCTTCTTAGCAGCTTCTATTTTCACCCTTTGTATATATTCCGCTACCGTATTATCCGTCGCCCTCTTAAACCTGCGCTCAAAACTCCTCCTGCCAATGGCAAACATTCCTGCCAACGAATCAACGGTCGTTTTTTCCTGGTAATTGCTCTCAATATATTCCTGTGCTTTCCGCACATGCTCATCGTCATGCTCCTTCTGACCCTGGAAGATGATGAACGATGCCTGGTTCTCACGCTCTATCTCTATCGCAAACACCTTTGCACAAAGCACAGCCATATCATGTCCTGCATACTTGTCTATCAGGTGTAGTATCAGGTTGAGGTAGGAGAACGCACCACCACTGGAGTATATGCCGTGCTCCTCGGTTATGATCTTCTCCGTTATCAGCTCTACCTCGGGGAACATCTTCCTGAATTCATTTGCAGCAACCCAATGCGTAGCACATTTCTTACCATTAAGCAACCCCGTTGAGGCCAACAGGAAGGCGCCAAGGCAAAGGCTGGCCACTTCTGCCCCATTCTTATACTGCTTCGTGATCCAGGGAATAAACTCGCTATTAATATCTATAGCCTGTTGCAGGTCTCCGTCTATAGCCGGTATGATAATTAAGTTGGTCTTCTTCACATCTTTAAGTAACACATCTGCATTGACCGTATACAGGCCTCCGGCCACTTTAGTTTCAGTCTCCATACCTACCAATTGTACTTTGAACAGCGGAGGCATACCGCGCATCTTGCAGAATTGATTTACTTGTGTAAATAACTGCCTCGAACCTTCAAGGCTGGCCAGTATAGCTGCTTTCGGAATTAATATCGAGATGTGTATCATGGTTCAAAGTTAACCATTAGACCTGTCGCAACCAACCCCTCAGAATGCCGTATTTACACCCCGCGTCATCGAAACCTTGTAGATATTTTTGCTGCAGACAATTCATCGTAAACACACTAAACAAGAAAAAATATGGCAACGATCAGTCCTTATCTCAACTTTAACGGTAATGCAGAAGAAGCATTCAATTTTTACAAGTCGGTCTTCGGAGGCGAGTTCCAAACGATAATGCGCTACAATGACATGCCGGAACATGCACCTGCAGGTGCCCAGGCGTCGGAAAGGATCATGCATGTGGCCTTGCCTATAAGTAACGGTACTTTGTTAATGGGCTGCGACAGGCCAGAAGCCTACGGTCCGGGTACCAGGGGTGATAACTTCCATATTTCGGTACAGACCAACAGCGAAGACGAGACCCGAAAGGTATTCGAAGCACTTTCCGCAGGGGGCAAGATCACAATGCCACTGGAAAAAGCATTCTGGGGAGCTTACTTCGGTATGCTGACCGATAAATTCGGCATACAGTGGATGGTGAACTATGACAACAATCAATTAAATAACAACTAAAAGATCGACAATCATGAAGAAAACAAACACTATCTACTGGATATTTACCGGCATCTTTGCCGCACTGATGCTGTTCTCCGCACTACCGGATGCATCGAACAACCCCGATGCGGTTAAGTTCATGACAGGGCTTGGATACCCACCATATTTCACCCCGTTCATTGGTGTGGCAAAGATATTGGGTTGCCTGGCCATACTGCTGCCCGTCCCCCCACGACTAAAGGAATGGGCTTATGCAGGGCTTGCATTCGATCTTATCGGAGCCATTTATTCACAACTTGCAGCATTCCCGTTCTCACCCGCCATGTTGTTTATGCTGGCATGGATACTACCCGGAGTTATCTCCTACATATATTTTCATAAAAGGATAAAGCATGGCCAGGACTCCAGGCTAAACAGTATATCGCCGGTATTATAAATGTTACAATAAATGGTGGAAGTTTTCAAAACAGATGTACAGGAACATAAGGCTACAATGCTATTGACCGCATTGTACCATGCGTTCCCCAAATGCAGGATCAACTTCGACCTGGACGATCGCGATAGAATACTGAGGGTAGAAGGTAGTGAAATATGCACCGAATCGGTCATTAACCTGCTCGGCACATACAGCTGCTCCTGCGAGGTGCTGGAATATTAAGTAAGGCCAAAACACTACCAATCAAAAAATAATATATTTTCGCGCTTCAATTTTTAAAGACCGGTAGCGGCTCCACCCATGAACACACGCAGCAACACCTTTAGCAGGGCCTTTGCTCTCTTGCGCCAATCATTGAGCGGAGAGGAACATGATTATACACAGGGTAGCATTTCGCGCGCTGTGATCTTGCTTGCCATACCAATGATACTGGAGCTGAGCCTTGAAAGTGTATTTGCCGTGGTCGATATGTTCTTTGTGAGCAAACTGGGGCAAAACGCCATAGCCACGGTAGGGCTTACAGAATCGGTCGTAACCATCGTTTATTCCATTGCCATAGGCCTAAGTACTGCAGCTACTGCTGTGGTAGCCCGCAGGATAGGTGAAAAAGACCCTGCAGCAGCGGCCCATGCCGGTGCACAGTCATTACTGGTGGTGGCTGTGGTCATTATCATAACCAGCATCACAGGTGCAGTATTTGGCGATAAGATATTGGAGCTAATGGGGGCAAGCAGCGAGGTAGTAAGAGATGGCGCCATATTTACACGCATCATATTCGGTGGCAGCGCAGCCATTATGCTGCTATTCCTTATCAATGGTATTTTTCGTGGCGCCGGCGACGCAGCCATGGCCATGCGCAGCCTCTGGATAGCCAGCATTATCAATATCATACTATGCCCCATATTCATACACTTCTTTGGCCTCAAGGGTGCAGCCATTGCAACGGTCATAGGACGTAGTACAGGTGTTACATATCAATGCTACCACCTGTTCAAAGGCAGCGGCATACTAAAATTCACAAAGGCGCATTTCAGGTTCGATGCAGCAGTGGTCAAGTCGCTCATCAAGATAGCCTGGCCGGCTACACTACAGTTTATAATAGCCAGCGGCAGCTGGATCATATTGGCTAAACTGGTGGCTGAAACCGGGGGTACCACAGCCTCTGCGGGTTACCAGATAGCTATCCGCAACGTAGTGTTCTTTATATTGCCTGCATGGGGCCTCAGCAATGCAGCGGCTACGCTCGTGGGGCAGAACCTGGGGGCGAAGCAAATTCAGCGTGCAGAGCAGAGTGTGCTGCTAACCGCCAAATACAATGCCATTTTCATGGGGTTTGTAATGCTACTGTTCATCTTTTGTGCCTACCCTATTATCAATTTCTTTACGAGCGATGTTGCCATTATGCAGTTCGGGGCCCGGGCACTACAGATCATCGGTACCGGATACATTTTTTATGGCATCGCCATGGTAATGACGCAAGCCCTGAACGGTGCAGGTGATACCCGCACACCCACTATCATCAATTTCGTATGCTTTTGGTTGTTCCAGGTACCGCTTGCCTATTATCTATCCAAACATGCAGGTCTTAAGTCAACCGGGGCATTTATAGCCATACCGGCTGCTGAAACCCTGATAGCAGTAGTTGCATTTTACTATTTCAGAAAAGGTAAATGGAAAGAAGTTAAAGTATAGCTACTACGATCGCTTTTTATCTATTCGCTCGATACCCCTTTTTATTCCCTCCCGCGTCATATTTCCAAGTATGTTGTCCGGTAAAGCATCAAACAAAGCAAGGCCCCGGTTGTAGTATATCCCCGCTTGCTCATACTCCCCTACATCTTCGTAGCTTTTCCCTACATTCAGATACAACGAGGGATAGAAAGACCTGATGTTATCTTCCCCTGTCTTGTCTGCGTGTTGCAAGGCCTTTTTATTCCATGATAATGCTAATTGAGGATCGTTCTGTACGCGGGCCATATAATGCGCAGCGATACACCATTCAAGATCATTTTCACCCACATTCCATGCATCCTGGTAAAGTGCTGATGCACGCTGAACATTCCCGGACATCTCTTGCTCTATTCCTTCTACACACAGTTTTACTGTCTTGTTTGTTGAATCAAGCATCATGCAATGAATATAGACTATTCTCAGGGATTATACGCAAGTACCACTTCATAAGAGCTATTCCTCAGCTCGGGCAATGTTTTACCAATAGGGAGGTCGGCCCGCTGAGGTGTAGGCTCACAAACCGAATATTTACTGCCATTGTAGTCTATAGCATTACCCACAGGCTTGTCAAATTTCACTGCAATAGTAAGATGATGAGGGTATGCCAGCACGATCATCGGCAGCTTATATATTTCTTTTACCAGGTAGTAGAATAATGCGGCCCTATCTTCACAGTCGCTGTGGTCGTAAAGCAGGGTTTGCTCAGCGGAGAGGTGCCTTTCCTTACCAAAGTTGTCTTTATCGTCCTCGTAGGCGAAGGCATAACGGGTAAATCGCATCAGGTAGTCTACCCCATCCTTCACATTCATACCCTTCAGGTGCTCCTGCAACTGGGGTATCAGTGATGTATAGGTACCTTTACTGAGCGGCATGTCGAAATAATACTTGTAATCCGTAACCGGGTAGTTGGCCAACAGGGTCTTTACCTGGTCATTCGTCTTTAGGTGTATCCTATATGCTACATCCCTGTAGCTAAATTCCAGTTCCTTATCCTTGTAATCAGCCGGGGAAAAGTTGGGCATATGGGTCAGCCTGTATGAGAAACAGCTTTTTGCACCCGGTATATCCACAGGCACCCTGTGAAGCTTATGGTTAACTATATCTATTTGGGCATAGTCATGATAGTTGAGACAAACATATTGTTTACCATTCTCGGTATGATAAGGGATATCATAGATGTTATCATTACTCTGCACGTAAAACATGAGCTTATCACCTGCGAGGCAAAGGTTAGCGTCGTACCCTGTCTTATTGAGGAGGAACCATTTATACAGGGTATAGCGATAGTAATTGGCGGCTTTAGGACTGGTTAACTCTGCAGTTTTACGAATCAGTTGGTAAAACAGCCAGTCGTCCGGCTTGTTCTTATTTTTATAGGCCAGCAAGGCTTCTACCACAGGTTGATAGCCTGTTGCGTTTATCCTTTCATAAAAATCCCGGATACTCTCATCAGACAAGGGTCCTTTATAATCTACAACAGACAGGTAATCAAAAGGTAACTTAATTGTATCGCCATAAAAATCAAAAGTAGCATTTTGTGCCGGCGGCTTACTATGAGCCCCCTGCACATACAGCAACATACAAGCAATGAACAATATGGAATACTTTAACTTCAATTTATATTTGTTAACATTAAAGTTACGAAAACTTAACAATTACTTAATGTTAAGTTTTACTAAATACATTGTTAACAAGTATAATACTATGCAAAATCCCTCAATGTCCGGCTGCAAGGGGGCGCCTGAAGGCCTCATCCCAGGCACTGAGGGATGGTTTAGCATTT
>CAYZTM010000021.1:71675-79454 GCA_964481425.1 uncultured Flavipsychrobacter sp.
ATCAATATCTACAAGCCCTGTACCTGCAAAGAGGTTTAGTGTTGCAGGTGTGCCGGCGGGCAATGCGCTGGTATCAATATCAGTAAAAGTTAGCTGGAAAACACCTATTGCATTTGCATTATCCAGCAGTTGCGCCTGTCTCGCTATGTAATCTTTCTGCTTTTCGAGGGTACCTGCATAAGAGCCGACGGTATTTGACGACCAACCTCCTTCGGAAACAAAGACGGGAACACTATGACCTTCTACGAGCCGTGAGTAATAATCGTCAGGGATGTCTTTGGCCTCGTTGAACACAAAATAGGGATAAGATGAAAGCCCCAGTTCCTGTTTGAACGGGAAATCGTTAAAGTCCTGCTCTACCCCGGCGTACGGTGTATTGTTCTGCTTACCCCATGCCCAGTCCACCTGTACGCTTACGCTTAGTTTCACATTCCCATCTATAGCACGCACATCTGCGGCGGCGGCATTCACAGCAGTTTTGATGCCTAGGTACAGCGAATCAGGCGATAAACCCCTTATCAGGTTCGTCTCCAATGCCAGGCCCATATGATCCGGCTGCAACATGCTATCGGCAACAACGCAAAAACGCCTGTAGACCAATTGCACAGCGGGTTCTGTTATGCTCATGCCTAAGGCCTGTAGTTTATCTGAATTTGCAGAGCGATCCAGCCCGTTGGCCGGATCTATATATACCCATAATTTAAAGCCCTTTCCCCTGTAATAATCTACCAGGCCTTTAAAGTTATTGTTTACATAGTTTTCGGGGCTCACTCCTGCATATAAAGAATCCCATGGCACCTCAACACTTATTATAGCAGCATCAGCCCTTTGTTCCCAAATATGCAGCGATTGGATAACAAGGTCGTAATCATAGCGCGGTGCAGAGTTTTGAAAGCCCATGCGATAGCTGCGTTCCGGCAAGGGGTTATTATTCTGTTTCGGCTTACATGCAGCTAAAGCCAACAGTAAAATTGGTACACCAACAATAAACGGTAAGCGTCCTTTTATCATATCAGAACAAAATTAGGAATATAGCAAGATACCAAAATGAGTAAACAGGTGAAAGACAGGATCAGCTTAATCTTCCTTTTTCATCATAGCCCAGTATATACCTTTTACATCATTCCGCCAGCCGGGGAGCATATACACCAATATTATCTCCTCCACAAGGTCTAATATGGTTGCAAACGCAGCAAAATAAAATAACCATAACGGCACCTGCGGCAACAGGAAAATAAGGATAAGAAAAAAGCCCTGCAGCACCGCAGCTATTTTGGCTGTATAAGTATGAAAACTGCTGATCTTTCGATAACGGACCAATGCAGAAATAAGCTGTGTAATATATAAGACCAGCATTATCCCGATGATCAGCCATTGTTGTCTTACAAAGTCCTGTTTAAGCACAAGCACTCCGACGATCGCGGCAACAATGGTCAGGTCATCAGCCACCGAGTCTACCCTTGAGCCCATAATGCTCGTCACCCTGTATTTACGCGCCAGGTAGCCATCTATTGCATCGGTAAAAAAGCTGAGCGGCAGTAACCATTTGAACAAAGCCACATTCCCGGTAATGATCAGTAATACCAATACCGGGGCTGCGAGCATCCTGTAAAACGTTATACCATTGATAATGTAATAGCTTGGTTTGTGCATATATGGCCTTTAAGACTTCATGCTGCATTATTTTTCAGCAACGATAAACAGGTAATCTCCAATCTCGTTCTCATACTCTTTCATTACCTCATCGATCATGCCGGTCACAATATCTTGTTCCAATTGTCGGACACCTGTTTCAACTTCAGCCTGGTTGGCCAATGCTGTAAAGCCTGATGTATTCTTACGCATCTCAGGCACCAGGCACATTGCCGGGTCATGTTTACACGAATACATGAAATGGTCTTCCAGGTCTGGCTTTACGAAATATGGCTCAAAATATACCGTACTAAATCCTGCATTCCTGATCAAGGCTTCCATTTCACCTTGTGTGGGAATAGTATTGGCGGCACGCTCTATCATCTTTGGGAAATAATGCCTAAGCCAATAGCCTCTTACTTGCTCCGGCGTAAAGCTGAAACATACAAGCCTTGCACCGGTTTTCAATACCCTATATAGCTCATTCATACCGAGTTCTATAATATCCCAATGGTGCAGGGTCAATATTGCGGTAGCACCCTCAAAAGCCTCTGCCCCAAAAGGTAATTGTTCTACTTTGGCACAAGTGAACGATACGCCCGGATTTTGCACCCGTGCCTTCTCCAGCATTGTTTCAGACGGATCAATACCTTCAAGGTTAAGACCCTTTTGGCGCAATGCACCTAAGTAATTACCGGTACCACAACCTGCATCCAGGTATCTACCGCGAGGTACTGCTGACATGAATTCATAGAACCGTGTCGTAAGATATGGATCTGCTTTTCTCGTGCTGTTATATCCTTTGCCTATTTGGTCATACAATACCATCTCCAATATTTTAGAAATGGAAAATACATAATGATCTTCAAATAAAAGGCACCCACTGTTAATGGATGCCTTTTATTTCTAAGATCATAAAGAGAACCAATTAGTAATTGTTCAGTGCATCTATAGCTGTTTGTATATCATCTGCACTGCATTCAGTCAAATTAAGCACTTCAGCATCGTTATCCACGGTCGTGATCTCTTTTTCCGCTATGTAGTAGTGGCCATCCTTAATGCTAAATGAGAGCAACTTTCCGGTTACCCCTATCGGGATGCTGTTATCATAACTCTTCACCCCATTACCTTCCGGCGTATATAGTTGCGCAACCACATTACTGCCTTGCACACAGAAGAACACGTACGTATCTCCGTTACCCCCCCAATAACCGGCTATGGGGCCCGGGTTGTTTGGTAAGGCAACATGCATTGTGGTCTTCGGTGAATCAATGCCATAAAACACATCGCAATTGATCCATCCAAGGTCTCCAAAATCAAATTCAAAACCCATAGGTCCGGCTTTATCCGTACGGCCCTGTAACAGGTTCCAGCCCATCTGGTTGTTACCGTTTGTATTTGTATCACCCTTCCAGAAAAAAGTACTCTCTCCTTCTGTAGCGGGGATGATCATATGTATTGGGGTCACAAGGTTATTATCCACATTTACGCCATTAGATTTAATATTTACATAGACAAAGCCCATGGAAGTTAGCAGGCTACCATCTGTAGTAAGCGTATTTGTACCACTTAATAAAACATCGCTTCTTTTCAATACCTCGATCGCATCGACGGTTATATTGCCATTGACAGCCTGTCCATTAACCGTCAGTCCTGCAGGTATGGTCAGTTGGGTGCCACCTGCAAGTGTTATTATCTGGGGCAAGCCAGCTGTATTGAGTATGAATGTTTGCGTCTTGGGGCCATACATTTTTACAAAATCACGCGCGTTGTTCAATGTCGTTGCTGTCGGTACTGTGGTCTTGCTCTCTTTCTTACATGCCATATAGCACAGCACGCAACCTGCTGCAAAAGCAGTAATGAGTAATTGCTTTTTCATAAAATCGTCCGTTTTTGTTTTGCTTACTCTCTCTCGGGGCTTTTCAGCATCCGCCCTGTGCTTGATTGATCCTCTATAGGGTCGATGACCCTGAATTTTGAGCAGGAAACAGGTATGGTAATCGCAACAAACAATATGCCAGTCTGGGATAATCCAAGGGATGAAAAAGCAATAGCAGAAAACCGCCCGTATAATGTATTGATAAACAGCGCGATCTTTTTTTGTCATGGCAATCTCACAAATTTCAGGACCTAACCGGTTCATCCACAATTAGCCCCCGTTCACCGATAAGTTGCCCCTATTGGCCTAAACTGTTTTCATGCGGCCATTAGCAAGTAATAGTTTTGTGTAGCATTTAAAAGCGTAACAGATGAGCAATAGCATACAGATCAACAATGCCATTTTTCGCGATACCGTATTCGGTGTCTTATCACTCCTTACCGGTATCCTGTTCCTGGCAACAGGTTTCTCATTGGCACATACACTAATGTTCCCCTTTATCGCCGCCGGTACTGTAACGGGGGCATCCGCCCTGTATTTTCTTCAGAGGGCATTTAGAATGGACCGCCATAGGCTACAGATAGTCTAAGGCTATGTTAAATACTATATCTGCGCTCCAAACAGATATGTATATCTTTTTTTCATAAAGAAATTTGCTGTATTTTGGATGCGAATTACTGGCCGTTAGGTTAACACGTATTCGCAGATGATTTTTTTTCAGAAAAAACTGTGTACCAGATTCCCGTTTGCCATAATCCTGCTCCCATTGCTATCACTGCTGCTCCATAGCTGCAGCAATAATAATATTACCCCCGGCATCTCCCCACATTTTAATGAAGTATTGCAACACGCCGTCCTCATCAGGGATTCCGGAAATATCGCCGGTGCGGACCATTACATCGATTCTGCAGCTCATGATATGAGCCCATTGAGTATTCGCGACAAAAATGAGCTCTACGTATTCAAGTATAATACCTGCACCAACTATACAAGGAACTTTGACCAGGCTCTTATTTATGTAGATAGCCTGGTAGATTTTCTGGAGAGAAACGGGGTTCCTAAAAAAATCCCCCAGCTCTACGCCGAAGCGTTATACCGGAAAGGAGATGCATTGTTTGAGAAACAATCATATACCGATGCGTACCGGTATTATTACAGGGCTAAGTCACTGCTCGACAATACTGACCCCTGCATTTTATCCAACTATAATTACAGGCTGGGCATGGTGTTCTATAAGCAAAAACACTTCGATGACGCCGTGAACAGTTTTAAGCTTGCCTATGAGCAGGCTGCAAGATGTGATAGCACTTTCGAGATATTCTACAGGCGCCAGGAGATCTTAGATAATATAGGCCTCAGTTTCTACAACAATAATGCATTCGACAGTGCTATATCGTACTATACAAAAGACCTGGACTATATTAAGCAAAGCCTCCCTAAATATGCAGATAAGCCCGAAATACTTTTCAATAAGGCACGCGCTATTGTTTACGGCAACCTGGCTGCTGCTTACATGGCTGTAAACAACGCAGCTAAGGCTGAAGACTTGTTCAAAAAAAGTATTGCCATCAGTTCACGTCAAGGATATGACGTACTCGACGGGCAACTTACCCGAATAAAACTCACCAAGCTCTACTTTGACGATAATAATTATACAGATGCTTATGCCACCCTCCAATCGATAAAGCATACACTGGATAGTTTACCCGACCGGAATGTAGAGGTTGGATGGTACGACCTGATGTGGCAATACTACGACCACCAAGCGCAAACCAAGCCTGCCTTCGACTACCTGCTCAAATACAGTAAGCTAAATGATTCTTTATCTGAAGAAAACATCAAGCTCCGGGGCCTGGATATAAGGGCGAGACTAAAATATCTCGATACTCAAAATGAAATAAACACGCTTGAAAAGAAAAGCGAGCGGAGAAAATACATGATGTTGCTGGCCTTAACGGTATCCGTGATGGTCGTTATTATCCTGCTTCTTATTCTTCAAAACCTGAGACGCTCCAAAAAGAACGTTCATATCCTTACTACGCTGAACAGTCACATCAGGGAGCAAAACCATAGGCTGGAAGAAGTACTTACCCAACTGGAGCTAAGCAATAAAGAAAAAGACCGCATCCTAAGGACCGTTGCTCACGATATCCGCAATCCTATTGCGGCCATATCTACTATTACAGGCGTATTACTTGAAAATACCGACAACTATACGGAAAGGCAGAAAGAATATATGCTGTTGATAGAAACGGCATGTAAGAATGCACTGCTTTTATCCAACGAGATACTGGAAGCTACCAATGTTATCCGAAAGGAAAAAGTCAGCAAGGAAAGTGTATATGTACAAGATCTGTTGAAAAATTGCATTGAGCTATTACGCTTCAGGGCCGTGGAAAAGCGTCAAAAACTTACACTTAGCATTGCTGAAGAACTGGACAGTATCAGTGTTGATAAAGAAAAAATATCCCGGGCTATCAATAACCTTATTATCAATGCCATAAAATTCAGCCCTGAAGAATCGGAGATAAGCATAGACGCTATAAAGCAGGATAACCGTTTCATCCTTTCAGTAACCGATCATGGTATCGGTATCCCAGATGACATCAAAGACAAGGTATTTGACATGTTCTCTGAAGCCAAACGACAAGGTACTGCCGGTGAAAAACCATTTGGGTTAGGCCTCTCAATAACCCGGCAAATTGTATTGGCCCATAATGGCAAAATATGGTTCATGAACAACCCGGCCGGAGGTACTACATTTTACATCAGTTTACCACTCTGATCATTTTGTCCTTAGTGTCTTCACATACACCTCCAGGTGACCAAGGTCCGTATCCGGTATAGCACCCTTGAATGTAGGCATCAGGCCTCTGCCGTTTTCAACTACATGTATGATGCCTATACTATCCAGCAGGCTTAACTGCAGGTTGGCAGCACCTTCACGAATAGCATTCCCATAAACACCATGGCAGGCTATACACCTCTTTTCAAATATTTCTTTTCCCCTTGCCGTTTTTTCAAGTACATGGACACTTGTATCACTCGCAGTAGTATATACAGGTGTAGATGGCCCGTTATTGTTACACGACACTAACAAAATGGCAGCAATAAACAAGAATGATTTACTCATAGTATGTTCCATTTTAGGCTTAATGCCCTTTAATTTTATGTTCTTTTGGCGGCAAGGTCATTAGGTACGCGTATATGGCGTCACACTGTTCATTGTTCAGATGTTTGAACCGCCGCATCGGGAAATGCAGGTTTCGTCCGCCGGGTGCTTCCCCATCCTGCACAGCTTTTCTGAAATCGCCCTGGCTGTAATTCCCTATCCCGGTTTGCTTATCCGGTGTCAGGTTCGATGCCCTTATTTTATAACCTTCCACCTTCCATTTCATTCCTCCGGCCATATAACCCTTAGACTTCTCCGGTTCCAGGTAATTGAGAGACAATATACTCTTCGAGTGGCAGTGATAACAACCTATGATATCTACCAGGTACCTGCCATACGCTATTTTGTTATCGGGCGACGGCCTCTTGACATCTCGCTTCAGAGGCAATGGCTTACCGGATACCTTAGTAGCAAGCTTTCCTAAAAAAGATAAATGCGTCACTCCCGCCATTGTATCTCTCGCTTTCACTGGCCCGTCACCCGAACGCAGGTAAACAATGATATCATTGATATCTGCATCCGCCAGGTTGGGTCTTACCATATAAGGAATGAACCGCCCGTCTTTCGCTATTCCTGTCTTCAACAGGTAATATAACTCGTCATCCTTGTAATTGGCTATGCCATAACGTTTGCTGTCAGTCAGGTTGTGAGAATAGACCGTGCCCATAAAGCCCGGCAGGTCTTCTATTTTTTCGCCTATAAAGCTGCCCACACTTTTATTATAGTGGCATTGGCCACAAATATTGAAAACCAGGTTTTTACCATGTTCCAGTGAGTTGGCGGTCTTTACAGCAGTAAAAGGTACAGTAACAGTGTCGTAATGACTTTTACATCCTGCAACCAGCAATATTGATGAGACAAAAAAAAGTACAGGCCATTTCATAATATAGCTTTTCAGCTATCACAAAATAATTATGCCGCGGGACTTTTAATAATTTAAGGTTGTTGTATTACAGCAAAAACGTCCTGCCTGCGGCGGGGTGGTAGATTAGCATCGGGCAGGGGCATAAAAAAAACGCCTCGTCAATAGACGAGGCGCTTAAATAAATATGGCAGCTACCTACTCTCCCGCATTGTGGTGCAGTACCATCGGCCA
>CAYZTM010000022.1:0-65326 GCA_964481425.1 uncultured Flavipsychrobacter sp.
ATGGAAGATAAAAGCAAAACGGCTGGCATAGCCTCAGTACACTTTCACACTTCGCTCCCCTTTGGTGTCGTTCGCGCAGGACATATCCCCGCACTCGCACCCGCACTCCGCTCTCCCTTTGGTGTCGGTCGCGCAGGACAATCCTCGCACTCCGCTCTCCCTTGTGGTGTCGTTCGCACAGGACATCCGCATAGCGTCAGCACCGCTCCAAAGCGGTCAGGCGCGTTAAGTACAATTCTCCTCCGGAGAGGGGGGCAGGGGCGTGTAGCAGCCTTAGGCACTTGCCCCGCCCAAATTTTCAAATCGTCAGCACCGCTCTACGCGGCCGCCACGTTTAGGGCTCGCCCGCATCATACCTTTGTGTCTTCGCGCCTGTCTGCAGCCAGGCAGGCCTTTGCGGTTAAACGCCAACCCGCCATATAGGCAATTTCTACCCTGCGACAACTTATCCCCAAACCCCGGCCTATTTTCTTCCCCTTCGTAACTTTGCTAACCGCCACCTAAAAAGCAGCGGCAAAAGCTATGGGCCCATATCAAACATCTTGTACACAACACCATTCTACACCCTGCTTTTTTACTTCGCCCCGCTCCTTCCGAGAGGGGCTGGTGAGCGGTCGAAACGGGAAATTTTTGGGATATTTTTGGGATATTTTTTCACCCTAAAGCATTCATTATCAATCAAACCATGGGAAATAATTTTTTCTTGCACTATGACGCCATGCACGCACATTCAGCTCCTGCAACAAATCAACTAAATCAACTAACTTGCAACAATGCAGCTCGCAGGTAAAAAGATAATATTGGCCGTCACCGGCAGTATAGCGGCCTATAAGGCCCCGCAACTGGTGCGCCTGCTCATAAAAGAGGGTGCCGAAGTGCGCGTCATCACCACACAGATGGCCGAGGCTTTCGTTAGCCCGCTGGCCCTGGCTACTGTGTCCCGCCATCCTGTTCACAACAGTGTGAGCGATGGCGCCTCGTGGAACAACCATGTGGAGCTGGGCCTCTGGGCCGATGCGCTGCTCATTGCACCCTGCAGTGCCAATACCCTGGCCAAGCTGGCCAACGGCCTTTGCGACAACCTGGTATGCGCCGTTTACCTCTCTGCCCGCTGCCCCGTGTTCGTAGCTCCCGCCATGGACGAGGATATGTGGCTGCACGAGAGCACCCGTGGCAATGTGCAGCGCCTGCGCAGCTATGGCAACCAAATAGTGCCCGTAGCTCATGGCGAGCTGGCCAGTGGCCTCATAGGCGAGGGCCGCATGGCCGAGCCGGAAGATATGGTGCAATATCTTGCAGAGGCCTTGTCTGAGGACAACAAGCCGCTCAGGGGGGTGAATGCCCTTGTTACGGCAGGCCCCACCTTCGAGCGTATCGACCCGGTGCGTTTTGTAGGCAATTTCTCTACAGGTAAGATGGGCATTGCAATAGCTGAAGAACTGGCAGGTATGGGGGCAAAAGTGAGCCTTGTCCTCGGCCCCACACACCTCAATACTTATCATGCGGGCATTAAAGTGATACGTGTGGAAAGCGCTGCAGAGATGTACGATGCCAGCCTGAAGCATTTCTCCCAATGCGAGATAGCTGTGCTGGCAGCCGCCGTGGCCGATTATAAACCCAAAGAAATGGCCATGGAGAAAATAAAAAAGAAGAATGAAACGTTAGATTTGAACCTGACCCGCACCAGCGATATACTGGCATCGCTCGGCAAAAAGAAAAAGCCGGGACAACTGCTCGTAGGTTTTGCGCTGGAGACCACCAATGAGCTGGAGAATGCCCTGCAGAAGATGAAGAGCAAGAATGCAGACATGATGGCCCTCAATTCATTGCGTGACGAAGGTGCAGGTTTCGGTCACGATACCAATAAACTTACCCTGCTGGATACCAAAGGGTATAATGAGCAACTGCCCCTGATGAGTAAGAAAGGCTCGGCACAGGCTATTGTAAAACACATATTGGAACTAAGGCATGCTGAAAAAACTGTGTAATATATTGCTGGCGCTCATAGTGTTGGTTCCTGCAGCAAAAGCGCAGGAGATAAACTGTACTGTGAAAGTGCTGCACGATAAGATACAAGGAGTGGATAATGAGGTGTTCAACACCATGGAGCGTTCTATCTCTTCTTTCATCAATACCCGTAAGTGGACGACTGATGATTTTGGCGTGAACGAAAAGATAGATTGCAACATCCTGCTCAATCTCACAGGCCGCATGACCGGCGATAACGATGGTTACAATGCCACACTGAACATACAGGCATCGCGCCCGGTCTATAATGCTGACTACACTTCGCCTACCGTTAATTATGTGGATAGGGATGTGGTTTTTCATTTCTCCCAATACACCACACTCGATTTTGATGACAACCGTGTAGCAGGCAACGATCCGCTGGCCTCCAATCTTACCGCAGTGCTGGCTTATTATGTGTACATCATCATTGGCCTCGATTACGATAGTTTTTCAAAAGAAGGAGGCACTACCTATCTCAAGAGGGCGCAGAACATAGTCAATAACGCACCGGAGCAAGGCAAGACCATCACCGGCTGGAAGGCCGTGGAAGGCAACCGCAACAGGTACTGGCTCATCGACCAGTTGCTGAGCACACGCTATCAGCCCTTGCGCGATGCCTGGTACGCCCTGCACCGTGAGGGCCTCGATAATATGTATGGCAAACCGGCTGAAGCAAAACAGAAAATACTCAGCACCATCAGTACACTGGCACAGGTGCACCGCGACAATCCCGCCTCTATACTCATGCAGTTCATTATGAATGCCAAGAGCGATGAGTACATAAAGGTCGTAGCGCAGCTACCCAAGGCCGAGCGGGCCCCTTACATCACCCAGCTGTCGCAGATAGATGTGGCCAATGCTGCTAAATACAATGCACTGAGGTAATGAACACCCGGCACTTGTTTTTATTCATACCTGTTTGTTGCTTGCTGTCCTGCTCGGGCAACAAGGAAGGCGATGGTATCCCCCGCGAAACAATGAAGCACATCCTCTATGACATGAACGCTGCAGAGGTGTACAGCACTATGGTAAAACGCGAGGATAGCGCCACCCTCAACCGTGGCAAGAATTCCGACTCACTGGCCCTGTATTATAACGAGATACTGGCCCATTACAAGGTCACCCGCGAGCAGTTCGATAAGAGCATGCAATGGTATAAAGCCCATCCTGCTAAACTGGATAGCCTCTACAACGAAATGTTGCCGGAACTGGAAAAAGTAAAGTGATGAATGGTTTCTATACCAATGCTTCTACCGCCTTGCGTATACGTGCCATGGCTTCCTTCAGCTGGTCCATGGAAGTAGCGAAGGAAATGCGGATGCAATTAGGATTGCCAAAGGCGCTGCCCATCACGGTACTTACATGGGCCTTGTGCAGCAGGTACATACTGAAGTCCTCATCATTATTGATGACCGTCTCGCCGTCGCTGCGGCCAAAGAAAGCACTGACATTCGGGAAGGCATAGAAGGCACCTTCCGGCATATTGATCTTGATGCCCGGTATTTTATCCAACTCGTCTATTACGAAATCGCGGCGCTGGTGGAAGGCGCGGGTCATCTCGCGGGTGGGACCAAGATCGCTCAGCAATGCGGCAATGGAAGCACGCTGTGCAATGGAATTAGCTGCCGAGGTGAACTGTGCCTGTAGCTTTTCACAGGCCTGTATCAGCGGTTGCGGCCCCGCCATATAGCCCAGGCGCCAGCCCGTCATCGCGAAGCCTTTCGACATGCCATTGATGACAATGACCCTGTCGCGCAGCTCGGTGAATTGGGCTATGCTTTGGTGCGCACCGGTATAGTTGATGTACTCATATATCTCGTCGCTAATGACATATACCTCGGGGTATTTTTTGAATACCTCCACCAGTGCGGCCAGTTCCTCGCGGGAGTATACGCTGCCCGATGGGTTGCAGGGCGACGAATAAATAAAAAGCCTTGTTCTATCAGACAAGGCTCCCTCAAGTTGCTCCGGTGTTATCTTAAAATCGTTCTCTATCGTGCAGTCGACATATTTAATGGTACCCTCGGCCAACTGAACCTGCGCGCTATAGGTGACCCAGTAAGGTGTGGGGATGATCACCTCATCGCCGGGGTCCACTATGGAGAGTATAGCATTAGCAAGGGAGTGCTTGGCGCCTGCGGAAACCAGTATTTCGCCGGGTGCATAATCAAGGCCGTTGTCACGCTTCAGTTTTTCGCAGATGGCCCCGCGCAATTCCGGGAAGCCGGCCACTGGGGCGTATTTAGTATATCCCTCGTCCATGGCCTCTACGGCTGCATCGCATATGTGCTGGGGTGTTCTGAAGTCGGGCTCGCCAATGCTGAGGTCTATAATGTTAATTCCCTTTGCTTTAAGTTCCCTGCCGAGCTTGGCCATTTTTATGGTCTGCGGCTCTGATATCAGGTCTAGTCTTTTAGCTAATTGCATGCGGCCCGCTTTTGAATAAGCAGCAAAAGTAATCAAGAGCTCGGTTAAAAAGCAACCAAAAACTTGTTAAATGTTCTGCCCCTTGAGGTTCAGTGTTATACAAAGATGTAACGGTACGAAATGTAGATGGAGAGCAGCACAATGAGGCCGATCACTATGGAAAGGAACATGATGGTCCTTTTATAAGCGCCATTTATGGTACGCACCCTGTGTAGTTCGCTTATATTGTTCATGATGTTCTCCATGCGCGAGAAGGCAGTCTCACCCTTTACCACGTAATCGTAGGCGCCGTACTTCATACTGTCTATGGCTACGTCTATCTTGTCCTGGCCGGATAGCATGATGACCTGGGTGTCCGGGTGGCGTTCTTTAATGGTCTTCAGTATCTCGACGCCATTCTGTGCGCCGGGCTTATGGCTGTTCAGGTGAAAGTCGAGCACGATGATCTCGGGGTTGAGGTGCATATCCTTCAGTGCGTCTTCGCCGCTTTCGTAGGTCTTAATGTCATAAACAAAACGCTCGGAAAGGTAGTCCTTGAGCATCTCGTTCTGTATCGGTTCATCATCAACCAGGAAAATGTAACGCTTATCTGTTGCCATAATGTGTGTTGTTCAATTTCGTTGAAAAATAAATAAAAATATTATAAAAGCAAAAGGATATGACCTATGTCATGCCTACGGCCTGTTTCAGCTCTGCAAATGCCTGCCGGCAAACTACCCTAAGCGCCACTACCAATTCGGGCAGGCGTTCGAAGTGGGCAGGCTCGCCCGCACTCTGCTCCATCATGAAGATGTGGCTCACTTCCTCCTTAACACCCATATAGGACAACTGCGGCTTCAGGGAATGGGCAGCTATCTTCAGGGCGGGGTAGTCCTTGTTCTTCAGGGCCTCCTCTATGCTGTCCAGCAGGCGGGGGGCATTATCGAGGAACATATTGATGTATTTGTGCATCTTTTCGGTATTGCCGCCGGTGAACTGTTTGAGGAACTGCATGTCGATGACCGTTGCGGGCAGTTGTGGTACTGTAGGCTCCGGTTTGAGCGCAGGCTCGGCCTGTGCGGTATTTTGAGGGGCAGCATGGTGTCGTGGCCTTTCGCTGTCGAGTGGGCGGCCTTCTATCATCTGTGCCATTTTCAGCAACAGCTCTTCGGTCTGGAAGGGTTTGGACACATAGGCGTTCATGCCTGCCTTGAGGTATTGCTGCACATCTTCCTGCAGTACATTGGCCGTCATGGCAATGATCTTTACGTCGCAGCAGGGCGGCGGCATGGTATCGCGTATGGCCCGCGTGGCGCTGACGCCATCCATCACGGGCATTTGTATGTCCATCAATACTATGTCGTAGTTCTCGCGCTGCACGCGGGTGAGCGCTTCCTGCCCGTTGACGGCAATATCTATGATGACACCGGGCAGTATCTCCTTCAGGGTATCCTCAGCCACCATGCGGTTGAATTCATTGTCTTCTACCAGCAGCAGTTTCACCTTATTCAGCCTTTGCATGGTTGTCTCGTCCACAATGCCTTTTGAAGCCTGCGAGGCCTGCACTGCCGACTCCTCGAGCGGCAGTACTACGGTGAAAACAGTGCCCTTGCCCAGTTCGCTTTTTACCGACAGCTTACCGTGCATGAGCGCCACCAGCTGGCGCGATATAGTGAGGCCAAGGCCGGTGCCGCCATACTTACGGGCCACATCGGTGCCTGCCTGTGTAAAGCTCTCGAATATCTTATCTACATACTCTGATGAGATACCTATGCCGGTATCTTCAACATCCAGTTTTATCCACCAGGTATTGCCTTCATGTTGCTGCACGGAAGCCTTGACAGCTACATAGCCCTTCTCGGTGAATTTGATGGCGTTGCCGGCGAGGTTGATGAGTACCTGGTTGATGCGGGTAGGGTCGCCAATCAGGCGGTTGGGGATCTCGTCGGCCAGTTGGGTATGCAATGCTATACGCCTTTCCTCGGCCTTGAACATGAGCATATCGCTGATGCTTTGTATCACCTCGCGCAGCGAAAAGTCGGTCTGCTCAATAATGATCTTGCCGGCCTCGATCTTGGAAAGGTCAAGGATATCGTTGATGATGATGAGCAGGTTATCGGCCGATTTCTGGATGGCATCAAGGTAGCGCATCTGGTCGGGCCGGGGCTCTTTGGTCACCAGCAGTCGCGTCATGCCTACGATGGCATTCATGGGCGTGCGTATCTCGTGGCTCATATTAGCCATGAACTGCTGCTTGAGCTGCGCAGTGCGTTCGGCCACTTCTTTCTCCTTCTGTGCCAGCTCTATCTGCTGGCGGGTCTGCAGGTTGCGCAGCTTGTTGTAGGTGGTTTGCCTGAAGATATCTTCTTTAAGTTGCTCGTATGTTTTCAGGTGGTGGAAGGCCTTCGGTACATCGCCCATCTGGTCGTACAGTACCGATAGCGTCTCGTGTATGCTCATCACATCGTGGCGGCGCATGTACTGCTCTGCCAGCTCCAGCGACTGACTGAGCGATGCCTGTGCCTTACGGTAATTGCCCTCGTCCATATAGATGCGGCCAAGGTAATAGTGGCAGCTTATCTGCACTTCTACATTATTGATGGTGAGCGACTGCGCCAGCGCATCGGAAAGATATTTGTAGGCCTCCTCGAAGCGGCGGGTCTTGTAATATACCTTGCCTACACCGTTGATGCCCATGATGTTGATAACGGTATCGAACTCGCTCTCCTGAAGGTTCTTCCGGAAGTAGCGCAGGGCCTCGTCGTACTGCTCCTGTTTGAAGTAGATATTGCCCAGTATATGGTGCAGTGCTGCAAGGCGATGAGTGTCTTTGGCCCGCTCGAAGATGGGCAGGCAGCGCAGGGCAAACTCCAGGGCGTTCTCATAATCGCCAAGGTCGTAATTGAGATAAGCGATACTGGAGAGGTTAACCGACTGGGCTACTTCATCACCCAGCTTTTCGTTGATGGCCAGGGCCTTCTCGAAGTAGTTGAGCGAGCTGGCCAGCTCACCCCTGTCGCGGTATATGTAGCCGAAATTGTTGTAGATGCGTGCCTCGAGGGGCTTATTACCCACAGTATGGGCAACGGCTATGGCTTTCTGCAGGATGTCGATGCCTGCATCGTAATTGCCCAGCGACCAGTAACACCAGCCTTTGAGGTTCATGCCCCTGCCGATGGCTAGGGTATGGCCCGCACGGCCCGCGCGGTCTATGATCTCGTCGGCCATTGCCGATGCGCGTTCTATATCCACATTGCGCTCCTCCATGGCCATATCGATATATAGGTCGATACGGGCCTTCTCGTCGGTCATCTTATCATATTCACGCTGCAGCTCTTTATACCTGGGTGTATCCATAAACGCCGGGTTTGTGTATGGCTATAAAGTTAAAAACCCCTTACCGTTAAGCAAGGGGTGTAAGAATATATTGAATAAATATTAACCTTGAGACTGGTGCAGGTATTCGTTCATACCCTTGTCCTCGTAAGAGGTGAACACCACACAACCATGGCCAAGGAGCGACAGGCCCCATGCAGCCACTATCCATGCCGGCCAGGGATAAACCCATTCGGTAGCGCCCTTGTTATAAAGCAGCAGCATTGCTGCCGATGCTACCAGGTAGATAACGAGGTGTATATAAAACTTAGCTTTTTGCGAGCCGGTTGGTTTTATCTTCTTAGGCATGGATGTAATGTTTTGCAGGCAAATATAATAAAAGAGCAGCAGGATTTGCAAATGAATGATATATTGATCTTATTGTATTGTTACCAATAAAAAATCCTCTGTAGTACAGAGGATTGTAAAACTGTTTAAATATTTTCCCTATGCTTTCTGTAAGCGTGCACTAAGCGGCTGCTTCAGGAGGGCATAGGCGCCGAACAGCATGCCGCTGCCTGCAATATCACCAACAAAGGAGTTGAAGAAGAGCGTAGTGCCTGTTTGGGTATAAAAGGGCAGTGCCATCAGGTAGGTAGTGCCCAGGCCTTTGAGGCCGGTACCATAGCCGAAGGTATCGCCCATCATCTCGATCTTGACCCATACACCGAAATTGCTCACCAGGAAGAATATGGCAGAGCCGGCTATGGAATAGCCCAGTACTTTGAGCGCCCTGGGTTGGCCCATGCCCGTACCCAGCAGGGTAACCAGCAGCATGCCGCCATATACGAAGAACTGGTCGATACCATAAAAACCCTGCATGCTGGTAAAGAGTGCAATGTACAGGTCGGACACGAACTGCGCGATAAGGGTGATGCTGAATGCAAGGCGCTTGTCTTTAATGACCGCACCGCTGAATAGGCCCAAAGAGGCAAGAGGTGCGAGGTGATACCAATGCATGTCCTGGTTAACGATACGGAGCACCGTAGCGCATAATATCAATGCTATTGCTAAAAGGATATTAGTACGTTTCATACCCTGCAAATGTAGCTTAAAATTCAAAATTCAAAAGTCAAAACCCAAAATCATCGGGGTTGTGCGGGGCAAATTTTACTAAGTGTGGATAAATAAATTATATCCTCATTATCTGAACAGGGAAATGAATTTGTCTTTTTGTGATGCTATGCTGTATTCCTTCATCATTTTAGCATGGCCTGCAGCACCCATCTTTTTCCGCAGTTGCACATCCGCAGCCAGTTCCCGGATGTGTTCTTTCCAGGCTGCCTTATCCCGGCAGAGGTAGCCGTTCACGCCTTCTTCGATAATGGCACTGTTCACCCCTACAGGGCTGGCCAGGGCCGGGATACCGACAGAAAGGTATTGTATGAGCTTGAAGCCACATTTACCCTCGCTCCAGGCATCGTTTTGCAGGGGCATGACGCCTATATCCATTTTCAGCAGGTCGTCCAGCTCGCTTTGCTCCCTCCAGGGTATGAAGTCCCAGTCTGTAAGGGGCAATTCCGGTTTGCGGTTGGCAATGACCAGGAAGCTGATATCCATTTCCTGTTGCAGTTCCTGCAATACGGGGATAATGGCATCGAGGTAGGGAAGGGTGGAGTGGCTGCCTGTCCAGCCTACCACGACTTTATGCTCGCTGTGTTCTTTTATTTTGTTGTGTCCGCGCTCCATATCTACGCAGGTAGGTAGCAGCATTACATTGTCGTTGTATTGCGCTGCATAATTGCAGAGGTATTGGTTGCCCGGCGTTATGGTGGTGGCCATGCGGCAGATGCGTTTTACTTTCCAGAAGGCTTTGAGCCATGCGGCAAGTTTATTCTCGCTGCCGGTATTGGGTATCCATATGGCATCGTCGAAGTCGTAGATGAGTTTTTTGCGCCAAAGCTTTGCAGCTATCCATTCGAAGACCGGCGGGCCCAACGGGGCAGCCTCACGATGTACAAAAACATGAGAGTAAGCATGTATGTCCCAGAGTAATGTCTTCAGCCGTTTCAGGTAACCTTTAAGGATGCCCAGGGCTTTTTGCACAGCAGAGCCTTTGTGGTAAAGCACCTGCCAGGTATGCTCGTCCATGAAGGGGGTTATGGTATAAGGGATGCCGGCCTGCTGCAGGTAAGGCTCATAAAGCTCTACCCTGAACCGCTGTGAGGGGGCTCGCCGCAAGGGGTACGGTACCAGGAACAATATTTTGGTAGCTGCAGGCATTCTATTCATTTATTATGGTACCGAACTGGCGCATAAAATTAGCAGGTGCAAATTTAGTGCGCACGTAAGATCTGCCCGCTTCGGCCAGTTTTTGCCGTTCGCCGGGGTTATTGGCAAGGGTCAGTAGCGCATCGGCAATGGCATGTATGTCCCCCACGGGTACCAGCAGGCCTGTATCTTCATGTGTAACGATCTCCTCAGGCCCGCCACAGCGGGTGGCTATGAGTGCCGTACCGTAGTAGGCAGCCTCGAGGCAGGTCATGGAGAACGATTCAGCCTCGGAGCAGTTGAGCACTATGTCGGCGGCCTTGATCTCAGCCTCAACATCGGGGTTGAAGGGTGCAAAAGTAACGGGCAGCTTTTGTTGCCGTGCCTTGTCTTCAAGTTCCTGCCTGAACTGTCGGTTCTTTTCAAGGCCCATATCTCCACCCGTAAATTTAAGGCGAAGGGAATTGTTTTGGTTGTACGCTATTGCGAAGGCTTCGAGTGCATGGTCTTGGCCTTTGCCCCTGATGTAGTTGGACAGGTATAGGATATCAACGGTGTCTTTTTGTTCGCTGTTCTCTTTTGCGGGCCTTGTCTCGGTCAGCTGTACCGGGTCGTAAATACGCAGGGCCTTGGGCGAGGCAGGCAATTGCCCCAGCACAGCGTCGGATACGGCAATTATCTTATCTGCGTACTTTGCCGCTGCATTGAGCCACATATTCCTGAGGACACCCGGCATGACCGATGGCAGGAAACGCACGTAAGTGAACAGCTTCCCCTTGAAGCCCTTGCGCTTCAGCATTACACCCAGTTGGTTGTAGAAGTCGTTTACCTGTACCATGTCTATACTTTCTTTTTGCACGATCTTCTTCAAGCGGCGGGCATTGGCATAAAGCGCAGGGAAGTATTTCACCAGTACCGGAATGGATTTGCGGATCTCCAGCATGGGCAGGGTATAGGTTGTGATACCTTTCTCCTCCAGCATTGGCTTTACCGCGCTGTTCTCCGGCAGGACGAAAATAAAACGATGTTCATGCGATAAGAGCATAGCTTCATTGAGGGCACATTTGAAGGCGCCTGTAAATGCTATGGAGTTATCTATGATGAGTATGTTCACAATATCAGTTTTCGATCACCTCTGCCCACTGCTGCAGCATAGCATCTAAGGTAAAACGCTGCAGCAATTCTTCAAATTCCTTTGCTTCGGGTATCGGGGCATTGAGCCAATAGGCCAGTTCGTTTGCCCATATGTTGGTTTTTGCCGCATCGAGGGTATCGAGCATGGGCATGAGCGAACCAACTCCGGTACGTACCGGGCTATCTACGGGCTTGTCGCCCAGGCCGGGTACATTCAATATTTCGCGTGGGCCTGTGTAGCAGTCGGTGCTAAGTACCGGTATATGGCATATCAGCGCTTCGGCCAGCACATTGGGAAACCCTTCCCATGAGGAGGCCAGCGCGAACAACCTGCTGTGCCGGTAATATTTAAAAGCATTGGACCGGAAACCCATCAGGTACACGTCGGCATCTTCATACTGTCCCTTCCAGTCGCAGGCTTTCATGCCCAGTTGTCCTGTCAGCGAGATGAGGCGCTCTTTCAGTTCCCCATCACCCAGTATCATTAGCCGTGCAGGGCTATGGAGTTTCAGTTCTTTTAATATCCTTACCAGCTTATCGTGCTCTTTGGCTACATGCAGTCTGCCCGATGTGATGATGACAGGCAGGGAAAATATTTTAGCTTCATCAGCGCTCAGCGATTCATTACTGCTGCTGATGACCTGTTCCTTTTCGTAGAAATTGTAGATGGTGCGTAGTTTGTCCTTTGCGATCCCGAAATATTGCTGCATCTCCTTTGCAAGTGCATCAGTAACACATACGATCTCTTCGGCCCGCTTGTATAACATGGGGATGAGCACTTTCTTTCGCAGCTGACCTTTGCTGCCGGATATGACCTTGTCATGTATCTTGGAGCCGCGGATACTCAATACTACTTTTTCATTGCCTTTGGTCATTGCGTTCACATAATCGGGGCCCTCTAAGAAACTGATGCTGACATCTATTCCTGACCCACGTTTCAGCTTTTTTACTGCGGCCAGCCGATAACGCCATGCGGCTATCTTGCCCAGTATGTTGCGGTGTGCCGGCGGGTCTATGAAAACTACTTTATCGCAGGTCTTGTAGAACTTTTCCCTGTCGGTGCCCGAGAGGATACACAAAGTGACGTCATAACCTTTTTGCTGCAGGTAATAGCTCAGCAGCGAGATGGAGCGTTCCGCTCCCCCCTTGCCCAGTTCCGAACCTATCAGCAATACTCTTTTCATACGTTAGCTATTTTCCAAGTAGTCCCCAAGCTCCGAAATGAACGCTTCCATTTTATAATTATCGAGGTTATGCTTTGCATGCATACCCAGTTGTTTGGCTTCTGCCCGGTGGTGGTATGCCCAGAGTATCTCGTTCCTGATGCTCACCGCATCCTTCACCGGTATGATATGGCAGCCACTTTCATCGCGACCTAAAAGCTCACCCGAACCGCAATTTTCAGTAATGATGACGGGCAGGCAGTAGTGCGCAGCCTCCAATGCCGTATATGGGCCACCATCCACCAGGCTGGGTACTATAAAGAGGTCTTTGTCTTTCATGAACTCGGGTACGTTGCCTATGCGGCCTACAAACTTCACGTTCTTTATGTTCAGGTAATTGTGTACCACATATTCATGCATCGATTCGTCGATGCCCCCTGCCACATATAGCTCCAGGTCAGGATCGTTATTGGTTTCCTTCATCAACATTTCCCATGCGTCCAGCAGGTATTGCAGGCCTTTGAGCACTACGGTATGCGCCAGGTAGCCCACCCTCATCTTTGTGTCTATAGGCCTGTCAATGGGCGGTACCGGTTTGAAATCAGGCTTCAGGTGGCCGATCAGTTTTACTACCTCGCCCTTATATGCCGAGCGTGAATAAGATTCATATACCGTCGGGTAAGAGCCTATAACGGTATCTACATATTGAATGGCTTTGTTATAGTAGCCAATCCTTTTTTTATAAGTATAGGCATCATCTTCTTCTATGCCCAGTCTTTTTTTCTCCTCGCTTACCAGGGCATTGATGTAATTCTCCTCTGGGTTCGCAGGGATAAAGATGATCTTCATACCCAGCTGCTTTGCCTTTTTGAATGTGCGCAACAGGTAGGGTTGTGTAACGAATAATATGTCCACATCGTCGGGCAGCCTTTTGGAACAGAACCAATCGAACAGGCGCTCCTGCAGGAACCGGAATTTGTGGGGTTTTAGCGGGAAGAATTTATTGAACTTATTAAGCACGAACAGGAAATAGCGCGATAAAGGCGATACTGCCATTGATGGGAACGGGGTAGTGAACTTGCCTTTCGAATAAACAATAAAATCTTTAAGCAGCCCGCGCTTGTGCAACTCGTTCGACAGGTAATAACCCAGTCGGGCCATACCGGCGCCGCTCCGCTCCGTCAGCGACTGGAAAGAAACTACAAGAATACTTTTTTTGTTGCCCATATTATTGTTGGTACACGGTCCTGTTCCTGAGTTGTTTTAAATATCGTTTGCTGGGATACTCCGCAATAAAGTACAGTAGCCAGGCTACTATAATGGCAAATGCCACACCAATATACCATACATATACCAGGAAAATATCGTAAAAATGATGACCAGCCTTATACACAAATATCTTGATGAGGAACAGGCTGGCAATATGTGTTACATACAGCGTATAGCTAAAGCTGCCCAGCCACTCTACGGGTTTGATGCGTACATGGTGTTTCAGGCCGGCTATCAGCATGATGTAAGTAAAGAGCACCATCAGCAGGCCTGTTATCTTATTCGTGTTTTGTTCGAACAAGTAAGATTTTACAAACACCGATAACAGGAATATCAGCATCAGCGACACAACGCTGCGCGTACGGTCCATTTTGAAGATGCCAAGAAAAAAGTCCCGGTACTTGTAAATGACACAGCCAAGAAAGAAATAGATGTTGTAATCAAAGATATACCGCACAATAACAAGGACACCATCAAAACGGTTCTCATCCAGATAGTCTATACCCGTCCAGATGCAGCTTGCCACGAAGGCCAGTATGGAAAAAATGGTATAAGTGCGAAAACGGCGTGCAAAGAAGGGTATTGCGAGATAAAAGATCACCTCGAGGGGCAGCGACCAATACTGAGGTGTAAAAAAATTGTCCTTGATAACATATACGAGGTTGAGCAGCAGTGTCCTGATATTCACAAAAGCATCAAAGGCCTCTTTTAATGGGGGGTAGCCTTCTGTCTGGTTGTTGAATACGGCCGGGACTGCTGCCTGGAGTATGAGGAATACGGCTATAGCCCAGATAATACCTAAGATGTAGGTAGGATACAGCCTTACCAGTCGCCTGAGAAAGAAGCCTTTACTGCCGCCGGGCTCCTTGCTGACGCTATGCATGATGCAGAAGCCGGAAAGCACAAAGAACACGATAACAAATTCTTTACCCAGGTTGGTGTTCTGCACAATGACCGTGTTGAGCCATTGCCGCCAGTTCCAGTTCACCTTTGGTGCAATATATTTTTCATAGCGTGCGTTGTCGGCAAACAAATAGCCACGTGCATGCTGCAGCAATACATAGAAGGCTGCAACACCGCGCATCCAGTTGATGGTGCGGAAGTCTATCTTTGAAGTTGAACTTGTTTCAGCCGTAGCCATTTAATCGATCCTCTATTTTTGTATAAGGGGCTCCTTATCTTCGGCCAATATCGGTGCCACAAGATAGCTGCCTGTCTCCTCTCTTTTTTTAGCCCTCATTTTTTTAAGATACTTCACCGATGGGTATTCTGCTACATGATAGAGCAGGAAGGCGCAACATACCGCAACGATAATACCGAAATACCAACTGTAAAGATTATAAATGTTGTAGAAATGGAAGCCTAATTTATAAGCGACAAGCTTAACAAGAAATATAGATGCGACATGTGTTACATATAATGTATAACTGAAGCCGCCGATCCATTCCAGCCATTTTATCCGTATCTGGTATTTAAGTGAACCGAATATCAGTATGAAGGTAAATAAGACCATCATCATATCGGTGATCTTATTAGGGTCGTTATGGAATTTATAGGCCTTTATGATGACCATGAGCTCAAAGAGGACGAATAGAATTGCTATGGAGATCCATTTGTTCAGCCTGAACCTGTGCATGATCTTGTCCTTGTATTTGTAGAACAGGAAGCCTATCAGGAAGAACAGGTTGAAATCGATAAAATACTGCGGCAGGTAGAAGGTGAGTATCTCGTGATTGAAAAGATGAACGGTTAGGGCATCGTCAGTGTCAAGCACCAGGGGGCCAAAGCGGAAGCAACCATATATGAATATGGCCACCGTAACAAAACTGTATAATTTGAATCGCCTGGCCGCCCAGGGTATCATCAGGTAAAAGATCACTTCGTAGGGCAACGACCAGTATTGGGGGGTCAGGTAATTGCCTATAGGCATGTAGAGCAGGTTAAAAATGATGGTTTTCGCAGAGCCGAATTTTTTATAGGCATAGTCCAGTGGCAGGTGCCCCTCGATGGTCTTAAGAAAGACGTCTGAGGCGAATGCGCGTATGATGATAAAAACGATGAATGCCCATACAATGCCCATAAGATATGGCGGGTACAGGCGTACGAGCCTGCGACTATAAAATGCAGATACTTTATGCTCACCCGATAGGCTGTGTGCTATAGAAAAGCCCGAAAGCAGGAAAAAAAGTGTAACGA
The DNA here is from genome assembly GCA_964481425.1 of uncultured Flavipsychrobacter sp. Classification (GTDB taxonomy): domain Bacteria; phylum Bacteroidota; class Bacteroidia; order Chitinophagales; family Chitinophagaceae; genus MKUN01. Next base: position 15,765 of record CAYZTM010000022.1, read on the forward strand.
ACTCAACGCTCAGGTTGGCATGTTGCATGGCGATGAAATCGAGCCGCTCCCACCAATGCCATTGCGACTTCGGCGCCACCCTGGCCGCGTAATCGTTGGCACTGGTGAATAGAAAGCCGCGCGAATGATTGAACACGACATATAAAGCAGCCAGGCCGCGCATCCAGTCGATGATCTTAAAGTTGACCTTATATGTTTGCTCTGTGGCCGTCTGCATTATTTTTTTAGCATTTGTGATAAGGTCACATATTCTACATCAAAGCCCGATACATAGTCCAGGAAGTCTGTTAGCACATTCTTCATGGTCCGTGTCTCATCATACACCATCGGGTAATCGAACTCTACATAATGTGTGGAGAGTATGAAGTCGCCATCGTAGCGGTGCACCATATCAAAAGCATCAGTGAGCGTGCGCAGCAGGGTGCCGGGTTGCAGCGGGTAATGGTATGGGGCTTCTGCATGATGGGCGTATTGCACTACGTAAGGATAATCGCTCTCCCGGTGCATGATCTTGAAGCCGAGCTGTTTGCCCATGTTTACGATACCTTTTAGGTTCTTCTCTTTTTTCAGGAAGCTGAGGCCACCACCGCATATGTTCAGCCCCGCATCCAGTACAGCTTTGTACCCCTTCATGGAGAGCAGGTTTTGGGGTGGTGTGAATACGGTGATGGGGTATTGAAATATATTGCTTAGGTATCGCACTTCTGCTTTTATCTCTTCCGTAAGGTCACGGTCGGTATAGAATTCCGCGCCGCGCACATAGTTGTTGCCCATTTCGCCGGGTAGCTGTTCGTCCTCGTTCCTGTGGTATATGGCATGAAAGCCAAGATCCACTTTTCCTTCTTTTATTTTCTCGCGCAGGAAGCTAACCAGTTCTGTGTTTTTCTCTATTGGATGGATGGTGTCGTCCTTGGTCCAAGCCTCCCAGTCGGTGTCCTGTTTGTCTTTATATATCTGGTGCACCCATTTTTCCCAGTCGCCTTTTACCTTCGATATAAGGCACAGCGTTACCGGGTGTTCCCCCCATATATTATGATAGCAGGCCTCCAGTTGTTCCGGAGTGGTGAAGAAATTAGTATCGTCGTCCCTTATAGCAAAACGCATATTTTTGCAGCTTACAAGTTAAGAATGTTGTTCGCTTAGCTGTATGTTTTTATATGTCTGTGCGAAATTTATCCTTTTCTTTTTTATCATAGTGCTGATCACGGGCAGGTTCATGTTCACAGCTTTTTCCACCAGTTTTTTAGCGAAAGCTTCCGCTTTATTTCGGGTGTAGCCGATCTCGGAGCCAAACTGTGGGTTCTCGCTTATGGGCATCGGGTACAGGCAGTCCACACCATCTATGATCCCGTTTTTGTGGTACACTATCCAGGAGTCGGCCTGGCATACCAGCTTAGGCCGGTGATAATCCAGTATATGTTTAGCGGTGTTTTTCGACAAGATATAGGCTGCCGCCCGGCCTATGCCATGTATCTCAGATGGTTCGCAAAGCGAATAATCGCCCTGCGCACCCTGCACTTTGCGTTCCGGTTGCATCCTGTTCAGTATCAGCGAATTTTCCCGGCACCAATAATAGGTGAGCAGTGTAATATGTTTGTTGTTCAGTAAAGGCTGAAGCTTAGTTAATATTTCCTTGAGTTTATTATCGATGATCAATACATCGTCTTCCAGCACAAGCGCGTACTCGTCATTGCTACCTTGCATGGCCTCATAAACTCTGCAATGTGATAACATACAACCCGCCTGCGATTTGGTGAACTCTCCGGGCTCTGAAACAATATTGTCCAGTTCGGCATCGCTCATGCTGCGCCCGTCCACGGCTGATATTATCTCGTGGTCAAGCTTCAGCCGGTTAAGTTGCCTTTGTATGGCAACCCTCCTGCTTCTGCTGCGTTCCATATTGATCACATACACTTTCATGGGCACTTAGTTTTTTATTCCTGCTATGGCTTTTACATATAGGTCCAGGTATTTATCCGCACATACATCCATGTCAAACTGTTTAAAACACAGGGCGGCATGCGCGCTATGACTTGCATACAATTCTTTATCCTCCATATACCGTTGCATGGCTGCCGATAGCTGATCGCTATTCACTTTATTGTCCTGTATCGGTATCACTATGCCTGCCTGTTTGCCGTCTTGCTGCAGCATGTTCTGTATCTCACCCGCATCAGACGCTATTACAGGTTTGCTGCAACAGAGGTATTCGATCACTGCGGTTGGCAGGCTTTCCGAGGCATATACGCTGGGCAGCAGGCCTACATCAAATATGTTGACCCATTCTATCGGCTCGTCGCTATGCCCGGTAAAATGGATGTTCCGGTCCCTTGCGTTTTCCTGCTTCAGCTTGTCCAGGTAGTCACTTGCGCCCACCAGTACGAGGTGCGCATTTTTATTCCCCAGCTTTTTAAAAGCTTCTATGCTGGTGCTCCAGCCTTTTTCAGGTATGCCGCGCGACATCATGCCAAATACAAATGCATCAGCCGGTATGCCCAGTTTTGCTCTTAATCCCTTGTCGACGGGTGCCTTTGCAGGGTAACCGTTATATATCTTGTTGATCTTTCCCTCAGTTTCGGCAGGGAAATTCTTTTTAAAGAAGTCGATCTGTTTATCCGATATGCAGGCTATCTTTTTCAGCTGCCCGAGATTCCATTTTGCTTTTGCTTCGTAATCGAGCAAAGGAATAGGCTCACCTTTTTTTGTTTTATCATAAAACTGCAGGTAATCGCCATGTATGGTAGTAACTACAGGCACATTGGTAACCTTGCCCGCTTGCAGGCAAACCCTGTCCACTTTCAGCAGGTTGCTATGTATCACGTCGGGTTGCGTTACCTGTATGAGGCGCTTCAGTGCCCCCTTGATGTACTTGACCTGTATATTACGGCGTACTTTAAGCCGGAAGAAAAGCCCGTCTAATTTCCGGGCCAGCCAGGGCAGGCGCATATAAGGCCATATGATCTGTACATTGGGCGCAAGTGTTCTGTGCAAGGCCTCGTGAAACTTGTTTTTGTCAAAAGCATACACGATCACCCTGTTGCCTTTGTCTTCCAGCGCTTTAGCCAGCCTTAGTACAAAAGTTTCAGCCCCCCCGGGCGCTATCACTTCTATTGCCAGTATGATTACCATTTATCTCCTGTCGTCTTTATTCGTCGTTCTATTTTAAAAACCTGTTCCTTAAGTAATAAGACAGGGTCACGTAAGTCCTGGTATTGACCAGGCTTAACCCCATCGATTTTTTCAAAAAATACCTTGCCTGCGGCCAATTGTTATTATCTATAGCCTTCGCGGCCCAGATTCGGTATTTTTCTGCCATGAGCCTGCCGTTATGAAATAGCATATCCTCATAGGCTTTCATTTTGTCTATATGGCCTTCCTCCAGCCAGTCGGTACCGGTATTTTTTCTCTGGGTGAATAACTCTTTCAGTATGTCGTCAGCTATTAGTTTCCTGGGCTTGTCGTGCACATTGGTCATCGAGGCAGGGTGTATCCGGTAATAGTATAAGGGGTCTTTTATGAAATAGATAGGGTATTTGCTGTTCACACGGTATGCATAATAGTTATCGTCCCCATAGATGCTGTCAAAATATTCTGAGAACAGGCCAAATTCCGCAATTATATCTTTGTGGAACATCATACCCGGGTACCAGAAGGGGTAGGGGCGCATCAACTCTTTGATAACGAAATCGTGTTCATATACTACGGTTTCTATCGGGTTGCCCTGTATATCGATCGTTTGATAATTGGTAGCACAAACCTTTATTTCCGGGTAGGTCTCAAATATTTTTACTTGGCGTTCTATTCTGTCGGCTGGGCAGGTATCATCCGCATCCAGTTGGGTAAGCAGGTCGCCGGTAGCGACAGCAAAGATGCTGTTCTTATTCCGGATATAGCCCATGTTCGACTTATGGGCCACCAGTTTGATACGGTTGTCGCCCATGTAGCTTTTGACGATAGCCACGGTATCGTCGCTAGAGCAGTCATCGCCTATGATCAGTTCCCAGTTGGTATAGGTCTGTGCCCGGATGCTTTCAATAGCTTCCCTGATGTATGCCGAGGTGTTGTAGGCGCACATCATTATGCTGACTTTCATGTTATGTTGCACAGGGTTGGTCACAACTATAGCATTTTATTGATTAGTGTGTGCCACAAGCTCATCGTAGCTCATGCAGGCGCTTATCTGTCCTTTATCAAGCTCGTATATCTTGTCGCAATATTTCAATGAGGTATATCTGTGTGCTATGATCACGATGGTAAGTTGTTCGTGGCCCAGCTGTTGTATGGCATTGGTTATTTCTTCTTCCGTTTTGGAGTCAAGGGCCGAGGTAGCCTCGTCAAATATCAATACTTCCGCACCCTTATAGATGGCCCTCGCTATGGCTATGCGTTGTTTCTGCCCGCCCGACAGGTTATTGCCCCTTTCGTTAAGCATTGTATTGAGGCCATCCGGCAGTTCGTTTACGAGGCTCTCCAGGCTGGCAAGCTTCACTGCTTTCCTTGCCTGTTCCATATTTATCTTTGTATCCCGTTCGCCAATGGCGATGTTCTCCAGCAGGGTAGCGTTCATAATGAACACTTCCTGCCTTACATAGCCGGTAATGCGCCACCAGTCTGTAACATTAGCCCTGCTAAGTTCGGTTCCATCTATGAGTATCTTGCCATCAGTGGGTTGCAGGAATCCCAATATATTATTGATGAGTGTCGATTTGCCTGCTCCTGATTTACCTACAATACCAATCTTATCTCCTTTCTTGATCTCCAGGTTGCAGTGTTCTACCACATATTTGGCTGCATCCGGGTAGCGATAAGATACTTCATCAAAAACGATCTTGTCGTTGAATGATAATTCAGGCCGGGGGGGGTCATTTCTTCTCGTCTTTTCTTCGTTCATGAAGTCCGGGTCCTGGAAGATGAATTCGGTAGAGTTGAGGTTGTTAATGGCAATGACGAACCTGTTGACGGATGGAATGCAGCGGTAGGCTATGACGGCGAAAAGGCTTATCGTGCTGATGATCTTCTCTGTGTCTTTCAATACATATACGCCATACAGCAGTATCAGTATAATGCCCAGGAAGGTGGCCATCTCTATGATGCGGGTGGGGATGAACAGCATGAAGTCCATGCGCCCCTGGTATATACTGTACTTGCGGGCCAGGTCTTTAAAGCGGTTTTTGAATGTCCTTTCGGTGCCGGCTATCTTGATATCGGTATAGCCGAATATCATTTCCTGTGCGCTGGCATACAGCTTTATAGCATTATTGTTCTTTTCGGTGCCTGCTGTTTTGATCATTTCCTTCACCCGGGAGTAGAAGTAGCCCATCGTAGGTAGCAGCACACCTACCAATAAAACAAATAGCTGCCAGTTCCAGATGCAGACAATGATAGCGGTAAGTGTAAAAACTATTGATTCGTTGATGAGTATGATGGTGGATATAGTGGCATTGCTGCAGAGGCTTACCTGTAGCCCGGTAAGTTTGTTCACCAGTTCATTGGAAGTATCCTTCAGCAGGTCGAGCAGGGAGCGGTTGTAAACTTTATCCAGTACGTTCATAGAGGAGCTGACGTAGAGGTTTTGCACAAAGCGCACTTGCTGCCTGTTTATATACAGGCCAAACAGGTTCTTGGCTACGATCAGCATAAAGAAAATGCCGACGGTCAGAAGTAATAATTGCTGCTTACTCAAACTTGCAAGGAATGGCAGGGCATTGGTAATAGTATTATATGACTTGTCTGAGAGTACGAGACTGACTACGGGGATCACAAAAATAAGCCCCATAAGGTCGGATATAGAACTGAGAAAGGTCAGGACAACAAGCCAGCCGAAAGATTTTTTCTGTTTTCGGTTGAAGATGTTATAGAGCTTGTTAATCGTAGATAACGCAGTTGTCCCTCTGAATTTCATCAATTCACTAAGAATTTTAATGTAAAACTATCCATTTCCTCTATATAAATGGAGCTATCCTCTGTTATTCAAATGTGAATGCAGCAGATCAATATCACTGCCGCAATTTATTTCATAAAGAATCCTGTTATGGAGTTCTTTTTCTTTTTACTCTTACTCTTGTTTTTATTCGGCTCATCGTAGTATCCGCCGCCGCTGCCATATCCCTGGCCATAGCTGTAGCCATAACCGTAGCCAGTACCGTAACCGTAGCCGTATTTCTTCAGGTATTCAACGCCGTTGAAGAGGATGGCCGGGTTACGTATCTTACCGTCTTTGTGCAGCACATCGAACATGCGCACCTGGTCTTTTATGGTGTACGACTGGCGTACTATAAATAAAGTAATGCCTGCATATTGCGATAAGATGAGGGCATCAGATACCATACCTATTGGTGCAGTGTCTATGATGATGACATCGAACATCTCCTGCAATTCGTTCAGCAGTTTTTGCGTGGTGGGTAACACCAGCAGCTCGCCGGGGTTAGGCGGTATTGGTCCGCAATTAGCGATGTACAGGTTCTCATGCACGCCCGATGATTTTATGACACCATCCAGCTCTACCATACCTGCCAGGTAGCCGCTTATACCCCCTTCGTTACTTAAGCCCAGGTACGCGGATATCTTCGGTTTGCGCAGATCGAACTCCATGATGACCACCCGTTTTTTGGCCAGCGTCATCGTAAGGCCCAGGTTGATGGATATGAAAGACTTGCCCTCGCCGCTGGTGCTCGAGGTGATCATGTAGATGCGGTTATTATTTGCCGCGGCCATGAACTCCAGGTTGGCGCGTACCAACCTGAACTGTTCCGCCACACCTGTGCGCACATGCGGCCCTACCACAATGGTGTTCTCGCGGTTCTCTGTCCCTTCTACACGGCTTATGGTACCTACTATAGGTATTGTGGTCAGCGATTCGATGTCGTTCTCGTTGATCACTTTGTTATTCAGCAGCTCTTTAGCAATGATAATGCTCGATGGTATCAGCAGGCCTACGAGGAAAGCAATGGCATATACGGTCTTTTTCACCGGGCTTATTGGTGTGCCCGAGGCATAAGGTACTACCACCACCTTCGATTTATTGGTGGCAGCATATACCGATATTTCATTCTCCACGCCCTTTTGGTACAGCAGCAGGTACATGCTTTGCAGCACGTTGTAGCCGCGTTTCACATCCTTGATGCTCCTGTCCACATTAGGCACTTCCCTTATGCGGCTGGTATATTCGGCTGCGTTGCGGGCTGTATTTTCAACAGTTATGTTGAGTGAGCTGGATATCTTTTCACAGGCATCGGCTATACGCTTCCTGAGCGATGCAAGTTCGCTTTTGGTCTGCAGCAGGTAAGGGTTCGATGGCCCCAGGTTCTTCTCCTGCATTTCAAGCTGTTGTACCTGAGCATTGTATTTGGTCACCAGTTCCGAGAGTACCGGGTCCGTAACACCTACACCGGCCACTACCTGGTCCTGGTTGTTAAGTATACTGTGTTTCAGGCTGGCAAGTGTTTGTTTTTGTGCGTAGAGGTCGTTGAGTTTTTGTTCCGATGCATTGCGTTCGCTCAGGTAGGCGCTGGTCTGCTCGGTAGGTTCTACCACGTCGCTGTTCACCTTGATGGTGGCCTCGATAGAGTCCATGGAGGCGATCTCCTCGGCCATCGTTGTCTTTTGCCTGTTGATGAACTCACGTGTTTTTTGTGCAGTGTAGTTGATGTTCTCCAGTTCCTTCTTCCGGTAGAAGTAGATGAGCACATTCATGAAGTCCACGCCGCGTTGGGGTATGTTATCTGTAAAGGCGAGGTCCAGCAGGCTGGTGCGTCCGTCGCTGGGGTATACGTTGAACTGCGAAAGTATGCGGCCATTGGTCGTGGAGGGATTCTCCAGCTTTACAATGAATGATGTGGTATTCAGGTAGCCCCTGTTCACAAGTGGCCCCCTGCGGTACACGATCTTAAAGCGACCGAATGGCCGTTTGGTCCATGTATCGTACAGTATCCGCTCGGCCACATTGTTATGCTTCATCTCGAACTGGCCTTCCACTACCTGCTTTATCTCGAACTGGTCTTTATCACCCTTATACCCGGCAGAATCGAATACGATCTCTATGGGGCAATCGTCGTATACCTCTGTTTCTTTGATGCGGCCTACGGCCCAGTAACGTATGTACAGGTCGAGAGAGTCAACCACGGTGGCAATAAGGTCCTGCGATTGCAGGATGAACATTTCGTTGTATAGGTTGGTGGATGATTCCCCTGCTTTGTCGGGGTCCAGTTTGTTCAATACACTGCTGGCCCCGTTCTCGGGGTTTTCCTGTATCAGCAGCGAGCTCTTTATGGAATATTTGGGCGTGGTATAGCGCAGGTAAAGGAATCCGAAAGTGAGCGTCAGGGTAAGCGACAATACATACCAGTACCAATTGCTTAGTATGGTCCCAAGCAGGCGCTTGAAGTCGAAGGATGAATTAAATTGCTTTAATATCCTTTCCGAAAATTGCTGCTGGTTGTTATTGTTTTCCATGGAGCGCTCGCGCTTCGTGTTTATTTTTTATTTAGTATTCGATATTTGTACTATGCCATACACTGCCAATGCCGTTGAGAGCAGGGCGGTTATAGTAGGCAGGTAGAACTGCAGGAACTCGTTAGACTGCTGGCGGCGTATACGTGCCGGTTCTACATATACAATGTCGTTTTGTTTCAAATAATAGTAGGGACTGGAGAACACGTTCTTACTGTTCAGGTTCAGCCTCGCAAATTCCCGTGTACCCTCATTTTCCCTTATAACTAGCACATTGTCCTTACGGCCCGATATGGGTATATCGCCCGCTGCGGCAATGGCGTCTATGATGCTTATTTTATGGTTGGGTGCTATAACGGTGCCGGGGTGGCTAACCTCGCCAAGCACGGTTATCTTATAATTGATGATACGCGCCTCTACCACAGGCTCTTTCACATAGTCCTGCAGCTTTTTAGCTATCAGGTCTTTTACCTGCCTCAGGTTAAGGCCGGCCACTTTTATTTTGCCAACTACGGGGAAATCTATAAAACCATCCGGATCCACCAGGTAGCCTGTATTCTGCCCACCGCCCCCGGCGGCGCCTCCCGCTGAGCCACCAATATTGAATGTAGTGCCGCCATCATTAAATATGCTCACCGGTGTCTTTTCGGCCAGGCTGCTGATGGTAGTTACATGTATGGCAAGGATGTCGTCGGGCTGTACGGTGATCTCTTTAAGGCGCTCCATGCGCTGCACCTGCACCTGCAGATCATTCGGTGTGTTCTCGGCGAAATAAATGGTTTTTTGAGGTGCCGCACAGCTCGCTAAGAGCCAAACGCCAGCTATCGTTATGATCTGTAATAAACGCTGCATATTAAGGCATTACAAATGTAATGTGTTTATTTTGTTTTGTTTGTCACTACACAATACTTCCCCGCAGTGCATATCCTTTTAAGGAGCTGCTGCTGATTACCTCTCTCTGCTCTATTGAAATAAGTTTTTTGGGAATTGGCGAAAAACAAAACTTTTGTTTGTTTCCCATAGCATTTAGCTAAAAACTATCTGCGAAATAGAGATCGGTACCATCCCATAAGATGATTTTTCTGGGAGAAGATCTTTTTCCCGGTAGCGATCGGATACGAAGATAAGGCGGATTTTTGTAACGATGAACTGTTTTAATGTTATTTACGAGTTAATGCAGAAGGTAATATATGATCCATGCATATTGGTGACTGATTTTCAGTCATTTAAGCTTTGGATAAAGAGGAGGAGAATGGGACAGTTTAGGGAGCGAGTCGTTCTTTTTCCCAGCTGATATCTTTAAGACGGAAGCAGATACGGTCGTGCATGCGGTTGCTGCGGCCCTGCCAGAACTCTACCAGCGCAGGTACCAGGCGGTAGCCACCCCAGTGTTCGGGGCGGGGGATGTTGTCGCCAAATTCCTCTTTGTAGCGTAGGAAATTATCATCTAATACCTGCCTGCTGCTGATCGGGCTGCTTTGCTCGGAGGCCCAGGCGCCCAACCTGCTATCCACAGGTCGAGATTGGAAATAGGCGTCGCTTTCTGCATCGCTTACCTTTTCTATCAGCCCCTCTATACGCACCTGGCGCTCCAGTTCCTTCCAGAAGAAGACCAGCGAAGCTTTGGGATTAGCAGCCAGTTCGCGGCCTTTGCCACTATTATAATTGGTGAAAAAAACGAAACCGTTGGCATCGAGGCCTTTGAGCAGTACGATCCGTGAGTGGGGTTGGCCGTCCGCACTGCAGGTGGAGAGCACCATGGCGTTCACTTCGTCTATTTCGGCAGTTTCAGCCTCTGAGAACCAGGTAGTGAACAGCATCAGCGGATCGTCGCCGGCCATTGTTTCGTCGAGGGCGGCCATGCGATAATCGCGGCGTATATCCGCAATATGTGAAGCCTTTTGTGACAAAACCTTTATTTATCGGAAGACCCCAGGTACTTGGCCATCACATAGATCATCTCTATGCAAAGGAGCAGAAAGAATACACCTGCAAGGGTGGGGCCTACACTTTTATCAACAGTATCGTAAAGCGCGCTAAGCATTAAATGGTTCATAAAAAGCCTTGATTTTACGGCTGCAAGATACAAACAAGCTTTTGAAATTCCACTATGCTGTATTTTCCCGTTTTTTGTGAGTATTTTCACTACGCATCACGCCGGCACAGCTCATGTTACAGAGGCATATACCGTTCCTGAAGGCAGTGTTCTTCTATTCTTTTACCGCTTTCGGCGGCCCGCAGGGCCATATGGGGATGATGGTGAAGACATTTGTACAGAAGCGTCATGATGTAACGGAGGAAGAATTATTGGAATATAATGCCTTCTGCCAGATGCTGCCCGGCCCATCCTCCACGCAGACGGTAACCCTCATAGCCCTGAAGCGCGGCGGTGTGCCGCTGGCCATACTGACCCTCCTGCTCTGGATGTTCCCCGCTACGCTCATCATGACGGGCATGTCGTTCATCGTGTATTACTTCAGTACCAAGGATATACAGCAAGACCTGTTCCTGTACATACAGCCCATGTCGGTTGGCTTTGCCACCTATGCGGCCGTGCGAATGATGCGCAAGAGCGTTACCCACACCGCTACCTGGGGTATCATGATAGGTAGTCTTTTAGCTACCTGGTATTTCCAGTCGCCATGGGTGTTCCCTGTATTGCTCGTAGCATCAGGTACCATCAGCAATTTCAGTAACAAACGCATACCTGAAACACACAATAACCCCCGAAAGATAAACTGGGTGAACCTCTGGCTGTTCGTGGCCATTTTCCTGGTGGCCGGTATCGTCAGCGAGGTGGCGCGTGCAGGCAACTGGCCGCATAAGCGCATCTTCAACCTGTTCGAGAACTTTTACCGTTTCGGTAGCATCGTCTTTGGGGGCGGGCAGGCATTGCTGCCCATGATGTATTACCAGTTCGTGCAGCACCCCCTGCAGATGGGTGGCGCCAGCCTGATGAGCTCTTCGGAACTGCTGACGGGCTTCGGGATGGTACAGGCCGTACCGGGACCGGTATTCTCCGTTTGCTCCTATGTTGGGGGTATGGCCATGAGTACCTTCGGGCCCGGCTGGCAGGTGGGGGGAAGCATGGTGGCCTCGGTAGCCGTGTTCCTGCCCAGTACCTTGATGCTGTTCTTTTTCTTTCCTATCTACCAAAACCTCAAGCAGCATGTTATCATATTCCGTGCATTGGAGGGTATCAATGCCGCTATTGTGGGCATCATCTGGGCCTCGGGCTTCATACTCTTTGAGACGATACCGACAGACTGTGACGCCTGCCTGAGCATATGGACCAACCTGCTGGTAGTGGTCATCACGTTTTGCCTGCTGAATTTTACCCGGATACCCGCCCCCCTGATCGTGCTGGGCTGGCTGCTGATGGGCCTGGCGATGAGTATGTAAGCGGCTTATGCGTTTTGTTTTCTCTTAAGATAGCGGGATGTCAATTTTTCTGTACCCCATTGGCCTAAGAACATAACCGTTGCCTGGATAGCTATCGATAAGGTAATATTTGCGACAGTAGCAGGACGGTTTGTTGCACCTGCAAGATGAATAAATACGGTAGTGAATACAGCAGTGAACAGTGAAATGAACAGGATACGCTTTAGCGACATCGTATAGTTATTTGATACTGGTATGAAGCTACGAAAAAATTTGATCTATTTCTCTTTCAGTAATGTACCGATATCAGCTATGAGCTTGTCCACATCTTCCTGTTTCAGGCCATCGTAGAAGCCACGTATGCGCCCATCACGATCTACGAGGGCGTAGTGATTATCGTGAATGAAGTCCTGGCTGATGGGTACACCCGAAGTATCGTCCTGCGCGCTGATGAGGTATTCATAACGCGCCATGTTATACAGCTCCTGCTTGCTCCCGGTCAGGAACTCCCATTGTTTGGAATCGGCATCGAAGCGGCGGCTGTATTCTTTAAGGGCAGGTATGCTGTCGTGCTCGGGGTCTACTGTGTGCGACAGGAACATTACATCGTCGTTCCCTTTGTAGGCCTCGTACACTTTGTTGAGGTTCTCATTCAGTTTCGGGCAAATGGTCTTGCAGGTGCAGAAGAAATATTCGGCCACTCTTATCTTGCCTGCCACATCTTTATCGGTAATGGTCCTGCCATCCTGGTTGACGAAGGAAAACGAGCCAACCTTGTGACCCGGGTTGCCCATCACGGGCAGGCTTACGGGCTGCTCTCGCGTCGACTTATAATAGAAGCCCATGAACACTGCTGCAAGAACTATGAAGAATGCAAGTAGAAATATCCCTGTCTTTTTTCCTGAAGTTGCAGCCATGACGGTAAATTTTGCCCGCAAAGTTACGTAGAAATGCAACCCCATCCGTCTCTTCGGGAAGAGACCTGGCAGAATAATTAACGGCAGCACAACAGTTCCCCCTTCAGGGGGCGGAGGGGGCTATACTACTACATTGATCATCCTGCCCTTTACATATATCACTTTCTTGGGCGTTTTACCTTCCAGCCATTTGACAATAGTTGGATCAGCCAGCACTTCCTGCTCTATAAGCGCCTGTTCCGTATCGAGCGGGAACTCCATTTCCACCCTTGTCTTACCATTTACCGCTACGGGATACTTTTTGCTGTTCTCTGTCACATACTTTTCCTCCCATGCCGGGAATGCAGCAGCTACCACGCTGCTGTCGTGGCCGAAACGGTGCCACAGTTCTTCCGCCAGGTGCGGTGCAAAGGGGCATATCAATGCAGCTAATGGTTCCAGTATAGCACGCTTATGACAGTTGAGCGATGAAAGCTCATTGACGCATATCATGAACTGGCTGATGCAGGTATTGAAAGAGAAGCGCTCAATGTCTTCTGATATTTTTTTGATGGTCTTGTGCAGTGTGCGCAACTCGGCATCTGTAGCTGCCTCATCATTAACTATCCAGCCCTGCTGCTCATCGAAATACATGCGCCACATCTTCTTCAGGAAGCGGTGCACACCTTCAATACCTTTCGTATCCCAGGGCTTGCTCATTTCTATAGGGCCGAGGAACATCTCATACATACGGAATGTATCTGCGCCAAATTTTGCTACAATGTCATCGGGGTTAACAACATTGTAATAGCGCTTACTCATTTTTTCAACTTCAGTGCCGCATATGTATTTACCATCTTCAAGTATAAATTCGGCCTCAGCATATTCATGTCGCCATTTTTTAAAAGCTTCAATGTTAAGCTCAAGACCGTCCACAATATTTACATCAACACGTATTTGGTCAACAGTTTCTTTTTCTTTTAAGCCTGCAGATACGAAAGTGTTAGTGCCGGTCTTCCTGTAAACGAACCTTGTGCTTCCCTGTATCATCCCCTGGTTCACCAATTTCTTAAAAGGCTCAGCAAAAGAGATATGGCCGAGATCATGCAGCGCTTTGGTCCACATGCGGCTGTATAGTAAATGGCCAACGGCATGTTCGGTGCCGCCTATATACAGGTCCACTTCGCGCCAGTAGTCGGTGGCTTTTTTGCTTGCGAATGTTTCGTCATTATGTGGGTCCATGTAACGGAGAAAATACCAGCTGCTGCCGGCATAGCCGGGCATCGTGTTGGTCTCGCGAATCGCCTCACCCCGGCCCTCTCCAAAGAAGAGGGGGATGTTGACCCAGTCACTTATGTTTGCCAATGGGCCCTGCCCTTCAGGGCCGGGTTTATAGCTATCTACATGCGGCAGCGCTACAGGCAGTTGTTGCAGTTCCGGGTGTTTATTGAATATTTCTTCGTCGGTAGCATAAGGCACATCATCCACATATATAATGGGGAATGGCTCACCCCAGTAGCGCTGGCGGCTGAAGCCTGCATCGCGCAACTTGTAATTCACTTTCTTTTTGCCTACACCTATCTTCACCAGTGCATCTATTGCTGCTTCAATGGCCTGCGGTACATCCATGCCGTTAAGGAAATCGCTGTGCTCCGCTATCTTGCCTCCCTTGTCGCTGTAGGCTTCTTCGCCATTGTATTTATCGCCGAAGATGTTGGTGATGGGTATATTGAAATGTTTTGCAAAGGCATGATCGCGGTCGTCACCACTGGGTACGGCCATGATAGCGCCTGTACCATACCCTGCCAGCACATACTCTGCTATCCATACAGGTATCTCTTTCTTCGTAAAGGGATGTATGGCATAGGCGCCTGTAAAGCAACCGGTCACCTGCTTCACCTCGCTCATGCGTTCGCGTTCGCTGCGGCTTTTTACATATTGCTTGTATGCTGCAATGGCTTGTTGTTGTTCCTGTGTTGTTATTTCGTCAACCAGTTCATGCTCAGGGGCCAGCACCATAAAGTCCACACCGAAAATAGTATCGGGCCTTGTGGTGAATACTTTGATCGTGTGTTTCGCCTCACCCAAACCCTCTCCAAAGGAGAGGGTTTGGGTGAGGCGAAATAAGACCTCTGCACCTTTGCTCTTGCCTATCCAGTTGCGCTGCATCTCCTTCATGGCTTCGCTCCAGTCGAGTGTATCCAGGCTGTTCAGTAAGCGTTCGGCATACTCCGTAATGCGCAGGAACCATTGGCGCATTTGTTTGCGCTCTACGGGATGCCCGCCGCGTTCCGATACCCCGTTCACCACTTCGTCGTTGGCCAGCACCGTACCCAGGGCCTCGCACCACCATACTTCGGCATGGCCCTGGTAGGCCACCCTGTAGTGCATGAGGGCATCGCGTTTTTCTTTTTCTGTGAAGCCTTTCCATGCCGTAGCGTCAAAGCTCAATTCCTCGTCGCCGGGGGCGGGTGTATTTGCATTGCCCTCTTTTTCGAAGATGGCGATCAAGGTGGCTATAGGCCGGGTCTTTTGCGCCCGCCTGTCGTACCAGCTATGGAAAAGCTGCAGGAATATCCATTGCGTCCATTTGTAGTATTTCGGGTCGCTGGTGCGCACTTCGCGGCTCCAGTCGTAGCAAAAGCCAATATTATCCAGCTGCTCGCGGTAGCGTGCTATATTTTTTTCGGTAGTTACAGCCGGGTGCTGTCCTGTTTCCAGTGCATATTGTTCTGCGGGCAGGCCAAAGGCATCATAACCCATAGGATGCAGCACATTGTAGCCCGCCATGCGCTTGTAGCGTGCATATATATCGCTGGCAATATAACCGAGCGGGTGCCCCACATGCAGTCCTGCCCCGCTGGGGTAGGGAAACATATCGAGGATGTAATACTTAGGCCTGTCGCTGTCATTGCTGACCGTATAGACATTATTTTCCTTCCAATACTTCTTCCAATCCTGTTCTATCTTACTGAAGTTATATTCCATAAAATTTTATGCTGTTCGCTTTGCGCAGGTCAAAAATAAATCTTACTAATCGATTTAACCGCAAAGACGCAAAGACGCCGGGATTTTTTTGGGGTTATTTCCGGTTTCCCGTGGACCTTATTATTTCCGGTTTTTTTGTCCGCATATCCTGTATGTCTTGCTGGTATTGATGTATGGGTTTAATAGTTATTTCTTCTTTTTACCTGATCGGCGGGACATATCATTAAAGTTTTGGTTGCGGCAAAGGGGCAAACATTGCCAAAGAGCAATGCCGCGGTCACCTTACTTTGCAATATAATTCTATTAACAGGGCTGTTCCAAGTTCTATTATCTATACGACAATAGGGCGGAGCACATGCTCCGCCCGTATTTATATATGCGAACCCGTTAAGGTATTAGAAAATAAGCACTTTTTCGCGCGATGGTTTTGGTTTCTGCGCATGTGCCGCAGCCTGTGAAAAGGTACGCAGTTCGTATAGCGAACCGGTAGCCGGTAACACCCTGCGGGCGGCATCATCACGATCTCTTTTTTCGGGGGCTGCATTAGTTGCAGGCGTCATTGTTACAGGCATATCACTTTTTTGTTGATTAGCTATTTATATATAAAAGGGATGCCAGCGTCGCCGTCATTCCAAAAATTAACGAAGGGATAATAGAAACAGAATACGCAGGTGTAGCTTATTTTTTCACGGGCACATTATGTGCGCCGTTTAAAACTAATTACTGCCTGCGCATTCTGCTTTATTATGTACTAAATCTATGCCACCGAATCAGGGACAGGTAATAGGCCTGTATAGCGGTAATTATATAGTTGCCAGCCCCGAGCCTGTGTAATTCTATCCACATATCCCGGTTCTCATTCCCCGATCCCCGGCGGTCTGTTCGGTATAGTATCGTATTTTCATGCTATGCTTAGCTATTGGGAACAACAGAGTTTTACGAAGTACGACCATATTATTATAGGCTCGGGGATCGTGGGCCTTAGTACCGCTATTGAACTAAAGGAACGCTACCAGGGGGCAAGTGTGCTGGTACTGGAAAGAGGCCTGTTGCCGACGGGGGCCAGTACACGGAATGCGGGCTTTGCCTGCATGGGCAGTGTTACGGAGCTGCTGGATGACCTGGAGCACATGAGCGAGGAGCGGGTGGCAGAACTGTTTGGGCAGCGTAAGCAGGGGTTGCAACTGCTGCGTCAGCGACTGGGCGATGAGCGTATAGGCTATGCTGCAAGAGGTAGTTATGAACTGATCGGCGAAGCGGAAATGGCAGCAACAGAAAAAATAGCCTACCTGAATGAACTGTTGCACCCGGTCAACGGGCAGGATGCCTTCAGGCTTGCGAATGAACGGATAAAGGATCTTGGTTTTTCAAGAGACTATACCCAAGCGCTGATACAGAACATCTGTGAGGGCGAACTGAATACGGGCATGATGATGCGTGCGCTTGCAGACAAGGCCATTGAGCAAGGCATAGAAATAAAGACGGGTGCGGAAGCGGTACGTTTTGAAGAGCAGGGCCAATATGTGGAACTGGTGGTGAAAGAGCCTTTCCGCAATGAGGAATTATTATTGCAGGCAGCTAAGCTCATCGTTTGTACCAATGCCTTCACGAAGAAATTATTGCCGGGTGTGGATGTGACGCCGGGGAGGGGACAGGTATTGATAACAGAGCCGGTTGAAGGGCTGAAATTCAAGGGTATATTTCATTTTGATAAGGGGTATTACTACTTCCGCGAGATAGACGGACGAGTGCTGATAGGCGGCGGCAGGAATATGGACGTAGTGGGAGAGACCAGTGAGGAACTGCTGCTGCATGAGCGGATACAGGCCGCGCTGGAAGATAAGCTTAGTCATATCATACTGCCCGGTACGCCGTACCGGGTAGCACAGCGCTGGTCGGGCATCATGGCCTTTGGTGCCAGCAAGCAGCCCATAGTACAGGCTTTTTCTGATAAAGTATTCGGCGCCTTTCGTATGGGAGGAATGGGTGTGGCCCTTGGTTCGAGGGTGGCGATGCAATTAGCAGAAATCGTCGTTTAGACGGATAACCACTTCCCCTATGGGTAGTCCCATTACGTTATAATAGTCGCCGTCTATCTTTTCGATGCCTATCATCCCTATCCATTCCTGTATGGCATAGGAGCCTGCTTTGTCGAAAGGTTTATAATTACGCACATAATGTTTTATCTGCTCATCCGTTAGCGGGCGAAAAAATACCCCGGTGGTTACCGAGAAGGCGACCTGTTTATCAGCCTTCTGCATGCATACCCCGGTCACTACCTGGTGCATGCGGCCCGCCAGCCTGTGCAGCATCTGTATGGCATCGGCCTCGTCCACGGGTTTGCCGAGGATATGATGGTCGAGCAATACAACCGTATCGGCAGCAATGATCAGCGCATCGGGATACTGTGCTTCTATGGCCGCCGCTTTCTTCTTAGCCAGGAATTCCGGGACCTCTTCGCCGGGCATGCCGGGAGGGTTGGTCTCATCTACGTCGGCAATTACGATCTCAAATTCAAGTTCCGCAGCTTCCATCAGTTGTTTACGGCGTGGCGATTGTGAGGCAAGGATTATTTTATGCATGTGACTGAAAGTAATAAATAATGAGCGAACCGATACCCAGTACCATAATGATCTTAAGCCAGCGGCTGGCAAGGTGATAATGTTCGGTAACGGCTTTGCGCTGCAGGTAAAATATCCATAGGGTAATGGGTATAGCTAATGCCACCAGCGTGTAAAGGCCCATGAACCACCACTGTGCTTTGCATAATTTGTAGCAGGCTACGAGCAATGGCACAATGGCGGCAACACCTAATAGCTGTGTAAGCTGTACAGAGCGTTTCAGGCCCCATTTGATGGGCATGGTAACGCAGCCCTGTTCGGCGTCGCCTTTAAAATCTTCCATGTCTTTCACGATCTCGCGCATCCATGTCAGGGTGAAGGCGAAGTAGGCATATATACCTAATACCCATACGGGATTGATGAACTTTTTACCATCTACATACAGAAAATAGAACCTGTTGAGGTAATAATGCATGGCGGGCTCATACAATATCAAGGCAAAGATGGTCAGGGCCGTAAGTATGGCCACGATCACGTTGCCGCTCATGAACTGCCGCTTGAAATCGGTAGAATAGAACCAAAGCAGCAAAGTGCAGGATAGCTGCAGCAGCAGCCATTCGTAATGGCCTGCCTGCCGGGCTACATATGCTGCCAGCAAGAGGGCAATGATATTGATGACGGAGTGGGCGATAATGGCTTTGCGTCGCGGTATCTGTTTCTCCAGCACTACTTTCCCGGGGCGGTTGATAGCGTCTATCTTTATATCGAAATAATCGTTAATGATATAACCCGCGGCTGCTATCAATACGGTTGACAGGGACAGAAAAAGAAAATTACGGGGACCGAGCAAATAGGGTATATCCTCAAAATGACGGGAAGGGATGACCACGCAGGCCCATGCCAGCAGCTGGGTAAAGAAAATGATCAGGAGATTGGGCCACCTTATGAGTCGAAGCCAGGCCATAGAGGGAACATGTTTCGCGATGCAAAATAGAACAAATGCCTGAGAGGTTCATTTGCTGAATTGTTATGTATTTTTGCCCCGCATAAAATATAATAATGAGCTTATTTGACAATATACAGGAAACGGCAGCCTTCATTAAGGGGAAAATAAAACACACTCCTCATATAGGTATCATACTGGGCAGCGGCCTTGGTGGCCTGGTGGACAAGGTAGAAACGGAGGCTGAGATACTGTACAAGGATATCCCCCATTTCCCGGTATCGACGGTAAAAGGCCATGCAGGCAAGCTGATATTCGGCAAGATGCATGGTAAGCAGGTGGTAATGATGGCCGGTAGGTTCCATTACTATGAAGGGTATAATATGCAGGAGGTGACCTTCCCGGTACGTGTGATGAAGGCCCTGGGTGTGGAAACGCTGGTTGTATCAAATGCCGCAGGATGTATGAATGTCAACTTCAGGGTGGGTGATATCATGCTGATACATGACCACATCAACTTATTCCCCGAGCACCCATTGCGCGGGCCTAATGACGAAAGGCTGGGCGTACGCTTCCCCGATATGAGTGAGCCTTATGACCAACAGTTGATAACGCTTGCCTACGATGTGGCCAAAGACCAGGGACTTGAATTGCGCAAGGGCGTATATGTTGGTTTCCAGGGGCCAACTTTTGAAACAAGGTCTGAATACCACATGCTGCATGTGATAGGTGGTGATGCTGTAGGTATGAGCACGGTACCCGAGGTGATAGTAGCGCGGCACGGAGGTATGAAGGTATTTGCCGCCAGTGTAATAACCGATATGGGTATCAGGGAAGAACTGAATACTATATCGCACGAGGAGGTACTGGCCGCGGCCAATGCAGCCGCACCTAAACTGGCAGCACTTGTGGCTGAGATGGTGGGCCGCATGTAACCGGGTGTCAGGGCTATTAGTTAACTTTGTTCGTAAAGGGCCGCCTGCATATACGGGCGAGCGTATCTAAATCATAAAAATTGCATCGTTACAGGCACAGTCCGCTTATTCCTGTTTTTTTTCTGTTGATATGCCTGCAGGTATGCAGTGGGAGCGTGTATGGGCAATTGGTCAATACCGGGGCCAATAAGAGCACTGTAGATACCAGCGCCAACAAGACCAATACCAACGAATGGCATAACGAGACCTCGAAGACCAGTTACAAATACCTTAATTCCGACATCAATTACAGCCCCGATACAAACCTGCATACTTTTCATCGCAGGCCATTTTCGCAGCCATGGTACAGGGATATGGGTAACCTGGGTAGCCCCACACAAAACCTGCTGTTCACCCCGGAGCAAAGAATGGGACCTACATTAGGCTATCATGTAAATGATGTGTACCGCTACGACCCGGATAGCCTGAAGTATTATAATACAACAAGACCTTACAGCAATTTTACCTACCAACTGGGCAGCAAGCTGGAACAGATGGCCTACATCCTGCATACGCAGAATATCAAACCCTATTGGAATTTCGCCGCACAGTACCGCAAGACTACATCGCCGGGCTATTATAAGATACAACGAAACAATCACGACAATGCATCGCTAGGCACCCACTATACAGGCAAGAAGATGCATTACGAGCTGTATGGCGGCATCGTGTACAATAAAGAACAGCATGATGAGAATGGGGGACTGGCAGATATCGGCCTCCTGGATAGTAGTCAGTTCAATGACCGGCAACTGCTGGATGTGAATTATCAGAACGATGCTTATAGCACTACACGCTCCACAGTTACCAATGTGCAGCGCGACTTTTCGGTATTGTTACAGCACAGCTACACTTTTGGTAAAGCAGATACAACCTATAACGAAGACTCAACAAGCTATAGCTACCGGCTGATACCCCGGTTCAGGCTGACACACAGGTTGGAGCTAAGTACAGAGAAGCATGTCTATAAGGATAAGTACCCGGATTCGCTCCGCTACACAGGCTATTTCGAGCAATACTTCAGCGCGAGCGGGGGCGATTCCGTTTATTCAGCGCAGGACTGGTTTTGGGTAGATAACAGGTTATTGTTAAATGGTTTTGTAGGTAAGCCGGAGCACCAACTGAGTTTCGATGCAGGGGTGGGGAACCGGTACGATCGTTTTACGACCGACTACCTTGTGGGGAAAGATAAGAACACACCCATCAGCAATTACCTGGCAGGAGAACTGAAAAAAGAAGCGCTCGCCTGGGGGCAATGGTTTTACGGTGCTAATGCAAAATTCTATTTTACCGGGCCTTATGCGGGCGACTTCCTGTTCCATGCGCATATAGGTAAGGACCTTGGCCATGACCTGGGTCGCATAACGGCAGGCTTCAGGCAGCAACTCAACAGCGCGCCTTACAACTATACCGAATACCGCAACCAGTTCGACTCCGTATTTACCAGCTTTAGTAAAGAGAGTGTATCGCAATTATACGCATCGTTCGAAAGCCCGAAGCTAAAGCTATATGCAGGCCTGCGGAATTACCTAATCGCAAACTATATCTACATGAGTGCGCCCTATACCCCTGCGCAGTATAGCCCGGCATTCAATATAACACAGGTATGGCTTAGGAAGGTGTTCCGCCTGGGTAGCTTTTACCTCGATAATGAGTTGGCCTATCAAAAGAATGCAGGTGCGGCCCCTGTAAATATTCCCGACCTGATGGGGAGGCACCAGTTGAGTATCGAGCGTGCTATGTTCAAGAGGCACCTGAAGATAGCCGCGGGGGTTGAAGTGCGTTATACTACCAATTATAAGCCTGCAGGCTACGATCCCTTCTTCAATCGTTTTTATTACCAGGACTCGTATGTGGTTTCCAATTCGCCCTCGGGTTCGGTATTCTTTAACTTCCGCATCAAGCAGTTCCGTGCCTATATAATGGCCGACCAGTTGCAGCAGCTCTATACTACCAATACCATAGTGGCTCCCGGCTACGCTGCTCAGAACTTTATGCTGCGTTTTGGGTTTACCTGGATATTGATCAATTAAAGAAGTAGTTCTTACATACTTATCGGCCCCTGTTGGTTTTGACTGATCGCCCGGCCTTCCGATGACTGAGTGGTGGGAAAGGTTATGGTAAATGTAGTTCCCTTGCCTAAGGCAGAGCTGACATCTATACCCGCTTTGTGCGCCTGCAAAATATTCAAGGTAAAGGCAAGGCCAAGGCCCATGCCATTCCGTTTCTGGGTGTAATATGGCTCAAAAAGCCGGGATATATTCTCTTCGCTGATGCCTGTGCCGTTATCGGATATCTGCACGGTAGCATAATTGCCTCTGAGGTGGAATATTATGGATAGTAAGCCTTTCTGTTCCTCCATCGCCTCGATGGCATTGGTTACGATATTCAGCAGTGCCAGTTCCAGTTTTTCCTGGTCCGCATATATGAGTACCTCGTCGTCGGGGTAGCTTACCTTTAGTTTTATACGTTTCAGGGTAAGGCGGTCTATAGCAGAAGCGATCACATTATCCAGAACAATCTGGAGGCTGGCTTCCTGCAGTTGTATCTCTGATGGACGAGAGGTATTCAGCAATTCGCTGATGAGATCACCAATACGTTTACTATTGCGCTGGATGATGCTCATGTACAGCATGGAGTTCTCATCTTTGATGTCCTGCTGCATTTGCTCTACGGAAAGGGTTATATTGTTCAGAGGGTTGCGTACCTCATGTGCCAGCGTGCGTACCAGCCTGCCGGTGGCTGCCAGCTTTTCGGCTTGCAGCGTGGCTTTCTCCATTTTTTTCAGGTTGGTGATATCGTGTATAATGCCTTGCACATAATTTTCCAGGGCCTGGTTCTCTTCAACCGATGCGGATAGGATGCAGGTCTTGCGCTCGCCGTTCTTTGATGTTAATATCAGTTCGTAATCATTGATGCTTTTCTGGTTTTGGAGCGTATTCTTCAGCAGGGAGATATATTGCTGCCCTACCAGGTCGCCAAGGTTCATCTGTTTCAGTTCTTCTTTGTCGTAACCCAGCATATGTACGGCATTATTCACATCCCTGAAGTTCAGATCCATATCCGTCGTGAATACTATATCCTTCGATTTTTCGAAGATGCTCCTGTATTTACGTTCATTAGCTTTCAGGGCTTTCATTGTAGCGGTGCGGTCGAGCGCATAACGGATACTACGTTCCATTTTTTCTACCGATAGATCGGTCTTTACCAGGTAATCGAGCGCGCCCAGTTGCATGGCTTCTATATCTACTTCGTAATTGCCCTTGCCTGTTAGCAGGATGATCGGGTCTTCGCAGCCATGTTGCTGCGCTTCCTTCAGCAGGTCCACGCCCGACTTCGCGCCCAGCCTATAGTCAACAAGATATAGGCTGTAGTTGCAATGCACCATATGCTCAAGAGCATCCTTATAGCGGGGGCACCAGTCTATCTCGTACTTATTGTTGGGTATGTGTTTTATATAATCGCTCGTGATGAAGAAGTCGTCTTCGTCATCATCTACGATCAGTATTTTTACAGGCTTGCTCTGCATGAAGCTTAATTTACGATTTATATTGCTTTGCCGGTAAAATGATGGTGAAGCGTGCGCCTGTGCCGGGTATGTTCTCGGCATATATGCTGCCTTTATGGTTGTCGGTTATCTTTTTGCATATGGCCAGGCCGATACCTGAACCGGGGTATTCGGATTTTGCATGCAGGCGCTGAAATATCTGGAATATCTTTTCGGCATATTCCGGTTCAAAGCCAATGCCATTGTCTGTTACCTGTATTTTATAATAAGGATTGCTGTTCAATGGCAGGTGGGCATTTATGGTTCCGGCCTCATCAAGCTGTTCCACTGTTATATTGATGGTGGCCGGGATGCCGTCTTTCCTGAATTTTATGGCGTTGCCAATGATGTTGGTAAACAATTGCTTCAGCTGGCTGTGTACACCCTCTATGGCCGGCAGGGTATCAGACTTTATGGTGGTCCCGGTCTCTTCTATTACCAGTTCAAGCTCGGTCTTTACCTCGCGTAGGACAAAGTCGAGATTGACCTCTGTAAATGGTTGTGTGGAGCGGGATAGCCTTGAGAACTCGAGCAGGTTGTCGATAAGTACACGTGCGCTGTCAGCAGAGGCAATGATCCGGTCCAGGTACATTTTAGCCTCATCCTCCAGTTTGTCTTTGAACTTGTCTGCCAGCCTGTCGCTGAAGGTGCTTATTTTCCTTAATGGTTCCTGCAAGTCATGGCTGGCTACATAGGCAAATTCTTCAAGCTCTTTGTTCGAGCGGTTAAGGTCTTTTACATTCCTTTTCAGGTCTTCTTCAATTTTGCATTGCTCGGTAATATCACGGATACTGCCTACCAGTTTAAATGGCTGGCCTTCTTCATCCGGTACCGTTTCCATTATAAGATTAACAAACTTCGCGGTGCCCTTTGCGGTAGCTATCTTCACTTTTACATTAGTGGTACTGTTGGTTCTCAGGGTTTCTTCCATCAGCTGTTTCACATCCTGTGTTTCATCAGGATGGCTGTATCTCATCAGCAGGTCGGGCTGCGGTCCACCTGCTTTGTCTATCTCGTATATGTCATAAATATGCTCTGACCAAAAGGTCTGGTCTGTGGGTATGATCCATTCAAAAGTACCAAAAGTGGCATCGGCAAATTGCTCGAGGAACAGGTCGCGGGTATCATAGGAAATAAAAGGCACCTGGCATTTTGACAGGTCGGGTATGAGCATGATATGATAATCGGTATCTTCCTGTGCTTTCAATTCATGTATGGGAGAGGCAAACAGGCAATAGGATCGCATTTTACCATCAGCTGTAGGTAAGGAGTATATGGTGTATTTATTCCGGGCCTGCCTGTTATCATATACGAGTTTTAACTGGGTCTTTAATCTTATTTGCAGGTCGGCATCCAGGAGGTTGGAAAAACTGTTCGGCTGTTCTATCATCGGGGTTACTCCCTGGTTGAAGGTGCGCTCAAATTGCCGGTTGCAATAATGCAGGCTAAGGTCGTCGTAGCTGATCACTGCAACCGGCCCGGGCCCTGCGGATAGTATATCACTGGCAAATATTTCTTCCTGTTTCCTGTTTGACGCTGTATCGGGCATTTTGAAATTAGGGGTTTACGCCGCTCTCAATTAATCAATGTTAAAGGCTTTGAATTGCTTCATCTTATTGTAAAGCGTCTTCCTGTCGATGTTAAGCAACTTGGCGGCTTTACTTTTGTTAAAATTGGACTGCTTCAGTGCATCCAATATCACTTCATATTCAGCATCGAGATTGGCGCTTTTTAATTTGTTCTCATAATAGCCGCCACCCTGTTGCTCTTCCTGCTCAGCGCCAGGCTTGCGACCCGATTGAGGCGCCTCAAACTGCAGCTTGTGGAAGTTTGTTATCTCAAAGGGCAATGATTTTATTTCTACATAGTCGCCATCCGTAAGCAAGGTGGCACGTTTCACAACATTCTTCAGCTCTCTCAGGTTGCCGTACCATACATAGTTCCTGAAGATGTCTTCCACTTCTTTAGAGAAGCCTTTTACATTCTTACCCAATTCTTCATTGGTAGTGGCCAGGAAATGATTGGCAAATAGCATAATGTCCTTTGGCCTTTCGCGCAACGGGGGCACTTCTATACTGAATTCATTGAAGCGGTGATATAGATCTTCGCGGAACTTACCATTGCGTGCAGCATCCCACAGCCGTTCGTTACTGGCTACTATGATGCGTACATCCAACTCAATGTCTTTGTTACTGCCCACACGCCTTATTTTTCGCTCTTGCACTACGCGCAGCAGCGATACCTGTATGTCGTAAGACAGGTTGGCTATCTCATCAAGGAAGATAGTGCCCTCATTGGCTATCTCCATGCTGCCTACCTTCTGGTTCAGGGCGCCGGTAAAGGCCCCTTTCTCGTGGCCGAACAATTCACTGGCGGCCAGTTCTTTAGATAATGCACCGCAGTCTATGGCAACAAACGGCTTATCTGCCCGTTTGCTTTTCTGGTGTATCTGCTGGGCGATGACTTCCTTGCCGCTACCACTTTCGCCGTATATGATAACACTGTAATTGGTAGGTGCTACCAATTCTATTTGTTTCATGATGTTAAGGAACTCGGCTGTATCACCTATAATGTACTTGCCACCGCCATGCAGCTTAGGTTTACCCTTCGATGCGTTCGTGGTTGGCGCGCTTTTATCGGGGCTTGTCTTTGCCGGTTCTTTATCTTCGGCACCTTCCGCAAGTGCCTTTTTTATGGTCAGCAATATCTCGTCAGGGAAGAGGGGTTTGGTCACATAGTCGAAAGCCCCCAGTTTCATTACCTCCACGGCGTCTTTCACATCGCTGTAGCCGGTAATGATGATAGCGGGAGTGCCGGGGTGCATTTCTTTGATGCGGGCAAGTAGTTCTGCTCCCGTCATGTCATCGAGACGAAAATCGCAGAGGGCCAGGTCGGGTTTGTTTTTCTTCATCCAGTCCATAGCGCTCTTGCCGCTATTGACCGTAGTTACTTCATAACCATTCCTGGTGAGGAACCTGTTGAGTAACAGGCACATATCTGTATCATCATCTATTACCAGTATCCTGCTCATATATTGTTTTCAGTTGTTGTTTTATTGGTTAAGGTTGACTAATATACTAAAAATTAGGCCCACACAGCCCGTATCTGTGCAATGGGTATTTGCATTTGTTCCCGGTACTTGGCTACGGTACGACGTGCAATATTATACCCTTGCGCCGATAATATGTTAACTAATTGCTGGTCGGTGTAGGGATGCTGGCGGTCCTCTTTGGCTATAGATTCCTCTATTACCGATTGTATCACCTTATTGCTGATAACCACACCTTTCTTATCGGCTATGCCTTCGCTGAACAGGTCTTTAAGATATACCAGCCCGAAATGGGTATCAGCATATTTATTGCTGGTGATGCGGGAGATAGTAGAGATATCCAACCCGGTCAGGTCTGACACATTGCGCAATACCATGGGTTGCAGCAAGTGTATATCGCCGTCCATGAAATAATCGCGCTGCATTTGCACGATGCATTTCATGATGCGCAGCATGGTATTCTCGCGTTGTTTTACCGCATTCACGAACCATTCAGCCGACTGGAGTTTGCTTTTTATGTACTGATTCGCTTGCCTGTCCCGGTTACTCACCTGGCCTGCGAGCTGGTCGTAAAGGCTTTGGTTTACGAATACATTGCCGCCCCTGCTTGAGTATAAGTCTACCAATACTTTGTCGCCCTGGCGGCTGATAATGAAATCGGGTATGATGGTATTCCGTGGCTCAATGGTAGTAGCATTTTCTACCACGGGGTGAAAATTCAGCGTGCCTACCAGGTTGAGTACCTCTTTCAGTTGCTCTTCGTTCATATTCAGGGCATGGTGTATCTTCTCAAACTGCCTGTGCATCAGGTCTTCATAGTGGTCCTTTACAAGAGTCACAGCGCTATTGATCAAGGGTTGTTCCTTATCAAGTGTGTCGAGCTGAATCAGCAGGCATTCCCTTATGCTGCAGGCGCCAAGCCCTATCGGGTCCAGTGTTTGGACGATCGCAAGGCCTTTCTTTATGGTTTCCACGTCCACGATGCTTTTCAGGTGAAAGGACAGGTCGTCTGCCACTTCTTCAAGCGAGAGGTCCATGAGGCCCTTGTCATTCAATATATCTATCAGGTATTCGCAAAGTGCCTGGTCCTTTTCAGCAACGTCAAGGAGCCTTAGTTGCTCTTTCGCAGCAGCTTTGAAGTCAGTGTACGACACGATGGGCCTTTCCGGGCATTGTTCGGAGGCAAAATAATTGCCGTACTCATTTTTGTAATCAGGGAGGTCGTCGTATCCATGTTCGTCCCAGTCTTCGTAGTCCGACACTGTGTCTTTCGACGGTTTTTCAATCAATTCTTCTGTAGGCTCTTCTCCCTTAACGTCAAGAAACGGGTTGTCATCCATCTCTTGTTTCATACGTTGTTCCAGTTCCATTGTGTTCAGAAAATACAGGTTCAATAACTGTATCTGTTGCGGCAATATTTTTAATTGCTGTTTCTGTGTCTGTTGCTGTGAGATCATAAGATTATGGCTTTTGCATGGTGTACCGTCAGTAAATCAAGCTTGAAGCCAAATCTTTAAGCTGCATGTCACTTTTTATAAAAAAGATTGTAATTAATTAAAAATCAAAAAATTACGACGATTATAGATGTTGCATGTATCGAAAAACATTGTTAATTTTAGCTGCCTATCTGTTGTAGCCTGAGGAATATATTCTACAAAAATGTAGAAATTTGGTTCTGCCGATGAAAAAAAGAATGCGCTTTATCGTTATTGCCTTTTCCATATCATTCGCGATAATGGCATTGTTATCACTATTTTCCTTGCAGCAATTCGATCTGCTTATTGGCTATTCCAACCAGGTGGATCATTCTCAAAAAGTAATTGATGGTTTATATAAACTCGACGGCGAAATAAAGGATATTGATAAAACGGAGCGTGGCTACATGCTCACCCGCGATACGATATACCTGAACGGCCTGTACAGACACATGGATAGTCTATATCCAATAGCAGACAAAATAAAACTCCAGACAAAAGACAATAAGGAACAGCAGAAGAACATTATCCTGCTCAAAAGTTACCTGGCTGACAGGATATCTTTTATACGGGATAATATAGTATATACGGATTCTGCTCATGACAGGGCGCCTTCACCTTACTATTTTGAAGGCCGGAAGGTGATGATGAAATGCACTGAGCTATTGAAGGCTATGCACGACCAGGAGACCAAATTGCTGCGCGAACGTGCAGAAAGCCGTAAAGTTTACCAGCAGATAACAGCTGACACGCTTAAATACCTGCTCCTGGTGTTCAGTCTTATCACTATCCTGCTGTTTGCCTTGATGCTGCGTGAATTCCGGAGAAGGATAGACTATCAGCAGCAGCTGCAGGTAAAGCTGCTCGACCTTAGACGTTCACATACCGAGCTGGAGCAGATAGCCTATGCTGCCTCGCACGACCTGCAGGAGCCGCTCCGAAAGATACAGGTATTCAGCAACCGGCTGGTATGGCTCAAGAAGGATAAAATGGATGACGATAGTAAGGCCACTATGGAGCGGGTAAATGAAGCCGCCGGCCGTATGCAGGAGCTAATAGAAGACCTGGTGAACCTGACCAGTCTTACAAAGGAAAATATCAAAAAGGAAAGTATTGACCTTAATATCGTACTACGTAATGTGATCAATGATCTTGATGCAAAAATAGAAGAGAAGCACGCTATAATTAAAAACCAGCCATTGCCTAAAGTAAAAGGGAGCCTGGAACAATTGAGTATCTTATTCAAAGCATTGCTCGATAATGCGATCAAATTTTCCAAGGATAACCTTGCTCCCGAAATTTCAATAACAAGTGATGAGGTGACCGGTGAAGAACTGGCTGAGATCAACAAGGGCCTGGCGCGCAAACGTTTTTATCGTATCTCCATATCCGACAATGGGATAGGCTTCGATAATAAGTTTGGCTATAAGTTATTCCGGATATTCCAGCGCCTGCATGGCCGTGAGTCACAGTATGAAGGGAAGGGTATAGGTCTGGCCATTTGCCAGCGCATTATGACCAATCACCAAGGCCATATATTAGCGCATGGCCATAGCCAGGTTGGTGCCACCTTCAAGCTGTTCTTCCCTATAGAAGAGTAATGCCTCTATGCTGCGAAGCCGCTATCTTGTTTGTCCACCTTCTTATTGATATCTTCCACTGCCTTGATAAAAGCAGTCACCTTTTCATCCGAATAGGCGCCATAGGCATCTATCAATATACCCTTCTGACCCTCTGTAGTTTCTATCACGTACATGATAGCATTATCGGCGGGGTCCGACTGGCCCTCGAAGCGGTAAAAATTGATGACGGTAACCTCTTCGGGCTTGAAGTGCTTCTCCTTAACCGAGGAGTACAAGCCTTCTTTTGTTACTTTGAAATTGTCCGTATATCCGTCTTTCACCACTTTATTGACACATGAGGTCAGGGTGTTCATAAATGCCGGTTTATCATTGGGCTTACTATATTCCTGTGTCCACATAACTAATGTTTTTTCTTACCTTATCTATAGAAAATATGCTGCCACTTTTTACAAAGCGAACTGTTAAAACGAGATCTTTGTTATTTTTATGATATTCAATTGATTACGCATTGTTTGTGGATGCTTGTGTGTTTTATTAAGCTTTCGCGATATTTATAACCCCGTGAAATGTAGAAATGGTTCTACGATAGTATAATTAGGAAGAGCCGACCTGTAAAGGCCGGCTCTTAGTTTTTATAGTGCTTGAAGTGGGGTGTAGGTTAGTCCATTTTATCCTGCATGCCTTTTACCATATCGTAGTGTTTACGCAGGGTGGGTAGTGTTTTGTCTATAATGGCTTTCAGGTCGGGGTCTGTTACGCTGTTTTGTGCATGTTCAAATTTATCTATGGCATCCTTATGTGCCGATACCATTTTATCGGTCCATGCCTTATCCCAGTCTTTACCCGGTTTTTCCGACAGCGAAGCAACGCCTGCAGTATCGGTGGCGGGCAACTCTATACCTTTGGCACTTGCATAGCCTGCCAGTTGGTCGGCCAGTTGTTTATGGTCGGCTATCATCATTTTGGCGTGAGCCTTTAGCTCGCGGCTCGTGCCATGGTCCACTCCTGCTTGCAGCCATGCCAGTTCGCGGGTATTATCGGTAGAGGCATCCTGCACGAAGCTTTTGTTCGGATCGGGGGTCAATGCAGCCTTGGTGCTGTCGGCCATTGCAGATATTTTTTCGCCCAGGGTAGCCGTTGAGTCGGTCATGGGACTGTTACCCGAGTTGTTGCACGATGTAACTGCAGCAGCGCAGGCGCTAATAGATAATACGGTAATGAGAACTTTGATCGAATTCATTTTCTGTGTTGTTTTATGGTTATTAATGTGGATGTATTTAGAGATCTTTATAAGAGTCGCGGAATTTCCTGATCGCATCATGCGATGTTTTCAAAGCAGCCTGTTGCTCGCTTATCATTGCCCTGCAATTGTCGGGCAAGGGCAGGTCGACGGTAAGGGAAGCATCATAAGCACGCTGGGCAGCGTCTTCACCAAATTCGCATGACTCCAATATGGTCTTACGGTCGCTGCCGGTGAATTTTGCTTTCACGTCCATCCAGGCGCGGTATATTTTGCCCGATGCCGTGGTCTCATCTTCGGTAGTACCCCCGTTTTCACGAATGCAATTGGAAAGTTCGTTTTTGTATCCTTCGCTTTGTTTCACCATGCCATCAAAAACGCTTTTCAGGTCAATGTCCAGGTCTTTGGCCTCGGCAATGGCGCGTTTGTACCCTTCTATCCGGTCGTTATTTATCTTAACGAGGTCGTTAAGCAATTCGGTTACTTGTTCGTTGGCTTCCATAGAAATGTTGTTGAGTTTAATATCAATCATTTAAAAACTATGCCATATGCCCTAAAGCCCCGTTATTTATCGGTAGAAATCGTTTATTTTGTCGCTCAATACTATGTTAATGGCAACCATTTTAGAGATACTTAAATATACCATACCCGCATTGGTGGTATTGCTGGCCAGTTACCTTATTGTAAAGCGGTTCCTGGTGAGCGAACTGAAGCGTAAACAGATAGCCTTGCTTCATGAAACACAGAATGTGACCATTCCCCTGCGCCTGCAGGCCTATGAACGTCTTGCATTGCTGGTTGAACGCCTGCACCCCCGCCAGCTGGTACCCAGGGTATATGCCCCCGGTATGACCGTGGTGGACCTGCAACAAGCACTGCTCATAACCATCCGTACTGAGTTTGAGCATAACCTGTCGCAACAGATATATGTATCGAAGGAAGTATGGAGCACCGTGAAGACGGTAAAGGAACAGGAACTGAACATGATAAGCCATATAGCGAAACAGTTACCACCCGAAGCCCCTGCGAAGGAACTGCATATAAAGATAGTGGACTATGTACTGACCACCGAAAGTGAGCTGCCTACTGATATAGCCCTGCAGGTGATCAACGACGAAGCGAAGAGGGTGCTGTCTTACGGCGCACAGGCATAACAAAGACAAGAACAGTGGATAATAAAAAGATAATCACGGATTCGGGCATCGAGATAAAGCAATTGTACTGCGAACCGGTACCGATGACCGAGAAGCCGGGTGAATTTCCTTTCACACGCGGTGTACATGCAGCCATGTATCGCGATCGCCTGTGGACGATGCGCCAGTATGCAGGCTTCAGCACTGCGGAAGAGTCAAACAAACGTTATCATTACCTGCTGGGCCAGGGTGTGATGGGCCTCTCGGTAGCCTTCGACCTGCCCACACAGATCGGCTACGATTCGGACCATGCAATGGCCGAAGGCGAGGTAGGTAAGGTGGGTGTGGCCATAGACTCGCTCGAGGATATGGAGCTGTTATTTAAAGATATTAAGCTTCAGGACATCTCCACCTCCATGACCATCAATGCCACGGCATTTATCCTTTTATCCTTTTATATAGCGCTGGCAAAAAAGCAAGGGGCGGATATAAAGAAGATATCGGGCACTATACAGAACGATATCCTTAAAGAATACGCAGCCCGCGGCACCTATATCTACCCGCCGGCCCCCTCTATGCGGCTGATCACCGATATATTTGAATATTGCAGTAAAGAAGTGCCCAAGTGGAATACTATTTCCATATCGGGGTATCATATTCGAGAGGCCGGATCTGATGCGGTACAGGAACTGGCCTTTACCCTCGCCAATGGTAAAGCATACCTGCAGGCGGCCATTCAGAAAGGCCTGGACATAAATGTATTTGCACCCCGTTTGTCTTTCTTCTTCAATGCACATAATGACCTGTTTGAAGAAGTAGCTAAGTTCCGCGCTGCACGCCGCATGTGGGCGAATATCACCCGTTCACTGGGGGCAACTGAGCCTAAGGCACAGATGCTGCGTTTCCATACCCAGACCGGTGGTAGTACACTTACCGCGCAGCAGCCTAAGAACAATATTGTACGCGTTACCTTACAGGCATTGAGCGCTGTACTGGGTGGCACCCAGTCGCTGCATACCAATGGTTATGACGAGGCGCTATCGCTGCCCACCGAGGAGGCAGCTACCATAGCCCTGCGCAGCCAGCAGATCATTGCCTATGAGAGCGGTGCAACACATACGGTAGACCCCCTGGCCGGCTCGTTCTATGTAGAGGAGTTGACTAACCGGGTAGAAGCTGCTGCCTGGAAGCTCATAGAAAAGATAGACGTGATGGGCGGGGCTGTTAAGGCCATAGAGCAGGGCTTCATACAGGAAGAGATAGCCCGCTCGGCCTATGCATACAACCAGGCAATCGAGAGCGGTGAAAAGATAATAGTAGGTGTCAATAAATTTGCGGCCGAGGAAACCGGGGAAACACCTGTGTTGCGCATCGATGATTCTATACGCCAGGTACAGTCTGAAAAATTAAAGGCCCTCCGCGCAAAGCGTGATAACGATAAAGTAGCAGCCTGCCTGCAAACGATACGCATTAAGGCCGGCACTACAGAGAACCTTATGCCTGCTGTTATCGATGCTGTGGAGAACCTGTGTACGCTTGGCGAGATCGCAGATACCCTGCGTGGTGTATGGGGCGAGTACAGGGGCTAAGGTATATGTATCAGTGAATCTTTTTTACCTGCCATACTTTGTTCCCAGGCCCATGCGCTTTGTACTACATCGTTGTAACTTTCAATACCATCTTTCACATGATGCAGGCGCAGGTAGGTATCGTACCAGTCATTGCTATACCTGCTTAATTTGCTGCGGTATCGTTTATTGATGGCGCGTAATGTATCCACATTGGCGATGGTTAGCGGGTTAAGTGTTTGGTACAATCTGCGGGCTGCAGCAGAGTCTGTCATCTTTAGCCTGCTGTGGGTATATAGCCATAAGTTGAAATAGCCGGAATACCTGAAGCTGCTGTCGGGTACGGTCGTTGCAACTGCATAGGCCATCAGGTTGGCATCATCTTCGGCGGCTATGCCAGCCTGGTGGGCCAGTTCGTGGCAAATGACATAGGGCAGCAGGAAGGCCGGTAGATCGCTGTTCAGTTGCGATTCGCCCGTCAAAGGATTGTAATAGCCCTGCACGCCCATATATTCAAGCATGTTGCCGAACAGGGATGGCTTCATTTTTAGCGCCTTTAGTGCTTTGGGAATATTGGTATAAGACCTGTAGTAATCGGCAGCTCGTTCGCTTGTTTCAAGGAAGGGATAAGGTGCATAGTGTGGTGCATAGGCATTTAGCCGGGCTACCAGCAGGCTATCGAAAGTATACAGTTGCGGCCCTTCATAAAGATCACCACCTTTTAATTGCCAGGATGCTGCCAGCGGAGCTCTATTATAATTGCCGCCCCAGCCCAGGAAAAAAATAATATACAGCCCCGTTATCGTTTGTAGTAAGCTGAGTGCCGAAAGGGCCAATGCGTGCTTATATTTGGAGAAGTTGAGTATAAAGAATATCCATTTTATTATAAGCACAAGCAATG
This sequence comes from uncultured Flavipsychrobacter sp., assembly GCA_964481425.1. Lineage (GTDB taxonomy): Bacteria > Bacteroidota > Bacteroidia > Chitinophagales > Chitinophagaceae > MKUN01. The sequence goes on from CAYZTM010000022.1 coordinate 50,452, forward strand.
AGACCCCCATCAGTAGATAGATGATATCGCCGATGCTGAATGGAATATGGGCAAATAATATGTTGCGTAAATGTTGGAAAGGGCGGAAGATATGCGTGGCATAACTATCAATAGCTGCAGGGGAGGAGGAATAAGCATATTGCAGGATAAGGGCAACTACTATTGTCGCCAACAGAACAATTAACCTTTTTTTATAAGGCCGCCCGTTCATCATAATGTTTCCATTCCTTTATCTTAGTACATTTGGTGGCTTTTTGCCAAAGGCCTTTGTAATTTATTGATTAAAGGAGCATAATGAACTTATACCGCCATATTTTTTTTACAGGCCTTTGCGCCACCCTTGCCCTTGGATGCAAAAATGAACAAGCTGACACTTCTAAAAAAGGGCAGGGTAATAAGGTACTGACAGCGGAAGGTTTCATCGTGCAGCCCCAGCCGTTTAAGGACGAATATGTTGCCAGCGGTTCGCTGGTTGCTAATGAAGAAGTGGAAATCCATCCGGAAGTATCGGGCCGTATCACGGGTATCTATTTTAAAGAGGGTACGCATGTTTCTAAAGGACAAAGGCTTTTACAGCTATATGATGCGGACATCCGTGCCCAGTTACAGAAATCGAAAGCGCAGCGCGACCTGCAGGTGAAGATAAAGCAACGACAGGAAGAACTGTTGCGCATTGGTGGTATCAGCAAACAGGATTATGAGAGCACCACCACACAAATAGAATCGATAGATGCTGACATCGCTTATGCAGAGGCCCAGTTACGGAAGTACACCATACTCGCACCCTTCGACGGCACGATAGGCATACGCGATATAAGCATTGGGGCCATCATTTCACCTTCCAATGTGGTAGCGACCCTGCAACAGACCCACCCGCTGAAAATGGACTTTAATGTACCCGATCAGTATAAAGATGTAGTACATAAGGGTAAAGAAGTGCTCTTTTCCGTATCGGGCAGCCTCGATACTTCAAGCGGTACCATTGCCGCGGTGGACCCCGCTGCGAACGCGGCAACCCGTACCATACGTGTACGTGCTATTGTGCCCAACCCCGATGGTAAATTGCTAGCAGGTTCATTTGCGCATGTTATGATACCGGTAGATGTAAGCAATGATGCCATACTTATCCCTTCGCAGGCGCTGATACCCACTACAAGAGATAAAAAAGTAGCACTGGTCAAAAATGGCAAGGCAGATCTTGTTACGGTGATAACGGGTACCCGCACCAGCGATAAAGTACAAATACTGCAGGGCCTGCAGCAGGGCGATACCATCATCACCACCGGTATCATGCAGGTGAAGCAGGATATGCCGGTAAAGGTGGGTAAGCTGAACAGCTAAGGTGTCTGGTAAAATAACCTTAATTTTATAAGGTTATATGAGATACGGGTGGTACATATTGCTATGCCTTTTATTGCCGCTTAATAAAGTGGAAGCCCAGCTGGCCGATGGGGCTATCGCACCTGATTTTACATTTACCGATATCAATGGAAATACACAGCACCTGTACGATTATCTTGACCAGGGCAAACATGTAGTGCTGGATATATCGGCAACATGGTGTGTGCCTTGCTGGAATTATCACAATACCGGCACGCTCGACAGTATATATCAATTACATGACCTACCGGGCGCCGGCGACTGGAAGGTGATCTTTATAGAAGCCGATGCAACTACCGATTCGGCAGACCTGCATGGTACGGGTACCAATACCCAGGGCGATTGGGTGCAGGGAGCTGCTTACACTATAATAGACCCTCCGCAGGGAGCAGCACTGAGTAATTTTAAAAATGCTTATGCGGTATCATACTTCCCGACCTTCTACATGATATGCCCCGACAGGAGGGCCTACCAGGATACTTTTTTGAAAATACTCACGCCGCATGTAAGTACCTGGGAATATGGTGCGAACGATCTGTGTGCCGCTACCGGTATTGAGGATGTCAATAGTACCGTAGTTGCGGATGTTTTCCCTAACCCTGCGCATGATGAGCTGCATATCACATTTCCTTCAAAATATTCAGGTACTACAGTGCTTAGGGTGGTGAATATGATGGGACAGGTAATGGACTTCCGGTCTTATGAGCTTACAGGGGTCTCCGGACATACGATCTTATACGATACCCGGGCCATGCCGCGTGGGTTCTATTATTTCCTTCTTTCCTGCGGCAGTTATAGCGCTGCCCAAAAGGTGTTACTTCGTTAAGGTACTTATCCGGAAGCTCTTCTATTCTACCTTCAGCTTGGCTGAATATGTTTGTCCCGAACTGTTTTCCAACAGCACTGTATAAAACCCTTTGGCAATGCCTGCCAGTGGTATGGTTTGGTTGCCGTTTGCAATTGCCGGTTTGACCACAATTTGCCTGCCGCTATTGTCTATAAGTGTACAATTAACTATATGGCCAACATCATTGCCAAAGGAAAAGTAGCCATGCGCGGGGTTAGGGAATACTGTTGCCGGGTTCGTATAGGCTGGTACATTTGGTACGGAGGTGGCTATCGGGTAAGTGCCCTTTCGGTACATTACTTTCCCCGAATTGTCATCTTCCCAAACCACGTGTACCACACCTTCGCTCATTACTACATCTGCATTCTCTACAGAGCCGGAAGCGATCGTATCATATGCTGATGAAAATCCTGAAGAGAGAGAATCGGTGAACTTCATGCATATACGGGATGTTGCATCAGCATTTTCTTTCCACACTATGGTAGCTGCATTGGCCGCGTGGGCTATCCTCGGGTAGTTTTGTGCTGAAAGGCCGGCAAAATTCCCGGTAAGGGGCATGCAGGAAACAGCCTGTTGGGTACTTACTACGCTCTTGTTAAGGTACACCCTTGCGCTGCCACTTGCGCCGCTCATATACACGGCATACAAGTCGTCACCAACCACTAAGGCATCAGGCCCGCTGGATGGGCAGGCCATTACCAGCCAGTTGGTCGTGTCGGTCTCGATGGTGTTGTTGAAAGTTGTTGCATTATCTGTAGAGAAGGAAGACCATATGGTCCTTATATTCGACAGGTTATTCCTGTAAGTGACAATGGTATTGTTGCCTTCGCTTAATATGTGGCCCGGGCAGCAGTCGCAAACATCTCCTCCGGCAAAGTTGCTTACCCTGAGGTCGGGGCTGAAGGTATTGCCCATATCTGTTGACTTGGTCACTGCCCATTTCGCATTCTGGAAGTTATTGTCAAATTTCATGAAAGCCACAATTGGATTGCCCATAGCATCTGTGGTAACAGTGGGGAAACGCGTGGCACTGTCCAGTACAAAGCTGTCAACACGAACGGGTGCAGCGAAGTTCTGGCCGCCATCAGTTGAGCGTACAATGTAGATATGATTAGTGTCTTCCGGGGTATGTTTGAAGACAACATACACAGTGTCTCCATGTGAGGCTATATCAGGGCCGGCCCATGATGCTGCAAATATGGGTATCGATGCCGGATTTATGGTTACCGGTGTGCTGAATGTGCTGCCGGTCCACCTTGAGAGATAGGCCTTTTTTGCACCAGAATTGCCCCAAAGTACAAGCGGGTTTCCATTGCCATCCAGCGTGATGCGCGGGTGCAGGTTGCTGTATGTGTTAGTAGCTACCGCAACAGGTGCCGACCATGTGATCTGTGAAAATGCGCTAATGCCTGTTAAAAGAAAAAGTAAGGTAAAGAGTATTCTCATAATTAATGATTTGGTGGTCAATATCTGTAAGTTACATTTTTTATATTTATTAACTCTGATAGTTGGAGGTGGCAAAAAGATATTGCGGGCTCCGTCGTACCTTTGCGGCGTATTTATGAAATCGTTCGATGTACCGGTACATTATCGCAGCCCGCTGATAGCTGCCATCAAACTGCAACGCAAGGCTGCTGATAAAATGAAGAAAGACTTTTCACCCACAGTGTTACAGCTTGGTTCGCTGCAGGTGATACTGGCCCGTCATTTCGGTTTTTGCTATGGCGTGGAGAACGCTATAGAGATTGCCTTCCGTGCCGTGGCAGAGAATCCCGGCAAAAGGGTGTACCTGCTCAGCGAAATGATACACAATCCCGGTGTGAATGCCGACCTGCAATCGCTGGGCGTGCATTTTATCATGGATACGGGCGGCAAAATGCTGATGGACTGGGACGAACTGAACAGTGATGATATTGTGATCATACCGGCCTTTGGCACCACGCTTGAGCTGGAGCAACTGCTGCGCGGCAAAGGTATAGAGCCCACCCGCTACGAGACCACCTGCCCGTTTGTGGAAAAGGTATGGAACCGCGCGGAGAAGATAGGCAAGGATGGCTACACCATTATAGTGCATGGCAAGCCCCGCCATGAGGAGACAAGGGCCACCTTCTCGCACAGTAAAGCCAATACGCCTACCGTTGTGGTAAAGGATATGGAACAGGCGCAGCACCTTGCGCGCTATATAAAGAAGGAATTGCCTGCAGAACAATTCTATACCGATTTTAAAGACCAGTACTCGGAAAGTTTCGATGTAGCCAAAGACCTGGAGCATATAGGTGTGGTGAACCAAACCACTATGCTGGCCAGCGAGACCCAGGCCATAGCCGACCACCTGAAGCAGGTGATGATACAGCACTATGGGCTTAGCGCAGCCGATATAGCTTCACGCTTTGCCGATACACGCGATACACTCTGCTATGCTACCAACGATAACCAAAGCGCAGTGCAGGGCATGCTGGAGGCCGATGCCGACCTGGCCCTCGTGATAGGTGGTTATAATAGCTCCAATACCTCGCACCTTGTAGAACTATGCGAGCAAAAGCTGCCTACCTATTTCATCCGTGATGAGTTCTGTCTTATTTCCGATACATTGATTCGGCACTTCGACTTGCACAGCCACGGGGAAAAGGAAACGGGGGGGTATTTGCCGGACAGCGCTTCGCTGAGGATCATGATCACATCCGGTGCATCCTGCCCCGATGCCCTGGTAGAGCGTGTTATCGGGCGCCTGGCAACTATTACAGGGAATGAGACCGCTCTTGAACAGGTAAGGCAGGAATGGGAATAAATACCGATATTTTTTTGCAATAAAAAACGGGACAAGCTGCTTGTCCCGTTTTTACATTTATTATAACCTCTTACAGGTTGCACTTTACGGTAGCGCCAAAGTCGTGGTAGGTTGCACTTTGTGATTGTTGATCGGCATCGCAAGCACTTTGAGCTTTGCTCTTTGTGGTTTTGCCAAGATCAAATGTAACCGTTGTGTCTATCGGGTCTATAGTTATAGATCCGGTAGTGTCGCCATCTGCATGAATATTGCAGGAGCAGGTGTAATTCTTTTTGCAGGATGTAAAGGTCAGGGCGCCGATAAATGCGATCATCCCGATAAATGCAATTTTTTTCATTTTCCGTTCAATTTTTTTAATGAGCCGCGAATTTACGGAAACCCTTACCTGTATTGCATTTCAGCTTGTTAAAAAACACATTTTTATCTGTTCTTCATAAATATGCCTGCTTGTTAGCTGTTTATTACCATAGTTTAACTCTCATGCTATCCGCTATATACATTTTATCACCGGGTTTTACATTGAAAGCCTGGTAAAATTCAGGCACATTCGGGAAGGGGCCGTTCACGCGGTACTTGGCCGGTGAGTGCACATCGGTGAGCAGGCGGGTGGCCAGCTCGGCCTTGCGCTGCGAATAGAGCCAGCCCAGCGAATAGCCGAGGAAGAAGCGTTGCAGGGGCGTGAAGCCATCTATCTTTTCTCCTTTTTTGTAGGTCTCCGTCATCTTAAAGGCATCGAGGCCTATGAGTATGCCGCCCAGGTCGGCGAGGTTCTCACCAAGGGTAGCTTTACCATTTATGTGCAGTGAGTCAACAGGAGTGAAGGCATTGAATTGCTTTACCAGCACCTCGGCGCGTTTGTTGAACTGTTCCTCATCCTGCTTGCTCCACCAGTTGCGCAGGTTGCCTTTTTCATCGTACTGGCGGCCTTCGTCATCAAAGCCATGGGTTATCTCGTGGCCAATGGTAGATGCTGCGGCATAGCCATACACAAGCGCGTCGTCCAGTTCTTCGTCCCTGTATCCGGGCACAGTGAAGATACCTGCGGGCAGTACGATCTCGTTGTTCGACGGGTTGTAGTAAGCATTGTAGGTCTGCGGGGTCATGTCCCATTCTTCGCGGTCCACGGGTTTGCCCAGCTTGTTGAGCGAAAAGTTATTCCACCATTCGTTGGCACGCATCATGTTCAGCGCATAGGGCCCACGGTCTATCTTCAACGCAGAGAAGTCTTTCCATTTATCGGGGTAGCCCACCTTCTTGGTGATGGCGGCCAGTTTATGCAGTGCCTTTTGTTTGGTGCTGTCGCTCATCCAGTCCAGTTTTTCCATCCTGTTCTTATAGGCGGCGCGCACATTCTCTACTATGAGCTCATAGCGTTTCTTGGCCATTTCGTTGAAGTATTCTTTGGCAAACAGCTGGCCCACGGCCTCGCCTATGGCGCCTTCTTCAGCATCCAGCACACGCTTCCAGCGCGGGCGCTGCTGCTCGGCGCCGCGCAGTGTCTTGCTGTAGAAATCGAAATGCGCATCCACGAATGGTTTGCTCAGGTAGGGCGAAAACTCAGACACCAGGTGAAAGCCCATATAATCTCTCAGGGTAGCTATATCTTCTTTGGCTATCACTTCGTCCAGTGTCTTGTAAAATTCCGGCTGGCCCACGATCACACTGTCCACATGCTGCACGCCTATCTGCTGCAGGGTAAGCGGCCAGTCTATATGTGCCGACATCTTATGCAGGTCACTGATGGCCATTTTGTGGTAGTTCTTATATGGGTCGCGCAGGTCTTCCAGCTTGCGCGACGATCTGGCCAGTTTGGTCTCGAGCGCCATTACCGCGGCAGCCTTTTTATTGGCCAGGTTGCTGTCGGCGCCCATCAGCCTGAAGATGGTGGCCACATAGCCCGGGTAGGCCTGGCGTACTTTGGTAGTGCGCGCATCGGTATTGAAGTAGTAGTCGCGGTTGGGCATGCCCAGGCCGCCCTGCGACATGTAGTAGGCATTCACATCGCTGGCCTTAAGGTCCTGGCTTACGCCCTCGCCAAAGAATACGCCCACACCATAAGTATGCATATGGGCCGTATAGGCCATCACATCTTTGGGCGTTTGCAGGGCATTTATCTTGCTCAGCTCTTCTGCCAGCGGCTCCAGTCCTTTTTGCTCTATGGAGGTAGTATCCATACCGCTGTACCAGAAGTCGCCTATCTGCTGCGTAGTACCGCTTTTTTCGTTTTTCGATTCTGCATCTTCGTTGATGTGCTTCAGGCGGCCATACAGCTCCTCCTGCACCAGCTTGGCAATGCCCCAGCTTGTTTCGTCGCCCGGTATGGGGTTCTTTTTTATCCAGCCCCCATTGGCATAGTCGAAGAAATCATCAGCCGGGTTTACCGTACTGTCAATATCTGCCGCCAGTATATCGGCTTTAGGGGCCTCAGCCTGTTTTGTTTCTTTCTGCGGGTTATTACAGGCTGCAAAGCACACTGCGGCAGCCATGAGCGCGGTGAAGAACCTCTTGTTCATATTGTAATTATTGTGTGGTGTTTGTTTGAAGGCATTAAAATTAGGTTTATTAGTTGAAAGATGGAGGGGAGCAGGATGGGGGATTTTTTGCAGGGATGTACTATATAAGGTTCGGTATTAAAAGTAAGATCATTTAAGTATCTTTATATACCTGTAAAATGATTAATCACATAAATATCAGCATGAAGCGATTTCTTGTCACTATCGGTATTTGCCTGCTGGGCTGCTGCGGCCTTCAGGCGCAGTACAGCTATACCCGCAATAGCAGCAATAACGTGTACCGTAACGATTATTTCAGGTTAGGAGGTAGTTCGCAATTTAGTTTTGAGGTGCACGGCGGAAGGCTGTATGCTACAGGAAACGGAGGTGTATTAGGGATTGGTACTTTCCAAATTCAAGATAGCTGGCTGCAAAGTGGCAACGATAGCAATTTGCTGAATATATCTGTATCTGTTAACAGCCATACGATGGCCATCCACTCCGATGGTACCTTATGGGCTACAGGTTTGAATGATAATGGCGAGCTGGGTATTGGCACAACGCAGAACCATCTTGATTGGGTGCAGGTGGGTAGTGACCATAACTGGCTGAGAGCTGCTGCCTGTGGTGAATTCAGCCTTGCGATCAAGGCAAACGGCAGTCTCTGGGGCTGGGGCCTGAATAATTTTGGCCAATTAGGTTTTGGCCCTACCGGCCCACAATATGAGCCGGTGCCGGTGGACAGCGCCCATGACTGGGTGGCTGTAGTAGGTAACGGGGCAACAGCCTATGCGCTGAAAGCGGATGGCAGCCTATGGGGCTGGGGCTGGAATAAAGGATACGAACTGGGCCTGGGCGATACCCTGAACCGCAGTGTGCCTACGCGAATAGGTAATAGCCACAGGTGGGTGCAGATGAACCAGGGGGTGGAGAGCTTTATCGGCCTGCAATGCGATGGTACTTTATGGGGCTGGGGTCGTAATGATGTGTACCAGTTGGGCCTTGGCGACAGCGCAACACGCACAAATCCTGTGCAAATAGGTTCAAACAGAGATTGGACGTGGATTTCCCCATCAAATGGTGTTTTAGCTATTAAAGCAAATGGAACCTTATGGGGCTGGGGACACAACAGTGATGCAGAATTAGGGCTCGGTTATACGGGTATAGATATTGTCTCTCCTATGCAAATTGATAATAGTACCAACTGGGTCAATGTGTTTGGTACCGGCCAGACCTTCGGTCTGAAATCCTCTGGCCGGATATGGGGAGTGGGGCGTAATGACTTTGGCGAATTAGGTCTTGGATTCACCAGTCCCTTCAATCATGCCTACGTCGATACCTTCACCGCCACGAGTGCGCCTGCGCGCGACTGGGTGAGTGGCGCTGCGGGCAATGAGCATACGCTGGCTTTGTACAGCGACGGGAGCCTGTGGAGCTGGGGCAGCAACAGCAATGGCCAGCTGGGGACGGGCAGCACTACCGATGCCGATACGATGGCCCGGATAGGCAGCGACAGCAGCTGGGTGGCAGCCGCCGCAGGCGAAGGCTACAGCATGGGCATGCGCAGCAATGGGAGCCTGTGGGCCTGGGGCAGGAATAACGAAGGGCAACTGGGTACAGGCAACAACAACGAACAACACAGCCCCACACAAATAACAGGCACCTGGACGGCCATGGCGGCAGGCGGGGCGCACAGCCTGGCCCTGAAAGCCGACGGTACCCTCTGGGCCTGGGGCAGGAACAATGAAGGGCAACTGGGCACAGGCAACAACAACAATGCGAACGCGCCTGTGCAGGTAGGCAACGAGGACATGTGGATAGCGATATCGGCAGGTGGCGACCACAGCCTTGGTCTGAAGAGCGACGGGAGCCTGTGGGCCTGGGGCAGCAATGCGGAAGGGCAGCTGGGCATAGGCCCCGGCGGCAACCAAAGCAGCCCCGTGCAGGTGGACACGGCACACAACTGGACGGCGATAAGCGCAGGCTACAGCCATAGCCTTGCGAAGAAGAGCGACGGCACCCTCTGGGCCTGGGGCCGCAACAGCGAAGGGGAACTGGGCACAGGCGACACGATACAACAGCAATGGCCTGTGCAGGTGAGCGGCGGCAACTGGAAAGGGATCAATGCGGGGCGGCAGCACAGCATAGCCTGGAAGGCGGACGGGAGCCTATGGAGCTGGGGGGCCAATGGCTGGGGCCAGCTGGGCATAGGCAGCAATACGAATGCGAGCAGCCCGCATGCGGTGGCCTTCACCCCTATCGTGCACATCTTCACGGGCAGCACGGCCGACCACAGCGGCATCATCAAAGACACGAGGACGACCGTATGCATGACGGGCAACAACAACCACGGGCAGCTGGGCGATGGCACCCTGGCGAGCAAGAAAGAATTTGAATGCTGGTTCAGCGACACGACGACGAACACGGAAAACGCGGGACAGCTAACAATGAACAGTGAACAGCTAACAGTGTACCCTAATCCTGTTAGAGATGAGTTGCAGATAAGTTACCCTGGTATAAGTGCGGGGGAAATGGAGCTGAGCGATATGGCAGGCAGGGTACTGATACGCCGTCCGCTGGGGCATCATATGGACCTCCGGGGCCTGGCGGGTGGCGTGTACCTGCTGAGCGTGGCACGCAGAGGTTCGGTCGGTAAGCTTACCCGTATGGTAGTAAAGGAATAATTGCCGTACCCTTAGGATGCAAAAGCCTGCTCCACCAGTTTTTCCTGTTCCTTACTGTGCATTTTGGCATATCCTGTGGCCGTAGAGGCACTAGCCGGGCGGCTGATGTACTTCATCGGGAATGCTTCCTGCAGGTTTTGCAGTATGTAAGGCAGTGCTCCCATGTTACGGGGCTCTTCCTGTACCCAGTACCAGTCGGCCTTCTTATACTTATCGCGCAGGGCCTGCAGCTGCTGCAGGGGCATGGGGTATATCTGCTCCAGGCGCACTATAGCTACATCGCTGCGTTTGTCCGCAAGCTGTTTTTCGCTAAGGTCAAAGTACATCTTGCCACTGCAAAGCAGTACGCGTTTCACCTTCGATGCCGTTTTAATGGCCGGGTCGTCTATCACCTCCCTGAAGCCGCCTTTGGTGAATTCCTCAACAGCAGAGTAGGAGCGTACGTGGCGCAGGTTGGCCTTAGGCGAGAAGTTAACCATAGGCTTCCTGAAGGGCCATGCCAGCTGCCTGCGCAGTGCGTGGAAGAAGTTGGCCGCCGTGGTAATATTCGTTACTATGATGTTGTGCTCGGCACTCATCTGCAGGAAGCGCTCCATGCGTGCGCTGGAGTGTTCCGGTCCCCCGCCTTCATAGCCATGAGGCAGCAGCAGCACCAGTCCGTTCATGATGGCCCATTTCTGCTCGGCGCTCACCAGGTATTGGTCTATGATGGTCTGCGCGCCATTGGCAAAGTCGCCGTACTGCGCTTCCCAAACCACCAGGTTATCGGGGTTGGCCATAGCATAGCCGTATTCAAAGCCAAGAACAGCAAATTCGCTCAGCAGTGAGTTGTATATGTGGAAGTCGCCCTGCTTGTCACGCAGTTGCGCCAGCCTGTTATAGGGGGCATTGGTCTGCTCATCGTATATCACGGCGTGGCGGTGCGAGAAGGTGCCGCGCTTTACGTCCTCGCCACTCAGGCGCACATCGTGCTGTTCGGCCAGCAGGCTGGCATAGGCCAGCAGCTCGCCGGTGGCCCAGTCTATTTTTTGCTCCGTGTCGTAAAGCTTTATCTTATCCTTCAGCAGTTTGTCCACTTTGCGCAGCGGCTTAAAACCGTCAGGCCACTGCATCAGTTTGGTGAAGAGCTCTTTCAGTTCTTTATCTTTTACAGCAGTGTCGGGCGAGCTTTCAAAATCCCCGGCATTGGCCATGCGCATTTTGCGCCATTTTATTTCCGGCTTCTGGTATTCATAAGGCAGGGGGTTTTGTTTCACATCATCGAGGCGCATCTGCAGGTTGTCCCAGAAGTGTTTTTCCATTTGCTTCGCCAGGTCCTTTGCATCACTTTCTCCTTTTTCCAGCAGGAATTGGGTATAAACCTCCCGCGGATTGGCGTGCTTGTCTATAAGTGAGTATAGCTGCGGCTGGGTAAATTTTGGTTCATCGCCCTCATTGTGCCCATAGCGGCGGTAGCACACCATGTCGATAAAGATGTCCTGGTTATAGCGCTGGCGGTAAGCTACGGCCAGTATGCAGGCCTTCACTACAGCTTCGGGGTCGTCGCCGTTCACATGTAGTACCGGGGCCTGTACCATTGAGGCCACGCTGGTGCAATAGTCGGCAGAGCGGGCATCATCAAAATCGGTTGTGAAGCCTATCTGGTTATTGATAACGAAGTGTATGCTGCCCCCCGTTTCATAGCCGGCCAGCTTGCTCATCTGTAGCAGTTCGTATATCACACCTTGTCCTGCCACAGCTGCATCGCCGTGTATCAGTATAGGCAGTATCCTGTCATATTCGTTCTCGTAAAGCACATCTGCTTTCGCCCTTGCAAAACCACTCACTACAGGGTCCACCGCTTCCAGGTGCGATGGGTTGGGGGCCAGTTGCAGGTTCACTTTTTTGCCATTGGGAGTAGTGACGTCAGAGTTGAAGCCCAGGTGATATTTTACGTCGCCGCTGCCCATGGTCATGTCCGGGGGCATATAGCCTTCGAACTCCGAGAATATCTGTTCGTATGTTTTGCCCAGTGTATTGGCCAGTACACTCAGGCGGCCACGGTGCGCCATGCCTATCACCACTTCCTTCACGTCGGCATTTGCCGCTTCGTTAATGATGGCGTCCAGCGCAGGTATGGTGCTTTCGCCGCCATCCAGGCCAAAGCGTTTCTGGCCGATGTATTTGGTGTGCAGGAATTTTTCGAAGATCACACCTTCGTTCAGTTTTTGCAGTATGCGTTTGCGTTCCTCTATGGTGAACTGGCGCTGCATGATCTCTTCAAATTGGGTACCTACCCATTTGCACACTTCGTTGTCATTGATGTAAGTGTACTCTATGCCCACATTACCGGTATAGAGCTTTTGCAGCTTGGCTACTATGTCGCGCAGTTTGGCCTTGCCCAGCCCTATGGAGTGGCCTGCATAGAACTCGGTATCCATATCGGCCTCGCCCAGGTCAAAGTGCGATAGCTCAAGTTGCGCGTTCCTGTCCTTGCGTTTGCGTATGGGGTTGGTAGTGGCTACAAGGTGTCCTCTCTTGCGGTAAGAACGTATCAGCTTATACACGCTGAGTTCTTTTTCTATTTGCCCGCTGCTGTAGTTGCCGGTATCTGTACTGCCATTCGAGCCTGTCTTGCCAACGGCAAAGTCAAAACCTTCAAAGAATTTGCTCCATTCAGGATCTATCGAAGAGGGGTCTTTTAAGAATTTGTTGTACAAAGAGTCGATGTAAGCGGGGTCAGAAGCCATTACGTACGAAAAATCTTCCATTGTAGCCTTGTTTGTATTGCGCTGTTCTTTAGTATTCGGTACGCCAAGATGGCGTGTGCGAGGCGCAAATTTAACCCCAAAATATCAATTCACAATAAATGAATTATGGCTGTAACGGCGCTCCCGGATGTTGGCACAGTCTTTTTAAAAGTATAATCGACCAAAACTATTTTTTATGCGTTCTATATTGTATTTGATAGCAGTACTCTTAGTCATCGGATGGCTCCTCGGAGCTTTCGTCTGGAACCTCGGCAGCATTATTCATATACTGCTGGTGCTGGCAATAATTTCTTTACTGCTCGGTTTCATCAGGAGAGGGGCTGCTTAGATCATCAACAGGAATTCGATTAAAAAGCTGTGTGTGAACACAGCTTTTTTTGATGCATTTATTATCAGAATGAGGCAAATTGTTGGTCGAGGGTGCTGAGGCTGATGGGTTTTTCTATGGAGGTATATTTTGTATCGGCCGGCATCCGGGGCATCGAGGGGTGAAAGGCGCTTACGAGGCAAATGAAGGTTTTTGGGTGGGCGGAAGCTATATCGGGCACCTTGTCCCACCCGGCGCCATCAGGCAGGTTGTTATCTATGAAGAGAATATCGGGCTGTACTTCATTTAGTTTTGCCAGGCCACTTTTCAGATCGTGGGATATAAATACTTCATGCCCTTTGCGAATAAAATAACCCTTGAGCAGTAAACACAGATCGGTCTCATCGTCTATTATCAAAACCTTCTTACCATCAGCCATATTAGTATCGTTTTTCGGTGATGCCTTATGCAATAATAACATTGTGGCAGGTAATACAATTCAGACAAATTAAAGAACCTTTTTTCAAAAATGCCAAAGCATTTTTCCCACACGCACATAACGATACATCCCGCTGACGAGGTACAAAAATGATGCCTTAACGGCTAAGAAAATTGAAAGGAACTGAGAATGAGTATTATATAGAAATATCAGAGGGCTGATTCCAGTAGCTACGCAGTGCAGCTACAGTCTTCAAAAGATTTTCGAAACTATTGGGTTTAGTAATGTAGGAGTTAGCGCCCAGTTCATAGCAGCGCCTCATTTCCTGTTCATTATTGGTGGTGCTGAAGATCACAACAGGTATCTTTTTGAGTTCCGGGTGCAGTTTCAGTTCTTTTAGTACCTCCCTGCCGTCCTTCTTGGGCATGTTCAGGTCCAGCAGCATGAAGTGGGGTAGTTCTGTTTCATCATTCAGGCTAAGCAGCGATTGCAGGTATTCCAATACCTCTACGCCGTTATCTACAAAGTGCAGCTTGTCCTTGAAGCCGTTCTCCTCAAATGCAGCTTGCAGGAGAAACCGGTCATCCGCATCATCCTCTGCTATCAGTATGAATATCCCTTCCGTTTGCGGCATGTGTTGTTGTTTAGTGTTCCACAGCCTCCATATGCCTGTTATTAAACAGTGTAAGAGAGGGTGGAAATGTAAAGATAAGAAAAACTTTGACTTAAGAAATCAGGAATAGCGCTTATGATATTCTGTAATTAGCTTAAATGCAATTAGTTATAAGAATAATTTTCTTTCCTGTTCAACAATTTTTTGCCCATCGCAGTTACAGCGTGCAGGCGGTTAAAGGCTGTTTTTGTGGATAACTATTTCGGCTTTTCCGGGATATAATTCTTTGACAGAAAAAATGTCCATCGTAACTTTACACTCCGTCCCAAAAAAAATCCTGTCATAAGGTTGCGTTCAAATGCTGAATAATAATATTTCGGCAGAAATTTGGGAGATAGTTTTGGTTTGTTACCTTTGCACTCCCAAAACGAAAAGGGGTAGTTCTTTACAAGCATTTAGAGGGTAATTCAGTTGAGAAAAAAATATTTTCAAAATTGATTTTGCCGGGAAGAAAAAAGCTGTACCTTTGCGCTCCGTTTGTGACTGAGGGGTTAAAGAAAGGGTAACGGAAAGTT